>CABMDC010000026.1 GCA_902384795.1 Candidatus Gugararchaeum adminiculabundum | reverse complement strand
TGTACCTCATCAGCCTGCTGGAAATTGCGCTGTCGATTCCCACTCAAAAGCAACTTCCCTTTTCGCTTTCCGAGGCCAGCTTGCCCCCGCTCGTGACCCTGTCAATCCCATGCACGCTTGCGCCCACTCCCTCTATGACAACGCGCATTTTCTCGAAATCGAGATTGTCGCCTTCTGCGACTATCCTGACCTTTTCCACCCTTCGGTCAACTTCCTTTACAACTATGTCGACGGTTTCGACACCCTTCAAGGCAGTCAGTTTTTTCGCCAAGTCAATGATTGACGGCTCTGACGGCTTGAGCACATCCAAATGAAGCCTTCGGATTCCCGGCATTTTTTCCACCGAATCGGTATTTGAAAAACAGGGTATTTAAAACCTAGTCATCAAGTCTAACTTGATGGCGAAAAAAATTCTCCTGATTGGCGGAAACGACCCTGACGGCTGCGCCGGATTGGCGGCTGATTTGAAAACCTGCGCAGCGTTCGGAGCGCATGGCGCGCCCATAGTCACCGCCGTTACGGTTCAGAACACGCGCAAAACTTTTTCAGCAAATCCCGTAAGCGGAAAATTAATCTCACAACAGATTCACGCAGTCTGCAGCGACATGAAATTCGACTGCGTGAAAATCGGACTGCTCGCAGGCGCGGAATCAGTGCGCGCGGTTTTCTCCTCCCTTCCAAAAAGCATTCCAATTATCCTCGACCCGGTTCTCACCGCCCAGCCCGATAAGCGCGCTCTCGCAAGTTCCGGCGTTTTGCCCGCTCTGAAAAACAAATCCATTCTAAAAAGAATCACGCTCATCACCCCCAATATGCACGAGGCATCCAAATTAAGCGGAACAAAAATCACCGGCCTTTCATCCGCGAAAATCGCGTGCAAAAAATTGCGCGCGCTCGGAGCAAAAAACATTCTAATCAAAGGAATGGAGGAGGCTGGCGGAAATAATTTTTGCGACATTTTATTTTTATCAAAAGACAATTCCTTCACACTATTCATTCACAAAAAAATAAGCAAAGGAACCCACGGAGGCGGCTGCGTTTTCGCTTCCTCCATCGCCTGCTTTATCACGCGCGGTTTGCCCCTGGAACAAGCCGTTTCAAAAGCAGAGGAATTCACCTATGCTTCCATCCACAACGCACAAAAAATAGGCAAAGGAAAAGAGTGTGTTTCCATTTCCATTCCTACACAATAGCTTCGGTCTCAATTTTGACTGCCCTGTGCTTCACGGCCCTTATTACCAGCAGCTTGGCAATCCCGAAAAGCAGCGAAACAGTGGTTGTAATTGCGCTTGAAATTGCGACTATTATATACGCTCTGTCCTGGAGATACTCGGTATAAATTATGTAAAACACGGCCGAGAAACCAAAGCCCAGAACCGCGCTGAACATGGTTGAAATAAAGCTCCACAAATAGGACGGCTTGCTTTTTCCTTTCCCGTACAAATAGTAAATGGCCGCCAGCTTTGCCGTTTCTCCCAGCACCATGAGCAGAATCCCCGCCCCGAAAATCAGCAGCCCCTGGTTCCACTGCACTTCATTGCCAAATGCCAGCAACAGCGTACCCAGCAATAGAAAAGAACCGGAAAGTGCCCCTAGCAGAAATCCCAGGAACCCTACGGCGAATCTAAGGAAGAATCTTGCAACCATTATATCCTATCTAATTGCCAGAGTCTAAATAGATTTTCGCTTCAGTTGCAGTGCTCCTCGAAGAAGCGGTTACCACCAGCAGCCCGCTTGAGGGTTTCCCCCGAGCAGTGCACACCAGCTTCACGGTCTGCGACCCCTTTAGCGCTCCGATGGACGATGCGCCTATCCTGCAGGTCACATCCGGAATGGGCGTGACCGAGATTTTCACGTCCGCCTGCGCCGAAGAGTAGATCTCCAGGTCTGTTGATGCAATCCCGCTCTTGAACTTCAGGATTTGCGTAGCAGGCGAGATGGACAGCACGTCCGCTTTTACGGGCGCTGCGGAAAGCTCACTGGATACCATGGTATAGTTCGCCAATGGGCCTAGTCCGCTAAGCGTCTGAAACAGCATTATAGCTGCAATCCCAACCACTGCCAAAGCCAGAAGAAAATTCCGTTCGTTTGCCATGGGCTATCTATTGGCATCCGCCCCTATAAATAGGTTAGCAGGGCCAACTTCGCCTTCACATCCCCCCGATTTTTGCCCTAGGCAAAAATGGGCGCATTTTTCGGTTCGCCGAAAAATCGCGAGGCCCCGCACCCCTCACGATATAAACAGGAACAATCACGTGTCGAAAAACAGGCTCGCGATAACTCGCTCGCTGTTTTTCTCCAAATCAGACAAATAACTCACTTACTTCCTCTCGCTTACCGTCTATTTCCGCTCGCCGTATTCCCGCTTAAAGTAGACGTATTCCCTGAGCATATCGCTGGTCACGCTCGGCCTTCTTCCCCTCAGCTCCTCCACAAAGTCGTTCATGGTAATCACTGCATTCTCGCCCTGCTTCTTGATTTTCCTTCTCACCATCCTGAATTTCACCGTCTGGCAAAGCGCGGTCACGTCCGCTCCGGTGAACCCTTCCGTAGCAGCAGCCAGCTTCTCAAAGTTCACGCTATTATCCATGGGAATATCCTTCATATTTATTTCAAGGATCTGCTGCCTGGCCGCCTCATCCGGCGGAGGTATGTAAATTATCTTGTCAAACCTTCCGGGCCTCATGAGCGCGGAGTCAATCATGCTCGGCTTATTGGTGGCCCCAACGAACATCACCTTTTTCAGCTCCTTCATGCCGTCCATCTCGCTGAGCACCTGGGTCACAATATTCTCAATCAGCGGGGAGGAATTCGAGCTCCTTGAAGGCACGACCGATTCGATTTCATCAATGAAAATGATTGCCGGAGTCTGCTCCCTTGCCCTGTTGAAAGTTTCCTTGATCATAACCCCTGCCATCTCATAGCCGCGCTTCAGCAGGTCGGCTCCGCTCAAAGTCAGGAAAGTGGCATTCAGCTCGTTCGCAGCAGCCTTCAGTATTAGAGTTTTTCCGCATCCAGGCGGGCCAAATAAAAGCAGCCCCTTGCTTGGCACAATTTTGTACTGCTTCATCAAATCCTCGTGCAGCAGCGGAATCTCGATCGCTTCCAGCAAAACCTGGCGCACGTCATCAAGCCCGACAACATCGCTCCATTTCACCAACTTTTCGCTTCCTTCTGCCGCCTGTTTCTCGTCCATCTTCCCGGTCCTTCTTTCAAAGTCAAGCTTGAACTTTTCCTGCTCATCAAGCGCCCCGATGGTCACGCTCGGCCTTACGCTCTTAATCACCTGCAGGAATTCCGCCATCCCGACCTTGATCACGTTCTTGCTCCTCAATTCAACGGTTCTTTTCGCAGTCGCCCTTGCCGCCTCATCGCACACGTTCTTTATGTCCGCGCCGCTGAACCTCTCGCTCAATTCCGCCAGGCGGTCAAAGTCAACATCCTTTGCCAGCGGCAGGTTTCGGGAATGCACCTTGAAAATCTTTGTCCGCTCGCCCTTGTTCGGCATGCGCATGTAAATCGCCTTGTCCAATCTTCCAGGCCTTAGAAGCGCGGGGTCCAACATGTTCGGCACGTTCGTTGCGCCAATCACAATCACGTTCTTCTTCGCCGCAAACCCGTCCATCTCCTGCAAAAGTATTGCCAGAATCCTCGGTGCCACT
>CABMDC010000025.1 GCA_902384795.1 Candidatus Gugararchaeum adminiculabundum | reverse complement strand
GGAATCCCCGCCCCTCTTTTTTCCCAGCGATTCAATTTCATCAAAGAACAAAATACAGGGCGCATTTTTCTTCGCGGTTGCGAACAGCTCGGTAATATTTTTCTCGCTTTCCCCATACCACTGGGAAATCAGTTCAGAGCTTTTTATGTAGTAGAACTGGATGTCCAGCTCGTTTGCCAGCGCGCGCATGAGCGCAGTTTTTCCTGTTCCCGGTGGCCCGAACAGGAGAATTCCGCCCGGCGGCTTTATCCCGTAAGTTTCAGTGAGTTCCCTTCTTTTCAGCGGCCATTCGATCGCCTCCTTCAGTTCTGATTTCACATCCTCATAGCCGCCAATATCCTTCAGGGTTTCCCCGCTTCCCCCTCCACTTTCAACACCGAATTTCACGAACTTCTTCGCCTTTTCAATCCTCAATATACTGCTCTCGCGCGCGAACTTGAACCCCTTTTCATCCAGCGTGAGCACAACCAGGATCGTAATCGCAACATAAACGAGTATGAGCGGGTCGAATTTCTGCACACTAATCAGGCACGCAAAATAATAGCCAATGGGAATCAGCAAAATTGCGAGGCTCGCGGTGAGCTGGACACTTTTTCCCTTCATCTGCCCGGGCACCCAGGCGGCAAGGAAAATCGCGCCTCCCCAGGCGAGCAACTGCACAAGTGCAGAATCCTCGGCAAAAAGTATGGAAAGGTTCCAGGAGATTTTTCCAAACGCTGTTCCAATCAGGGAAGCGTTATCAAAGTCCAGCAGGCTTCCGAGCGCCTTTCCTGCATTTGAAACAATATCCATCTCGCTCGATTCAGCCCTAATATTCTGCAAATATTCGGCTTTCGGGTCATAGGTTCTGCTCGGGTTCTTGATGGGCATGAACGCCGCATTCTGCGTGAACCACAGGCTTGAAAGCAGGAGCACAATGAGAATCGCAGGCACGGTAATGGCAAAGGATTTCTTGGACCCGACCATGAACGCCGCGAACAGCATGAGCGGAATCACAATCCCCGAAAGGAGCGTGAATGGCTCGGGCGCAAACGGGGCGAGTATGAGCACCTGCAAAATTGCGATTATGTTCCAGTGGTCCAGCACCTCAAAGAAAATCACCGCAAGGACCAGCACATAAACCCAGCCGAGCAAGGGCGCCTGCCAGGCAATCGCGGGCAAGGCGAGCACGCTGGAGGCGATCACTCCCATGGGCGCGAATTTGTAGGCAATAATTCCGCATCCCAGCGCCAGCAACGCCGCGATCCAAATGGGATAGAACGGGAACGCAAGAAGAAGGAACAGCGCGCCTGCGGCCACGAGAATCGCATTCGCAAGATTGGAATTCTCCTGCAAAATATGGAACATGGAGCGCAGCTTGTACTTGTTCAGGGATTCCAGCTTCTCCTCCGGATGATTCATTCTCGCCTGCATCAGTTGCTAATTTCCGCTCCCTTATTTATATTAGTTATCAGCCAATTTTCCCCTATGCTCACTTTCTCCTCCTTCCAGAAAAAGCTGAAAATAGCAGGAGTTGAATTCGGCGGCCAGCCGAAAGAGCGCGAGCCGGTGATTTTTGCTTCAGTGAAATCATCCGCGGAAATAAGCAAACTGAAAAATTCACCGGAGAAATTCGGCGTTCATTTGTTTTTCACAGATTTCGCAAAAGGCAAGTCGCTTCTCATTTCAGCCCAAAAAATCTTCCAAGGCCCGGTGATGATCGAATCAACCGACCCCATCGCGAGAGCAAGGCTCGCATTATTCGCAAAAGAAACAGGCTTCAATTCCAACCTGATTTACAGCTCGCTGAACACTGCAACCTCGTTCGAGGAGCTCGAGTTGTTAAGAGATGCCAAAGTTGCCGCAGCCACCATCTACTGTTTAGGTTCCGATTCTTCCGTCGAATCCAGCATGAAAACAGCAGAACGGTTAATTGCCCAATTCAAAAACTGCGGAACAAAAAATTTCCTATTGGACGCGGCAGCGCTCCCGAAAAATCAGGGGCCTGACTGGAGGCGCGCCATCATCGCGCTCAAGCAGGAGTTCGGCCTGCCAACCGGTTTCTCGGCAAAGGCAGCAGCGGAAAAATCAGAGGACGAATTGGCGCTCGCGGCAGTGGGCGCATTCGCAGGCGCGGATTTCATTGTAACAAGCAAATCAATAGAAGCCAGCCGGGCAGTTAAGGTCGCAGCCCGCTTCTGAAACGCTCGGCATGTTTTAATATTCCAAGCTCCAAATTTTTCCCAATGGCAAAAAAATCCGTTTCCATAATCATCCCTGCACTGGACGAGGAAAAGGCAATAGCCCAATGCCTGAAATCCATCCCAAAAAGCAAAATAAAAAAATCCTACAATCTCGAAGTATTGGTAATTGACGGCTGCTCCAAGGACAGGACAGCGGAAATCGCCGGAGCCCTGGGCTGCGCCGTAATAAAAGAAGGAAGGCGGGGCTATGGGCGGGCATGCAAGACCGGCCTGGGGCTTGCAAAAGGCGATTTCATCATCACCCTTGATGCGGACGGATCCTATCCTGCTTCAAAAATCCCCCAACTAATCTCCCTGCTGGACAAGGGGGGCCTTGATTTTGTGACAACCAACAGGTTTGCAAAAATCGAAAAGGGAGCCATGCCAACAACAAACTACATCGGCAACCGCATCCTTTCGCTCACCTCGCGCATTTTGCACTCAACAAATTTCGAGGATTCCCAGTCCGGCATGTGGGCAATGCGCCGAAGCGCCTGGGAGAAAATAAGGCGCAGCGTAAAATCCGACGGCTTTCCGTTTCCCCAGGAACTAAAAATCGAATTCTGCAAAAGCAAGGCGAAATACTGGGAGATCCCGATAACCTATGGCCAGCGGAAAGGCAAGCCCAAGCTCCACCCCTGGAGGGATGGATTCACCAACCTGTCCCAGCTAATCCTAAAGAAATTTGACTCTTGAAGTGCAGGCCTATGGACTACAAACCACCCTCCTTTCTTCAACTGCATTTTCTTAAAAATGATGCTCTAACCGATTCGTTGATGCTGGGCGTGAAATCCCTCCTAATTCTCCTTATCATCGCCTACACTTTGGTATTCCTAAACAACTACCTCTATTTCCTAGGAGAGACTTACACCAATTTCAATGGCCTAATCTGGCTGAGCTATGACTGGCCGGACACCGCTTTCTTCACGCAAATCGTGCAGCATGGAGGATTTTTCACTGAGCAAAAACAATTTTTCATCGCAGGCGGCACCATGGCAGGCTCGTTCCCCCCGCTATTCCATATCCTCGCAGCAGGCCTGAACCTGGTTGCAAACAACATCACTCTTACTCTAGTCATCATGTCCATTCTTCTCTCCCTGCTCACCGCCTATTTCCTGCTAAAGGACTGGCCCGGTTGGCAGTTCAAATACCTCCTTCTTCTAGTGCTTTTCTTCCCGCCATTCCAATTCCCCTCATTCCCAATCATCATGCGCCTGCGCGAGCTGCTCGCATTCCTAATCCTTACCCTAATGTTCAAAAACCCGTTCAAGCTTTCGCGGGAAGCCATTTTTCTGATCGGCGGCGCGCTGCTAATCCTATCCCAGCCGCTTGTCGCGCTTTTCGGAATAGCCGCGTTCTTTGTTCTTGACCATGAAAAACTGTCCATCAATCTGGAAAGGAAAATGCTCCTGCCACTGGCAGCACTGGCAATTTTATTCCTACTGACCTACTCAACCCACACTCTTGCAAAATTTTCAGGAAACGAAAGCATCCAGGCCGGCTGCACCTATGGAACAATTGGCTGCGGTGCAAATATCATCTATGAAATATACACGCTAAAGCCCTTCCTGCTATTCCTGGTCCTCACTCCTCTCTTTTTGCAGTTCTCCCCAACCAAGGAAATCAAAAACTTCTGGCTCGCCTTTCTTGCATTCTATTCTTTGCTTCTGCTCCTGACATTCTTCCCGGAATTTTTCCTAAAGGCGATCTCTCCAATAAAGGAAGACCTTTGCCTTTTCCTCTTCCCGTTCATCGCGTTTTTCGCCCTGTTCCCCCCAAAGCTGAAAATTTTGGACAAAAGGAACGAGCTCCTGCTACTGCTGCTTCTTGCCATGGTTCTCGCGGTTTCAGCTCCGATCAAGGAGAGGTATGATTGGGATCTCAAAAACAGTTCTGATGCGGCCCTGGCAGTTTACAAGGACAACAAAACCAGCCTGGACGTCTCGCTGTTTTTCTGGGACTCAACGCAAAAGGAATATTTCGAGTCATTCGACTTCCGCTTCATGGTGCAGGTGGCCATGCAGAAGCACGGAAACAAAATGTACTATTCGCCAATGCAGCAGTTCTATGATTCCGATGGCATGCTGCCTTTGGTGAAAAATCTGCTTGATTCAATAGTTGCCAAGGATTTGGAAAAATGCAGTAAAGCGCGCTATGAGCTAAGCAAGAAAATCGATTACCTCCATCTGCAGATAGAACTGTCCGACCCATCCTGCCTTGGCTGGGGCCGTGCGCAGGAAATGAAACTGGCGGATAAGGTTTTTTTGGAAGAGTGCGGCATCAGCCTGCTGTTTCCAAATCAAATCACTCCTCTCCCCTGCCCGTCACATGCGGTCCTAAATATCTCAAAGGACAATCTCGTATTCGAACTGCAGAAATCAAAACCCAGTTAATCCCATAATGTTTATAAACAGTCTATCCTCTAACATTGGCTAGAGTTTAGCGTTAATAGGTGGTGGTATTGTTGAAAATTAGTTATATGATTTGGAAATTATTCAGCCAGAGAAAGAAGCTCTATATCCTCTGGATGCTGGGCATCCTGGCAATCGGCTTTGCTTCCGCAGCAAGCACCGGTCTAGGCGGAATCGAGGGCACAGTATCATCCATTTGCACTACTTTCAAGACACTGGTTCCAGTGGTGGCAATGCTGATGCTTCTGGCAGCAGGCGCACTATACGCAGCAGGCCAGGTTATGGGAGCTGAAACAAGGGCAAGGGCAAACGTCTGGAGCACAGCAATGCTAACCGGCGCTCTGATCGGCATCCTGATTGCCTTGATAGGCCCGGCAGTGCT
>CABMDC010000024.1 GCA_902384795.1 Candidatus Gugararchaeum adminiculabundum | reverse complement strand
TGAGCCCTGCTTCCACCTCGAGCGGCGGCGAAAACACGGTAGCCACCCCGACCCTCTATTCAGATTCAGGTTCAGGCGGAACCGAATGCAAGGAAGTCTGCAAATTGAATGACAACGGCGCGAAAACCTGCGAAAAGGTCTGCAGCACTTCCAAATCCGCAACCGGCAGCTCCGGCGGCGAATCCACTCCCACTGCAACAGTTTCCGATTCTTCAATCAATTCGCAATGCAAGGAAAAATGCGCAAACCAGGGCAATGCCAATGACTGCTACAACACCTGCGTAGATTCCAACACCAAGCGTGTCGAGCCGGCAGCAACCTCCTCAGGCGGCTCCTTGGTTTCAGCGATCACCTCAATTTCCTACGACGAATACGGGCAGTGCAAGGAAAAGTGCGCAAAAGAAAAGGATGCCAATGATTGCATCAGCAAAAACTGCGTTCAATGGTCAAAAACTGCGGTGATTGTCTCGGATCCGGTTGCAACGGCGGTTTCCGAAGACCCGATTTACTCGTGCGTGAAAAAGAGCTGCCCTGCCGACACGAGCTCGGTAGATTACGCAACCTGCAAGGAAAAATGCTATTCCTCAATCTACGGCAAAACCAACTGCAAGCAATTCTGCGAGGGCGAAACCAGCGCAGAACAGAAGTGCACCTATTACTGCGCGGTTGAAAGCACAACCACCAGCGCAACAGCGATTGCAAGCGCAACCACCTCAGTTGAAACGCCCATCACAGTGTCCACCGATTCCGGCGGCTCAAGCGTTTCAACCCAGATAGTTGACAAGCTAGGCGAGTGCATCTCCTATTGCAAGAAGGGCGGAGATGAGAAGAGCTACGCAATCTGCAAGCAGAAATGCATAGACGTGCACCAATACGACCAGGCATGCAAAAAGGCATGCCAGAAACTGGACGATGGCACAGAAAAATGCAGCGAAATTTGCCCGGGAGAAATAGTCTCGGTTGACAACCAGCCCCAGGTGACCATAAGCGTTGCAACAACCTCCGGAGACAAGCTCTGGGATTGTGTTTCCTCCTATTGCCCCAAGGCGGCTGACGATGCAAGCGGCTATGGCGTGTGCAAGGAAAAATGCTACAACCTGGTTTTCGGGGATCAGAATTGCAAAGAGGACTGCAGTGCTGCCGATGAGAACGGCACAAAGGTGTGCAAGAAATACTGCGATGTCGCAAGCGGAGAGGTTTCAACAACCGCGACAGCTTCGGTTCCCACCACCATAGACGTCCCCACTGAAATGGATCCGGTGATCAAATGCGTCCTAGACCGCTGCAAGCAGGCGAATGAAAATCTTTCCTCCACCTCGGATTCGGCAACCGCCAGCATGGATGATTACGCAAAATGCAAGGAAGAGTGCTACAAGGAATTCTCCACTGCCCCGGTGGCAGCAGTCATCAACGATGTGTGCAGCGGAGACAATTCAAATCTCACCTCCGGCTCGCAGATGGAATGCATGAAAATGGTGAAAGTAAAGGAGCTGAAAAGCCAGTGCGAGAATCTCACCGGCACCCCGCGTGCAGACTGCGAGCACAAGGTTAATGCGATAATAGCGAGCGAGGACGTGGGCGATTACAAGAACTGGCTCTCGGGCTATGCAAACAGCGCATCCACTTCTGAAACCGACGCGGCGAAGAAAGTAGAGACAGACAAGGCCAAGGCCAACTTTGACGCGAAAGTTGCCGAGCAAAACCAGGTTTCCGCTGAGGATTCAAAGCAGGCAATGGCCAAGCTCGAGGCGTTTGCCAAAAAAGCAATCCAGCGCCAGGAAAAATTCAAAACAGCCATAGGCCGGGCAAAGGCCAAGGGCCATGATACCACTGAGCTGGAATATCTCTCAGACAAATATTCCAGTCAGCTAAACAGCGCAAAGGAGCTTTACCTCGCGGGCCAGACAACGGCAGCGCTTGAGGCGCTCAGGCAGTCGGATCAGACCGCGGCCGCTTTCAAGGAGACCCTGAAGCAGATTGTGGCTGAGAACAATGTCGGCCTGAAGCACAAGGCATCGGATGTGTCGCCCCTGGCAAGCACCATGGCCACTGAAACTGCCAACAGTGCGGCAAACTAAAGGTGATTATGATGAAAACTATGAGCAAAACAATTGTACTCGGATTTGTAGTGGTGGCGCTTTTGGCAGCCGTTCTTTTGGCAGGCTGTGCGAAAGGTGGCGCGGCAGGTGAAGCCGGCGGCGCAAATGCTTCTGGCGGCGCAGCAGGCGCATCAGACCTCAAGGCTGCGGATATTCCGGACTACAATGATTCCATAGATTCCGAGATAGACAACCTGTCAGCTCAGCTCAGCTAGAGCGCTCGCAATGGCACTCAGGTAATACTAATAAACTCTACCTTTGCCTATCCTAATCCATGGCCTCTGCGGACTCGGTAATAATTACCAATCAGCTCACGCGCAAATTCGGCGAGCTCACGGCAGTCAACGGGCTGAATCTCGAGATAAAGAAAGGCGAGATTTTCGGCCTGCTCGGCCCGAATGGCGCAGGCAAAACAACCACCATCAGCATGCTCACAGGAATGCTCCGTCCCACTTCCGGCTCTGCTTCAGTGCACGGTTTCGATGTGCTGCACGAGACTCCGAAAGTGCGCAAATCAATCGGCATTGTTTTCCAGGAGCCGAGCGTTGACGATTTGCTCACTGGCAGGGAAAACCTGCAGATGCACGCCCTGCTCTACGGAATTCCGGCAAGCGAAAGGAAAAGCGCGATTGACAAAATGCTAAAATTGGTCGAGCTGGAGGAGCGCGCCGATAGCCTGGTGCGCACCTATTCCGGCGGAATGCGAAGGCGGCTGGAGATTGCGCGGGGAATAATGCACAGGCCCAAGGTCCTTTTCCTTGACGAACCCACGCTCGGGCTGGACCCGCAGTCGCGCCAGCACATCTGGGATCATATAAAGCAGCTCAGGGATGAGACCGGCCTCACAATTGTTCTCACGACCCATTACATGGACGAGGCGGACCTGCTCTGCGACCGGATTATGATCGTTGACAAGGGAAAGCAAATCGCGCTCGGAACTCCGGAGCAGCTAAAGCAAAACGTGGGCCATGATCTGGTCACGCTGAAAATAAAAAATCCAAATCTCCCCGCGCTCCAAAAGCTCGGCTTCATCAGCGGGCTCAAACAGCGCGATGGCACGGTCACCATGTCAGTTACCGATATCGCAAAGAACATGCAGAAGCTGCTCAATGCGGCCGGCGAAATCGAATCGGTTGAAGTGCACCGCGTCACCCTGAACGATGTGTTCCTGCACTACGCGGGCCATGGGCTGGAAGACGAGCACGGCGAGGGCGGCTATTTCGAGCGTGAAATGCAGTCCCAGTCCAATAGGAAATAATAGGAAATTAGAGAGCAGAAAAAACAAAATGCGAGTGAGATGGAAAACATGGGCGAACTTGAAGCAATCTACGCCATTTGGCTGAGGGAATTCAAAGTCTATTTGCGCGAGCGCGAGCGGGTAATCTCTTCATTAATTTCGCCTCTCCTCTGGCTTTTCGCATTCGGCACAGGGCTCGGTTCATCGGTTTCCTTCAGCGGAGTGAATTACCAGCAGTTCATCTTCCCGGGTATCATAACCATGTCCATTCTTTTCACATCCATTTTCTACGGCACTTACATCATCTGGGACAAGAGGCTGGATTTCCTGAAAGCAGTCCTTGTCGCCCCGATTTCGCGCTCATCCATGGTCGCAGGAAAAGTCCTTGGAGGGCTCACGGATGTCATGCCCCAGGTTCTCATAATTCTCATAGCAGGAATTCTCCTGCTCGGCATCAAGCTTTCCATGCTCTCAATCCTCTATGTGTTCGGAATCTCGCTTCTCATAGCCATTGGCCTCATTTGCCTTGGCCTCACGCTGGGAGCGAACATGTCCAGCCCTGAAGGGTTTTCGCTGGTAATGACATTTCTCCTATGGCCATTATTCCTTTTCAGCGGCGCGCTTTACCCGGTTGACAATCTTCCCCCCTGGCTTGCCTGGGTTACGCACATGGACCCGGTCGCCTACGGGGTCGACATGCTCCAGGGCGCAATCATCGGAGTGCAGCACAATCCAGTTTACCTGGATCTCGCAGTTCTCATCCTTTTCGCGATCGCCATGGCGATTACGGCGACTATTTCATTTGGAAGAATGCAGCAGACCAAATAATCTGATAAAATGAAACTAAAACTTTTCAACACTCTGACGCGCAAAAAGGAGCGCTTCATCCCGATCCGCAAAGGGCGAGTGGGACTCTACACCTGCGGCCCTTCTGTTTACGGGGTTCCGCACATCGGCAATTTCCGAACCTATACAATGGAGGATGTGCTCAAGCGCTATCTCATCTATTCCGGCTGCAAAGTGACCCATGCCATGAACATAACCGATTTGGAGGACAAGGCAGTGCGCGCCGCGCACGGCAATTTGGCAAAAATGAAATCCATCACTGAAAAGAACACCGTTCTTTTCAAAAAATGGCGCGATGAACTCTGCATCCTCCCGCCAAGCTGCATGCCCAAGGCGAGCGAAAACATTTCGGAAATGGTGTGCATGATAAAACGGCTTCTCAAGAAAGGCTATGCCTACAAATCAGAAGACGGCTCCGTCTTCTATTCCATCTCAAAATTCAAGAAATACGGGCAGCTTTCCAAGCGCCCGATCCCCAAAATAGCCTTCAAAGGAAGGTGCGTTCTCAAGGACGATTATTTCCAGCGCGAGGCAGGCGATTTCGTCCTCTGGAAAGCAAAGCGGAAAAGCGATGGCAACATTTTCTGGAAAACAGAATTGGGAAAAGGAAGGCCCGGCTGGAACATCGAATGCTCTGCCATGAGCTCCAAATTTTTAGGAGCGCACTTTGACATCCACGCAGGCGGGATTGACAACATTTTCTCGCACCATGAGAATGAGATTGCGCAGAGCGAAGGCGCGTTTGGCACCAAGTTCGTGAACTATTGGTTCCACTGCAGGCACCTGATAATTAACGGGGAGAAGATGAGCAAATCCCTGGGAAATGTTTATACTTTAGGCGACCTTTTCAAAATGGGTTTCACTCCCCGCGCCATTCGCTATCTCTACCTTTCAACCCATTATCGCAGGAGGCTGAATTTCACATTCAAGGGATTGCGCAAGGCGGAGAAAGAACTCAAGCATGATACCAAATGCCTCCATATGCACACCAGCTCCAAAATATGCAAGGTTTCCTCGCCCAAGCTCGCTGCCTCTGCGCTGGCAAAATTCGAAGCAGCCATGGACAATGACCTGGACACGCCGCGTGCGCTGGAAGTTTTCTGTTCAACAATTTGCGAAGCCGCTGCCCGGTGCAGGCAGGGAAAGCTTTCCAAGAACGAGGCAAAGGAAGTGAAGAACGCGATTATGAAAATGGATTCGGTTTTGAGAATTCTCTGATTCTCTCCGCTAAGTGCAGAACATACCTATTTTAAGCTAAAAGACATAAATTATAACATGAAGCAATCATTCATGAAAGCGAGTGAGTTACTTCAAAGGCCTCTTATAAACGAGATTTACATCGAAAAAGCCATCCCAAAATACCTTTTAGACAGGCTCAAAACACAGATCGAAATCGGACTTCACAACAAATCGAAGGTCTCTCTGATCAGAGATGCAGAAGAACTGAGTTTATTCAGCGGGGCAAAGCTATACGCTCTTGTTGATTATTGCTTATGTGGGGGTACCTGTCGCATACATGATCAGCCTTTTACTCCCTGGTTGCTTCTTAGAGACGAAAATCTTAAGTACGCCAAGGAGATTTCAAAAGTGAGAGCGAACCTCGCCGATTTCGGCGCTTGTGCTCATCAGTTGCTATTCGATAAAAAGCCAGTTAGCGAAAATACGCAATTTTTTTCAGAACTCGGAAAGATAAGCGGGGTAAACGCAGACTTCGGCTGGGACTTTTTCTTTTCAACACCTCCGCTCAACGATCAAAACGAGTGCCTCCCACGGGATTATTCCATTGCAAGAATTACGCGAGAACGAATTGTTGTCGAAGAACCCGAGTTCCTTTCCAGAATATCAATAAATCCGCATCAGCAAGTAACATTCGATTATACCGCTAAAACGGCTCGCAGCGGAAAGGAAACTGATCTTGTAGAGATTCTCGAAAAGGGTTTTTGCCGAGTTGAACTGCCAAAGTGAACTCGTTCTACTTAATCAGCGTGTATTTGGTCAGGTACACCTGGGTGAAGAAAACAAGCAGGAACGGCAATACAAACAGCGAATTAAGCAGCACCAGCGTTATCTCCGCAATCCTGTTCGGAAGCGCCAAAAGGAAAATCACTTCCAGCAGTGAAATAAGCACAAACACCGGCACAATGTACAGCAACACATACTTCAGATTCTTGAATATCAGCCTAATGCTCATTCCCAGCGCCCTGTACGGCCTCAAATCATCGATGATCATTCCCGAGGGTGCGAATATCAAAGGAAGCGTGACCAGGAATGTGAGCACCGGCGCAACGGTGGTCTCCCATTTCATTTCAAACGCCACCAGCTGTATGAGAAAAACAATAAGCGTGAACTGGATCATCAGCCAGAAAACCCCGAAGATATATTTCTCCAGGTCATTGATGACTTCCCTGCGGATGTTGGTGGCGGTCCTCTGCGCCTTGATCACCAGGTTAATGGCGACTATCGCCAGCGAGAATAACAGCAGCGAGGCAAGGAAAGCAAGCAGGATGATCGCAATCTCAAGCCCGCTCAGCGCCTTTATGCTCCCAATCCTCACAAACATCCCGCCAATCGCCAGATAGGTCGGCATGGGCGAGAAAAGTGGAATCAGGAATGCCAATAGCGAGGGAATAGAGAAGAAAAGTATGATATTTATCCTCTTTAGGTAGGTTTTGACCGCGTAACTGAGAACTTCGTCCATATTTCAGTCATTAGCCACGCAATTATATTTAAGCTTTTTCGACCTAACCCTTTCCATGATTTGTGAAAGATGCAGCAACCAGGCATACTTCCTTGAGAAGTGCAACTACTGCGAGAAGATGGTCTGCCGGGCATGCGAAAAGTCGTCCAAAAGGCGAATGAAAATAAAGAGATATGTCATCTGCAAGACCTGCTGGAGCGACATAAAGAAGAGACAGAAATTCAAATCGGCTTAAATTTTCTTAATCCTGATTTTGACAGTATACTCTTCGATTTCCCAGTCCTTTTCATGCGCCTGCTTAATTTCCATCGGTTTCTCGGAAACCTTTAGCTTGCCGGCCTTTACCTCGCTGGCAATCTCGCCCTCGCGCTTCTCAATTAGTGCGAGCAGCTCCTTTTCGCAGGAAACATTGACCTCGATCAAATCCTTCTCAACGAGCCCCATCTCCTTTCTCATCATCTGGATCCTGCGCGAAACCTCGCGGGCCATGGCCTCGCTCAAAAGCGCCTCATTAATGGCGGTCTTCACATAAGCCGTTCCAGCGGAAAATTGCGCTCCTGCGTATCCCTCGGTAACCTCGTCAAACGCGACCATCTCAGGGGTGATTTCGAATTCCTCAACTTTCGCCTTTTTCTTCTCGCCCTCAAGCTCTTTCTTCAGCTTCACCGGGTCAGCTTTTTCAATCGCATCAGCGGCTTTTTTCGCATCCTTTTTGAAAACAGGCCCCAATTTTGAATGAACCGGCTTCAACGTAAGCGTGGAGGCGATTTTCTCCTCGACCTTGACATTCTTCACATTGGCCAGAATTTTAATCGTGCCGGAAAGCCTCCTTGCGGCAGCAGCGGCATCCGTTGATTTGGTGACAACTATAACCTCCTCAACCGGCCAGCGCAGCTTTATCTTCGCGCTCTGGCGCGCATTGGAAAGCGCAGTCACCATCTCATTTACAATTTCCATCTGGTTCTCAAGCAATGGGTCGACATATTTCGGCTCGAACCTGGGCCAGCTGAAAAGCGAAATGCTCTCCTTCTCCTTGTGCTTGGCATAGAACTCCTGGTAGAATGATTCGGCTATGAACGGCGTTATGGGGGTCATGAGCCGCAGCACATCGAACAGCACCACGAAAAGCACCTTGCTCACGGTCTCCGGATTCTCGCCAGCGGCAATTCTCTTTTTCGCAACCTTCAGGTAAAACCTGCTCAAGTCCTCAACAATGAACTGCCTGCACTTTCTCGCAACCATGTGCGTCTCATACTCGTCGAAGTGCCTGGTGCACTCCTCAATCAGCGTGTTCAGGCGCGAAAGCAGCCACAAGTCCTCGATTCCATATTTTGTTTCCTTTTCATCCCGCGCTTTTGCCCCCGCATTTTTCTTTTCATCATCGCTCTCTTTCTCGCTTCTCCTTCCAATTTCCTTTTCCTCTTTTTCAGGGGCGACATAAAATCTCTGCATGAACGATTCCAGGTTCGAAAGGATTGAAAGCGCCCTGTTCGCCTCCTTAATCTCGTCCCAATTGAATTTCAAATCATCCCAGACAGTGGAGCTAAGACACCACATCCTGAAAGTGTCTGCGCCATATTTGTCAAGTATCTCCTCAAGCGGCACGAAATTCCCGAGCGATTTGCTCATCTTCTCGCCATTCTCATCCACGAAAAACCCGTGCATCAGAAGCGACTTGTAGGGAATTTCATTGTTCAGCACAACGCCCGACCCAAGCAGCCAATACAACCAGCCGCGCGTCTGGTCCTATCCTTCAGTAATGAAATTGGCAGTCATGTACTCCTCTTTCTCGCCCAGCGATGCCCAGATCGCATTTCCGGAATCAAACCAGACATCCAGCACATCCTTTATCCTGCTCATTTTTCCGCCGCACTCGCAGGTGAAATGAAGCTCGTCAACAAACGGCCTGTGCAGTTCCACCCTGTGCGGAAGCTCGGCAGCGGACCCGATCACCTTATACTTTCCGCAATTCTCTTTTTCACATTCCCAAATCGGCAATGGAATCCCCCAATACCTCTGGCGCGAAATGCACCAGTCAGGCGCGGATGAAACAAATTCCTTGAACCTTGTTTTTGCAAAATCAGGCTGCCACTTTATGGTCTCGATTTCCTGGAGCATTTTCTCCTTGGTTTTGCTGATTTTTATGAACCACTGCAGGGTTGAAATGTAAATCAGGGGTGTTTTGCAGCGCCAGCAATGGGGGTACCTGTGCGAGACTTTCCCCTGGTGCACCAGCATTCCTGCATGCTCCAAATCCTCAATCACCTGGGGATTCGCTTCGCGCACGGCCTTTCCTGCGTATTCCCCTGCCTCACTGGAATATTTCCCCTGCTCATTCACCGGGCAGAAAATTTCCATGCCGAATCTTTTTCCAATTATAAAGTCCTGGGGCCCGTGGCCTGGCGCAGTGTGCACCAACCCGGTTCCCTCCTCAAGCGTGACAAACTCATCGCTCATCACAATTTTCCTGTCCGCTTCCTTTCCAATCTTTGACTGGAGCGGGTGCTCGTATTGCAATCCATCCAGTTTCTTTCCACTCACGGTTTTCAGCACAGTGGCGCTCGAGCCGCCCTGAATCGGGTTTATGATCGCAGTCAGGTGGTCCAATCTCTCCTTTGCCACAATCCAGGTTTCGCCGTCAACTTTCGCGTAAACATACTCGTACATGGGGTGCGCCATCACGGCCATGTTCGCCACCAGTGTCCAGGGCGTGGTGGTCCACACAATCAAGAATTCATTCTCCTTCCCCTTCACCTTGAATTTCACATAAATGCTCGGGTCGGTCTGCTCGCCATACTCGAGCTCGTAATTCGCCATGGTGGTTTCGCAGCGTGGGCAATAGGGAAGCACATAAACCCCTTTTTCCAGCAGCTGTTTTTCCTCGGCCTTCTTAATTGTCCCCCAGCTTCGGTCAATGAACGAGTCCTTGTAAGTCAAATAGGGCGCATCCCAGTCCATCCACACTCCGCACCGCTGAAACTGCTTTCCCATAATTCCAACATACTTAGTTGCAAAAGTCTTGCAGTTCTCGGTGAATTTCTTTACTCCTATTTTTTCAATGTCCTTTTTGCACGTGAGTTTCAGCTCCTGCTCCACCTTTACCTCGATTGGAAGCCCGTGGGTGTCAAAGCCCGGCTGGGCTCGCACATTGAATCCGCGTGCCCGCTTGTACCTGCACACGGAATCCTTGATGCACTTGTTCCACGCGGTTCCCGGGTGGATTTGTCCAGTTGCATACGGGGGCCCATCGCAGAAATAGAACCTTTCCCCCTTGCCGTTGCTCTCCTTCACTTTTTCGTAAATCTTCTTGTGCTCCCAGTAATGGGTGATTTTCTTTTCCAGGGAATTATGGTCATACATAAAAAGCACTTTTTTTCTTTCAAATCTCTGTTTCAATTATCCTGCTTCCATTTCACTCCTGTTCTCCCTGCTTTTTGGCAACAAACCTGTCCCTCAGGACATAGGATAGGGGCGGAATCAGAAGCATGAACGCCACAAACGGCGCGAGAGTGGCAAACGCATTTTTTGCCAGGCTGCTCCGGTAGATTGTGAAAACCGCAATTGCGAACGCGGCAACCAAAATCACCAGGTACCAGGCAAGGAACTCCCAGCCGATTTTCTGCTTCAGCTCGTTTTTGCAATAGAGAACCGCCGCCAATCCGAGCAGCCCGGCCGCACCGAGCATTGCCAGGGCTAGCGGCCCGCCAGCAGGGTTGGCGACTTTTGCGCCTACAAGCCCTGCGGCCAGCACGAGCACCGAGAAAATTATATACCTGGAATCTTCCTTGTCCATAACAATCCTCGAGAATAAAGGTTGGTGAAATTTGCGCTCCCAACATATAATAAGGTTTTCTTGGTTATAAATAGAGTTAGAGGTCAGTCATTTAGCAGTCAGTCATTTTTACTCGTTAAGGTGTTTTGATTGGGCGACTCAATAGACGTAATGCCATGGACAGAGAAGTACAGGCCCAAAAACCTGTCCGATGTCATTGGCCAAAAGGAAATCACCGAGCACCTGCGGGCGTTCGTCAAGGCGAAGAACATGCCGAATATGCTTTTCGCAGGCCCGCCCGGCATTGGCAAAACCACCGCCACAATTGCGCTCGCCCGCGAGCTTTTCGGGGACCAGTACAAGGACGCTATTCTGGAAATGAATGCCAGCGATGAGCGCGGCATCGACATCGTTAGGGGAAAAATCAAGGATTTCGCAAGAACAGTTTCCCTCGCATCCGTTCCCTTCAAGCTAATCTTCCTAGACGAGGCAGACGCGCTCACCAGCGATGCGCAGCACGCGCTTAGGCGCACCATGGAAGTCTATGTGCAGAACACGCGCTTCATCCTCTCGTGCAATTATTCCTCGAAAATCATCGAGCCTCTCCAATCAAGGTGTGCTGTTTTCCGGTTCAAGCCTCTCGCAGATGCTGATTTCAATGAAATGATAAACAGGGTTGCGCATGCCGAGGGGTTGAAAGTTGAAAAGGACGCGATTGAAGCTCTTACCTATATAGCAGAGGGAGATATGCGCAGGGCGATCAACGCTCTTCAGGGCGCTTCGCTTTTCACCAAGCACATCAATAAGGAAGCCGTTTACCGGTTCGCGAGCAGGGCGAACCCGTTGGAAATTAAGGAAATGGTGGAACTCGCTCTCAAGGGCGATTTCAAGGAATCAAGGAAAAAACTGGACACCATTATGCTCCAGTACGGGCTTTCGGGCGAGGATGTCATAATCCAGGTTTACAGGGAAGTAATAAACAATGACAAAATCCCTGACAAGCAGAAAGTCGCATTGGTTGACAGGATTGGCGAGTATGATTTCCGGATTGTTGAGGGCGCGAATGACCGATTGCAATTGGAAGCGCTTCTCGCCCAGTTGGGCGTAATCGGGAAATAAGTTGATGCAGAGAAGAGAACGGAGGTCGTTCAAATGACTTGCTACGCAATTTCAGTCATCGCATTGTTCGGAGTTCTCGGCGCGAGGAAATTCCTGCACCTAAAGAATCCAAACCTCAACAGCCTCATACTAATGCTGTTCGGCGGCTCGATTTTCGGAGTGATCGACCATCTCTGGAACGGCCAGCTTTTCCTGGTTGGCAAAAACTGGCAAATGGACATGCTTCTCGGGTTTGCAATCACCGGATTCATTTTCGTTTCCTGGCTAGTGGTAGTTTCATTAACCAAATCAAAGGCGCCGGCAAGCACGAGCGCGTGAATCAGCGGTTAGAATAAACTGAGGTGAAAATATGGCAGGAGCATTCAGCAACATAACCAGCGCAATATCAAACATCTGCGAAGCTGAAAAATCAGCCGCTAATTTTGCACTAATATCCTCATTAGTCCTCGGAATAGGCTTGCTCGGAGCGGGCCTATGGTTCTATTACACAAAAATACGGAAAGGCGGGGACAAGAAGACAAGCACATTGGCGATTTCAATAGTGCTCATGCTCCTAGGAATTTATTTCCTGTTTCAAGTATTAATGTACCTGCTGGCTCCGTACATTTTCCAGAATTTGCTCCCTTCGGGCGCATCAACTTCCTGCAGGCCCTAGTTTTTTTCTTTTTCACCTAATCTTAAATCTCAGCAGCGCCGCAATCCCACTCAATCCCTTCAGCTGCTTCCCTGCATCATTTTCAGTCGAGAAAATATTCAGCTTCACCTTGTTCCTCTGCGCCTTTTCCGCCAGCCTTTCCACTTCCTTGTTGCTCCGCAATAGTTCGTCAGTCAAAAGCAAATCCTGCACAGCGGAATACTCCAGCGCCTCATTCACTTCTTTCATCCCATAAACAGCAAGCCCGCTTTCCCTTCCCATTTCGGCC
>CABMDC010000023.1 GCA_902384795.1 Candidatus Gugararchaeum adminiculabundum | reverse complement strand
CTTCCAGCTGTATAAGACCGCAAACGCTTTTGCAATTCACACTTAGTCTGAATTTAGGGACCTTAACCTCAGTTCCGGTTGTTCCCGCAACGGCCCACTAGCTTACCCAGTGGAACCCGACTCCCGCTTTCTATGGTGATGGTAGATTCGGGGTTTGACAATCAGGTGAGCCCTTTCGGGCCCGCGCCCAATGATCAGTGCCCTACCCCACCATCCGCCTCCAGCGAGGCTGCCCTGAGGGGCATTTCGGGGGGAACCCGCCATTGCCGAGTTCGATTGGACTATCACCCCTATGCGTAGATCACCCGAGCAGAATATACTAGCACCGGTTGCGGACCTCCACCCGCCGTCAGGCGGGCTTCGTCCTGTCCACGCATAGATCACATCGGCTTCAGGTCTGCTGAGAGTGACTAATCGCCCTATTCAGACGACGCGCCTTTCTTGCGATGCGCGCACTTGCTTTCGCTTCGGCTCTCGCCTCGCCACGCAGCAGCAACTCCCTGGCTCTTGCTTCGAGAAGAAAGATACGACACTGGTCCGGCTCCATCGAAACGCCCCTTGCGAGGCGCCCCTTTTGGAGCTATCAATCCTTTCGCGCCGTATCATACTGTAACCATTCAGTTTGAGGATCTTTTAACCCCCCTTTCGGGGAACTTTTCAGCATTCTCTCGCGATACTCATTCGCTGTCGGTCTCTGGTTATATTTAGCATTAGAGGTTGATACCCCTGTCTTCATGCCCTGAAACTGGAGGGCACTACTCGTTTGGCTTCCCACCACACTCGATTCGCGCACGAGGCTGTCACTCTCTTTGGCGTGCCGTTCCAGGCACTTGCGCTCTCGAACATGGTTCGTCCGCCCCACATCTCCGCCGGGTTGCCCCGGTGCGGATTCAGAACGTGCTGATCGGCGTTCAGTCACCCTTACTAGCCGAATCTCAATTGATTTCTCTTCCTGCCGTTACTAGAATGTTTTAATTCTCGGCGTCTAGCGCGTCCAACTACCGGACACGGCACAACCCCGGGATCGCAGGTTGTATGCGCCTCCCCCGGGACTTTCGCGGCTTACCGCGGTGCTTCGATCTACCAGAGCCTAGCCATCCACTGAATGGTACAAACAGCCTACCACATCCAGTTATCCGTTGGCTGCCTTCTTTGACGTCACCATCTATACACCGCCCACGGATTCCTGAATGTATTAGATAAAACAGGCGGCTTTGATGGATGAATGCGAATTTGCATCCTCACGCTCAGGCCAGACGGCCCGACACGCCCCGACTTGAATCCGAAGCACGGGCGGTGGCCCATGCTGGGTGAATTCAAGTTTGCATCGCAGGAGGCCAGCGGTCCCTGCTAATGTCGGCGCCCAACCTCGGGGCCGAAACGGGTAGCTAGAGCTATGGATAGAACAGTATTTAAAGGTATCGGACGTGCCGGGCCACGGCGAGAGGTATAAAAGCCCAAAAGCCGGCCCGGAGCCGCAATACACCTTTTTAAGCCGATTAAAACAAATAAAGCGCATGCTCAAACACTCAGCCAAAGGCACGACTGTGGTTTCCCCCGAAGGGGCGCTGGTGCAGAAGAAGGACCAGCTCGGCCTGTTCAACCAGTTTCGCCTGATGTATTTCGCGCACCGGCAGGCGAATTGGGAGAAGAAGGACATCCCAAAGGCCGCTGAAAAAAGCAAGCATTATCAGGACAAGATTGACGCGATTCTGCTCAAGAGCGGGGTGGTGCCGACGTATCAGTTCAGCACGCCGCCCGTGCTTTTGGAGCAGCGGCTGATGGAGAATGGCCTCTACATCCCCCTGCACGCCTTTGTGGACCTGTCGGCTTTGGAGGCGGGAATGGTCCTGCGCATTCGAATTGACATGGGCAGGGATGAAAAATACCTGCTGAAACACATCGATGGCCGCTTCGAGGTCTACAAGGTGCCCCACTCGCCCGAATTGAGAAATTTTGAACAGCTGGTGGGCCGGCTGATGAGTGACGACTTGCAGGTGCCCTTCGAGCAGGTCCTCAAGCTGGAGAACCGGCTGCGCTGGGGCGCGCGGGGATTGGGAATGCTGCTGTGGGCGTCCGGATTTGCCTTGCGCGGAATAGCGTGGGGGATTTCGACGGGCGCGGGCGGCGCGCTCTACCTGCTCGCCGACGGCTTCCAGCGAAAGGAAGCGCGCGGCATTTACCGCAACCAGAGCGAGCGGATGGATGAATTGTCCAAAAAACAGGCCGAACCATAAGCGGGGTAAGCCGCCTGAAAAAGCCGAATCGCCGGGATAGCTCGCTACTTCTTTTCCTTTTCTTTATTCAGCGCAGCGGCGGCGCGGATGAGGGCGATGAACGCCTTCTCGTCGATTTCATCGCCTTCATGGATGTCGATGGCGCGCCGCACGCCTAAACCGGCGCCGAACAAATGAGCCGGGTCGGGAAGCAAAGAGCCGCGCATGAAGGTCAGCTTGACATGGGTTTGGTAAGTCTCGCCGGTGCAGAGGATGCCGTCATGCGACCAGACCGGCACGCCGGCCGGGTTGGAGGGCTTCTTCCACTTGGCTTGCTCAGCCGCCTGCGGGTCGGCTTGGCGAATAAGCGCGCGAATGCGGGCCAGCGTCTTGGCGCGCCAGTCGGCGGCGGGCTTGCTCTTTTGCGAAGTGTTCCTCATGTTTTTCCGATGAAGTTGGAATCCTATTTAAATTGGCGCCATGAATGAGGGGTTCATGAAATGGCTCCTCCTCTTCGCCCTGCTGGCGCTTGCCGCGCTTCCGTTCTATGCGTCCTCGAGGCCGACAGATATCAACCAGGTGAACATGGGCGGACCCACCGTGCGCGGCGGGACCACCGTGCGCATCCTCAACGTCATCGCCCTGCCGGCCCCCAACAACACGGCTCCGACCAACGCCCCGCCCAACCCCGACGCCTATAGCGCGGCGCAAATCGGACAGGCCAGCGCGGCCTCCTTCCAGCCCACCGACATTCCCGAAGCCCTGCGGGGCCTCATCGGCGGCCAGCGCATTCTCGTCAATCTGGACAAAGACCGCGTGGGCTGCCTCACCACCTCGAGTACGAGGATGGAACTGTTTGTCGCAAAGGACTGCGAATCCAAAACCATGACCATGACGGTGAGCCGCCCGGCGCTGCGAACGATGGTGAGCCAGATGTATGGCGGCGCCGACCCGCTCAAGACGGTGATGACCCAGTACCGCGCGGGCGGCATCCAGATGCAGGCCGAGGATTTGGCAGGGCAGGTGAAGCTGTTCTTCTTCAACCTCGCCGCCTTCATCAGCGGGCTGATTGGCGCATGAAATAAACAAGGCTCCAAACCACTCGGATTTTTTCTTGGAGCTCTTTTTTACCTTCTTTTCCGTTTTGAGGGCAGGGGGACCGTTTTTTCACCCGAACGGTCCGGCCACCCTTTATCAACACGGCCCAGCGCCAGCGAATGCAAGGCCGGCCAAAAGCGCCGGGAATGACGCGGTTGGAAAACGGCGGACTTCCCCGGCGCGCCGGACGATGAGGAGTGGATTTATCAACCGAAAACGGGTGAGCACATGGTGATGGAAAAAGAAAGAGAGAGGGAGAGGCGGCTGCCGGCGGGCCTCGCGTTTGTGCTGGCGCTTGTGCTGCTGGCGCCGATTCTGATGGCGGGCACAGCGGCCAGCCTCGCCGCAGCTTCTGACGGCGCGGCGCGGCCCGAATGCATCACGATTCCGAAACTGGAAATCCTCACACCCTACCTCAATTCCAGCGTGGGGCGCGTGCAATACGTCGACGTGCGGGTGAGCGCCACCCAAGCCCCGTCCTGCGGGGCGCAGACTTACGGCGTGGATTTCACGGATGCGTATGACGCGCACTACTTCGTGCTGGGCATGGAGAAAAGCAACGTGCGCTTCCTCTTTGATTTGGCTCCCGGCGAGAGCAAGACGTATCGGGGCGTAATCGGCATTCCGCTCGACGTGCCCGCGCGCGAACACCGCTTGCAGATGACGGCCTACTCGCCGGCCAACATCTGGAAGCAGGCGAGTGGGAACGTAACCGTGCAGGTGCGGCCCTTCCGGGGCAGCGACATGCTCTGGAGCGCCAATCTCACCTTGGGCTGGAACGCCATCCCCAGCGTGAAGGGCGCGGCCTACTTGGGCTGCGAGGGCATCCAGAAAGCGTATCGCTATTCGCCCGCGTGGGACGACTACATCCGCCTTGAGCGCTTTGGCGCGCAATTCGTTCCCGCGCTGGGCGAGCCGGATTTGAGCAGCGAGCAGGCGGCCGGGCTGATGGTGTTTTCCGACAAGCGCTGCACCATGAGCATCGTGGCCGACTCCGGCCGGCTCGAGGGGCAGCAGCTCACGCTCCCGCCCAACGAGGAGCAGTCGGTCACCGTCCCCTACTCCTGGTATGGAATGGACAAGTCGGGCCTGATGGCCAAGTACTGCCCGTCAAGCGATGCGCGGGGCGTGCATTTCGACGAATGGGATGCCGCGCTCCAGCGCTGGACGCCGGCGGACAACCAGAGCCTGCATGCCGGACAGGTGCTGATGGTGCGCACGGCAAACACGGGCAGCGCCTGCACGCTGCCGCTGGGGGGATAAGAAATGAAGCGCTCTCCTCTTTCCCTTGGCGTGCTGGCGCTTGTGCTGCTGGCCTCCAGCCTCGCGGCGCAGGCCGAGCCCTGGCCTCCCGCGCCGGCCGGAGCGGGCACCGTGTATTCCTTCTCGGTTTATGCGGGCAACCGCACGCTGGCCCCGGATTCGCTGCTGGATGTGCAATACACCGACACGGGCGGCAAGAGCCGGCGCACGGTGCTGGTGGTCGGCGGGCGGGGCGAGGCCACGCTCTATGCCGCGCGAGCGCTGGCCAGCGCCAACTTCTCTTTCGACGACCCGGCCACCCCGGCCGTGGATGCGGTGTGGAGCGGGAG
>CABMDC010000022.1 GCA_902384795.1 Candidatus Gugararchaeum adminiculabundum | reverse complement strand
GAAAAGCCGCCTAAAGCAGAAAAGCCGATGAGAGAACCAAACAATGACAAGATCGAGAAAGCTTTGAACAGCTGGGTCAGGACAACGCAGGGGAATGCGACGCTTGCGGCATTGATTCTTGCTACAGGGATGAAACAACAGGGCGACCTAGGAAAAATATTGCGGGACAATGAAGATTTGGTTAGCAAGGCAAAGGAGTTGGGCTATGGGCAACAGAAGGGAAGGGTGAAGGGATCTGAGGGAAAAACATGTAGGGAAAAACTTGAGAAAGTTTTGAACAGCTGGAATAGGGAGACGCAGGGGGATGCGACGGTTACTGCGTTGATGGCTGCGACCGGAATAAAATTCAAGAGCGGGGCAATGAAAATATTGCACGACAATCCGGATTTGATGAAAAAAGCAGTTGAGAATGGTTATGGGCAGATAAAGGGAAGAACGCGCGGGCATACGCCAGCTGAAAAGAAAGTGGAACCCGCTGCTCCGGTTGCAATTAGGCCAGGAACAGTAACGCAGCCAGTGCAGACTGCAGCAAGGAAACCTGGTGCAGCTGCTGAGCCAAAACTAATAAAACAAATTGAGAAAGTGGAAAAGAAACGGGATGCAGAGGAAGAGCCGATAACTGCGGGAGGCGCGGCGATAGAAATAACTGGGACTGAAGAGCCCGAAGTGGTGCTTCAAAAAGAAAAAGTTGTCAGGCACCTAGTTGATTCTCGCAAAAAAGCTGTGATCGGGAAAACACTTCCGCCCAAACTGATTAGGGAGATGGGCGATTGCTTCCTATTGAACGAGGAGGAAAAAACTGCGCTTGTGGAAATGATTTTTGATAGGCCAGCTGGCGTGTGGGCCATAGCAAAAGCATTCGGAATTAGTGAAGCCAAAGTGCTGGCGCGGATTACGTTGATAAACCGCGATCTGGGAGTTAAACTGCTTAGAGTGACCGCGGATGGGGTCGAAATGAATGGTGAAGTGCTTGAAACAGTTTATGGAATCCAGAGGCCGGAGAAACAGGAAGTTCCTGAAGTTGATGTGATTGCCTCTGCAATGGAAGGAGTAGACCAACTTATAGAGAAAGCGCTTGCAGTGAAAAAGCCTGAACCAGCTGCTGTGCGCGGAGATGTTGCTGAACAGGAAAAGCCGATTGCTGCTGTGAAAAAAGAAGGAAGAGGAAGAAAAGAAATCCCGCGTATGCCGGATGTGGATATGGAGATAGCGCCAGCCGAGAGTGAAGTTCTAAAAAAATTCGTTGCTGCGGTGACAGGAAAAAAGAGGACAGAAAGTTTGCGGATGGCTGACTCTGATTTTGGAGAAATTGCCAGTGCTCCTGTTGATAGGGAAAGAACTGATGCTGCGATGAGGCAAATGAGCAGCGTGCTTCAGGCAGCAGGGCAGATGGGAAACGGACCTGCGGTGAAACCAACCCAGACGCTCCGGGTGCCGCAGATTGAAATAGGGCCCAAAGTTCCGAACGAGTTGTATGCTGCGATGAGGCAGAGATTCACTGAGCCAAAGGGAGCAAAGGCAGAGATAGTCGAGTATCTGTTCCGGATGAGAGGGGTGCCTGTGCCTTTGGAGAACTTGCCCGTAATCGGAGTAAAGGAAAAGTGGGCGCAGCTTGGGGCGATTAGACTCATAAATGAGGAACTGAAAGTGCCGCTGCTCGCGATAACTCCGGACGGACAGGTGAAAGTAAGCAAGATGTGGTTCGCTGATTTCATGAAAAATGAGACTAAAACCGTAATGAGTGGTTCGGCGGGACAGGTTCGAGCAGAGCAGGTTCCGGACCAGAAAAAAGGCGGGAGCAAAGGAATTTAAAAACCTGAAACAAAAGAAGCTCAGACGCCGGTAGATGAGGGGCTTGAGAATCTCAAGAAGGGCGAGCAGAAAGTTTTGGATACGCTGACAGACTGGAAAAAAGAGTGGGGAAAGGTCACTACCACGAAATTGAATGAAAAATCAGGCGTGCCGAAACAGACAGTGAAAGGGATAATGAGAACGCGGAAGGAAATCAAGAAACTTGCGGTGAAGCTTGGATATTGGGACAGAAAAGGTACTGTGGAAAAAAAGGCTGGTGAAAAGAGGGAGCTCAATGCAGAGACCCGGCGCAAGGTGGAGGAAGAGGCAAATAAAGTTAGGAAACTGCGTTCAGGAGAGAAGACGGGGGTTCAGAGAGTCATTGAAGCGCTGCTGAATTGGGATTGGGAAAGACAGGGCGATGCCACTGCTACAGAATTGGGCGATGCTGCTGGAATGCTGCGTGGAAGCATCGTCAACATATTGGGTGAGAGGCAGGTATTGCTACGGGCCGCTGAAGAACTGGGTTATGCATCGGTTTTGGATAAAAGACCTGAACACGGAAAGAGAAGCGAAAGGTTAGCAACAAGAAGAGACAGGCGCGACGCAAAGGTAGAGCAAAGGAAAACTAAAGATTTGCAGCTGATTGAGCAGATTAGAAAAGTGATAAAGAAGTGGAACCCGAAAGCGGAGTTGGAAAATGAATGCGGAATAACCGCGGAGAGCATAGCTAGCCAGATAAAAGGGACTATGGAATGGAAAGTCGGCAGGCTGCTGAAAGATGATCCAGAGATGAAAAAACTGATGTCAGAAGCGAAGGAGAGATGGAAGACAGAGGGCGGCATAAACAGGAACAGAATCAGGAAAGCTTTCAAAGAATGGAAGCCGAAAAAACAGGGGCGCGCAACGCTTCAGGCGATTTCAGACGCAATCGGAGTAAATGACCTGAGCACCATAGCGAAAGAGCTGAAGAGAGACAAAACGCTGATGGATGACGCGATTAGGTTGGGGTATGGGCAGCGCGGGAAAGGCAGGGTAAGAAAAGTGCCAATGAAATTCGCACCGAGGCAGCGGGAAGTTTGGGACTTGCTTAATAGCTGGGACAGGGAGGGGAAGGGTAGAGTGACTGGGCCTAAAGTGAGAAAAGAGCTGGACATGTGCAAACAGACCTTCAAGGAGATAATTAAGAGCAGGGATGAGATCAGGGAATTGGCTGAAAGCCTTGGCTATGGAGAATTGAAGAAAGAAAAAAAGACTGGGAAAAAAATAGAGAAAAACGAAGCCTTGGATCCTAAGCTGGTTAAAAAAATTAAAAAAGTGATATTGGAGTGGAATGCAGGGTCAAAGTTGATAACGGTAGGGGGCGTAACTGGTCGAATAGATGGAGCTAAAAAGAAGGAAGTTGCCGCGATCATCAGGGAGGACGCAGAAGTAAAGGAGATGTTTGAAGGGAATAGGGCAGAAAGAAGGGCGACCAAGAACATAAGCGGATCGGATATATTTGCGCAAGCACTTCGCGGGCACGGATTTTGAATAGGACTGATTTTTAGTGGGATAGAGTGTTTTATAAGGTATAAGTTATAAATTATATATACTGGTGTTTATTTTTGCCCCCCATAGAGAAAGGAAGCAACAAAGCAAAATCAGCAGAGATTCCTGATGCAGCTAAACTCCGGACTGAGCTCTGCGAAAGATTAAACCGATTGCTTAACAGTGTGGGGATACAGGGGATTCCGCTGGCTGCCAGAATGTGCTATGTTGGGCGAGAGGAATGGAATCTTCCGGGGGGTAGTGAGGAACTGAAAAAAATCAGCGCTGAAGTCGGCAAACTGGAAAAAACCCGGGGGATAGCGCCCCAATTTCATGTTGCAAGCGGCGGCGAGCTTGTTGATACGGAAACTGGCGCAAAGACGCAAACGGCTGGAGTAGAAGAATTGCCTGGACTGGAAGCAAAGAAAAGAGAAAGCTTGCTGAAAAAAGAATTTACCTGCCGCGAAGTTGCGGCGATTCTTAGTTTCAGTAAAGATTTCATCTCCCAAAAGATCAAGCTTAGATTGGTGCCAGGGGCGGTCAAGAAGCAGAAACCAAAAGAAGAAGGGACGCAAGTTTGGCAATGGGTGGTGCCTGGGAAAGCATTGTTTGAAGCATTGAAGAACAAATTGACACTCAGCGCGGGCGAGGAAGAGGAAATGAAGAAAGGGCTGGAAAGCCCTGGAAAAGAGCAGGAATTTGAACAAAGAACTGACAGGAGAAAGAGCGAGCTGGCAATGGAAGCGATTGAGCAGGGGCTTGTGGAGATAGATGCGCTTGGCGGCTGGAATTCAAAAACAAAGACATTGACAGGAGAGAAGAAAATTGCATTTTTTGACTTAAGAAGCCCGGATGGCAAAGTCCCGATTTACCGATTCACGCATTCAGCTGTTGCCAGGTACCAACAAAGGGAAAAGAGCAATGCTGAAAGGGCTTCGGTTCTTCTGAGAAATGGCTTTTTTGAAGTGCGCGAGCGGGAATTGAAAAGATGGGGGGTTGGGCCGGAAACCTTGCAGAAGAAGGAACCAGACAGGTTTGAAATAGTTGGAAATGATTTTTTCATTCATCAGGAGCTTGCAAAAGAATTGAGCAGAAGCTCGCTTGGAGCAGAAGGCGCTGGTCCTCTGCCTGCGCTGGGTTCAGAGGGAAAACAGCTTGAGATAGATGTTAAAGCGGTTTATTCCCCGGAAAAATTGGCTGATTTTGGAATTTCCAGTGAAAGTGGAATGAGCGGTGAAAAGCTTGTTGCGCTTCTGATGGAACGCGGATACAGGACAGCAGCTGAATTGGCTGGGATGCTTGACTGCCATCAAACCAGCATAACTCTAAAGATTAAGCAAAAACCAGGAATAGCGATCAGAGTGCATGGGATAAGGAATTATTTCTACATCATCCATCCGGATAATTTTGAGCAGGTCAGAGTTTCAAAGTTTAGGGAGTATGATTTTAATGCGTTTATCAAAGCGATTGAACCTGCCAAGGAATACAACCAGGTTACATTGTCGATTGCTCTTGGACTGAGCAGGAAAAACGGGAGAAAAGTTGTACAGCAGTTTATTAGAGAAGGAATGAAGTGCCAAAAAGCCAGGGCTAGGGGGGTGCCCACTGTCATAAAGGGAAGCGATGCGATTGCATTCTTCACACTACGCAAGGAACTCATTAGTGTTCCTGAAGCGATTAGGTCCGTAGGCAGCATGGAACACAGGGTGAGGGAACTTGTCAGGAGCGGAAAAGTTGAAACAGTAAAATTACCGGGGCATAAGGAACCTTTCTTAAGAAGAGAAACTGTTGAGCGTCTCCCTGTGATTATTGAAAAATTCTTCCCAAGCATCCTGGAAACAAAAGAAGACGTGATTAGGGCATTAATCGAACTCCATGAATCCGGGGTGCAGATTGATTTTGACCTGTTTTTAGATCAGCTGGGGCTTGCTAAAGCGATCGGCGAGCATTTTGGAAGCCTGCCTGCTGCGCTTACTGCGACAAAGGAGCTTCTTGAAAAGCAGGGCAACCGGAAACTGGCTGGGGCGTTTGATCTGCGGAATAGGAGAAAACTGGTTTTGCAGGGAAAACTGGGCCGGGGGGAGTTTAGTTGTGACGAGGTTGCTGAAATTATCGGCGTATGGCCACGTTTGGCCATGGAAAGAATGAGGAAGGGAGATATTCCGGGAGCGTACATGCAAACAAAACTGAATGTGTGGAGAGTTCCCTGGTATGCATTGTTTGAGTATCTGGAAGCTAGGGTGGAACTCAGCGCAAATGAGGAAGAGGAGATAGCAAAGAAGCACGGGCCCTGGACGGATGAATTCTTTCGAGCAACGAAGGAAAGGAAAGCTGAACTTGCTGAAAAAGCGATTATTGAAGGGCTCGTTCATTATAGCGCACTTGGAGGAGAAACTGAAAACACCAGGTTTCTGGCAGTTGAAAATGGAAAGGCGCCATTTTTTGATTTGCGTAAAGGTTATGGAGAAGAGTCTGTGCGCAGGTTTCTGATTTCTGAAATCGCCAAGATGAGAAAGGTAGTAGGTGCTGAGTTTAAAGCGCAGACAAGAGAGCTCAAAAAAGAAAAATGGAAAGAAGTTGGCGTAGAGCGGGTTGCTGAGTGCGGAATTGAACCGCGCAAATTTGTGGAAATTTGGCCAGAAGAATGCAAGGTTCTGATTAGCCCTGAGGGGGAAAGAATTTTTGCAAGCCCTACATTCTTGGCTGAGATGGAAAGAGTAGTTAGAGAAAAGCCTGGCGGAGGGCAGATGTATTGGACACTTGAGAAGCTATGCAAAGTAAGGGGCATGCAGAAGGGAAGAGAAGGGGTTTACAAGATCTCGATGATGGAGATGCTCCAGCCGCTAGCCGTATTTCAAGAAAGACAGGAGCTAGGGGGAGAGCGGATTCCGATGGATGAAAAGATAATGGTTGGACCGGGAGGGAGATGGGGAGTGGGATGGAGAATTCCCTGGAAAGTTGCACAGGTGATCAATGAAGGCGGGGGCAGGCGCGAACTGAGCTGGAAGTTTGGAAAAGGGAGAATGGAATCTGCAGCAAAGGAAAAAGAAAAGGGAGAGATGGCGGAAAAGGCAGTTGCAGAGGTAGAGAAATTGCAGGAGCAAGGATGGGTGCTTGCAGATGAAAAGAATCTGGAAAAGTGGGGAATGGATGCGGGCCAGCTTAGGAGAATTGCATTTGAAGAGATGGTAGTGGTTAGGGGGAAGGAAGTAATGCTGATGGTTAGCGATTCAATGGCTGGAGAACTGGTAAGAGCTGCCGAGGGAATGCCAAACGGCCATGGATTTTATTATTCTATAAATGAGCTTTGTGAAACATGCGGGAAAGGAAACCTGGCTTCAGATAGGGCAGTTATGCTCTATATTTTGAGACGTTTAGTGTGCTGTCAGCAAGAGTATGAAGCTGGCGGAGGCCATGTCCCGATTACGCAAAAGGTACTCACAGGGCTGGCAACTAGAGATGGACCAGGGTGGCAGATACCTTGGAGAGTTGCTAAGGAGATCGAGAATGGGGCAAAATCCTCTGATTTGGTTGAAATTTTCAAATTGCCGCCAATCGGTGGAAAGAAGATAGCTGCCGTATTTGCTCCCTCGCGCGCTGAAGTGGAAAAACCTGTGCTGCAACCAGCTCCTGCGGTTCATGCTGAAAATGGAATAGGCCCGGAAGTTCCCGCTAAGCTGATAGGAGAGTTGGAAACGGCTTTTGGAGGGCTTGGGATTGCCGAAACTTTGATTTTGATTGTAGAGGCAATTTTCAAGAATGGGGGGGCTTTAAGCGGGGCAAAGATAAACGAATTGACTGCTCCGAGGTATACAGAGGTATTGTCGTGTGCAAGGCTGATAGGGGAGCGTTTAGATTGGCAGCTCTTGGTGTATGAACCTGAAACCGAGGGGCTCAGGATAAATAAGAAAATGTATAAGGATTTCATGGATGGAAAATAAACTTCTGAACTCACTGCCTTTCTGAAACATACCTTCCGCGCTTTTCTATTTCTTCCATTTTCCGGATGATTTTCTTATTTTTGTAGGAGGAGAGGAAAGTTTTGGCTGCTGGTTGAGGGAGGGATTTTTTCATCAAAAGCAGGTCTGTGGCTTTTGATTCGTCATCCTGCGAAATGAATCCCAATCCGAAGTCGAATAGAGTAAGGTTGCCTCTGGCGTTTTTGTCAATTAGGAAATTTGCAGGGGTGAAATCCCCGTGAACTATATTGTGCGAATGAAGGCTGGAGGCGATTTGCGCAAGCTGTTTTGCTGTTGAGTTTGAAATTGATTTTTGCTTGCTTAGCTGCCTGCCATCAGCGAAACTCATTAGCAATTCATAGCGCGAAACGCGCAGGAGAATTGGCGTGTTTACTCCTGCAACCTTTGCCTTGTGAAGAAGAGTTGCTTCCACTTTGGTTCTCTGCTCGCGCAATTTGTTGTCCAACTCTGATTGGCGGTATTTCTTGGGCCTCCGGAATTTGCGCACGGCTTTCAGGCCGCAAAAGTTCTCCAGGAAGCAGTCTGATTCAGTGGCACGAGAAAGAAGAATAGAGGACATAAAAAGCAGCACCATAAAACGAAAGCTATACCATATTGGGAACGCGATGCTTTTATTTTATTCCTTTTTGGCAGGGTGCTTGAGTTTAAAAGATTGGGCACCAATACAGTAGTCTAGTTCTTTAGAGCAAAAACAAGTGCGAGGAGAAACCATGCCAAAGCGGGGAGACATAAAAAAAGTTCTGGTAATCGGCAGCGGGCCAATCGTTATCGGCCAGGCCGCTGAATTCGACTATTCCGGCTCCCAGGCCTGCACCAGCCTGCGCGAGGAAGGAATCCACGTGGTGCTGGTGAACTCAAACCCTGCGACAATTCAGACGGATATTGAAATTGCGGACACTGTTTACATCGAACCCCTGAAGCCGGAATTCATTGAGAGGATTATTGCCAAGGAGAAACCGGATGGAGTGATTGGAACAATGGGCGGGCAGACCGGGCTGAATTTGACTGTGAAGCTAAAGGAGCTCGGAATTTTAGACAAGTACAATGTGCAAGTGCTGGGAACAGGCGTTGAATCGATTAAGGCGGCCGAGGACCGGGGAAAGTTCATTGATGTGCTCAAGAAAATCAAGGAGCCCTATTTGCCAAGCAAAGTGTGCACCACAGTGGAAGAAGCGCTGGAGTTTGCGAAAAAGCATGCCTATCCTCTCATTTTACGCCCGGGGTATACACTAGGGGGGACAGGGGGCGGGACTGCGCACACTGAAGAGGAATTGGTCTATTTCATGAATCTTGGGCTGGGGTTGTCGCCAGTGGGGCAGGTGCTGGTTGAAAAGAGTGTTATTGGCTGGGCCGAGATTGAGTATGAGGTTGTGAGAGATGGGGCAGGAAATTGCATTACCATTTGCAACATGGAAAACATTGACCCAATGGGCGTGCACACAGGAGAAAGTGTTGTGGTTGCGCCTTCGCAGACCATTACCAATGATGAATACCAGATGCTGAGAGATGCTTCGCTCAAAATTATCCGGGAATTGAAAATCGAGGGAGGATGTAATGTGCAGTTTTCATTGAATCAGAAAACAGGGCAGTATTCGGTGATTGAAGTGAACCCGAGATTGTCGCGCTCTTCTGCGCTTGCTTCCAAGGCTACGGGTTATCCGATTGCCAGGGTTGCGGCGAAGATTGCGCTGGGCTATCGGCTGGATGAGATTAAAAATGCGGTCACTAAGGTGACTCCGGCGGGATTTGAGCCTGCGCTGGACTATGTTGTTACTAAAATTCCGAGATGGCCGTTTGACAAGATGCCAGAAGCAAACAGAACTCTGGGAACGCAGATGAAAAGCACTGGAGAGGTAATGGCAATTGGGAGAACGTTTGAGGAATCATTGATGAAAGCCATCCGCTCCCTGGAAGTGCGCCAGCCAAAAATCAAGCCAGAGGATATGGAAAAGCATTTGACTCTGCCAACTGATTTGCGGATTCCGGCAATTTTCGAGGCGATGCGGGCGGGCTGGAGTGTTGAGAAAATTCACAAGCTTACGAAAATCAATGAGTGGTTCCTGGAAAAAATGAAGAAAATTGTTGACATGGAGGGGAAGCTCAAGCGCGGGAGAATGGATGAGCTTTTGATGAGGGATGCCAAGAGAATGGGCTTTTCAGACAAGAGAATTGCCGAGATTACTGATTCGGACGAGTTCACTGTGCGAAAAGCAAGAAAGAAGATGGGAATTGCCCCGGTCTATAAAATGGTGGACACGTGCGCTGCTGAGTTTGAGGCATCAACCCCCTACTATTACTCAACCTACGAAGTGGAGAATGAGGCAAAGCCTGACAAGGTGAAAAAAGTCGTTGTAATCGGCAGCGGGCCGATTAGAATTGGGCAGGGGATTGAATTCGACTACTGCTGCTGCCATGCGAGCTTTGCCCTGCGCGATGCAGGAGTGCAGTCAATAATGATAAACAATAATCCAGAAACAATCAGCACTGACTTTGATGCGAGTGACAAATTATATTTTGAGCCCCTGACTTTTGAAGATGTGCTGAATGTCATTGAAAATGAGTCGCCTGACGGGGTGATTGTGCAGTTTGGCGGCCAGACAAGCATTAATTTGACTGAGAAACTTACTGAGTATGGCGTGAAAATCCTGGGAACCCAGCTCAAGGGGATTGATATTGCCGAGGACCGTGACCTATTCCGAACCTTGATGAAGAAATTGGGAATTCCCCAGCCAGAGAACGGGACTGCGACCAATGAGAAAACCGCGCTCGCGGCTGCGAACAAGATCGGCTATCCGATTGTGGTGCGGCCGAGCTATGTGATTGCAGGAAGGGCGATGCAAATCATCTATGAGGATGCGGAACTGCGCAAATACATCCAGGAGGCAGTGGATGTGAGCGAGCAGCGGCCGGTGCTGATTGACAAGTATGTGGAGAATGCGATTGAGTGCGAAATTGATGCTGTCCGGGATACTGATGGGCAGATTTACATTGGAGGAGTGATGGAGCACATTGAGCGCGCGGGGGTGCACTCAGGGGATGCAAGCTGCTCTTTCCCGCCCCTTAGATTGAGCGACGAGATTCAGAAGAAATTGATAGAGTACACGACAATGATTGCCAAGGAGCTGGACAATATTGGCGCGATTAACATCCAGTATGTGGTGCAAAAGGACAAGATTCTCATACTGGAAGCAAATCCACGGGCTTCGCGCACCATTCCCTATTTGAGCAAGGCGACCGGTGTTCCGCTGGCTAAATTGGCCACGAACATCATGCTTGGGAAGAAATTGAAGGAATATGGATTGGCTGGGAAAGTTGCCACTGCTGACTATTATTCGATTAAGAGCGTGGTGTTCCCGTTCCTGAAATTGGTTGGAACAGATATTGTGCTCGGGCCTGAAATGAAGAGCACTGGAGAGTCGATGGGCATTGACAAGGATTTCGGCAGAGCCTATTACAAGGCGCTGATTGGCGCGAACATGAAAATCCCTATGAAGGGGCTGGTTGCGATTACTCTCAAGGATGTGGACAAGCCTGCTGCTGTGAAAATGGGCAAGGAGCTGGTGGATTTGGGGTTCACCATTGCTGCAACTGATGGAACGGCTGCCGGGATGAAGGGAGTGAAAGTCGAGGTGCTGAAAAAAGTTTCCGAAGGGACTCCGAACATTGTTTCCAAGATTGCGAAAAAGGAGATTGCGCTGGTTGTGAACACCCCGAGCAAGGGGAAGAATGTTGACACAGATGGATACAAAATCCGAAGAGCCTGTTTGGAGAATGATATTCCCTGCATCACTACTCTGGAAGCCGCGTTCGGGCTGATTGAGGCGCTAAAAAAGGTGAATGCCAAGGAACTGACGGTTCAGCCTGTGAGCGCGTACTGGAAAAAGAAGTAGCTATTTATACGCGCAAATGCAAAAAGAGAGTAAGCATGAGGTGGATTGAATGGGTGCTCCGGTTACTACTAAGAATAAGGATGGAACGAAAACTACTATTTTTACAGAAAATCCAAAGCCAAAAGCCGAGGAAATTGCCAAGCCGAAAATTGTGAAACCAGTTAAAATTGTAAAAATGAAACCAGTGCATGTGAAAATTGACAAAAATGAGAAAAAGGTCACTAAAAATAGCCTGGTTCGCGACCTCAAATTAGTGGAATCTGCCGAAGCGGCATGGAAAAGCAATAAAGATAAAGAAACAATTGACGAGTACAGGACTGCTGTGAAGATTTTTGCCGAAAAATATAACTCAAAACTTGATGGAATGTTCGAGAAGCCGAAGGACAAGGAAGAGGATTTCGCGATTTTGCAGCGCATTTTTAATTGCGCAGATGAGGTGAACCAGGTCACTAAACCTGTCTTTGGTTCTTCTGTAACCGGGCCTGCTAAGAAACTTATGGAAAAAGTTCTGGAGAATATGAAAAAACAGGGAGATGAATGAGAAACCTCCTGCTTGCACTGATTTTTGGGATTCTCATTGGCGCTGGCGGAACCTATGTGCTGCTGGAGTCGGGGGGGCTGGAAAGCCAGATTTTTGCTCCGTTTAATTCGAATTCGCTGGTAAAAATTTCCGAGGCAAGCGCGCAGCCTGTTTTTTCACCTGATGCCGAGGAATTTTTTGTTTCGCAGATTGATTCTGCGCAAAAGACAATAGATGTGGAGATGTACACTTTTTCGAATAAGAATCTGATTAGCGCGCTGGAGAGAGCGAAAGAGCGGGGAGTTAAGGTGAGGCTGATTCTGGAATCAAGAATAGATAGCACAACGAACATTGCAACCATGAAAACCCTGAAGGCAGACGGGATTGAGGCGCGCTGGGCGACCATTACCTACAAATTGACGCACGCAAAACTGATGATTATTGACGGAAAGAAAGTGATTGTTGGGTCTCATAATTGGAGCAAGGCTGCGATGACTGCAAATCGCGAGGCCAGCGTGTATATTGAAAGCGAAAAATTGGCGCAGGAATTTTTAGGAGAATTTGAAAAGGATTGGGAACTTGGAACTCCGAATTAGCTGGATGAAAAAAATATAGCGGGGAGTGGATTTGAACCACCGATCTCTGGGTTATGAGCCCAGCGGGCACTCCAGGCTACCCATAGGGTCCTATAATTATAGGATCACCCCGCTAGCCTGGGACTCCGCAAATGGCGTGTCTTAGTTCTTTTGGCGTCAACACGTTAATATCGGTTTCTGAGAGGTTTTGGCAAAGAATAGGGGATTAAAGATGCCTCAAAACCTGCTCTGAATTCAGGGCTAGCTTGAGGTATTCCAGTTCCGAAAGATTGAACCATTTCGCCTGCCTGTGCTCGTGTGAAGGGCGAATGTCGCCGTCCGCCTTGGCAAAATAGAAAATGTAAATCGCGTGCTTCTGCTTTCCTTCCTTTTCATAGGTTGCGCTCGTGATGCACAGGAATTTCTCTGTCGAGGCCCGGATGCCCGATTCCTCCTCGCATTCGCGCTCAGCCGCCACCTGGGGCTCCTCGCCCCACTCAATGCTGCCCCCCGGGAACTCCCACAGGCCGTTGTGGCGCTCGAGCATCAGGTATTGGCCCTTGGAATTTTTTACCACTAGGCCTGCGTTTATTTCTTGAATCTGGAAATCCCTGAGCTTCATGGAGCAGAATTTCAATTAGGAAGTTATTATTGGTTGCGCTGGAAGTTGGAAGATGCAGTAACTATGCCGAAGATGTGCTCTATTCCTTCTTCTCGTAGAAGGCGAGCCCGTTTCCGCACTGGGGGCATTTGAATGAGTAGTCCATCGCTGTTTCGAACGGGATTTTGGGTGACGCGTTGCCGCAGTCCTTGCAGTGGTAGAATTGGCAGCCCTGCTCAATTGAAGACTGGGTTGATTCCACTGAAAAGTCCTCTTTTACGCGCGCTTCGGCGATTTTTGAGGCATGGGCCATGTCCATTTTCCAGACATAGGAATACCAGCCGCTTGACTCGTCGCGTGAGCGCTCGTAAACAGCGATTCCGTAATTATGGAGCTTGTTAAGGACCGCCCGCACTTCGCTTACCTTGAGCTTGCATCGCTTGGCAATGTCCTCGTCGCTCGCAGGGGCTGCGAATTCCTGCACGATTTGGATGGCGCGCTCGCCCCCGATTTGGGTTAGGAATATGTTCAGGTATTTGTCCTCAATTTTGAGCTTTTTTGACTTTGCAGCCGGGGCGCTAACCGCCTTGATTTTTGCCGACTTGGAAATGGTGATTGATTTCTTCGGGATTAGCAGTTTTTTTGCTGGCGCTGATAGTTTCTTGGCTTTGCCCACCTTCTTGCTTGATCCTTTTGAGATTAGCTTCGCTTTGGATGTTTTTTTGCCTGACAACTATGACGCCCCCATCTATTATTGCGCAATTAAGGTATAAATACCCCTACCTAATAACTTGCTAAATGAACACTCATTACCACAGAATAGGCTGGCTTCGCAGGCGGTCGATTAAAATTGCCAATGCCGAGACCTCGCTGTGGGGCTGCTTGCCGATTGCGATGTTGTAGTCCGCATGCTCGTAAATTTCATAGGGGACCTTTTCCCCGCCAACCACTATGAGAATCTTTGGTTTTGCCTGGAGTTCAGCGAGTTTTTCATGCACCTGATCCCCGTACATTGTCAGGTGGACTATTGTGTAGCCCTGGTCCTTGAATTCCTTGACTGTTTTTTTCCAGCTCTGCGAGTGGACAATGGAGTAATCGCCGCCCCATTTCTTCTTCAGCTTCTCAATTGTTTCCTCGATTTTCTCATCGCGCAAGCCGGTATAGACTGCGCGCGAGGCCCCGAGGGCGCGGGAGGAGAGAAATACGTGGGTTGTTAACCGTTTGTCCCGTTCCGGCCTGTGGGACAGGCGGAGAATGGCGATTTCGATGTCCATGATAGTGTTTTTATTTGTAATCCAATAAAAGAATACCCATAGTGGGCCCGTAACTCAGCCTGGCCAGAGTGGTTGGCTCTTAACCAATTTGCCGTGGGTTCAAAACCGGATTTTTTGCGAAAGCAAAGGTTCTATTGAAAATCCCACCGGGCCCGCTTTAGTTTCATCGGAGAATGTATTGAACACGAAAGCGGAGTTGAGAGTAGAAGTTCGGAGAAGGATGAGAACGAGCGAGTAATCGCGAGCCCCTCATCCGCAGCGTATCCGGTTTAGCTTCGGATATTGAAACTCATAAGAGCGGTTCTGTTCGAACAATATGCGCTCTTATTCCGGGCCCGCTTTTATTTTTAGGAAGAGGAAAAATATGACAGAGGAAAAAAGCCACAGCAAATTCGGCCACTGGGCGGAGGAGCTCGGAAAGAAAATTGCTGCTGAAAAAAAGCCGCCCTTTGTGATTTGTTCGGGCATTACTACCAGCGGCCCGACCCATTTGGGAACTTTGTGCGAATTCCTTTTTCCCTCGGCTATTTTTGAGTATTTGAAGTTGGAGGGAGCGCAGGCAAAATTCTTTTTTGTGGCGGACATCATGGATGCGTTTGATTCCGTTCCAT
>CABMDC010000021.1 GCA_902384795.1 Candidatus Gugararchaeum adminiculabundum | reverse complement strand
ATCAACAAGTGTGTCAATGGCGTCCATTCCAGTGCTTTCTGCGAGAGTCCTTGGAACCGATTCAATGGCTTCTGCGAATGCCTGGATTGCGAGCTGCTCGCGGCCCCCGATCTTTATTGCGTACTGCTGGAGATGCGCTGCAACTTCGATTTCAGTGCTTCCCCCGCCGGTTACGTAGGTGCCCTCTTCGAGCGCGCTGCGCACCGCGCCAATGGCATCGGTGATTGCCCTTTCTCCCTCGTTGACCACGTGCTCGGTCGAGGCGCGGATGAAAATTGTCACGCTCTTCGGGTCTTTGCAGTTTTCCACAAAAACCATCTGCTCGCCTGCGACTTTCTTTTCCTCAACTACGCCTGCGAACCCGAGCTGCTTCTCGTTCAAATCATCCAGCGAAGTGGCTATGCTTGCGCCTGTTGCTCGTGCCAATTTTTCCATGTCGCTCTTCTTCACTCTTCGGACTGCAACGATTTTCTTGGTGCTAAGATAATGCTGCGCCATGTCATCGATTCCCTTTTGGCAGAAGATGACATTTGCACCGGACTTTTCGATTTTCTCGACCATGTCCTTGAGCATTTTTTCCTCCTGAGCGAGGAACGCCTGCATCTGGTCAGGGCTCGTGATTTCAATCTTGGCATCGATTTCCGTCTTCTCGATTTCGAGCGCGGAATCGATCAAGGCGATTTTCGCCTTCTCCACTTTCTTGGGCATTCCGGTGTGGACTATTTCCTTGTCCACTAAAACGCCTTGGATTAGTGTGGTGTCTCCGATATCCCCGCCTGACTTCTTTTCCAGTTTTATGAAATCAGCGTCCACGGAAATTTTCCCGTTCTTGTTTTCCGCGACCTGGGAAACCGCCTTTACCACGAGCTTTGCGAGCGCGTCCTTGGAATCTCCTACGCCCACGGATTTGGAGCCCATGGAAATGCTTGCAATCCTTTCAAGGGTTTCCGTGTCACTCAGGGAAATTTTTGTTGAAATGGTGTTCAGGATTTTTCCGCATTCCTTGGCAGCCAAATTATAGCCGTTGATTATTGTGCTTGGGTGAATGTCCTGGTCCAAAAGTTCTCCTGCCTTTTTGAGCAGTGTGCCTGCAAGAAGAACCGCTGTGGTTGTGCCGTCGCCCACTTCCTTGTCCTGTGTTTTTGCGATTTCAACCATGATTTTTGCAGCCGGGTGCTCCACGTTCATTTCCTGAAGAATGGTTGCACCATCGTTTGTGATCACAATGTCTCCGAGCTCGGATACCAGCATTTTATCCATTCCCCTGGGGCCGAGTGTTGTGCGGATGGCGCTCGCCACGGCGAATGCCACTGCTATGTTTGTCCTCTGGGCGTCCCTGCCCAAAAGCCTGTTCGAGCCCTCTGGCAGAACCAGAATCGGCTGTCCTTCTAGATTTCCCTTGTTCATTCAAATCCCTCCGTAAATGTTTGCTTTAAATTGCGTGAAATCGAATGTGCGACAATGTGATTGATGGAATGAATTTCCATGAAAACCATGCTAAAAACTCGCACTGCAATTTCACATGATATATGTGCAACAAAGTATAAATAGGTTGCGGGGTGACGACGAGAATGCAATATAATATATAGGACTTATTACAGAAAGTAAAACCGTGGGAGAGCATGCTTGGCTAAAAGCGTTCTTCTTTGTGTGCCTAATCTGCTCCACAATTTTTGCTGCTGAAACTTCAGCTTCGCTCCCGGCCCTGCCGGAATATTTCCAGCGCTACTGGAACGGGGATTGGGTGGTGGACAAAGCGCAGATGGATGCGCAGGTGAACGGACCTTGGATTGACGAGGTCCTCATTGAGCCGGATAATGTGAAGGCGATAATTGTTTCCGAGGAGCTTGTTTCGTCAGGGGAAACCGCACCGGGAATCGGGAAGCTGGGCGAAGCGGCTACGGCCTTGCAGAAAGTTAAGGATGTAAAGGGAAAAGGCGGCGTTGGCCTGAATATTGAGACCGTGGGGGCCGTATTCATTACTGGAACAGGTGGATTGTTAGGGGGTATTTTGGGTGGACCGGTTGGCGCAGTAGCCGGAGGGGGCGCGGGAGCAACTGCGGCGTATAACTATATTTACAAGCCTAAATTGCTAGAGGCGTTGGAAAAATCAGCCGTTGCGCTGGAACAAAGCGACAAGGCGATTAACGCTGCGCGGAACGGGTTTGCAAAAGAAATGGAACTGCTGGAACAGGCAGGGGCGGACAATGACACCTACAGCGGGGGGGCGAAAAAAGATTATACTGAACTGGTTGATGAGCTGCGTGTTTTTGGGGAATTCAAGGAGGATGTGAACCAGTTCTACTCCTATGGAACGCTTGGGATGCGCTATGCGCGCGTATACAACAGCACTGAAAAAATTCAGCTGCACTTCCAGCAGCCGGACAAATATTCAATCACTGATGCGGATTTCAAAAATGCGATTGGCAATGCGGTCGGGAGCGAGGATAATCTCTACCTTGATTTGCTAAGGGCACGGAAAAAGGCGAACAGCGCGCTGCAGAAAATGGAAGATGAGTACACTACTTCGTATTTTTTCACCCAGAGTGAAATCGAAAGAATCCGCAATGAAACCAAGGCTGATTCGGAATTCCATCTGCTTGAGCGGATTGATGAGAGGTATGCGGCTTTCCTTGCGCCCGGGGAATCGGGCTATTCCTCAAGCGCCGGAGCCGGGAACCCAAGGGATAAGGTGCTGGAAGCGGAGGCGCTGGTCGCTGACAATGGGATTGATTCGGGCGCTTCCTATTTGTTGAAAGAAGCGAAGAGGATTGCTGACAGGAAAGATTTGAATGACTATTACGCGGTCGCGCTCAAGGAATTGGATGATTCGGTGAACAGGGCGCACAGGGCTGAAACCCTTTTGAAAGATGCGAAGGATGCTGCCGAAATTATGGCTGACAATGCCGAGAGGCAGGCCGGCAGCAAGCTTGCGGCCGCAAAAGGGATCGTAAACTCCCAGGTGAGCGGCACCGGGGCTGAGAGTGATTTGCTGAAGGAAGCAAGGGAGAAAATTGACCTGGCTGCTGAAAGGCTGGATTATGCGACTCTGGAAAAATCCTATGGAAAAAGGATTATCGCCTGCTCGGAATCCATTGCCTATAGCAAGGAGGCGGAGGAGCTGGTGAGCAAGGATAGGATAGTGCTTGCGAATCTGTTTGAAGAAACTAAAATTTCCCTGGGCGATTTGAATGGAACCATACGCAAAGCAGACGTGGACGGGCTGGATGTGAAGCAGGCGGATGAAAGGCTTGTTGAATTAATCGCCATTTCAGAAGCAAACCCCGATGATGCGTACACCCAGCAGGCGGTGCGCAGGGACGCGGGGCTTGTTGCCCGGGAATTGTATTCCGCCGCAGAAGAGAGATACGGCTATTTGGATGAGGAGCGGGGGAGGCTCAGGCTTGCGATGGGGGAACTTTTGCGCGCCAATCCCGAGGATGCGAAAATAAGGGGCATTGCGGACGGAATGAATTCCTATGAGCAGTATGTTGTTGATGAACAATTCGCGCCTGAAAAAGCGCTTGGAAAATTCAATTTGATAGAAAGCACCTATGACCAGGCTGCGAAAATCTATGATGTGGAAATTGGGAATCTTTTGGCAAAGGAACTGAAGCAGGGCTCCCGGTATTCTCCGGTAATTTACGAGGGTGTTCCTGAAACCGGGAAGCTGGTGAACGCCTCGTTCACGCTGAAATTGGAAAATGATTTTGATTTGTATTCCGGAGGCGCGGTGATTGTTGTAAAAGTGAAAGTTCCCCTAGGGGTGGACGGGGGCGACGTGGCAGGGAAGAGCCCGGAGATAGCGGAGATTATTGACAGCAGCGGGGAGGGGCAGAATTCCATTGCCCTGAGATTCTGGAACGTTTCCGCGAACAGTGAGTATTATGTGAAATTCAGGACTGAAACGGCCCCGCTTTCTGTTTCAGGCCAGGTGAAAAAGAATGTCCTGGAGCTTGGCGAAGAAAGGATGCAGATTGAATTGGCTGTGACGATTGCGAGCACAGGGGAAATGGAAAACGCCCGGGCGATGATTCCCTGGCCGGGAAGGATTGATTCCCTGGAAGCCTATTACAACGGGATGGAAACGGACGCCGTGGCTGGCGACGGGAAAATCGCGGTGGAATTGAGCGGGGTGGGAATTGGGAAAAGCGAAGTTAGGATGAGGGCGGTCACGCTCGACCCGTTCACAATCAGGCAGGAGCTTCTGGAAGCCAGCGATTTGGGGGGCGGGAAGGCGCGCATACGGATGAATATTGAAGTGGAGAATGATGCGGGAATAGATTTGGAGAATGTTACGGTGAATATTATAGTGCCAATCAACGGGACCTGCCAGAACTTTGATTTGGCCAGGAAGAAAAATTCTGAATTCACAGGGTTTGCACCGGAGGTAAACAGCGGCATTCTTTTTGTGAGATTCAAAATCCCGGTCCTGCTGCGGGGGGTGACCGAGGAGTACGAACTGAGCTATGACGTGAATGACATGGAAAGCTTTGCAAGAGTCCTGCTGGAGGAGGCAAAGGCATTGGAAGCGAACCTGCCGGCGGGAAATTCCTATGAGGGGAAAATCGATTCCGCGGAGATACTGATAGGGGAGAAGAGAAGCGCGGAAGCAGTGCAGCAGCTGATTGGAATCAGGGACGGGCTGATTGCGGCTAACAGCCCTGCCAATGCGGAGCAGATGAATTATGTGAGGGAGATGATCGGCCAGGCGGATGCGAAAATCGGCCCTGCTGCCACGAGTGCGCGCGAGCTTTTGGATAAGGCCGAACGCTATTTTGCAGACGGGGACTATGAAAAAGCGAAAGCCTATGTTTCCAAGGCAATGGAGGAGGATAGCAGGCTGGAGGGGATTGAATCCGCTTCTGTTTTTGAAAGGATTGATTCGGTCGAGAACCTGCTGAACAGGCAGAAAACCGAATGGCTGAAGCTGCAGCTGATTGCAGGAAGCGAAGAGCAGGGAATTGATTTCTCGGAAATTGAGCGGCTGGTTGAGGATGCGAAGGGGGCCGCCACCCGGCAGGAGCTCAATGAATCGGTCAAGATGATTGAGGAAGCGGCCGGGAAAATTTCCAAAATGGATGAAACGATAGGAGGAAAGGCGGAACTGGTGTATAATAGTATAACGGACCGGGTGGCGGACGGGGAGGTGAGCCTGGCCAGGGGAAAGGAGCTGCTGGACTTCCTGCAAAAGGCGGCCGCATTCACTGAAAAGAACATTGACGCGCATTCCTATTCCGCGAAAAAACTGGCTGCGAAAAATTCCGCGCTAAAGGGAGCCGAGGAGTCGATTGTAGTGCTTAAGCAGAAACTGATAGAGGGCGAGTTCAACAAGACGGAATTTTTGGCCGGGAACTCGGCCCTGATCGCAAGCGAACTGAAGAGCATGGGAAGCCTGGATCAGACGGTACTGGAACTGGAAGGAGAGCTTAAGCTTCTGAATGACAGCGCTGCGAGCGCGATTAATGTCGCCCAGGTGGCGCTGAACGAACTGAAGAATAAAATAGGCAAGGATGACGCAGGGGGGCAAAAAACCATTGACGACCTGGAGGGGGTGCAGGGCCGCGCGCAAAAAGCCTATGATGACGGGAGGATGGTTGATTCCCTGAGCCTGAGCGACAGGGTGTTGTCCCTTTCCAATTCCCTGATGCCAAAGCCGAAGCAGGAGATGGACCTGAAGCTCGTGGCCATTGCATCAGTGAGCATATTCCTGCTCGCGGCGGCTGCCTACTTGTTTTTGGTGAAAAAGGAGCCGGAAAAACCGGATGAGCCGAAGTACATAAAACGGATCAAATAATAGAATAATAAATAGCCGCGCTGCTAACTTTTCTGATATTTATGAAAATCGTTCTTGACCCTTCAAAAGATGTGAATGCCAATGCTGCCGAGTATTACGACCGGGCGAAGAAGATGAAGGGGAAAATCGAGGGCGCGAGGATTGCGGTTGAGGAAAGCAAAAAGGAGCTCAGGGAACTGGAGAAGAAGGGAGCCGAAGAGAAAAAGGAAAAGGCTGAAAAGAAAACCATGAAAGTGAAACGGGAGCTTGAATGGTATGAGAAATTCCACTGGTTCAAAACTTCCCGTGGGCTTCTGGTGATCGCCGGAAAGGATGCGAGCCAGAATGACTTGATTTACTCCCGTTATTTGGAGGAGAATGATTTGTTCTTCCATGCGGATATCCAGGGCGCGCCCGCGACCGTGCTGAAGAACGGGGTAAAGGAAGGAGAAGGAGGCGCGAACGCCCAGGACAAAAAAGAGACAGCGCAGTTCGCTGCCAGCTATTCCAAGGCATGGAAGGCGCGCGTTCCTGCGGTTGATGTTTATGCGGTGAAGAAAAATCAATTGACAAAACATGCCCAGGGCGGATTCATTGGCAAGGGGGCGTTCGGGATTATTGGCGAAAGGGAATGGTTCAAGACAACGCCGCTGGGGATCGCCATCGGAGTGCGCGAAGGAATCGCCTATGCCGAACCGGTGCTGAAGAAGCATGAGTTTGAAAAAAAGGTCGAGCTGGTTGCAGGGAGCAAAGGAAAGGCCGAGATGGGAAAAATGATTGCCAAAACTTTGGGCGTGCACGTGGACGAGGTGATGGCGCTTATTCCATCCGGGGATAGCTCGCTGAAAAAGTAAATGAACTGCGGGCGGAAAGCAAAACTCTCTTGTGGTCATGTTTGACAGATGACGGATATCCTTATATGCTTGACTTGCTAATACTATATAGTAGAAAGGGTGCGGACCTAGGTTCTTGCACTCTGATACATGGGGTTAAAGACAAATTTTCGAGAGAAAAAACGCCACATGACGAAGTAAGCTTTCGCCAAAAAGCGTAGATTAAACTCGGATTTATAAATCAGATTTGGTATGGATACGAAATCTTTAAATACTAAATCAAAATTAACCCTAATGAATCCTTAGATAGGCGAGAGTATATCTCGCATATCGGGGAGGAGCATGCACACGTATGTGCGCATGTATGGGCATAAAAAAATCGTCGCCAAGTAATTATTGTAGATATGCCCAACTTTTGGCGACAGTAAAAACCATGAGGTGGTTTAATTGAAAAAAATAAGCGTGAAGAAAATCGCGGCATTGGCTGCAGGCGCAGTTATGCTCGGTGCTTCCGTCGTAGGCGCGGCCTATTGGCAGGATGTACCCATAACTAACGATGCAGGTGCCCCACAGGTAAAAGTAGTTGTGGGTGCCAATGCGGCTGCCAGCGACGGAGTTGCTGCGGCAAACATCGCTGCGAGAATTGGTAACCTTGCTTTCAAGAGCGGGTCAACCTACACTGCAGTGGCAAAGGGACTGGATGGCGTAAGCTGCCAGAAAGTTGAAGGCACAAGCACAGGCGGAAGCGTAACTTGCACACCAACTATTTCCAACGAGCAAGTACAGCTTGACGTAACTCTGCCAGGCGTTGTAACTGGTGCGTACAACTTCAAGCCGTCGATCAACGATTACATCGACAAGAAGTTGAACAACAGGATCAACTCTGGTTCGGAAGACCAGTATCAGTCAACAGTGACTGATGTGAGCCCATGGGCAGCACAGGACACGCTCAAGATCTCTGGAACCGCATTTACGCCAATTGCAAGTGCGACAGTAAGGGACACCTATTCAGGAAAGTCCTATACAGAGGAGCAGTCCATATGGCTTCGCGGACAAGTGCAGTACGACGAGACACTTGACACCCTGATTGCCAAGAGCATGAAACTCGCATACAGGGCTGAGTTCACCCAGGACTCCTACGGTATTCCGTTCTGTACGGCTCTCGCAAATGGTGCAGGCAATGACTACACCCAGTGCGCAAGCAACAATGACAGGACTGACAGACACCGTGTGAGCGTAAAATTCCTTGGTGAAGACTGGATCATCTCCGGCATGAGCGTCAACACTGGCGCCAGCACGGGAGGAACGGGCACTCTCTATGACCCCGGATCAACAGTCAGCCTTGCAAAAGAGGGCGCATACAGAGTTCTTCACATTGGTGAGAACCTCTCAAGCGGCGCTTACAGCGTGAGGCTTGCAGATATTGGTTTGGCAGAAGGCGCAACCAATGTCCACCCGGCTGCTATCGAAATCTACGATGCAAACGGAGTGAAGCTGAAAGAAGACAAAGTTGACCCTGGAACAACCTATTCCTGGACAGCAACGGATGGAACTAATCTCAAAATAAAGGTGTACACGACACAACCAGGTTACACTTTGAATTCAAAGTGGGCCGAGATTGCACTGTACTCCCAGGAGATTACCCTGACCAGCGGTGACACAATTGACAACGACAAGAACGCCGACTGGGACGTGAGCATTGGCTGGAGAGACAAAGGCTACACAGCAGCTGCCAACCAAACAGACCACTTGAGAGAAATCTTGCTGATAAACGACGCCAACACTGCAAAGATGCAGAAGGGAGACACCTTGGATATCGTTGGTGACCCCGTTGTTTTCCAGCTTGAATTCGGTGGAGTTGACCTGGCGGATGCAGACTACAACCTTGTCACCTATACCGTGGACAACGCAGCTGACCTGAAAGTATCCAGTGGACAGTCCTGTGAAACAGCAGACACTCAGGATTTGACTGGACAGCAACTGCTCCAGGTGAGCGCAAAGACCAAGGACTCGTTTGAAATAGAAGGATTTATGGTTAACACCTTCTATGTCAACCTGAAGGGTGATATGGGAAACAAGATATTGTCGTTGTATTACAAGCCAAGCGGGGCATCCTGCTGGTACAATGCAACCAGCGCGACATACATAAACGCGCTCAAGACCCAGGTTACCGTAAAGTTTGCTGGAATTGGTGATGACCAGAGCGCTGCAAACGGAGGAGTGCTCTACGTCAACAATAACAGTATAACCGGTGGATTCGAGGTTGGGGCGATTGAAGATGCGGGATACAACAGCACCACAAGGGCTGTTGACAAGTTTGCCGTGCTTTTGTACAACATATCAAGCAAGTACAAATTCACCACAAGCACCACGTCTTCAACATCCAATGCGATAAACTACACTGCTGCAATAGCAGGTGGCCCGGCAGGATTTTCAGTAACGATGCCTACTGGTGTTGACGCCACGTACATGACTGAGCGCGGAACAAAGGTCTATGATATCGACTCGACGGGTTGGAGTTTCGATGCAGCCAAGAAGATTGGCTCTGGAAACTTCTACCTGAGGACCAAGGAGGGCATGGCAACTGATGCCACCCAGGTAACCTTGAAGGAAGGCGAATCAAGAACTTTGCAGGGTGGAGTGATCATAAAGGCCACATCCATTACCGAGACAGTCGGAAGCTGCTCTGTTGACGCAACTGGTGCAGGAATAACCTGCCAGGCAACCGGCAAGGAAGGCGTTAAGGCGAAAGTTTCTGGCAACGGCCAGGAATCTGACTCCGTAACTGCTTCAGTTCCTTACCAGCTGACCGGTGACCTAGTGGTCCTCGATGCCAACGCTGAGAAGACTGGAACATTGATTTCAGTCGGAGGCGACAAGGCAAACGAGATCTCCAAGGCTGCGATTGCAACCGGAGATACACCTGTTGACTGGGAAGCAACCCCGGTAGTTGTCAAGAAGTACGGCAACGTTATCGTTGTCGCAGGAAAGACTTCGGACGACACAACAAAGGCAGCTGCACAGTTCATAGCCGAACTGAAGTAAGCGCCAAGTTAAATCCAACTGAGGGTCGAAAGACCCTCTTCCCTTATTTTTTATTTTTCTTTTTTTATCTCATTTTTTTGTTTTATTAGCACGAGCGGGATGAGAGCTGTGATTGCTCACCCGTGGATTTAACCCAAAGCTAGGTTTTTAAACGCTTGAGGGCAAATTAGTTACCATGAAAAATATTTATATCGCCCTATTCGTGCTGCTGCTGGCAGCTGTGCCTTTTGTTTTTGCATTGGACCCGTCCATCTATCTCCAAACAGGGGAGAACCCGGGGGACATCGCAATTTCTGAGATAAACATAACCAATGGCACCTATGCCGGAGTTTATCAATGGGTCAAAATCGGGGGCGAGGATACGTTCCTGGTCAATATCACGGGCGACAGGATAGTCAATGACAGCGCGACTATTGGCGGAATCGTAAAACAGTATTATGTCGAGTCCTATTATCCGAAAGAGGCGGAATTGGATGCCATAGAAACTGCGCTGCAAAAAGCGAATGACAGCAGGGAATCAATAGTATACGGGCAGGGAGTGGAAAGCAGCTGCAGGCAGGCATTGGTGCAGGATCTCTATCCCTGCGAAACAAACGCTGAATGCGAAATGTCATGCATGAGAAGCTACAGCCTGTGCAAGCCGGCCATGGACTCGATCGGGCCTGACTTCGTAACTGCGGCGGTTGATTTCTCCAAAGACACCAAAGATTTGAATATTCATCTCAATGACGCGTTAGTTGCCATTGAGGCGATTGGCTTTGACAATGTTGGGACGCAGTTCCCGATTCTTGAAAAAGCGGTTTCGGATTATAATAAATCGGCTGTGCACCTTAGGAAAAATAAGTTGCGCGATCCGATAAGTTCTGGAGAAGGGGCCGCTGGTTGCCCTGACTGTTACCAGTATTGCGCGCAGGTTCCAGTAGGGCTTGACGCTATCGGAAATGCGACCAGGGCGATTGCAGCGTTGAAACCGAGAATTTCTGCGATTGGAAATTTTGATGCGACCGTGAATAATTTTGTTTCAAACACTGCACTGAGGCTGGCACATAAGGAAAATCTGGCCAATGCCGCGGTTTACACCGAGCAATACAACAAAGTGCTTGCAAAAAAAACAGAATTGCTGAACAGGGCGGCAAAGATAACCACAAAATTCACCAGTTCGAACCTGGAGGCGAAAATCAATGCAGTGAAGAAAAATTCTGACGACATGAAAACTGCCATTGATTCCAATAATTTCACAAAAGCAGGGGAAGCGCTTGCATCATTTAACTCCGCTTCAACCGCCCTAAGCCTGCAGCTCGCTGAAATTGAAGGCAAAACAGGTGAATTTGAGCAGGCATACGCTGAAGCTTCGAGATCAGTGGTGGCGGCAAGATGGAATATCAATGAAAACGACGGCAGAAATGCGAAAGTTGTTGAACTGGAAACGAGTTTTGAGGAGATTAAAAACGCTGCGCCCTATGACCCCGCGGTGCTGGAAAACATCACCGTAGAGCTGAATGGGATAGACGCTGAGGCAAAAGCGCTGGTCGCAGAGGGGCCGACTGCAGGCGTTTCAAGCTTTGCAGGCACTTTGGCAAAGAGCATGGTTGACAACAGCATTGGCATTGTAGGCAAGGTTACCCCGGTGACTTACAGCTCCAAAAAAACCATTGCTCCGCTCATTCCACCATTGATGATTGCAATTGCAGACACGGCAATTTTGACAATGATGATGGTAGGGATGGTCCTGGCTGCAGTTATACTGAAAAAAAGAGTGCTCAGCAGGTCAGGCGCATTGAAATTCGGGGCGATTTTCATTGTAATCAGCCTGCTTGTTGTGATTCCGTCCTATGCGGCGTACCACTTCATCAAGCAGCGCGGGGGAATGACTACGCTTAGCGACTTCTCCGCTGATTTGCAGGCGATTCCAACGGTGATAATTTTAGAGGATGACAGCGGGCCGGCGAGCCTCAAAGCCTGTGGAAAACAGCTGAAGGATGCTCTGGAAAGCCAGGGCAAGGATGTTACCGAGCAGTTGATTGATGCTGACGGGCTTTGCCTGCCGGATGGAACTTCGTTGGATGAGTGCGTAACTGACCTTAGTGCGGCAGTGTTCACACTGAAGTCGGCGGATACTCCCTATGCGCAATTCTTCAGCATATACGAGGAACGTGCCGAACTGGGCGGGGATAAGGCGTTCTATGATGAATGCCAGATTGCAGAGCTCATAAGAAGCGAGGCCCCGGCAGATGCGGCGGCTACGGGATAGATGCCGAGTAATCGGAATAAATACAAAGGTGATGGGACATGAAAAAAATACTTTTTGCTATTTTTATTATTGGAATTTTTTTGCTTTACGGATGCGCGAACCAGGGGGCTGGCGAGGGGAAAAATTCAACGGTTGCGAATGGGACGAACGGCAATGGCATGAATAATTCCACTCCGCCGGTTGTTGTTCCTCCTGAGCCAGCCTATGACGTGAGGAATGATGTTCCTGCTGACTTTGAAAGCGCCTTGATTAATGCGTCAACTGTGGCGGTTGTGATGGATCTGCGAAACTCCAATTCTGCGGGAAACGCTGCGATAATAAAATGCGCGGCGGAGGTTGCCAAGAGCATGGGAAGCGCAGGGAAAAACGTGAGCAACTACGCCTACGAGGGGAACAGATGCATTCATGGGGATACTGCTCTGAATGAGACCGTAGCGGACTGCGAAAACAGCATGAATGCGGATTTCAAATTTATTTTCGTGTATGGGGATATAAAAACCAGTTTTGGAAATTCCAGCGCAACAATTTCAGTCAACGGGGCATACAATGGAACATGCGAGATAAATGTTGTGCCAAAAGATGTCCCGCCTAAGATTTAAACTGGGAAAGTGGATTATTTGTACCTGAGGAACGCGCCCAGCCCATAGAAGCTCTGCAGGAACTGGTGGCCATCCGGCGTGTCGTTGGAAACTGATTCCACTTCAACTCCCTGGTCAGCGGCCATTTTAGTAAGAATGTCAAGCGCATCGGCTTCCTCCTTTATGTTCATCATGGTCGAGCCGCAGGAGCATGCTGGAAGCGGGTTCCCTTTCAGGTGGACCAGTTCCTTTTCCTGCCCGCATTTGGGGCATTGCGCCTTTATGGCGCTCAGCTCCAGCCCGTCTGAAACCAGGAGCAGGCTGACTTTCTTCTGCTCCAGCGCCTCCTTCACCTGCTTGTAGCCATAGGTCGCAAGCCCTTCGCGCACAACCTCGCGTATGAACTTTTGCACCAGCTCGCGCTCCAGTGTGGCTTCCTGCTTGGCCATAATATCGGATGCCTTTTCCAGCAGTTCCTGGATGCCATATTCATCGGTGTAGCCTGTGTCCACGACCCCTAAAATTTTGAATTGGTAGTTCCAGGGGGCTGCCTTGAAAAAATTGTCCTTTGCAGGCCCTGGCCCGCCGACGATTATGCCCTTTAGTCCGGAAGCAAGGAAATAGGTGTCCATGGCTTCGCCGACGCGGATATAATATTTCTCAATTGCTTCCTCAATCAGGCGCTCGTACCTTCTGGCGGATTGCCCTCCTTTGCGCACCTTTGCATGCGCGGTCGAATTCAAGCGCTTCACAATGCTGATGTTTTTGCCCTTGAGAATCGCGAGCGTTGCTTCGCGCCCATCCATTACTACCAGGCCAAAGGAATCCTTTGCCTCGATCAGGGATTCGAGCGGCTCGAGGAAAAATGTGGAATCGCATCTATAGAGCTGCGTCTTGAGCGGCTCGTGAGGGACAATGGAGAAAAGCTGGGTGTCGGGCCTGCCTTCGCGCTCGCTCACGTTTCCGCAGAAAATCGCAATTCCGTTTTCCGGGGTTGATTTGAAAATCTTAAGGTAGTTGATGATTTTATCCAATGCATCCATGACATTTTTGCGCGTGCTTTTGCTCTTGATATTGGATGCCTGGCCGTATTCCTCCTTCAGCTTGTTGCTCATTTCGAAAATCGCCGAGCCAGGCGGGATGTAAACGGAAATCATCTCGGTTCCACTGCCCCGGAAGCCCTTGAGCAATTTGAGCTTCTTTTTCAGTTCGTATTTCAGCTTGCTTTTTCCCTCGATTTTCAGCACCTTTTAAGAGCTAACGCTAACTCCGTTAATTAACCTGATTGGTCAGATGAGCTTTACTTCTCCTGTTGCCAAGGAATAGACTGCGCCGCGCACTTCCACTTTTCCCTCGTGCATAAGATGCGAAACGATTGGGCTTTTTTTCACTGCCTCGACCTGGGTGCGCACATTTTCTTCAACAGCTTTTGGCACATTGTTGCCCGCCTTTTGCGCGGATGGCGCGATCGCCTTTACCACTGCCGCAATGTGCGAGGGAGCGTGGCCGCCTGCGCAGGTAGCTGCGACTGCTCCGCAGCTCTCGTGCCCGAGCACTAAAACCAAAGGGGCGTGCAGGTGCTCAACCGCGTATTCGATTGAACCGAGTGCGATTGGATCTGCTATATTGCCTGCATTGCGCACTACGAAAATTTCGCCCAACCCTTTTCCGCCAAAGATGATTTCCGGTGAAACGCGCGAGTCGGCGCAGGTGAGCACGGCTGCATAGGGCTGCTGGCCCTTGGCTAGTTTTGCCATCAGTTCCGTGTTCTTTCCGGCAACGAATTTCCTGTTGCCTTCCATTAGTCTGTCGAGAGATGATGCCATAGAAATCCCACCTTTCTAAGCTAATTTTGGCTGCCAAGGGTTAAATACTTTGAGAGACAAATTATGTGTTAGAAAAGGTATTATTGTATAGGTGGGGAAATGGAGATACGGGACATACAAGGAATACGGCGTATTGACAGGAACACTGCCCTGCGGGAGGCTTTTGCCAGGGCGACTATTTTGAAGCCAGAAGGGCCTGCTGGTTTTGTAGAGAAACAGGAAGCTGCGAGGCAGAGGATTCTCCAGGATTTGAAGAAAATTGTCGTTATCTCATGTTCGGACAGCAGGCTGCTTAGCGGAAAAAACGCAATGGCAATGTATCTTTCCCAGCTGGTGATGGAATCCGAGCAAACACTGGTAGACCTGGGAATGGAAACCTATGAGCGCGAGGAATTCAAAGACCGAAACTTCAACCAAAATACACTGCAAACGTTTTACGCAAAACTGGGCGTTCCTGAAAATGCCCGCAACTTGTTTTTGGAAATGAGGCTGAATGCAGGCGCTATTGCTGATTTTCCAGGGACGATATCCGATGATGCGGCCATGGTTTATGTGATTGGTCATGGGAGCGGCGCATGCCCGTGCGGGGCGTCTGAAGTTGAGGAACATTTGGAAAGCATAGGAAAAAAGGCGGCTGCGATTGGAATTGATTTGGGCACTTTCCTGGGGGGAATTGGAAAAATCAGCAACATTATAGGGGATCCGGCGATACACTTGATCAAACAGTATGGGGCGATAACCAGGGCAAAAGAGAGGATGGCCAAGGTCGTGTGCGCGAACTCAAATTTTGAAACAGGAGAATTGGAAATTTATTACAGCGATTTAGAACATTTGGAAGTCAGGGACAGGATAAACATTGAAGAGCAGAAGCTTGGGCCGGAACTTTTGGCAGGGCAGAAACCGGCTGTTCTTGCGATTATGTCCAGGATGGATGCAACCGCGTGCAAGGTGCCCGGAAGAATGTTCGGGGTAAGCGCGCAGTTTGAAAACAGGGAGGCGGGGGCTGAACTGGCACTCAGCCAGAGAACAAGAATTTCGATTGTTTACGGGCTTGCGGAACTGGGAATCCAAAGAGTTCAGGTTTTGCTCGGAGAAGGAGTTCCTGAAGGAGAAAAGGCAGCGCTGGAAAAAGTGGGCGAAGAAATAGGCAGGCTTTCCGGAGTTACAGTGAACGTCTATGGCCCGGAAAAAACATAAACTGGCTTTTTGCCCGTTAGTTCTAGTTATTATTTCTTTTTCGCCTCTATTTTGTCCTTGCCGAAATATTTCTGCAAAGCCTTTGGTATTCTGATTGAGCCGTCAGGCTGCTGGTAATTCTCCATTATTGCGATTAACGTCCTGCCCACGGCAATCCCGCTTCCGTTTAATGTGTGCGGGAATTCAAGCTTGCCCTTTCTCCTGACGCGGATGTTTGCGCGCCTGGACTGGAAATCACTGCAATTGGAGCAGGAGGAAATTTCCCTGTAAGTGTTCTGGCTCGGGAGCCATACTTCAATGTCATAGGTTTTCGCAGCTGCAAAGCCAATGTCTGCAGTGCAAAGGGAAATGACTCTGTATGGAAGCTCGAGTTTCTTCAGCACCTCTTCTGCGTCGAGAACCAGCTTTTCCAGCTCTTGGTAGCTGGTTTCAGGGGTTGTGAATTTCACCAATTCAATTTTGTTGAACTGGTGTTGCCTGAGGATTCCCTTGATGTCTTTTCCATAGGCGCCTGCTTCCCTTCTGAAGCAGGGAGTGTAAGCTGTCAAATATTGCGGGAGCTGGTCTTCTTCTAAAATTTCGTCCATGTGATAGTCAACCAATGGAACCTCGCTGGTTGGAATGAGCCATAGCCCATCGCGCTCGACTTTGTAGAGTTCTTCGTCGAATTTCGGAAGCTGGCCAGTGCCAGTCATTGCCTTGGTTGTGACCAAAAGCGGAGGCGCCAGTTCAGTGTAGCCGCGTTCCCTTGCATTGTCAAGCATGAATGAAATGAGCGCGCGCTCCAGCTTTGCCGCGTCTCCTTTCAAATAAACGAACCTGTGGCCAGCAACTTTTGAGCCGCGCTCAAAATCGATTAATCCGAGCTCCTCGCCCAGTTCGTGGTGCGATTTCGGGTTTGCAATCTTTGTGGGCTTGCCCACTGTGCGCACAATCGGATTATCCTCGGCAGATTTGCCCAGGGGAGTGCTTTCATGGGGGATGTTCGGAAGGTTCAGAAGGATGTCGCGCATCTTGTCTTCCAGCTCAGTTGTTTTTGCTTCAAGCTTTTCAATTTCCTTGGAAAAATCAGCGCTGTCCTTTATCGCCTTGTGGGCTTCTTTTTCCTTTTTGGCTTTTTTTAGCTCTGCAATCTGCATTGAGACTTTGTTTTTCTCAGAGCGCAGGTCATCCGCCTGCTGCTTGATTTTCCTCCACTCTACATCCAGTTTCAGCAGTGCATCCAGATGTTTTTCGTCCGCTAGCCGCGCGCGCAAAGCTTCGCGCACCTTTTCCGGCTCTGTTCTTACAAATTTCAAATCAAGCATTTTTTCGCCTCAAAGCTCCCTTAGTCTTTGCACAAGCTCGGATCCGATTTTCAATTGCGCTTCCATGGTGTTTCCTCCGATGTGCGAGGAGAAAACCACGTTGTCAAGCTCCAATAGCTTTCCCTTGTAGGGCTCGTTGGCAGTGACATCCAGTGCCGCTGCCTTTACTTTGCCGCTCTTGAGCGCATCGTAGAGCGCGTCCTCGTCAACTATTTCACCGCGTGCAACGTTCACTATGATTGCGCCTGTTTTCATTTTTTCTATGCTGGCCTTGTTGAACAGGTTGCGCGTCTCTGGCGTAAGAATGCTGTGGATTGAGATCACGTCGCTCTGGTGCAAAAGCGTGTCAATGTCAACAATTTTCGTGTGCTGGTCGCTTCTTGCAAACGGATCAAAGGCGATGACATTCATGCCGAGTGCCCTTGCTTTTTCTGCGACTGCCTTGCCAATTCTTCCATAGCCCACTATTCCCAGTGTTTTTCCTTGGATTTCGTTTCCTACGAGTGCTTTCTTGTCCCAGACTCCGTTTTTCATCTGCAGGTAGGCTTTGCCGATTTTCCTGCTTGCCGCGATTATGAGTCCGATGGTTAGCTCTGCAACTGCGTTGGTGCTTGCGCCCGGAGTGTTGATCACCTGGATCCCCCTTGCCTTGCATGCCACTGAATCAATGTTGTCAATTCCCACACCGGCTCTTGCAACTGCCTTTAGTTTTGGAGCGCCTGCGATCACTTCCTTGGTCACTTTGGTTGCGCTTCTTACGACGATAATTTCCGCGTCCTTTACTGCTTCCATCAGATTGGCAGGCTTGTAGGTGACATCGCCTAGTTTCTTTATTTCGGCGACTACCTCGTCCTCCATGTTGTCCGCGATTACGATTTTTCTTGCCATACATAACACCTCATTTTTGAATATTCAATTTGCTTTACTGCTGCAGGATTTCCCTGAGCGCTGCGAACAGCAGGTCCAGGTCCTGCTTCTTGAAATTGCCAATGTGGCAGGGGCGAATCACTTTGCCTTTCAATTGCCCTTGCCCTCCCCCGATGTGGATATTGTACTTGTCCCTCAGGGTTTTGAAGATGAGGTCGTACTTGTCGGTTTCAATTGCCAGAACTGTATTGGACCTGAACCCGTCTTCTGCGAATAGTTTGAGCCCGAGCTTTTGCGCCTGTTCCCTGGCGTATTGCGCCGCCTCTGCGTGGCGCTTCACATTTGCGGAATAGCCTCCGTCGCGCTCCATGCGCTCGAGCGCTGCCTTTAGCCCGAAGAATAGCGAGACTGCGGGTGTGTAGGGGGTCTGTTTCTTTTCCATGAATTTTTTCATGGTGTTCATGTTGTTGTAATAGGTAGGAGGAATTTGCGAAGAGTATTTTTTCACTCCGTCCGCGCTTACTCCGATCATCGCCAGCCCTGGGGGCGCTGCGATTGCCTTTTGCGAACCCGTGGTGGTGAAATCGATTGCCATTGCCTTCATGTCCAATTCAATACCAGCCCAGGCTGAAACCGCATCAATCACTGTGAGCATTCCCTTGCTTTTTGCGTACTTGCAGATTTCACCGGCCTTGTTTGTCACTCCGGTGGAAGTCTCGTTGTAAACCATGCCGAATACCTTGGCGCCTGCCGCATGGGCTGCGTCTATCTTTGGCTTTGCCCTTTCCAGATTCCAGCCCTGGTTCCACGGGAGAGTTTCGGTGATTACTTTGCCTGCGTAGATGCCTGCAACTTTCGCAAACCTGTCGCCGAAATCGCCGTTTGTCAGGCAGAGCATTGTTTCCTGCTTGTTCACTGCATTGCAGATGATTGTTTCAACTCCCAATGAGCCTGAGCCGGTGATTACGTAAGCCTCTTCTGCATTGAAATTCTTTTTTAGATTGTTGATTATCCACATGTGGAGCTCGTCAAATTCCTTGCACCTGTGGGAAATCATTTCATTGGCCTGCGCCACTCGTATTTCGTCGGACAGGTAAACCGGTCCTGGTGTCAATAATACCATTCATATCTCCTCCTTTCTTGCTGTCGGTGTTAATGCCTTGAGCGCGTTATTTCGCTTCTTGCCTGCTCAACCTGCATCCTTGCCACATCCTGCTTTTTCCTAAAGCCTGGCAAAAGCGAGTTCGAGAACCTTATGGGAAGCAGGGCGTCGTAGATTTCGTTCATCTTGGCGAAAAAATACTCCGCCTCTTCCTTCTTCTCTTTCCTGAGATTCTCGAGCATGTGCCTCCTCAATTCGCCGATGAGGTCGCACAGGCCGAGCAGGTAAACATTGAAATTCATGTTCAAATCCTTGAATGTTGGGAGCTCCTTTCTCTCGACGATTGCGAGCAGGGTTTTGGCTTCGCAGATTTCCTGGAGCGGCTGTTCCAGCAGGTATTCGAAGTTCTTGGTTTTCCTGCATTCCGCGAGAAGCGAGTCTGCTTTTTTCAGGTGCTCCTTGGACTTGGAAATTTCAGCCGAGTGGATTGCCCTGATTGCCAGGCTGCACTCGCGCACGATTTCCCTTGTTTTTGGGAGCATCTTGTCCTGCTCGCCCTCGCGTTCCCTGAGCTCCTCGATCAGCTCGTCAACTGCCTTGGCTAGCTTGTTCCCTCCCATATGAAATGTTTTATAAAGAAATGATTTAAAGAGTAGGGTTATGGTAGAGTTCGTAGTATTATCCATAGGGGGCTCCCTCATCAACCCAGGCGAGCCTGACACGGATTTTCTGGAGAAAATCGCCTCGCTGCTCAAGAAGATGCCCTATAGGTTCGGGCTGGTTTGTGGGGGCGGGAAAGTGGCAAGGCATTACGCCAAAGCCGTCAGGGACCTGAAGGGGAATGAGTTTGAGGCGGATGAGACGGCAGTGATCTCAACCAAGCAGAATGCCCGCCTTTTGATTGCCGCACTCGGGAAAGAGGCATACCCCACGGTGATGAATGATTTTGAAAAAGCAGGCGAGGTTGCGTGCAATGAGAAAGTCAAATTCATAGTAATGGGCGGCACTATTCCGGGGATTACAACTGACACTGATGCGGTTTTGCTGGCTGAAAAATTGAGGGCCAAGAGAGTGATTAATCTCTCGAATGTTGACGGGATTTATGACTCCAATCCAAAGGAGAACCCCAAGGCGAAAAAATATGATGCCATGAGCTTTGACCAGCTGGTTGAGCTTGCGAACCGAAGCGACCAGAGGAAAGCGGGCACCAACTTTGTATTCGATGTCATGGCCTGCAAGCTGATTGCCAGGAGCAAGATTGAAACCCATTTTGTGAATGGAAAAAATTTGAAGGATGTGGAAAAGGCGATTAACGGGGAGAAGCATTCGGGAACTATCGTGAAATAGGAGCGAAGAGCAGGGATGAAAGAACGAAGAACGCGGGAGGCTGATTTGCATGGTGCTTGGACTGTTTGAAGGGAACGTCAAAATTGAACTGCCTAAAACCACCTATGCGCCTGGCGAGCCGATTAAAGGAAAACTCCTGCTGAAATTAAATTCCCAGAAAAATGCAAGGGAACTGAGAATTGCGCTGGTGGGCGAGCAGGTCCAGACCCACACAACTACGACTAGAGGGCACAGGTCCAGCAGCAAGGAAACTGAAACTGTTTATGAATTAAAGAAAGTGGTTAAAGGATCCGGAATGTATACGACTTCGGAATATGAATTTGAACTCGCACCGCCTGCCAGTGCGATTGAACAATGGCTGCCGCAGCCATCTGCGAAACCCGGGGGGATTCTTGGCTCTATTTTGGGACATATGGGTCCAAAGGTTTATCCGGTCAGATGGTACCTGAGATCGAGCCTGGATTTGCCCAAGGCTTTTGATGTCAAAGGGCATATTGAAATACAGTTCGTCCGCTGAAGAGAATCGGTCTAAAGAAGTTCCAATAATTTACCTAGCTCGGTCCAGTTTATAACCGGCTTTTGGAATAGCTCTGAATCATCCTGCAAGCGCGGGCAGGCGGTGCTGATATAGGCGTCGAATTTCAGGAAATTCTGAAGAGAAAGGGATGAGAGCTCGTTGCAGACAATGATTGCCGCGCTCCTGTTTTTTGCTTCCAGTTTTTTCTTGCATGATTCGGCTGCTACGATATTGAACTGGCCCGGTTTGGTGGAAACCAGGATGGCAAAGCTGTTTGCTTCGCTGGCTTTCAGGAGAGCGCCTTTTCTGCGCCTTAGCTCCTTTTCAATTTCAGCCGTAAGCCAGGTGATTTTCCCCGAGTAGGGGTTGACCTGGAGGAGAGGCTTTGCCGTGTCCATTCCAAGTGGGTGGAATAGACCTGCACCGAAATATAGGATGGCGTCAACCTTTGAATCAATGGATTTTATTGCGCCTGCATCGCAGCCGAGCACCTGCCCCTCTTCCTGGAGATGGCCGCCTTTTCCGACGAAAACTTGTTTTCCTGCAGCCTCGAGAATTTTCTTGATTTCCTTTAATTGGTGCAGATGCTGCACAGTTGTGGCGAGGCCGATTTTTTTGTAATCCTTTAGCTCGCTTTTCAGTGCTTTTTTTATGGAATCCAATTTGGCGGTTACCGGGTAATGATTGTATTCCACCTTGATCCCCCAGGTTTCGAATTCAGCGAATTTGCTGTGGCCGAAGTGTATTATTTTGTCCGCTTTGATCCATCTTGCCTCGTCCAGCGCCAGGTCGCAGGCGCCGTAGCAGGGAGAACCTGAGATGAAAACATCGTGGCCCTGCTTTTCGAGCTTTTTGGCTTCGCCTAGGGCGATTTGCTTAAGCCCTTCCGGGAACTGAAGAAGGATGCGCATGGGTTAAATTAGGGGGATTAAGGGTTAAAATTGTGATAGGCTAGAGGCCATTGCAGTGGCGTTATCGAATAGATTTATGTACCTCTTTTGCCATAAATAAACTCCATGGCATCAAATGAAGGGATGATAGGGCAGGCTTCGCCTAAACAGAGCTCAATGGAATTAGGCTTTGTCAAAGAAATCAAACGCGCTGGAGTTTATGCCTGTCTTGAAAAAAAATTTAGAGAGTACTATGGCAAGGATTCCGCTAATCCGGAGATAGAGAAGCGCCTTTTGCCGTTTCTTGCGTGGGTGAAGCAAAACGAAAGCCAGCTTTTGCCTGCATTTGTAAAGGACCTGGGGGAGGGGAATGTTGCGCTCTGCCAAATCGTGAATCCTCCTGGGGAAAAACCGGAGAATCGGTTTATGACACTCTTTGGCGCCTGGCTCGGAGTAAGGTATGTGGCGGACAAGTACGCACCAGGAGAGGACATCGTGCCAAAGCAGATAACCGAGCGCGGTCAGGGCTTTTACAAGCATCAATGGGTGGCAGTGACACCACTCGCATACCTATACACCAATCTGGAACCAACGGATTACCTTCTGCATGGAGTGAACATGGGGGTGCACGAAGGCACGCATGCGCTTTCCGAGAGCAAAAAACTGTATGATTTGCACGAAATGGATCCTGCGCTGACATCTGTTTTTCTCCTGCCCATGAAGATAAAGGGCAAAAAATTCGGCAAAGTTCCTGAAAGTGAGCGGGAAAGGGGTACGCCAAATCTTGCGGATGTTGTCTGGAAACTGGGAGCGCGTGATTTTTACACCTCGTGGAAAATCCTTAATAGGCTCGAGGGTGAGGAAGCGGCAGGGATGCGCGAGGGAATGATGGGGGACGGCAATACGCCGTTCGCCCTAGCAGTTATGTCTTGGATTCGCGCCGATTATGGGGAGGACGGAGCAAAGCCAAAACTACACACTGTTGAAAAGCGGGAAGACCGGAATTTTTATACTAATTATAATCTGAATGACTTCGCGCAGCAGATCAAAGAATTTCTCAAAGGCAGGCAGGATTCGAAATCTCGGGATGAAATAATCCTGAATCTTAACGCGCAGATAGAAAATCAGCTTGGCTTCTCCAAAGATTCGCCTGTCGCAGGCAAGCTTCGTGAGGTCCTGGATAAGCTCCTGGAACGCATGCCAAAGAACGGTGAAGTGGCGGATGTTCAATTTATCGAATTGTTCATAAAAACGATGAATGAAGTTTTCGGAAAGCCAAGGGAACTGGATTTGCCCGAGGGGTATGTCGTTCTTCCGCAGGAGGGGAAGCAGAATAGGCTGGGGAGGATAACACCAAAAAAAGAGGCTGCCGCATAAGTTATTGGGAGATACCCTAGCTGCTACACTTCTATGCCCGGCATCCTGGGCTCTGTTCCCCAATCGGCTTCCTTGTCCTCGCCAGCGAGCTTTGCCAGCCTCTTCAGCATTACTTTCTTTTCAGCAGAGGCGACTATTCTCCTTGTTTGGAGGATTACGTCCGGGTTTACGGAAATTGAGTTGATGCCGAATTCGACCAGCTTTTCTGCGAATTCAGGGTAGACCGATGGCGCCTGGCCGCAGATGCTGGTTGTCACTCCGTGCGCATTGCATGTCTTGATCACATGCTTGATGCAGCGCAGTATGGCTTCGTTTCTCTCGTCAAATCCCACTGCCAGCCCGGCATTGTCCCGGTCGATTCCCAGCGTGAGCTGGGTGAGGTCATTGCTTCCAATCGAAACTCCGTCGATTCCCTCTTCGCAGAATTTGTCAATCAAAATTACTGTGCTCGGAACTTCAACCATTATGAATAATTTGAAATCCCTGGTGCGGTAAATGCCGACCTCGCGCAGGATGTCCTTAACTCCGCGCAGCTCGCCGATCCTGCGCACGAATGGAATCATCAGGTGTAGATTCTTCAGCCCGAAATCCTCGCGCACTTTCTTGATTGCCATCAGTTCCAGCTTGAAGGAATCGGAGTGTGTGATATACCTGCCGCATCCCCTGAATCCCATCATTGGGTTGGATTCCTGGGGCTCGTACTTTTCCCCGCCCTTGAGGTTGCGATATTCGTTGCTCTTGAAATCCGTTGCCCGATAGATTATCGGGCGCGGGAAGAATGCGGACGCGAATTCGCGCAGGCCTTCCGCCAGCTTGTCCACGTATTCCTGCTGCCTTCCCTCTTCAATCATTTTCCTCGGGTGCTCGCCGATTGCCGCGACCATGAATTCCGCCCTGAGCAATCCGACCCCGTCAACCGGCAGCCGGGAAACCCTCTGCGCCTGCTCGACCTCTGCCAGGTTCACGTAAATTTTTGTGCCGGTGATTTCGTATTCGCTGATGGATGAGCCCAGTGAAACCGGGGCCTGCTCCTTTTTGGCAGATTGCCCCAGGTCGATTATCCCCTCGTAAACAACTCCGCGCGAGGCATCGACAGTGATGGTCATTCCTTCTTTCAATTTCTTGGTGGCATCGCGCGTACCCACTATGCACGGGATTCCGAGCTCGCGGGAAACGATTGCCGCATGGGCCGTTGCGCCGCCCTCATCGGTCACTATGGCGCATGCCTTTTTCATTGCCGGAACGAAATCAGGCGTTGTCATCGTTGTCACGAGGATTTCGCCTGTGCCCATTTTCTCGATGTCCTTGGGCGTTGGGATGAAGCGCACTTTTCCTGAAGCGACTCCAGGGGAAGCCGAAACTCCCTTTACCAGAATTTTTGCCTGCGAGGACGGTTTCCCTTTTTCGGGTTCCGCGCCCGCGCTCTCGGATTTTTCAGTTGATTTTTGGAATGAGGCCATCTTGAGGGTTGTGATCGGGCGGCTCTGCACTATGTACAGCTTGCCCCGCGCAAACGCGAACTCCATATCTTGTGGTTTCCCGTAATGCTTTTCAATCCTGTAGCCGACTTTTGCGAGCTCGATGATTTCTTGGTCAGTGAGCTTTTGCTTTTCCTGCAAATCCGGTTTTATGTCGATATTCTTGTTTTCATTGTTCACTTTGGTTGTCATCCAGGTCTGTTTTGAAATTGTCTTGCTGACTATTTCCATGGTGTTCTTGTCAACTATATAGGTGTCCGGGGTCACTGAACCTGAAACCACCACTTCGCCCAATCCATAGGCCGCTTCAATATCTATGTGGTCGTAATTTTTCGTGACCGGATTCACGGAGAACATGACTCCTGAGCGTTCGCTCTGCACCATTTCCTGAACCACTGCGGCGAGCCCTACCTTGAGGTGGTCGAATCCCTGTTCTTGCCTGTAGTAAATTGCTCTTGCGCCGAATAGCGAAGCCCAGCATTTCTGGACTGCGTGCGCAACCTCTTCTCCGCCTCGAACATTCAGGTATGTTTCCTGCTGCCCGGCAAAGGATGCTTCTGGCAAATCCTCTGCTGTGGCCGATGAGCGGATTGCAACGAATTTCTTTTGAGCCTCGTTGCTGGGAAATATCACTCCGCATAGGCGGTTGTAACTTTCCACCACGTCAGCGTGAACGTCCTTGGGCATGGGGGAATTGAGAATTTTGTCCTTAATCGCTTCTGCGACTTCATTGAGGCGCCGGGTATCCTCGATGTTCAGGCCCCTGGTCTGCTCTGCTATGAACTCCCTTACTCCGGTGGAATTGATGAACTTGTAATAGGCGCCGGCGGTAACTACGAAACCGGGGGGGATGGGAAACTTGGCCTGCGTCATTTCGCCCAGGTTCGCGCCTTTTCCCCCTACTTCTGGGATGTTGTCCTTTGAGAGCTCTGAAAACCATAAAATATTCTTCATCTGACGCACCTCCTGGGCTGCTTCCGGTATAAATTAAGCTTCATCTTAGGAGTATATTAAATTAACTAGGGAGAAAGGCGGGAGAGTAGACTGGGCTGGAAAAGAAGCTGGGAAAAGACTGGGAAAAATTAGGTATATGGAAAAATGAATGAAAGAAAAAAGAATTGAAAAACTGAATTAGCGGCGGATGGTTTCGGTGGCAGGGCTACCGGAGTCTGACGCAAGGTTCGGCAGGCGGATATTCTCGGTTTTCATGTTTGCCCAGATGGAAGGTCCGACCAATGAATAATAGGTGTTATCCGGGTCTCCCATTACCAAAGCGCCTGCAATGGAATGGAATTCCGAACTATTTTTGCCAATCCTGTCCCCGTATTCATCTATTGCCTTGGCAGCGTATTCTGCGGTTATTTTTCCTGCTGCCACAAATTCCAGCAAAATCGGGATGAACTTGCTGTCCGGGATTCTCAGTTCTGTCTCGCCCCTGGGCAGAACGATGATGGTTTCAGTTATATTGGATTTGACTATGCGGCGATTCTGATCCAGAACATCGACTTTAACGGTAAATACGGTTGGTTCGCTTATTCCGATTTTTTGATCAGGGACGATTTTTTTGCCATCAGAGCCGATTTCAGGAGTTGTGGTCCAAAATTGCCCGGTTGCATCTCCTGCCAAAGTCCTGAAGGATCCGTGTGTCGGGCCTTTTGCCAGGGGCGGAGCGCTGATGAGTAATGTAAAAATCAGGTCGGTTCTGCCTTTTAGATAGGGGATAGACACGGTTATTTCATTCCCATCCAGAGGAAGAACGAACTCTTTTAGATTCAGATAAATGCTATGATCCTGGCATAAAGGCCTGTAGCCCAGGCCCAGGTCAGACAGGTAATCGACTATTTCATCGTACAGGGGATTCTGCTTGTATTCTATCCTTTTGGAAAAGGCCGCAATCGTGGCTTCGTCTGTTTTGCTGAAGTACCTGCCTTCGGTCCTTTCTACAATGTTCTTGGCAAGGTCTTCCAGAATAGCGCGGCGCATCTTCAGAAGCCTTGTATTTTCATGCTTGGTTGCCTCTATCTTGGATTTGATTTTTTCCAGGAACATGCGGAAGACTGGCGCGAGGAATTGCCTCTCTGCTTTTTCCGCCGGAGTGTTGGTGGCAGCGCCAGGGTCGAGCTGGGATATGAGATAGGCGCATTCGTGTGAGGACATCCTGCCCATTACGATCTCGTTTGAAGGGAAAAGGAATTTTGGCCCGGCTGCATCCATTGCGTCTTTGATTTCACTTTCCGATTGTGCTATTGTCTTGACTGTTTTGGCATAGTAGAGCGCGTATTCCGCGCACAGGTCCAGGTCAGGGCGGTGCTCCAGGCACGCGTTGAAAAGATTGTCAAACAATTTTCCGTCAGCGCGGACGATGCCTGTTTTTTTCTTAATCCAGTTTTGTATTGTGCTGGGAGCGCTGGTGTCGTTTTTAATAAGAACTGGCTTGAGATGCTGGAGAAGGGCCTCTTTGCCAATGGTAAACAGGGCTTCGCTGTAGCGCTCTGGCGCCACATTATTCCTTGAACTGGCAAGAGCGGTGAGCTGCCTGAAGCTGATATCAATGACACGGTTGACTACGTCGAGTGCATATTCTTTGTCAACGCATTGGCCGGATTCTACATAACCCAGAACTTTGGAGGTGAAGAAGTCTACCCCTCCATACTGATTGAGCATTGTGTGGAGCCGGGCGCAGAATTCGTTCAACTTGTCTGGGCTGACTTTTCCTTTGCCCGAAACCACGGCTGCGATTTGGGGCCAGACTATAGTAGGGGTATCGCTTGTAAACCTCGGACTTACCTTTGACATAGGTTGCATGGGTGGAGCCATAAGTATACACCTTGTTACATTATTTATAACATTTAACCTTTATAAAGGTATCCCCACTAAGAGACATAAATTATAACTCTCTGCCGGCATAAACGCCCTAGGAGAGTGGCAATCTAGCTGCCCTTCGCCCAGGGGCAGCCGCTATTCTATTTATTGCTATGCTTGCAAATTTAAACCCGATGGCAGGCGATTTTTTCAACGATTATTTCGTGAAGCCCATTTGGGACAGGGTGGGCTATAACCCGGTAAATACCCTGATTTACGCGGTAATAGCGCTCGCATTCGCCTTCATCATCTACAAGGGGTTTGAGAAGTACAAGGTGAAAATCGACCAGAAGTTCTTCCTCCAGGTGCTGCCGTTCATCCTCCTCGGCTCAACCATGAGGGTGGTGACCGATTCCATTGATTCCGGAGTTTTGCAGAACCACACCGGTGATCTTTTCGGGCTGACTGGAATTGTGGTGAATTCGCACATCTGGGATTATGGCTATTTCACGGTTACCCCAGGGGTGTATTTCCTTACGGCCGCTTTGCTGTTTGGCTCGCTCGCGCTTTCGCGGGTGCTGAAAAAAGAGGAGATTTTCCCTGGAATCGGATTGGTGCTCTGGGCTTTCCATTTCATCATACTGATTCCGCTTTTCACCTACTGGAGCTTTGCGCTGATGATTCTCGGGATTGCGGGAATCGTCGGGCTGGCTGCGTATTTCGCCAGCAAGCTGATTGGAATCGAGCCGTTTTCCTCGGTAGTTGTTTTTGCCCATGCGCTGGACGGCGCAGCCACCTGGGTGATTATTGACATCTTCAGCAAGGTGACTGGCAGGAGTTATTTTGAGCAGCACGTGGTTTCAGACCTTCTGGGAAAAACCGCCATTGGCTTTGCATTGTTTTTCCTGGTTAAAGTGCTGTTCTCCTCTGCCGCTGTTTTTGTGATTGAAAAGGATGATGCCAAAAGGCAGGAGAAGAATTACATCCTATTGCTGCTGTTCATATTCGGGCTTGCGCCAGGGATGAGAGATGTGCTGAGAATGCTGTGTGGAGTATAGGTTGATGGCTGGATTGCGGAGAAGGTGTTTGCATGTTCTATCTGATCGGCATTGGATTGTGGAATGAAAAAAGCGCGAGCCTCCAGGCTATTGAGGCGATTAAAAAATGCGAAACTGTTTTTGCTGAAACCTATACCAACAGGATGGAAGAAGGGACAATTTTGGAAATTTCAAAATTGACAGGAAAGAAAATTGTCTATTTGCCTAGGGAAAGAGTTGAGGAGGAAAAGGAGATTGTGGCTGCTGCCAAAAAAGGGGACACTGCACTGATTGTGCCAGGGGATGCCATGATGGCAACTACCCATGTTTCGCTTTTGCTCTCGTGCAGAAAAGCTGGCTTGGAAACGAAAGTTATTCATGGGACTTCGATAATCACTGCAGCGATTGGGGCTGCTGGATTGCAGATTTACAAATTTGGCAGAACGACCACACTGGTTTCCTGGAGCGAAAAATACAGACCGACCAGCACCTATGATGCGATCAGGGAGAATTTTGACCGTGGCTTGCATACAATGGTTTTGCTGGATATTGTAGAGGGAAAACCCATGGAAGCAAAGCAGGCGCTGGAGCTTTTGCTGGAAATGGAAAAAGCCAAAAAGGGCAAAGTGTTCTCTGAGAAAACCGAAATTGTGCTGCTTTCCAGAATCGGGGGCGAGGAGCAGAAGGTTTCTTTTGGGGAGATTGGAAAACTGATGAAAAATGTGAAGGGAGCGAAAATGGGGGAGCCGCCTTTCTGCATTATTGTCCCAGGCAAGCTGCACTTTCTTGAGCAGGAGTTTCTTGCGGCTTTTTCTTCCTAGTTTTCTTTTGCTGGTTTTTTGAAGCGAGTTTTTTGAATGCGTTCAGCAGCGGCTCTTTTCCAATTCCTTCGTTTGGCTGGATGAGAATGCAGCCGGAATCATTGTCAATTCTGGCGGAGATTGCACTTTTTGTTTCCTTGGCCTTGCCCTTTCCAATGAGCCGGTAAAGCGCCTTCTTCACCTGGGTCGCCAGATAATCTGGCCTGTTCCTGCCCTTGCGCAGCAGCTCTGCCTTCAGGTCGTTTTCTGAGAACCGGGAGAGTGCGGAGGCTGGAAGCTTGAGAAACTCGCCCAGGACTTTTTGGTATTGGCCTGGGTTTTCCTGGAAATAAAGGGCAAGGGCTTCGCGCGAGGAAATCAGGCGCATGCAGGGAATCCCCTGGGCCTGGTCCTTGAAATACTGTTGCTGGATTTTGACCATTGCCTGCATTGCCTTTGTATTCAGCTTTGCCAGGGATTCGCCGCTTCTGGTGACTTCGGCGGAAAGCAGGAAGGTGCCATAGGGGTTGCTGAGTGAATTCATATTGGCTTTTGTTGCTTCCATGAACGAGGAGCAGGTGACGCGCAAGTTTCGCTGGTTTGCGAGCCAGGAATCGCCGATTCCCTCGCGAGCCATGAGATTTATTTCATTCTGCACTGCGCGCATTGCCATGCCTCCTCCTTTCTTGTCCTTGGGGAGGAAATCCTTTTCGCGCATTGCCTGAGTGGAGGGCTGAAAAACGAGCTGCTGCACGCGCATCTGTTCTTCGAAAGAGGTGTCCTGCATTTCCCTGATTCTGGCGTAAATCATTGCGCTCATGAGCTCGGCGTCCATTTGCTGGAAAAAGCTCGCATAGGTGTTAATGGAAGCGGACGCGAACCCGAACTGGGGAAATTTCGGGTAGATTAGGTCAAGGCCGGTTAATCCTGGAAGGGGCTGGCTTAGGGCTTGGAAAAACGGCTTTGCCTGCTGGGATAGGGGCTTATGAGGCTCGGTCCTTTGCGGCTTCTGGTCCAAGTTTTCCATGCTTAACCAATTGGCTGGAACATATTTAATTGTGAGCCGGGCTAATTTCGGATATACAAGATATGACAAAAGCGATGCCGCCAATGGGCGGCAGCCGCTCGAGCGGCTGGTCGCGCCTCGGGGCGCGACTGCTTGCAGTCGAGCTGCAAGCACCGCGGCGCATCGCTTTGTTGGTTTGTGGATACCTGAATTTTGGAGCGAGCGTTATGTATGATGTTGTGATTATTGGGTCAGGGCCTGCTGGCGCAAGCGCCGGGCTTCATGCCGCCAAGGCAGGGCTGAAAACCGCGATTTTGGAAGAGCACAAAACCATTGGAGAGCCGGTGCACTGCGGCGAGTGTTTGAGCGAGATTGGCGCGCAAAGGCTTGGCCTGGAATTGCCGCAAAAAGTGATTAGTGAAAGGGTGAAAGGGGTGAAGGTGATTTTCCCCTCGGGCGGGACCAATGTGCTTGGTGAAAACGGCTATGTGCTGGAAAAGCATTTGTTTGAGCAGTTCATTGCGGATGAGGCGCAGAAAAACGGGTGTGAGATTAAATTGGAAAATAGAGTGAGCGGAATAGTGCGAAATGCTAATGGAGATGCAAATGCGAAAACCTGGAAAGTGAAAACCAATGCAGGCGAATATGAGGCAAAAATTGTAATTGATGCCAGCGGGCCTGCTTCCGTTGCCTCGCGCTTTTTGGAGCTTAATCCAAAAATCAAAACAGTGACCGGATTGCAGTATCTGATTGAGGGAATTCCACGCGAGGGATATTTGGATTTCTACATCTGGCCAAGGCTTGCACCGCACGGATATCTTTGGATGATTCCCAAATCAGGGGGAAGGGCGAACGTTGGATTGGTGACCAATGAGATGAGCAAAGCCAAGGGTTTCCTGGATGAGTTTGTGAAGCAAAAAGGATGGCAGGCGAAGAGAATTGCAAAGACTTTCGGAGGGCCGATTCCTGAAAGCGGGCCTATGGCGCGCACATACGACGACGGGCTTTTGTTAGTGGGGGATGCGGCTGGCTTCACATCTCCGTTGTTTGAAGGAGGGACTTCGCTTTCGCTCATGAGCGGAAGAATGGCTGCTGAAACCGCGGGTGAAGCAATTGGAAAAGGGGACATTAGTAAGAGGGCGTTGAGCGGATATGAAATGAAATGGAAGAAAGAGTTTCCTGCCTATTCCAAATTGATTAGGGGGAAGGAAGCGCTGTACAGGTTGAGCGATTCTGAACTGGATTATGTTAGCTCCATATTGCCGCAGACTTTTTCCAGGGGCGGGATGGGGAATAGGGAGAAACTGAAAATTGGGCTGAAATTGATTGCTAGACCTAGTTTGCTGACAAAAGGGGCTTTGACTGCCTTGTTTGCTTTCAAGTATTCGCAGGCTGAATTTTACGGATGGTAAAGAAATTAGCCGGCTGCTCTGGAACCATAGCTTAATTCAATGGCAAAATTGCCGACAAAATCAAGCGCACGGTAATTGCCGATCTTTTTTTCTGTATATGCTGCATCCCATGCCTGAAGCGCGGCACGTGTTTCGCAGGTATATCTGCCACTAGAATCCTTTGAAACCTTGTTTAACCATACACTAATCGTGTCGCGGTGGGTAACCAGGAGTATTGTAGAACCTGGCACATGAACATTGAGCACCGAATTCTCGAAATCGAAGAGGCGGTTTTCTATCCGCTGATCTGATTCAATTCCGGCCGCCTCGAGATTTGAATGGGCGATTAACGCCCCAATCTTCTTAACGCCCTTTCCGTCTGGAGTTATTATCGCTTTCAAATAATCGAGCACATCGCTGCTATTGATTCGTTTGCAGTCCTCTGGGAAAAGATTTTTCAGAACATCAATGCTTATTCCGTCAAGCCATCCCCTGGCAGGTGCCACAGTGAGAAAAAGATCGTCATCGAATATGCCGTGCATGACACTGGAGAAAACAGGGCCATAATCACGCTCAGTTATCCTCACATCCGCCTGAGGCTGTTCCGGTGAGAGCTGGTTGCCGGTCGTTATTTTTGCGCCGGCAAGATTGTAGCCTTCTATTAAGCATTCGGCAGTTTCAATTCCCCTGAAAAGGCCGCCAGTGTAAACCGCATCAACTAATGGATGTTTTTTTGCCAGCTCTGCGCCCTTTGCAGCGATTTCGCGCCTTACGCTTGAGTCCAGACCTTTGCCTAGCGTGAAACCTCTGAGATGAGTATTGCCCTGTGCGCCGCCAATCAGGCAATGGCCATTGGGCTTGGTAGTCCGAGAAACTTCGGCGTGCCGTGCAACGAGCAGTGTTATCCTGTTAGGCGGGTCTGTCCTGGTCATGGTTATATTAAGTGTTAAAACGTATATAAGACTTTCTGGCTAACAGTCGCAACAAGGCAGTTGAAGGACCGGAAGTTTTTTAAGAGGCTGTCGCTAAAAGTATAGATATATGGACGAAGGCTTGGATTTTCAAAACCCATCGGTAATGATAGGGGAAGCAAGGGCCATTTATGAGTCCTATAATCTAGATTCTAAACGGCCTTTTGGCTTAGTCCTGTCAAGAACTGATTTTGGAGGCACGCATACGCCAGTCACTTCGACTCCTTTTGAAGTATTGGGAGAAATTACACACGAAAAAGTTTTTTCTATTTTTAATAACGGAAAAAAAGAACTGAACCTTTACATTCACATTCCTTTTTGCATGACAAAATGTGGCTATTGCAGCTATGTCAGCAGACCAAACCCAAGTCCGGAGGAAGTGGAACGGTATCTCGATGCATTGAAAATGGAAATTGCCCTATACGCCCCGCAGGTGTACAATGCTAAGAAAGAGATTGTTTCGATTTACATAGGAGGAGGAACACCGGCATTTCTTTCCGCAGCGCAACTTGGAGACTTGATGGACTTTATCCGTCAGAGATTTGATATAGGAAGGAAAAAGATTGGCGTTTGTTCTGAATCAAATCCTCTGATACTTGCAGGAGCTGAAGGAGAAGAGAAACTGGATATACTTATACATTATGGATTGGACAGACTGAATATTGGGGTTCAGTCCTCTAACCATAATTTGCTGAAACAGGTTGGGAGAAGCTATTACACTTCAGAGGATGTCATAAAATCAGTTGAGCTTGCAAGAGAAAAAGGAATTAAAACAATAAACCTTGATTTCATGCTTGGCTTGTTGGACCAGAAAATTGAGGATGTTGCCAAAGACCTTGAACTTATTGCCAAGCTAAAACCAGAGTCGATAACATGGTATGATATGAGGCTTTCAGAGCACGCATGGCTCAGGCAATTGCCAGATTTTGAAGAGAGACTGCCTTTGGAGAAAGAGGTGCTAACCTCCAGGGTGCTCATTATAAGAACGCTTGAAAAACTTGGTTATGTAACAAAAGATGGCCATAGATTTTACCTTAAAAACAACGTAGATGCAGAAGACGCGTTCAAAAAAGTTAGAAGCGGGATGCATGAGGATATGCTTGGATTAGGCGCATCTGCTTACTCTCATTTCTTTTGCCAATCTGGGGGGAAGCTTGAATTGCTGAGTGGAATGTTTCCATTTGCTATGCTGATGCCCACAAAAAGACAATTGGAAACCGGAGTCTTCACTAGGAACGCTCCGAATGTTGATGCCTTCTCTAGGAATACTTCGGATATTAATGCGTACATGGAAGCGCTTGAGCGCGGGCAATTGCCCAGAATAAAGGGAAGAATCCATGCGCCGATGGATATTTTTGTTTCAGATTTTATTGCAAACTTGAAATCAGGGGATCTCGCATTTACAGCGAGGGAGAAAAAAGGTCTGATGTGGCCAAGTTTTGTCAATTATTTTGTTTTTGGGAACAAATCCGACGAGTATTATACTTCAGTGATGAGTGAGATACTTGGTTATCGCAAAAAGATAGTTCGACTAATAAAAACAGGCTATTTGGAATTTGCAAAAAATAAAGACGATGGAAAGACAGGTTGGACTCTGCGCTTCACTGAAAAGGGAAGGTTGCTTTCCAATGAAATATGCAGGCTTCTTTTCTCTCCGGCTATTGACTCGGAGATGGTGCGCCAAATGAAACTGGCAAAGCCGAACCAGACAGGCAGAGCTGGCCGCTTAACATTAAAAGCGTAAAATTAGCAGCTAATTATTGCCGAAAATTGCATCCACAATTAGGCTTGGCTTGAACGGAGTCAGATCCTCGTATTTTTGCCCTAACCCAACAAAGAGAATTGGAATTTTGGCGCCCTTGGTTATGGAAAACGAGCTTCCGCCTTTTGCATCGCAGTCCATTTTTGTGAGAATCACTGCGTCCACTTTTATTGCCTCATTGAATTTGCTAATCTGATCCAGAAGCGCATTTCCGGCGATGGATTCTCCTATGAAAATTTTCAAGCTTGGCTTGACTACGCGATTGATTTTTTTCATTTCTTCAATTAAATTCAGGTTGGTGTCCTGGCGGCCAGCCGTGTCTATGAGAACCACTGCCGCTTTGCTGGCCTTGGCTGCATTAATTGCGTCAAAGGCAACTGCAGCCGGATCCGCGCCATAATCGTGCTTTATCACTCTTGTATTGGTTTTCTTTCCATGCTCCATGATTTGCTCAATTGCTGCGGCGCGGAAAGTGTCGCTGGCTGCGATTACTGAGCTTAAGCCGTGAGATGAAAGGAAAACCGAAAGTTTTGCTATGGTCGTTGTTTTGCCTGCGCCGTTGGGCCCTAGGAAAAGAATGACGAATGGCTGGGGCGAGGATTTGACCAATTCCAGCAGAGTTTTTGATTCCACATTCAGCGCGGATTCCAGTTCGCTTTTCAGGAGATTTTTCACTTCGTCCTTGACTTTTCCCTTGTGGAATTTCGCGCCAACCAGCTTGCCTTTCAATTCACCTACCATTTCCTGGGAAACTTCATAGGCAACGTCTGATTCCAGGAGCGACATTTCCAGGTTTTCCAATAGGTCGTCGACATCTTTCTCCTTTAATTCGATTTCATTGGAAAAAATCGCCTTTGCCTTGGTTTCAAGGGAGAGATTTAGGTCTATTTTTTCCTCTGCTTTGTTGGTTATTGAATTGACAAAACTAGAAACTTTCTTTTTAAGCAGGTCGAACATTCCCAAACAACTTCCGTTATTCTTGTTCTTCTTTCATACCTTTCATCATTTGCCTTGCGCTATCATCAATGGCCTTTAGCCTGCCGGAGATTTCATTGGCCCCGTTGCGCATGCGGTCCTTGAGCTTTTCATTGGCAGTCAATCTTTCCTGCAGGATTTTCACTGCCTCTTCCACGCTTGTTTCGGTGTATACCTCCGAGCCTGCGTGAAGCAGGACCTTGGATGCGTCGACCTGGATTGCCTTGAGGTAAATTCCCGAACCGATTGGAATGAGGGAATTGGACGCGTTCTTCAGGTTCTTGAGCCCTGTGATGGCATTGCTTATCTCGTTGGAACTTGCCTGGAGCATGGAAACCTGCTGGGAAACCGCCTGAAGCTGCTGCTGTAGCGCCTGCGCCTCATAGGCGAGTCTCATTAGCTCTTCCCGTTCTTCTTGGACCATGTTTTCACCTAGGCTTTTTGCACCGAATCGATCTTTATCCTGGCGCGCTTTACGCGGTAAACGCTGCCGAACACGCTGTAGAGCCTTTCCTTTGCAAGGTTCTCGTTCAGGGCGTCTATTTCCTTTTCGAATTTCCTGGTTTTTGCGCCGAGTTTTACCTGCCCGGTCAAAACGAATTTTGCCATTGTATTCACCTCAATTAATGCTAAACTTCACATGATTTTTGTCCCTTGTGGAACATCTTTTTGCGCGTCAATCGTTAAAAGCACAGGTCCCCCTTCGGCGTCTGCTGCCAGAAGCATTCCCTGGGATTCGAGCCCCCGGATTTTCCTTGGGGCGAGATTCGCCACTAGAATGATTTTCTTTCCTATGAGCTGCTCAGGCGAATAGCTTGTGGCTATTCCCGCAACGAGTTGGCGCGGGCCGGTTGCATCGCCTGCGTCAATTTCCAGTTTGAGCAGCTTGTCTGCATTGGGAACCTTTTCCGCACTTTTAATTAATGCAACGCGCAAATCAACTTTTGAAAAATCATCGTAGGTTATGGTTGGTTTTCCCTCTAATTTTATTTCAACCTTTTTTTCTTCTGCCACTTTCACTTCAGCCTTTTTTTCTTCTGCCATGTTCATCACTTTGTTCTTCATTCCAGGAAGCCCAATGCCTCCACGATTCTCGAGGTTTCAAAACCGCTGGTGTTTGCCCCGTAAATAAAGCCCTCGGAGTTGGCGATCAGGCTTATTCGCGGGTAGGAGACGCCCATGTTGCAGGTGCCGATTCCTCCGTCAACCTTGAAGATTTTCTCCAACTTCTTCAGCTCGTCATCTTCAACGTCATTGTGCGCCATGAATCCCTTTTCAGTTGCGATGACTGCACTGCCCACTGTCTTGTGCTTGGCAACCTCGAGCTGGACAACTTCCACTCCCAGCGCGTCGGAGATTTTCTTTATCTCGCCGGTGGAGAACTCGGGGTTTGCGATTGCGCCATGGGAATTGGCTGCCACGTTGTTCCCGAGCGCCGTGAACCTTCCCCTTATGATAGTAACGTTGAGATCGGATGCCTGGGATTTTATCTGCTTCAATTCGCTCGAAGAAACCAGCTCGGAAAGAGCAATCCCGTTCTCATTCATTACGCAGAAAATTCCCAGGAGATCGGAATCGAATACCGAAGTGCGGATCACTTTTGTGCCAAGCACCTTGAGCGCATCCTCAAATTTTGGCTGAAGGTACCTTGGAGCTAGGGTTATGGAATTATTGGAGCAGGCGTACATGCCGATAAAGGGATTGCCTGCATTGGTTGCAGAAGCGGAAAACATGGGCTCACTTAGGCCTTCTCAGGCGCCGTGGACTTTTTCTCCTTTTTTTCCTCTTTTGCCGGAGCTGCCTTTGGCTTTTCCTTTTTGGCTTCCTTTTTCTTGTCTTCCTTCTTGGGCTCTTTTTCTTCCAAAAGCTGCGCCAGCACCATGCCTACCTTGTCCTTGGAAGCCATGAGCTTTATCCTGCGCGGAGGCGCCTTGATTCCGCGGGCAAAAATAGCGTGGTTGACTGCCGTGGAAATCTTCACTTCGTCCAGCGCCACTTTCATGTGGCGGGCGAGGAATGCGCGCACGAATTTGACTGCGTAGAGCGCCCTCCTGTTCCTTGCGTGCTTTTCATAGGTTTTTGCAAGCGGGATTGTGTAGACTCTTTCAGTTTCTGCCATAGGGTTCACCTGATTTTTCATTCGTTTAATTCAACTGCTTTGTTCAACTTAAAACTATCTAATCAACGTCAATATTCAGCTTCTTCGTGCGCCAGTTCCTGCGCTCCGAATTCTGCGTGACCTTTCTGTTTGTTTTCGCAATAACGAAAATCGGGATTCTCCTGTTCTGCTTGAGCTTCTTGGAGATTACTTCCTTTTTTGCCTGTGATTTTCTGCTTCCCATAAATAACACCCGTCAATGTTCATTTCATTCGCTTCGTTCATTTATTTCCGCTTGAATTCAATCTTTGAATCCTTTGCGCCCGAAGCGCTCAGTTGCCCGAGAACCTTCTTCAGTTGCTCGTTGCTTATCTTTCCCTTGAGATTTCCCTGCCTCATGAGGTAAACGATGGTGGAAACCACCTGGTTGTACAAATCCTCGTTTGCTATGCGCACGTTCATCAGGCGCTCATAGGCATCCGGCTCCAGGGTTTGGAGCATGGCGTTCCTTTTCTGTTCCTCCTGTTGCTGCTGTTGCCTCATTTCCGAGATTTGCTGCATGCGCCTTCGTCTCAGTTCTTCCATGTCCATGCGAACGCCCGTGAAATGCGAATGCGCAAATGAATTGCGAAACTTACGCTGCCTTGCCCTTGGCCGCTTCCTGGGCCGCTGAATCGAGCAGCTTCTTTCCCTTGGCAGTGATTATTCTTCCGGTTTTCTTGTGCTCAACCAGCCCGAGTTTTTCCAGCGCCTGGAAACCCCTGCGGATTATTGAGCCGCCCGAATCCCTGTGGTGCTCGGAAGCCGAACCGTTGTTCTGCCTTCCGCCATAGTGGGTCCTTAGGCGTGCGACTCCGACTCCCTGGCCCTCATTGACATATACCTGGCGCAGGAGCGAGGCGCAGCGGATGTACCAGAAGTCTGGCTGCGATGGCGCACGGTCAGCCTGCGGGCCTGTCTTTACTAATTTGACATAGGCCGGCTCGGGAAGCCCGATCTCGCGCAGCTTTACCGCGGCTACTTTTAATAGATCATTTGGTTTTACATCGAATACTGTGGTCATAGATAACGCACCCTAGCTCTTTTTTATTGGAAATCTAAAAATTGCCCCGCAGGAGCACGAATACTCCGCGAGTTTTTCTTTAGAACGAATCCTGACGTTCAGGTTATAGCCTGGAATCCAGATTGTATAACACTTTTTACAGAAACTTCTTTTTAAGTCTTTTGGGAGGCGGAGGTTGTACCTGGTGCACAGCTTTCGGGCGAGGGAGACATAGCGCTTCGCCCGCTGGGGGTTGGTTTTCACGCATTCCCGCGCCAGTTTGTGAAGAATGTCCACGCGCTCGCGGAGGAGCTGCATCAGCTTGTCCGGGCGCTTGGAGCGTTCCCTGCTTGGAGCCATGGGTAATGATTCGCATTGCAAATTAAAAAGGGGAACGGGGTTTGCGGGCGGGATATTTCGTATTTAAGTTTTCCCGTGCTTTTTCCGTTTTTTAAAAACTAGAAGTGGGCCCGGCGAGATTTGGACTCGCGACCTACAGCTTTCTCAGCACCTTAGCTGTTAGCAACGCGCGCGTACGCGCGCCGTCATATAAGACTGCCGCTCTATTGCCCGAAAATTTAGCGGTTTGTTTGAACTTTTTGCTAAAAGTTCACCAGGCTGAGCTACGGGCCCACTGAATAGATTTTAGTACACAAGAATTAAATACAAATTCAGGCTCGCCCGAAAGGTTTTGGCTTTTATCTTTTGGGTTCGAAAACCAGTGTATGGTGGACCTGGGAAAGGGGCTGAGGACCGCCCTGGCAAAAATCACCGGCGCTGCTATTATAGACGAAAAGGCAGTGAAGGAGCTGGTAAAGGAACTCCAGCGCACGCTCATTTCCAATGACGTGGATGTGAAGCTGGTTTTCGAGCTCACCAAACGAATTGAAGTGAAAGCGCTGGATACCAAGCAGCTCAGGGGAACGAGCGTAAAAGAGCATGTGGTCAAGGTTGTCTATGACGAGCTGGCGCAATTCCTTGGCGAGAGATTCGAGCCGAAATTGGGGAAGCAGAGGATTCTTTTGCTTGGGTTGTATGGAAGCGGGAAAACTACTACTATTGGAAAGCTGGCGCATTTTTACAAGGGGAAAGGGCTTTCTGTGGGATTGATTTGCTGCGACACTGACAGGCCTGCTGCCTATGAGCAATTGCGAACTCTAGCTGAAAAATCAGGCGCGAATTTCTACGGGGAAAAGGAGAACAAGAATGCGCACCAGATTTGCAAGAATGGAATTAGGAAATTGCAGGAGCAGAATGATGTCATTATTTTGGACTCAGCCGGAAGAAGCGCGTTTGACGAGGAGCTGGTGAAACAATTGCGCGAGATTAATGCCGAGTTCAAGCCTGATGAGAAATATTTAGTGGTGAGCGCGGATTTGGGGCAGGTGGCAGGAAAGCAAGCTAAGCAGTTTGACGAGGCAGTGAAATTGACAGGAGTAATAATCACAAAAATTGATGGGAGCGGGAAGGGAGGAGGAGCGCTCTCTGCTGTGCATGTGGCAAAAGTGCCAGTGGCATTCATTGGAACCGGGGAAAAAATGGACGAATTGCAGGCGTTTGATGCCAAGAGGTTTGTTGGAAATTTGCTGGGATTCCCGGACCTTGAGGCTTTGATGGGAAAAGTGAAGAAAATTGCTGAAGAGGAGAAATTAAGCGAAAAGGACCTTATGCAGGAGAAGTTCACCATAAAGCTGTTCTATGACCAGTTAAAGGCTGCTAAAAAGCTCGGACCTTTGAAGGGCGTATTCTCGATGCTGGGAGCCCATGATTTGCCCCAGGATATGCTGAACCAGAGCGAGAAGAAGCTCAAGAAATACGAGGCAATGATCAACTCCATGACTGCGGCTGAGAAGGAGGATGCTTCGCTCATCCGGAAAAGCAGGTCAAGGATGGACAGGATTGCGGCCGGGAGCGGGGCCAGGGCTGAGGATGTGAAGGAATTTTTGACCCAGTTTGAGAGAGTGGAAAAGATGCTCGGCAAGTTCAAGAAAGACAGAGGATTTAGGAAGAAATTAGAGGGTATGATGAAGGGCGGAAAGTTCAACATGCCGGGGATGAACTAGAGATTAGAGTTAGGACTGATTTTAACGAGATTAACTGGCCTTCGCTACTGGTTGAAAAAACTAAAAAAGAAGCAAATTGGGCTTAAACCCTGTTTCGTCTCTCGAGTTCCTGGGAAACAAGGCCATTCAGCACGTCCTTGGCGATCATCCTGCGCCCGCCGAACTTCTTGTGCGAAATCCTGCCCCTGTCGAGCCTTCTCTCGAAGGCATTCCTCTTGATTGAAATGCCCTTTCCGTGGAGCACGTCAACTGCCTCAGAAACGTCATAATAGCCCTTTTGGAGCTGTACCAGACCCTCAATAACGGCCTTGGGAATCCATCTCTGGGTTCCGATTTTGACCGAAGGAACAGATCTCTTCTCGATACGCCCGATGAAAGCGCGATAGGTGATATCCACGTGCTTCTTGAGCTCGTCGTAGGCTCCGCGCACCCCGTAATACTTGGAATGCAGGGTTGCCAAATCGTCGATAACCACTTTCGGGATAACACGTTTTCCGCCGATCTTGGCAGAGTGAATAGTTTTTCTCTCCACACGGCCGCCGAACGCACGGAAGGAAATAGGTACTCCGCGTTTGGTGAGTTCACCGTGGGCTTCATCCAGCGAGAGCAGACCAAGCCTCTTGAGGTCTTTCCTCTCGAGCTGCTCGCTGTCGTGAAGTGCCTGGGCGGCATTGACTACTTCGCCAATTTTGGAATAGAGTTTTCCTTCCTCTACCTTGCGCCCTTTCTTTAGCACCTTCTCGTTATGAGCTTCAACTTTGCTTATAATTTCATCAATTTTCATAGGGTTTCATCCCCGAACCACGTCCCATGGAAATGGGTCGTGATGGTTCATTATCCATTAACTACTAGTATATTTATAAGGCTGCTTCTATAAAAACCTTTTGTTGCACTTATTGGTCATAAATGTTTTATAAACATTGTGTTTTTTTGTGTTTTTTGATGTTTTCATTAATTTAGAGATGCGCAGTGCGGACTAATAAAACTATGTTTTTTCCCTCGTAGAAAATATTTTGCAGAAAAATTGAAAATGACGGGTTGGGAAAATTGGCAAACCCTGGAAAGTTGCAAAAAGTGTAAAATAACCAAAATCACGGATGTTGACCAAAGGCAACAGAAGTGTGGTATTTGCTGTGCAAAGGGCTGCGTGCGAGTTATAAAGAACCTTATGCCAAATAGCTCCATGCTTTTTTCTCCTCTGTTAAAACGACTGAAAAGGGGGCCGCAGGTCATCCTTCCCAAGGATTTTGGGATGATTGTCGCGCTCACTGGAATCACCAAAAAGTCGCTTGCTGTCGACGCTGGAGCCGGTTCCGGATGGCTGGCGGTTTTGCTTGGGAACATCTGCAAAAAGGTTGTGAGCTATGAATGGCGCGAGGATTTTGTCGAGCTGGCAAAGGCGAATGTGAAAAGGGCCGAATTGAAAAATGTGAAAATAAAGCACGCGGACATTTTCAAGGGAATCGAGGAAAAAGAAGTTGATTTGATTACGCTCGATTTGGCGGATTCTGATAAAGTTGTTGTGCATGCAGCGGGCGCGCTGAAATCAGGCGGGTTTGTTGTGGGCTATTTGCCGCATGCGGAGCAGGTGCAGCGGTTTGCAAAAGCATGCAATGCCGCCGGCTTCAGGAATGTTTTCACCATTGAATGCATTGTGCGCGAATATCTGGTGCGCGAGCAGGGGTTCAGGCCGGAGAATACTGGATTGACTCATACTGCATACTTGACTTTTGCGCAAAAGGAGTAGGCTAGAAAACTGTTTAATATTCGCCATGAGTAATGATTAGCTACGTCCCTATGAAAATCCCGTAAGGGAGAGTAGGGGTTGCAGGGGTTCCAGAGCTTGGTCAAACGGGTAGGACTTAAGATCCTATGGCTTAGGCCTCCGCAGGTTCAAATCCTGCCCCCTGCATTCTCATTTTTGGGAAAGCTTTATATACATGAATAACCATAATAAATAACATGTATAAACAAGGGTTAAGCCAGAGCGCGCGGGAGCAGCTGCAAAACTCCTTTTTCCAGCGCCATGTGGAAAAAATAACCCTGGCGCTAGTTCCGGTTGCAGTCATTGTGTTTGACCGCATGACCAAGAAAGCAGTAAATGCGAGCATCTCCATTGGAGCTGAGAAACCTGTCACAAAATGGTTTTCGCTGACCAATTATCAGAATACTGCTTTTGCTCATAACCTTCTTGCGAATATTCCGGCGCAGATCAAACCCTATATTCCGGGAGTTGGCCTTGCCGTAATAGGGGGACTGTATTGGTGCTATTACAAACCGAAAACATTCGCCTCGAATCTTGGCTTCGCGCTTTTCGCCTCAGGAGGATTGGCCAACTTCCTTGAGCGGACATCAACCGGGGCGGTTACAGATTTTCTCACATTCAAGCTGCCGCTTCTTGACAAGCTCTTCAAAAACTTCAATGTTGCCGACGTAGCAGCGATTGCTGGCATTGCATTGCTTGCGGTTGACTATATGCTCCAGCCGGTGCGGGAAAGGAAGCGCGCTGCTGCGGAAGGTTTACCAAACGAACGGAATTAATCGATATCTGACTTTCTGGCAATATTCGTTGTAGCCCGGCAATTGTTTTCTCAGCAAATCTTCTTCATTGAAAATTCGAAGGATGATTATTGCAATGACCGGAAGGAACAGGATGAACGCGATTAGGGAACCGAGCGCGATTGGAGAAAGAACCCACATGGCAAGCGCGCCAACGTACATGGGGTGGCGCACAATCGCGTAGGGGCCGGTGGAAATCACCTTCTGATTTTTTTCAACTTGTATGATGCGCGAGGCATAGCTGTTTTCCTTGAAGGTGAGGAAAATTAACATGTAGCCGAGGAAGATGAAAACATCTGCTGCAATGGAAATTTCTGGAGGAATATGCGACCAGCCATAGCGGTGGTCAAATCCCGGGAGCAGAAAACCGAAGATGAAAAAAATGTAGGACATTTTTATGATGGATTTTTGTTTTGCTTCCTTTTCCTTGTACATCATTCTTCTTTCCAAAAGCGCCTGGTCGTATTTCAGGAAGTAGGCGATGACAAAAATCATGGGAATGAAAAGAACTGCGCAATAGGCCCAGGCCTGCCAGTAGTCCAGGGTGCCGGCCGGGAGAAAAAACATTAGTGCGAGAATTATTGGCACTAGTGTGAAAGCGAGCACGATTTTTTTGAGCAATGCCAAATTTGCCATGGGAGTATAATGTGTTCCGGGATTTAAAGTTTAGCCGTACATGGCGCCGAGGGATTCCGCTGCCTTGTAGTGCTGGGTGTGCGAATCCTGCGCGTTCTGGATTATGTCCTTCATTTTCCCTTCGATCAGTTTGGCTTCGGCCGCGAGCTCGTTGGTGTTTATCTCAAGCCCGATTACTGCAGAAAGGCAGGCAAGCGCGCGCGCCGCAGCGCCCGGATCCATGTAGCTGGTATTGCTCTGGGCGAGAATTGAAGAGGCCGGGAATTTCTGCGTTGCGCATTCCGCGAGCAGGATGCCGGAAACCCCGGTTGTCGCGCCTTCCTTTATTGTTTTCACTTCCGCTTTTTCCAATCGCTTTACCATGTCAGGCGTGCTTGCGATGCCGAATGTTTCTCTGCTGCCTTTTTTCAAATTGATTCCGCCCAGGGAGTGGATTTCGCTGACTCCCTTGGCCTTGCTCCACTTCAGGATTTCGGTTGAAAGCGGGTAAACGGTTGCGAGCGGGACTATGAACTCGGAGAAAAGGACAAGCAGGTTGTATTTCTTGGATTTGTAAATCCTTGCCGGGTGAAGCGGGACATAGTCATGAATCGCTGCCAGGGCGGGGAATTTTTCGGATGTGATGTAGCCCAGCTGCTCCATCTGGAGCTTTTCAACTAGATAGCTGGCCGCGATGGTGCCGACGAGCCCGATGCCCGGGAAGCCCTCGATTAATCTGGGGCCTTTAAGGTCGTAGGGCGCGGATTCAACGATTTCAACTTTTGTTACCATGGAGGTAATGTGGCTGGCTAAGCTATTTAAAGTCTATTCCCCATATATAATACGTCAGCGACCATAGGAGTATGGAAACGCCCGATCCCATTTCGAACTCGGAAGCTAAGCATGCTCACGATGTTGTCTGTACTGCTTTCACAGCGGGAACACGCATTGTCGCTGATATACTTTTCAAAACTTAGCGGAAGCGCTCTGATTTTTGCTTCACTTCATTAGCTCGAACAAGGCAACGCGCACTTTGGTGTTGGCCTTCATAAAACGGGCGTTGATTTCGCGCAGCAAATAGCCTGAATCATCGATGATTTCCTTTGTGGTGGCGCCCGAATATTTCCTTAGAAAAATGATCCTCTCCTTTTCTTTCATGTTTTCCAGGGCGGACCCAAGGACGCGTTTCAGGTCTTCTTCGCTGAGATTCCTTCCGCACAATTTCCTTATTTTCTCATGGTCAAGCGCTGCGAATGTTTCCGCGTCAAGCAAGGTTGGGGCTCCGGCAGGCTGCGGCTTGTTTTCCTCGGCTTTTTTTGCCTGCAGCGTTGCTGTGCGAATTTTCAATTCCGCCTGGCGAAGGTAGTAGGAGACCATGGTAGGGGTGCGTTTGACTTCTTGTGAAATTTCCCCGGTTGACCATGCAGAGGAGTTCAATTCAAAAATGCGGATTGCGAGGCCGCTCATCGTATCCTGGGCGCGCCCAAGAATCGCCTGCGCTGATTTTTCATTGACACCGAACCAGATTTCACGCGCTATTTCAAGCGCCTTTTGCAGGGTTTTTTCAGGTGAGATTTTAGGGAGGGCGCGTGGCACTTTTTGCTTTCTTTTTTCTGCTAAAGCGAGAGTCCCTTTTGCAGCGTAAACCCTTCGCATGCCTTTCTGTGAGAGATTGTATGCATAGGAGGACGAGCATCCCAGCTCACTTGCAACATCTTTGGGTAGTTTGTCATGCAGGCATATCTCGGTAAATGCTGTCTTTTCAGGGGCTGCCATTCTGCTGAATGCGAGCTCGAGCGCTTTGTCGGATTGGCTTCCGCCTGGCCCAAATGGCGAACCCGTTGGCTTAAGCAGCTTAGTCTCGTCGGAGCCTGGCGGGGCTTTGCCACGGGTGAAAACTTTACCATAACCACTGTCGTTCATGATGGTATGATGGGAAAATAAGGTTAATAAGAATGACAGAAGGGACCGGGGGGTTTGGCGGGCGACTAAGGAGTAACCTATAATATATTCTACTTCGAACTTATAGCCAATCGTGCGGGCTAGGTTTTTGCTATGACTGTTGAGTCGGTTAAAACTGCATTTGAAAAAGGCGAGATTAAGGCATACAAGCTAGAGGAAGCGCTGTTCGCCGAGTTGAAAGACTGGGAAAGCGCGTGCAGAAAAGCAGCCGAGATACGGGCCGAGTTTATTGAGAAAAAATTGAAAGTGAAAATTTCCGGGATTCGGAGCGCATATATCTCGACTTCTGACAGCAAGAAAATGACATCTGGGATTGAACAGAAAATCGGGGGCGCGATAATTCCCATGGGATTTGCAGGCCCTGCGAAAATTGACGGCGAGTATGCAAAGGGCGAATTTTACATTCCAGCCGCAACCAATGAGGCGGCGCTGATTGCGGGCATGAACCGCGGAATCGCCTGCCTGAATAGGGCTGGCGGAGTGAAAACCAAAATTACAAGAGATTGCATGACGCGAGCGCCGGTGATTGAATTTGCCAGTGAGAAGGAAGCGGGCGAGGCTGTGAAAGAAATCAAGGAAAAGGGGAAAATTTACGGGGAGATGAAGAAAGCCGCGGAAGAAGGGGCCACTGTTTCCAAGATGCTGGACATCCAGGTTTTTGAAAGCGGGAGACATGTGTGGCTAAGGCATGTTTTCTTCACCGGAGATTCAATGGGTATGAATTCGGTCACTAAATATACCGCTGCTTCGGTGAAAAAGTTTTTGGAATTGATTGGAGGAAAGGGAATAGGCGCGAAACTGATTGCGCTTTCAGGAAATATGTGCGTTGACAAAAAAGCGAATCTGATTAACATCCAGCTGGGAAGGGGGAAAACCGTTGAGCTGAAAGCGAGCGTGCCTGCTGCTGTGCTAAAGGAAATTTACGGAATTGCCCCTGCTGCCGTGGAAAAAGTGAACCTGATAAAAAATGTGGAAGGGAGCAAGCTTGCGGGAACGAATATTGGCGGCTATAATTCAAACGCAGCGAATGCAGTGGCAGCGCTGTTCGCGGCAACTGGGCAGGATTTGGCACAGGTGGTTGAAAGCTCGTCCTGCATGGTGGAATGCAAGGATGCGGGAAAAGCGCTGGAATTCTCAATCACCCTGTTCTGCCTGGAAGTGGGAACGATTGGGGGTGGAATGGGGTTCGGCACTGCGCGCGAGGCATTGGAAATGCTGGGATGCGCCGGCCCTGGGAAAAAGCCGGGAGAGAATGCGAAAAAGCTGGCCGAAATAATCGCAGCCGCCGTGGCAGCCCAGGAGATTAACCTGATTTGCACGCTTGCGCGGGAATTTGAACTTGCTGATTCACATATTTCATTGGCAAGGGGAAAAAAATAGTAAATTAATTACGGGTGAATGTATGGGTTTTGATTTTTCAGGCAAGAAATTGGACGCAGTGCTGATTGTACTGCTGCTGGTGTTTACGGTTGCCAGCTATTCCTATGCGCCGAGAAGCACACTGACCGCTGATTCCTACCAATATGCGCTGCAGGTGAAAAAATCAATCGCAGGCGAACACCAGGGATTTTTCCCGGATATGGTGGCGAAAATCTACAGGAGCGCCTTCTCTTCAATGGACCTCACGAAATTCCTGAAATATGCGGCGCTCATCTATGCTTCGCTGGCAATCCTGATTTTCTATGCATGCATGAGGGCGAGGTTTTCGCAGGCTGTTTCCGCGGCCTCGGGCCTGATGCTTGCCTGTGTGCCGCTTCTTGTTTTCATTGCAGTTGCAGGAGTGTTCACCCCGGATTCGTTCATGGTCAGCACCGGGATTATCGGGGCGTCGCTTGCGTTTGCGGCAATGAACAGCGAAAAACTGCCCTTGGCGGCCCTGTTCTCTGTTCTATCATTGGTGTTCATTGCAGGCGCGGCTGCGATCAGCAGCCAGATGCAGATTTTTGCGCTGGCGCTCGCAGTGGCAGGAGTGGCGCAGTTGGTTTGGACAGCGGTTTCTGAAAAGGAGAAAATAGCGAACTCCGCAATCGCCGCGGTTTGCCTGCTTGGGGCCGGAGCCTATGCTTTCGCCTCATCGCCATTCAGCATGCCAAAAATTATTGATCCGGTGATGGCTGCGATCCCGGGGATTTCCGCGATTGCGGCATGCGCCGGGATGGGAATCGTGGTGCTTGCGCTCAACAGGGAAAAGAAGGACGTGTTTGCGCTGGGGCTGGGAATCCTGTCTTTGTGCCTGATTCTGACAGTTCCCTTTGCCGCGCTTCCGGGCCTTGCGATTGCGGCCGCGTTCGGATTTGATTTCGCGCTTGGGAGAAAGGAGGAGCAGAAAAGCAGCATGCTTGAGCTCGCACTTCCAACATTCTTTATTGCGAGCGCTGCGCTGGTATCGTTCGCAGGAATGAATAGGGCGGTGCTTGTGGGCGCTTTCCTCGGAATCGGAATTCTTTCAATCCAGTATATTTACAAGGAGAACAGCGGATTTGTGAAAAAAGCCGCCCTGGGCTTTGCCGGAGTGCTGCTGGTTTCCTCGGTAATTTTGCCTGCGCTCGTTTCCGGAATAGGAAACGTTGAGGTGGGCGCGCCGCTTTTGGTTGCGCTGGGAGATTTGCAGGTGGGCGTCCCCAATGAATTGAGCCCCCAGCTTCTGCTGGCCTTTGATTATTTGAAAGCAAATTCCCCCCAGGGAAGCGTTGGCGCTGCTTTTGGAAGGGGAAACGCAATGGAATATTTGACAGGCATGGAGCAGTTTGCGAATGACAGTGAAATTGCGCATTTCTGGATTTCGAACAGCTCGGTGGGTTATCTCAAGGAAAGAGGGGTTTCCTATGTGGCGCTGGATATCGGCTATCTGGACAATTTTGACGAGCTGGCAACAGTGGCAGGGGATAAGGAAAACAGGATTGACAGCTTTGTTTTTAGGCAGCACTCCTATTATGACGCAAGCCAGAGCAAGGCGTACGCTGTTTTCCAGTCTTCGGGAAATGGAAGAACACTGTGGATGCAGGTCGATATGCAGGGAAACAGCATTAATGGGCTGCTCCCCAACGGCGATGCGTTCCTTGCCGATTGGAACGGGGCGGGATGGAGCATGGCAGGCTCGGTCACCTTTGGAAGAGTGAGATTCCTGCAAGACCCTGCCAATGGAAATTATACTTCACCGGATAACCGGGCAGTTTATCCCTATGACAGCTATAACTCGAACCTGTTCAGGATATATTTCGGCGAGGTTCCCGGGCTTACACAGGTTTACGGGGGCACAGGGCCGGTTAGGATATTTAAAGTTGATTAGGTTAGAATGAAGCAAAGGGAGTTGCAGGCGCAACTAAAAGTGAAAGAACATTAGGCGAGGGGGAAACGAAAACATGAACACTCCGTTTGAGTATACGATGGTTATTTCGTTCATTGTGTCTTTTGCCACAGTGCTATTCCTGACTCCGTTCCTGATTAGGAAACTCAAGAACATGAGCTTCACAGGGCCGGACATGAACAAGGAGGGGAGGCCCCAGGTCCCGAGGTTTGGCGGGATTTCAATCGCGCTCGGATTCGTGCTCGCGGCCCTGCTTGCAATGCAGCTGCACTCCCAGCAGAATATCGGGATTGCGCTCGCGGCCGTGCTTACGGTTGTGCTCATTGCCTTCCTGGGATTCGTTGATGACGTGCTGAAAATCAGGGACTTGTACCGGGTGGTGCTGCCGGCGATTGCCGCGCTTCCGCTCATGGTGGTAAAGGCAGGAACGACCACCATGGAATTGCCGCTAATTGGGCTGGTGAATTTCAATTTAGGGACCACGACCCTGCCGGTGTTGGGAGTATTCTCGCTGAATGTCTACGCCCTGGTGCTCATACCAATCGCGGTCATCGCGTGCTCGAACCTGATTAACCTGCTTGGCGGGTTCAATGGGCTGGAAACTGGGAGTGGAGTGATAATCTGCGCAACGCTTCTTGCAGCGCTGTTCATTTCCCACGCGCATTCGCCAGGCACGGTGGAGGCGTCGCTATTGCTGGTTTCCATGCTTGGAGCGTGCATCGGGTTCCTGTTTTTCAACTGGCATCCTGCAAAAGTTTTCCCGGGGAACATAACCACTTACATGCTTGGCGCCATGGTTGTTTCCGCGGTGGTGATAGGGAATATTGAGAAAGTTGGCGTGATTGTGCTCATTCCGCAGATAATCGAGTTCTTCCTGAAGGCAAGGGGATTTTTCCAGGCGGAGAATTTCGCAACCCCGAAAGGGAACAGGCTGCATTACGAAGGGCAGACCCAGTCGCTTACCCATCTGATTATGAAGAAGTTCAGGCCCACGGAAGTCGGGCTGGTGCTGATTTTGCTCGGGTTCCAGCTGTTTTGCGGGCTGCTGGCGATTGCCAGTCTGTATGTGTGAGGGGCCCGAAAATTAGAATCAGAGATGGGGGAACTTGTTTTTGGAAACCAAGTCGGCGATTTCCTCATAGACCTCTTTTTTGCCTATGTCCATCCAGTATTCCCCGAAAACAAAGCCGTTAAGTTTCTTCTTTTCATTTAGCAGGCGCGGGAAAATGTCCTTGGCAAAATCGTCCTTTTCCTTTATTTGCGAGAAAATCTCAGGCTCGAAAACATAGATGCCGGTGTTTATCAGGTGGGTGAGAACTGGCTTTTCCTCAAATCCTGTCACTCTTTCCCCCTCGGTTTTCACAACCCCGAAATCAATGTGCGTTGACTGCTTCTGGAGCGCGATGGTGCCAATCGCCTTGTTTTTTCGGTGGAATTCCAGCATTTTCTTTAGGTCAATTTTTGTAAGGTGGTCGCCCATGGCCACGATGAATGTTTCTGAGATAAGATTTTTGCCTGCGAGCACAGAACCGGCCGTGTTCAGCTCCTCGTTGTCTTCCAGATAGGTGATTTTCACCCCGAATTTCGAGCCGTTCCCGAAATAGTCCATGATTTTTTCCCTCATGTAGCCTACTGTAAAAATCAACTCGGTGATGCCGCTGTTCTTCATGTTCTCTACTACGTACTGGAGAATCGGCTTTTTTCCCAGGAGAAGCATGGGCTTTGGGGCTTCGTAGGTATAGGGGCGTAAACGCGTGCCTTTGCCTCCGCACAGGATGAATGCTTTTACCATAGGAGAATGGTTTGGTGGAGGTTGTTTAAAAATTTGCCCATGCTATTAGAGTAGTTAGAGTAGTTGGGTGCACTTTTCTTTCCAAAAATCAGTGAGCTCCTTTGCTTCCTTTTCGCTCTTTGCCTCTGCGAAAACGCGCACATAGTTCTCTGTTCCGCTGGCGCGGATTATCACCCAGGAGTCTGCGAAATCAACGCGAATTCCATCAATGGTGGTAACTTTCTTCGCGCCCTTTTCCTTTTTTGCAGCATCTGATATTTTTGCAATTATTTCGGCTTTCTGCTTCGGGGCGCATTCGATTTTGGTTTTGGAATTGTAGTATTGCGGAAGCTGGGCAATGAGCGAGGAAAGCGGGGCTTCGGAAACATGCTCGCAAATCTTGGCTGCCGTGGAAAGGCCGTCTTTTCCTAAGTGAAGCTCTGGCCAGATGACTCCGCCCACCTCTTCTCCGCCGATGGTTATGGAGGAGGATGCCATTGCCTCTGCGAGATAGGGCTCGCCCACTTTTGTGTAAACCATTTTTGCGCCGTTCTCCTTTGCAATGTCCTCAACAGCGCGGCTGGTTGCAACAGTGGTGACAACTGAGCCTCCTTTTGCGCCTGTTTGCGCAAGCTTATTTTTCACACAGAGCGCAAACGTTTTGTCCCCGAAAATGAACGTGCCTTTCTCGTCTATGAAAATCACGCGGTCGGCATCCCCGTCAAATGCGATTCCCAAATCTGCGCGCTGGGATTTCACCTGGGAAATGAGGGTTGAAAGGTTCGCCTCGGTTGGCTCGCTGGGCCTGCCAGGGAATGTACCGTCAAGCTGGGAGTTCAGCGGAATGGTTTCCCAGCCGAATTGGGCGAAAACCAGGGGCATGACCAGGCTTCCGGTTCCATTGCCGTAATCGATAATGACTTTCTTTTTTGCTTTCTTGATTTTTACCAGGTTGATGAAATTCAAAATTGCGCGGGCATGGTCGCTGCAGGCATTTTCATAGGAGGAGATTTTTCCTATTGAACTCCAATCAGCGGATTTGAATTTGCCGGAATTCATTATTGCCTCTATTTGCGCCCCGCGCTCGCGCGAAATGGAAACTGTTTTGGAATCATAGAATTTGAGCGCGTTCCATTCTGGCGGGTTGTGCGATGCGGTGATATTGATGCAGCCGTTTGCACTGAGTTTTTTGATTGCTAGTTGTGCGGTTGGAGCGGGAGTTATGCCGAGCTTGATGACAGCGGCTCCGGAAGAGATTAGACCTGAGATGACCGCGGATTCGAGCATTTCACCAGTCAAGCGCATGTCCCTGCAAACAAGGATTTTTCCGCAATTCACATAGGTTGCAAATCCCTTGGAAGCGCAAAGAGCCAGGTCGGGATTAAGCACGTCCAGTTTGGCGCGTATGCCATTGGTGCCGAACAATTTTGCAGTTGGAACGTTTTCGTCATTTCTTCCTTTCAAGTTTGTCAAGCCTCTCTATTATTGTGTCCAATTTTTGGTGCGTTGCCTGCCAGTTCGGGCTGCGGTCAACCGCGGCGCGCTCCTGCTGTTGGGGGTATTTCACGAATTTCTCAAGAATCAGGCCGAAGAGCCAGGCGCCTAAAAACGCAAGGAGAATGGAAAGGAGCACAAGTTCGCCGGTGTAGTCAATGGGCAGCACTTTTTTCAGCTTGTCGCTGGCAGTGATTACCAGCAGGGCGAAATTCACGAAAATCAGAAATTGCATCCCCAGCTGGAAACGGTAGTGCTGCTCAATGAAAAAATCCCTGAATTTTTTAAGCATAGGCATCTGCAGATTCTTCTGCGGCTGAACATTTATAGTTTAGTACTTGCCGGCAATCTTAAGACTTTTTAAGTGTGCACTTGCAATTATAGAAAACCTGGAAAATGTGGTGCTATGGCCGGAAAAACTTATTTGATAGACAAAAAACAGCTGACTGAGGAAGAAACTGAAAAGTATATACTTGAAAGCAGGAAAAAATTCTTTGATGGGATTTCTGGATGGAGCCTTTTTCCAGACAGGGCATCGATAACCCTTAGGATGATACAGCCGAAGAAGGGGGACAGAATCCTAGATGTGGGCTGCGGAGTTGGATTGTTCTGTTATTACATTGCCCAGAAATACCCATCAACAAAAATTGTTGGGATTGACATAAGCGATGATTTCATAGAAGGGGCAAACAGGTATGATAAATTGCCGAACATAAGCTATTACAAAATGAATATACTGAACTGCCCTTTGGAAAAAAACTCCTTTGATTGCATACTTTTCCTTGAAGTTCTCGAACACGTGGAAAATCCGGTGGATTTTCTAAGGGCCATCTTTGGCTTGCTTAAGCCGGGAGGCAGCCTGATACTCTCGACCCCGTCGGCACTCGGGATTACGAATATTTCCCTTAATGTCAGGAAACAGAACTTGGAGTATATAGAAAGGGAAATGCGCGACACCGGAACTGAAGCTGACCATATATATTGCTGGGACAAACTTACGCTCTACCGCCTTTTGAACCGCATTGGGTTTCAGCACGTAAAACACTGCGTCAGCAAGCCGCTTGCTTTGCGCAGGGGGCAGTCGCTGATATTCCAGGTAAAGAAACCGGAAAAATAGAATGAATAACACCTACTTATTACCTGCCCAAAACCTTGTTGTAAACTTCTATTGTTTTCTCAGCAGCCTTGGTCCAGGAATATTCCTTCATCGCGCCTTCGCGGCCCTTGGCTGCGATCTGCCGGTATTTCTCCGGGTTGGAAAGCACGTCTGAAATTTTCTCCACCAATTCCTTTTCAGTGTCAAAGAGATAAGTTTTTCCTTCGCCCCCAAGTACGCGCCTGAGAACGCGGGGGGATGCCCCCACCTTGGTCGTGAAAATCGGGCGCTCGCTGGCGATGGATTCCAGCAAAACTAGGGAAAGCCCCTCGTATCGGCTGGGGAGAACAATTACTGCGGAGCTGGAATAATAGGCAGGCATTTCCTCGCGCTTGGCTTCGGTGAATTCTGCCTCGACCCCGAGCTCTTTTGCATAGCGCTCCAAATCCTTGCGTATTCCCTCGTCCTTTCCAATGATGCGCAGCTTGGCGTCAGGGAACTGTTTTTTCACGCGCGAGAATGCTGAAACCAGAACATCGATGCCTTTGTACTCGTCGAGCCTGCCGATGTAGGAAATCACCTGCCCCTGGAGCGGCGGGCATTTGAACACGTCGAATTCCACCCCGTTCGCGATGGTGGTGACTTTCCTGATGTCGACCTCGTCGCGGAAATCGTCAATCGTGGCATCGGCGACGCTGATCATGTGCTTTGCTATGCGCAGAAAAATCGGGGCGATCAATCGCTTGTAAATTTTCTGCAAAGTTTTGGCCCTTCCTTTCATCTGGGGATAGCCATGGAAAGTGAAAACAAAGGGCTTTCGTTTCAGGAACGCGGCAATGGAGGCGATGAGCGGGTGAAGCGAGCCATAGCCGTGGGAGTGGAAAACTTCGGCATCCGAGCGGAGGAGATGGAAAATCAGGGTCGGTGAAATGCGGACCGATGAGAAATTTAGGAAAGGAAGGGACCAGGCGCGCACAATCCTGATGCCATTGGTTGCCTCTTTCCCCTTTGCGCCCTTTGCCCGGGAAGTGTAAACAGTAACCTCATGCCCCTGCTTTGCCAGCTCCACTGACAGATAGTAGGCATGGTTTTCTATGCCCCCGGTTTCCGGAGGAAAAGTATGCACAACCTGTGCGATTTTCATAAGAATATGATATGCCTGTAAGCTTCTTTAATTATAACTGCCCCTTGCTCATGTCCTTTCCCAGGTCTTTTCTTTTGCAGTATTCCTTGGCAGGCGAGCCGATGACAACAACTCCCGGGGGCACGTTTTTGGTGACCACGCTCGCTGCACCAACCATGGCGTTTTCGCCTATGATGACACCTGGAAGAAGGGTTGCATTAGCTCCTATGCTGGCGTTCTTTTTGATTGTGACTCCTTGCAGCTTGGGCTGGGGAGGATATTTGTCATTTGTTAAAACGCACATCGGGCCGAGGAATACGTTGTCTTCGATAATACAATCGCGGGGGATGTAGACTCCGCTCTGGACGATCACATTGTTGCCAATGGTCACTGTGCCGTCGATTATGGTGCCAGTGCCAATGAGGCAGTTGTTGCCTATTTTCGTTTTTTCCCTAATCAGCACATTGTGCCCGGTTTTCACATTGTTTCCAATGGTAACATCACCGTAAATGATGGTGAGGGAACGGATGAGGCAGTTCTCGCCAATCTCGAGCTTTTCCTCATTCCCTTCGCCAAGTGTCACATTTTCAGCAATCTTGGTTCCTTTTCCGATGATAATGTTTTTTCTTTGTGCCATGGGTATCATCTCTTCAGCAAATTTATTGGTTGATTTTTTATATTTTTTTCAGAATGTCAAACGCTACCTGCAAATTTTTCTTTCCCTCTTCCCCGCTCACCTGGGGCTCCGTTCCTGAGCGCACGGAATCAACAAACGCGCGGAGCTCGAGCTTCAATGGCTCGGACTTGGGAACATCGATTTTTTCAACGACATTCTGGTGCTTGTAGGTCACGTTTCCGCGCTGGGTAATGAACTCGGGAACCGAGGAGCGGTTTATGTCCAGCGTCTGGTTCAGGTAGTCGAGCTGGAGGAATTCTTTTTTGCTGGTGACTTCCAGTTCGCGGATTTTCTTTTGGGTTATTCGATTGGCTGAAAGCACTGCATCGGTTTCTCCGAATTTCATAATGGCTGTTGCGTAGTCCAATTTGTCTGAGAATGCCTTGCCTCCGATTGCCTGGATTTTCGATGGCTCGGAATTGAAAAGGCAGCGCGCAACGTCTATGTCATGGATCATCAAATCAAGCACCACGTCGACATTTGTGGCGCGGGGCATGAAAGGGCCGAACCTCCTTGCTTCCAGCCTTATGATTTGCTCCTTGGCCATGATTTTGCGGAGCTCGGCAACAGCGGGGTTGAAGCGCTCTATGTGCCCCACCATGAATGTTACGCCCTTTGCCGCCTTGATCATTTCATCCGCATCAGTCAGGCTGCTGGCAATGGGCTTTTCAATGAGAGCGCTCTTGCCTTTTTTGAAAGCCTCGAGCGCGAGTTTTTTGTGGAGGGTTGTCGGAACGGCTATGCTGACCGCGTCAACTTTTGCCAGGAGTTCGTTTGCGTCCTTAAAAAATTTGGTTCGGTAGGAGGAGGCGATGCCCTCTGCGCGGGCGGCGTCGGCGTCGGATACGCCGACCAGTTCCACATCCGGGAATTCGCTGTAAACACGCGCATGGTGCTGGCCCATGGCGCCCACGCCGATTACTCCCAGTTTCAGCTTGTCCATGAAATGCCTCGTAAATTGATGGTATTTGGGTGACTTAAATTTAATGGCTTTCTGCCTTTGCTTTTTGGATCTGTGCCTTAGCCCTTTCCGACTCCGGTAAACGCATAGCCTGCCTCTTGCGCGAGCTTTTTGTCAAACAGGTTGCGGCCGTCAACCAAGCATGGCGTGCGCAGGAGCTGCCTGATGCGCTTCAGTTCGCTGGCGGAGTTGAGTGATTTGAATGAAGTGTGCGCTGTTGCCAGAATGATGCAGTCGGAGCCGGAAACCGCCTCCTCAAGTGTCTTTGATAATTTCACTTCCGAATCCTGGTGCACAAAGGGATCGAAAACCGCGAGCGAGGCACCGGCCTGCTTGAGAAATTTGTAAAGCACGCGCGCGGGCGTACTGCGCGTGTCATCGGAATCAGGGAGATAGCTGAAGCCAAGGATTGCGATTTTGGAATTTTTCACTTCCTTTCCCTTTTTGGCGAGCACTGCGGCAACGAGCGACGCTGTGTGCGCTGGCATGGAATCATTTATTTCGCGCACTGTTTTGAGCAGCGGCGTGGGAGTTTTTCCCTTGACCCCGTACATGAGAAGCCAGCTGTCCTTGGGAATGCAATGGCCGCCGACACCGATGCCAGGCAAATGCACATAGCGAAAGGGGCAGGTGTTCACCAGGTCGCGGATTTTGAATGCATCGACTCCGAGCTGCTCGCAGATGAGCGCGAGCTCGTTGGCAAACGCTATTTCCATGTCGCGGTAGGAGTTCTCCGCTGTTTTGGTGATTTCCGCTGAAAGCGCATCGCTTGGATGGAGCTCTGCCTCGACTATTTTTGCGTAAAACTCCAGCGCCTTTTTCGTGCTGGCGTCATTGATTCCGCCGACTATGCGGCTCATTTTGCGCAAATTGTGCAGGAGCTTGCCAGGGGTCACGCGCTCAGGGCAGTGGACCAAATAGAAATCTGTTCCGGCTTTCATGCCTGAACCGCGCTCTAAAATTGGAAGCGCAACTGTTTGAGTTGTTAACGGGGCGATGGTGGATTCGATGGAAACAAGCGTGCCTTTTTGAAGAATGCGTGAAACTGATTCCAGCGCGGATTTCAGATAAGTGTGGTCTGGTTCTTTGTTTTCCTTGAGCGGAGTCTGCACGCAAATGAGTATGCAGTCGGCATCCTTCAACTCGGAATAGTCGGATGAAGCTGAAAAGTTGCCTTTTTTCTGTACTTTTTTGAGCAGGTCTGCGATGCCCGGTTCCTCTCCTTCCAAGGGGTAAACCCCTTTGTTTAGCTGGGAAACCCTGTCCGCAGAAATGTCTATGCCCACTGTTTTGATGCCGGCATCGGCAAAAGCTAGCGCAACCGGTATGCCCACATAGCCCATTCCTATTACGCCGATTTTTTTCATGCAATCCTAGTATTTATCGGCAAGCTTCTTTAAGTATAACTGCCCATTTATTCGCATGCCAAAAGCGCTGGTTACGGGAGGAGCGGGATTCATAGGCTCGCACCTTGTGGACAGGCTAGCCGGGCAGGGGTTTACGGTGGCTGTGCTTGATGATTTCTCCACTGGCAAGAGGGAAAATTTGGAGGAATCGGCGGGCAAAATAAAGGTGATTGAAGGAAGCATTCTGGACGAGGAAACAGTGAAGAAAGCGGTTTCTGGATGCGAGCTTGTTTTTCATAATGCCGCGTTTGTATCGGCAACAGAGAGCGTGGCAGACCCGGAAAGGTGCAACGAGGTGAACGCCAGGGGGACGCTGAACGTGCTTTCCGCTGCAAAAGAGGGGGGAGTGAAGCGCTTTGTATTCTCATCAAGCTCTGCGGTGTACGGGGAGTTGGAGGGAATTGCGTCGGAGAGCGCGCAAGCCGATCCGATTTCGCCCTATGGGGTTTCCAAGCTTGTGGCAGAGAACTATTGCCAGGTTTTCAAAAAGCAGTACGGGATTTCAACGATTGCGCTCAGGTATTTCAATGTTTACGGGCCGAGGCAGAATCCCGATTCTGAATATGCTGCGGTGATACCGAAATTCGCTGCTGCTGCGAAAAAAGGAAAGCCGCTCACAATTTTCGGGGATGGAACACAAACGCGCGATTTCATTTATGTGGGGGACGTGGCGGATGCGAACCTGCTCGCGGCCAAGTCGGGCTATTGCGGAACCCTGAATGTGGCGAGCGGGAAAGCTATTTCCATAAACGAGCTGGCGGAGAAAATCATTGCCGCAGCTGGCTCAAAATCCGGAGTGACCCATGCAAAGGAAAGAAAAGGCGACATAAAAAAGAGCGCTGCGGATGCGAAGCTCGCAAAAAAGGCTTTGGGTTTCTCGGCTAAGACCGGATTGGATGAGGGATTGCAAAAAGTGCTAGGGTCGTTTTGATGGATTGCGAAGAAGAGGAAACGGCGGAACCGGCTGTCCGGGGCAAGCATTGGCATTCCCATCTTCTTAAAGAGAACTTTTATGGGGTAGGGATCCAGACTGTGACGTTTGTTGCAGGAGTGGTCTTTGCACTGGTATTTCCCAAGATTTTGGAACCTGCGCAGTTCGGGATTTTGTCAATATTGCTGGCAGCGCTGAACATCTGGGCTTTTTTTGGGGATTTTGGGATAAACACAGCTGCCCAAAGAATTCTCCCCCTTAGCATCAAAAAAGGAGAATTGCACGCTTACTATGCCGCTATTTTCCGATGGAAACTTGTTTTGACAATCGTTGCTTCTGCACTCCTTTTGCTGTGCTCGGACGTCCTGGCGATTGCCATTTACCATAACCCGGCCCTTGCGGCGGGGTTGAAAGTGGGCTCGGCCTTTGTCTTATTTTTGTCACTGTACAGTTTTTTCGATATAGTGATGACGACATTGAAAAAAGCAAAAGTTTCGTTTCTTCTTGCAGTTACCTATCAAACACTTAGGGTCCTTATCCCGCTGGCAGTAGTGTTTGTTTTTGGAGCCAAAGATTTTCTCACGATTATCGCGGGAATGCTTGCAGCATTGATTTTGGTCACGTTCCCATTGTTTGGATTGGTCGGAAAAGAGGTGGGCCAGGAAAAGAAACCTCTGGTGAAAGTTGATTTGACTGAATTAAAAAAATACATGAAATTTGGGTCGGTACTGGGCATTTCGACTCTTCTGACCCAATGGGTGGACGTGATCATAATTGGCGCGTTCACAACTCTGCCACAGGTGGCTTCCTATAAGATTGCGATGCTCTGGGCCAATGCATTTGGGATGCTCAATCTTTTTTCAAACAGAGTTCTTGTTCCGGCTTATGCGCAGGAAAATGAGGAAAGGAGCAGGAAAATTTTCTTAAGAACTATGAACTATGGCTTTCTCCTGGCTTTTTTCATAATCACCGGGGTGTTTCTTTTTTCTGGCCAAGTGCTGAATTTTGTTTATGGGGGGAGATCCCCAGGACGCGGGGGGTACTTTCTGATTT
>CABMDC010000020.1 GCA_902384795.1 Candidatus Gugararchaeum adminiculabundum | reverse complement strand
TTATTCCTTGTTCGCAGTCGCTGTCATCCTCGGTTACGGTCACGCTCCAGGTGCTCGTCCCTGTGTACTCGCTCCATTTCCATGTGGGCATTGCGACATCGGCGCTAGCCATGGGCAGTAAAAGCAGTGCGGGGATAAGGAGTGTAAAGAGAATGGAAATTTTTGGCGCGCGCATGCAATGCTCACTCGGGAGGAGTATTTAATTTGTTCGGTTGCTGGCTGGCAAGGATTCATATACGATTTATCTGTCTTGAATAAGAATGATATTGAAATTTTATGGGAGAGGTAGAAACCTTATTCTCCTTCCCTTTCCTCTTGCCCTTTTTTGCTAAGTTTTCTCTTAATTGTCTTTAGCATTACAAATGAGTCGCGTTCCATTTCATCAAGCCTAAGCATGATCATCTTCTTCTGGCGGTCAAGGCGCGGGAGCATGACGTATTCGAGCGCATTCACACGTCGTTTGGTTTTCTCAATCTCCCTAATCAGGCGCTTGAGCGCATTCTCCGTTTCAGCGAGCTTTACGACCATGTCCAGCGCCTTTTCAAATGACTCCGCCACTTCGTCAATTTTCGCGCTGGTTCCAAGAATCGAATAGCCTCTTTCTGTCAGGGGCTTGGAAACTTCCGTTCCCTCGATGATGGGAATGTTCACGCCCATGATGTTGCGGGTCTCAACGTTAACGCCGGTGGATTTTTTGACTGAAAGGGAAACGTTTTCCAGTTCAAAAGTGGAGTGGTGCGCCTGCGCCTTGCTCATGGAGATGTAGGCAGAAGCCATAAGCCCGTTCAGCTCTCCCCGTAGGTCCTTGGCCTTTTCAAGGATTTTGAAGAACTCAAGAATCAAAGCGTCCCGCTTCTGCTTAAGGAGCTTGTGCCCCTTTTTCGCAAGCTTTATGCGGTTCTTTATGTTCATGAGTTCCTTGCGGGTTGGTGGTACTTCTGCCAAAATTTTTCACCTTTAATTTCTATTTTTCATCTTTTTCGTTTTCTTTTCTCTCCATTCGGGGTCTCTTTTCTTTCGCAAAGAAAAGAGAGGCTGATGGTACTTCTGCCAATCATTTCACCTTTGAATTTTCATTTCAACCTTGCTGAATCTATTCTTTCTTTTCTTCTTGCGCTTTCTCACGGTATTTCTTTCCGTATTTCTCAATGTGCGCGACCTTCACTTTCTTCAATTCAGCCTCAGGCAATCCTGCAAGCAATTCCCATCCGAGTTCCAATGTCTGCTCAATGGAGCGGTCCTCGTACGGTCCCTGCCTGATGAACCTGTTTTCAAACACATCTGCGAATTTCAGGAATTTCCTGTCTGTTTCTGAAAGCGCCTCTTCGCCGACCACTGCGCTCAAGCTGCGCAAATCACGGCCTGTTGCGTAACCGGCGTAAAGCTGGTCAGCGATTCCGCGGTGATCTTCACGGGTTCGCTTGTCACCGATTCCTGCATTCATCAATCTTGACAAGCAGGGGAGAACGTCGACTGGCGGGAAAATTCCTTTCCTGTGAAGGTCTCTTCCGAGCACAATCTGTCCTTCTGTAATATAGCCGGTCAAGTCAGGAATTGGGTGAGTGATATCATCACCAGGCATTGAAAGAATGGACAATTGCGTCACTGTTCCTTTCTTTCCCTTGATGCATCCGGCTCTTTCGTAAATGGTGCTCAGGTCAGTATACATGTAACCCGGGTAACCACGCCTTCCTGGAACTTCTTCACGAGCGGCTGCGATTTCACGCAGGGCTTCGCAATAGTTGGTCATGTCTGTGATAATCACTAGCACGTGCATGTCTTTTTCGTACGCCAAATACTCGGCTGTTGTCAGCGCGAGACGCGGGGTGATAATTCTCTCAACTGAAGGGTCGTCTGCCAAGTTCAGGAATAACACGGCTCTTTCAAGTGCGCCTGTTTTCTCAAAGTCGCGCATAAAGAAGCCTGCTTCTTCGTGGGTAATGCCGCAAGCGGCGAACACCACTGCGAAATCCTCGCCCTGGTCTTTTACTTTTGCCTGACGCGCAATCTGCACTGCTAATTTATTATGTGGCAAACCTGAGCCGGAGAAGATAGGCAATTTCTGCCCTCTCACGAGCGTGTTCATTCCGTCGATTGTGGAAATGCCTGTCTGGATAAAGTCGCGGGGCTCTGCACGTGACCATGGGTTGATGGGCGCGCCTGCAATGTCTAACCTGTCTTCAGCAACTATGGAAGAGCCCTTGTCGCGCGGATTGCCTGAACCGTCAAACACGCGTCCCAGCATGTCATCGCTGACTGGAAGGTGCATTGTTTCCCCAAGGAAGCGAACGCGGGTTTCGTTTACATTCAAGCCGGTTGTTGCTCCGAAGAGCTGGACAACTGCGAGCCCCTTGGAAGTTTCAAGAACCTGCCCTTTTTTCTTTTCGCCATTGGGCAATGTGACTTCCACTAGTTCGTTGTAGCCGATGTTGCTCACTCCGCTCACAAAAACGAGCGGGCCTGCAACCTTTGTAACTGTCTGGTATTCTTTTACTGCCATCATCATCACCCTTATTTTACGAGCAACGAATCGAATTGTGATTCGAGTTCGTGGCCGATTTCTTCAATCTTCTTGAGCTCTGCCTCAGGAATTTCCTTCATCCTTGCAATCCTTGTCTTTACCGTAAGATTGAGGATGTTCTTGAGCTGGATTCCCGCATCAATTGCCGAAAGGGAGCGCTCGTGGTAGCGCAAAATCGTCTTCAGCATTGTGTACTGCTTTTGCATGCTTGAGTAGGTGTCAACTTCATGGTAAGCCGACTGCTGCAAAAAGTCCTCCCTGATCATTTTTGTTGAATTTAAAATTGCCTGCTCTTTTTCAGGGAGAGCGTCTGGCCCGACTAGTTGCACGATTTCCTGCAATTCAGCTTCCTTTTGAAGCAGGCTCATTGCAAGTTCGCGCTGCTTGTCCCATTCGGCTGAAATGTTCTCTGAGTACCAGTTTTCCAAATTGGACTGGTAAAGCGAGTAGCTTCCGAGCCAATGAATGGATGGGAAGTGCCTTCTTTGTGCCAAGCTCGCGTCCAATGCCAAAAAGACTTTTGTCACACGGAGCGTGTTCTGCGAAACCGGCTCAGAGGTGTCTCCTCCTGGAGGAGAAACTGCGCCAATAATGGTTACTGAGCCAGTGCGCTTGTCCTTCTCATTTCCAAGGCAGGAAACTCTCCCTGCCCTTTCGTAGAATTCTGCAAGCCTTCTGCCCAGGTAAGCGGGATAGCCTTCTTCGCCAGGCATTTCTTCCAGCCTTCCTCCGATTTCACGCATTGCCTCTGCCCAACGTGAAGTCGAGTCGGCCATCAATGCCACATCATATCCCATGTCCCGGTAATATTCGGCAATTGTAATGCCTGTGTAAACCGATGCCTCACGGGCCGCGACCGGCATGTTGGAAGTGTTTGCAATGAGAACCGTTCTCATCATCAGCGGTTTCTTGGTCTTGGGGTCTTCCAATTTCGGGAACTCGGAAAGCACTTCAGTCATTTCGTTTCCTCGCTCTCCGCATCCGATGTAAACCACGATTTGCGTGTCACTCCATTTGGCGAATTGCTGCTGGGTGACGGTTTTGCCTGAGCCGAACGGGCCCGGAATGCAGGCTGTTCCTCCCTTTGCAATGGGGAAAAATGTGTCCACAATTCTTTGTCCCGTAACGAGAGGAATAACCGGGTCAAATTTCTCAGAGTATGTCCTTGGCTTTCGCACAAACCATTTCTGAAGCATTGACACGTCTTTTGTGTCCTTGCCGGATTTCACCTTGGCAATTGTTTCGTCAACAGTGAACTTGCCTTTCTTGATGTCAACTATTTCTCCTGCAACAGTGGTCATGATTCTGTGCTCAATGACTTCTGTCTCCTGCACTGTTCCGATGATTTCACCTTTGGTGACTTTGTCTCCTTTCTTCTTTGTTGGAACAAAATCCCATTTTTTGGAGTGGTCGAGTGGCAGTGCGACTATTCCGCGCTTGATGAAGCTGCTTTTGGATTTTTCAGCGATTACTTGGAGGGGGCGCTGAATTCCGTCGTAAATGGAGGTCAAGATGCCTGGGCCGAGCTCTACTGAAAGCGGCATGCCGGTGTTTACCACTGCGCCGCCTGGCTGCAGGCCTCCTGTGTCTTCGTAAATCTGAATTGTTGCCGTATCGCCTTCAAGGCGGATGATTTCTCCCATGAGCTCCTCATCCCCAGCCTTAACCAGGTCGTACATTTTTGCTCCGCGCATTCCAGATGCCTGGACCACGGGCCCTGCAATTTTTGTCAAAACTCCTGCCATAACAACTACCTCCAAATAATCATGATTATTTTTTCTTCGCCAATAGGTCAATGCCGATTGCGCGCTTCACGAGCTTTTGCAATGATTCCCCCTCGGTGCTTGCGCCTGTCTTGTCAGGCACAGGGACTATGACCGGCTTTGCAAGGTTGTCGATTTTCTTGCGCAGCCTCCAGTCCATTTCATTCAGCATTTTCTCGTTGAGAACTATGATTCCGAATTTTGAGTCTGTGAGGATTGCGTTCAATTTTTCCTCGGCCTGCTTGGCATTGTCAACCTTAATGGAATTGGTAAGGCCTGCGAGCCGGAAACCCGTAACTAGTGCATCGTCCCCTAGCACCAGGATGGCATCCTTGAAATTTTTCCCTTCAACCAATTTTTCATCTTCCATTTTTGCACCTTAGACTAATTCTTTCTTGATTTCCTCAGGGGGCAAATTGAAATCCTTGAGCCTGACTATTCTCCTGATATTGCCGACTTCCTGCTCCTTCAAGTAAAGAAAGCCCACGATTGCGCCAACCGAAAGCTGGCTTCTGCGCAGGGTTGAAACTCCCTTGCGCGCAATGGTCCTTTCAAATTCAATTTCAAAGTGCGAGAGAGCGCCGTCTTTTAGGTATTGCTCAAGCGCCGAGGCAAGGTCGTATTTTGACTTGAGCAGTTTGACCGCCCCTTCTACTGTTTCTGCCTCGATCAGTTTCTTGAGAGTCTGCTCTGTGAGAGTCCCGCCTTGGATCATTAGCTTGGAAACCACCTGCGCTGTGAGCTTGTTCTTTTTTGCGCGCAGAATTGTTGAAAGATTCTTTCCGTCGACTTCCGTGTTTATGAGCGAGAGAATGAATGCGCCCTCGGAATCCGTTGCTGAAACCTGCTGGAGAACGGAATTGTAATAGTGCGAATCAATCCCTGCAAGCAGGCCGGTGAAATCATTCTGCCTTGCCTCATCGCTGTGTTTTTTCAAAAGCTGGGAGAAAATTTGCCCATAGGAGGTTCTGCGGAGCTTCTTTGCAAACTCTTCCAAATTCGCGCACTCGCTCAGCTCCTTCAAATCATATTCGCCTAATTCTCCGGCTGGAACTAAGTATGGTTCTACTTCCTCTGTTTTTTTGCCCACTGAAATTGCCAGGAGAATTGTCTTGAGGTTGTATGCGTCCCAGCGGCCGAGAATCGCCTTCAAGGTGCTCTTGCCATCCGTTGGAGTGAACTTGAAAAGCTTCTGAGCCATTCGTCCATAATTCCTCCCGAGCGCGAGCTCAACCAGATCTGCCCCGGAATAGCGGAGCGAGAAGTGAGTCAAATCCTCGCGGTAGGTTGTGCGCTCCAAAAGGCCGGCTATGCTGGTGATGGAATCAAGCGAAACCATTTCCTCAACCATCGAGGGCTTGAGAAGGTTTGTGCGCATTGCCTTTACGCGCGCATTGGAGTAGGCATAAATGAGCGTCTGGCTTCGCAGCGGGCTCTTTAGCCGCGCCGGAATCTTGGATGAGATTGCTGAAATAATGCTCATTTATTCTTGCCCCCGAATAGCTCCTTGAAAACCTGTCTCCTTATCTCGTCCTTTTTCTCCTCGATCAGGGATTCGAAAGTCGCGTTTACGCGCACTGTCCCGTCCTTGGAAGAGACTATTGCGCCGCCTGCGCAGTCGATGGGCGCTCCAACGGTTATGCCGCGGATGCCTTTCACTGCCGCCAGGTCGTCCTTGTTCACCTGGACGATTGCGTCGCCTGGAATTTCCTTGAGCGCGCTTTTGATCGCCTTTGCCAGGAAATCCTGGTACTGTTTTTTCTTGCGCATGGACTCGAGCTCGTCCTGAACCTGGCCAATCACCTTGGCAACGACTTCCTCCTGTGCCTCGCTGATCAGTTTTTTCGCGTTCAGGCGCGCTGCCGCAATCCTTTCGCCTTTCTCAGACTCGGCCATGGTGCTTACCTCGGCCTTTGCCTGCGCGAGAAGTTTTCTTTTCTCGTCCTCGGCGTGGAAAAGCGCCTCGGCTACCTTCGAGTCGGCCGCAGCGCCTAAGCGCTTGGCCTCTTCCTGCGCCTTGTCCAGAATGTCTCTGGTTAATTCATTAAGCCCCATTCAAATCACCCCCGCCCTCGAGGGGCGGGATAGAACTGCCGGAAAAATTGCAACCTATTTATGCAACCTTTCCGAGCAGGAAGAAGCTGATAACGAATCCCAAAATGACAATGGTCTCGGGCAATACGATGAACAGCAACAGCTGTCCTCCTGCCTCTGGCTTTTCCGCCAATACGCCCATTGCAGCGCTTCCGATTCCGACCTGCGCCCAGGCTGTTCCCATTGCGCCACCTATCATCGCAAAAGCGCTTGACAGGGCGATTAATCCAGTTCCTACATCTGCCATTCATTTCACCTCAATTTTTTATCTCAAATTTTTCTTTTTTTTATTTTTTTTCTTTCTTATTTTCTTTTCTATTCTCAGCTGCCACCCTCTTTCAGGTGGTTGCTAGTATAAGTCCTTGAAACCGAGAAGGGCGTGAAAAACCTGCCCCCTCCCTTATAAAATTTGGAAAACACTTCCACGTAATTCAACCTTGAGCCCTGGACAATGGATTCGAACATGCCGAGCACGGTGTTGAAAAGATGGGTGATTATGAAACCGAGAGTTACCAAAATGAAAATGAGAATTGAGCCGATGTCGCCTTTTGCGAGAAGTGCAGGATCTGGAACGAGCATTTTGTTTATGACCCCTTCCGCGACTGCTACGCTGGCAATGCCGACTGCCAGCATCCTTGCAAAGGAGAGAATGTTGCCTGCGAAACCTGGAAGCTCAATGATGCCAATGATGCCCTCGACTTTTGCCATGTAGATGAATGAGATTAATCCGAGCGCTCCCGCGTAGGGCATCCATGCGCTGGGGAACCCGTTGAAAAGAAATCCGCCGACCAAAAGGACTCCTGCAACCTCGATGCCGATCCACGCGAGCTTTGCAAATGCGTGCGCCTTGTTGTGTTTCCAGTTTGCCAGGAACCCGAGGAAGAATCCGATTGCCAGGTAGGCCATGCCCGTGAACAGTATGATTAGGAGAACCGAGTTCACATCGGTCATTCGGTGAAGCCCGTGGTAGAGCGGAAGCGAAAGGTGCATGGACTCTAAATTAATTAGGTGCATATTCTGAGCCGCTTCCAATAGGTGTGAGTGGGTGAATCCCAAATATTCATCGTAGATGACTCCGAAAATTATGGTCGGGATTGCCGCGAACATCCAGATTTTTCCGATGTCTGCGAGCAGGCCCGGCATTTTCTTTATTATTAGCCATGCAATGACCATGGAAATTAATCCATAGCCCACGTCGCCGAGCATCATTCCGTAGAGGATTGGGAACATGAGGTAATAGACCATGGTCGGGTCGATTTCATTGCTTTTCGGGGTTGTAAGGAATGCGATGAGTGATTGGAAAGGAAGGACTGCTTTTGGATTCTGGAACAAAGTGGGCGCGGTTCCCTCTTGATAGGGGATTTTTTTCACCAGCACGCTTCCTGTGAGAAGCCGATTGAAATAGTCTGTGAACTTTTCCAGCTTCCTTGAGTCGACCCAGCCCTCCACTATATAGAGGGAGTCGGTGGCGCCGAATTTTGCGGAAATTTCCGCCCTTTGCTCCTCGATCTCGAGCATTTCGCGCAATTGCGCAACGCGCTCGTAGTATTTTTCGGATATTTTGCCGAGTTCGCGCTTGATTTCCTTGAGCTCAACTCCCTGGGCAGCATCCTCGCGCTTGAGCTTGTCTGCAACTCCCCTTGGCTTTCCCTCGAATTTGGGCATTTCAATTTCTGAAAAGCCGGAGATGTTGAGGGCTTCGGAAATGTCCGCTGTTGATTCGACTGCAATGAGCGCGATTGTTTTGCCTGCGTGAGTTTTCACCAGGAATTCCGCGCCAAGCGGGGAGAGTTTTTCCCTTAGGGCGATGATTTTGCCTTCGGGAACGGATCCGAGCAGGAATTTCACGCGCGAGCTGGAGGCAGTGAGCTGGGAAAAATCAATGGAAAAACCTGAAAGGGTCTCGGCGAGCTTGAGCTTTTCCGAGATGTCGTGCTTTCTCCTGTTGATTTCCTCGGTTTTTGCCTGGAGCTCCGCAATCCGCTTGTCGCAGTCGATTTTTTTGCATTCCTGCAAAAGCTGAGGGAGCGGGAGCGCTTTTATGGTGCGCACATTTTTCTGCTGAGTCAGGCTTGCCTCGATTCCCCTAATCCTTACAAGCTGTTCGGAAATAGATTCGTAGGATTCGAGGGGCTTTCCATGGGAAATGTCAGAAGCAGAGCAGTCTTCCACGTGCATTATGCCCCATTCGTGCAGTGATTTGATTACTTGCGCGGCATCATCGCGCATTGCAATAACTCTAACTTTGCACATTTCGGTTGGAGTGAACATTGGAAACTCACTCGAGAAGTTTTTCAGCGATAGTCGAGGGGAGGCGCGCCGGGATTTTGGTTGAGCGGACCGAATCCGCATCCTTTTCAGCGGAATTCAGGATCTTGTCCTCATCCTTCTTCATCCTGTCGCGTGCTTCCCTAAGCAGATCGTCTTTGAGGTCTCGCGCCTCAATCTTTGCCTTGTCTATGAGTTCGGCTGCCCTTTCGCTGGCGCGCTTGCGCTTGAGCTCGGCATCCTTTTCAGCTTGAGAAATGACGTCTTTTGACTCCTGCTCGGATTTCCTGAGAGAGTCGATACTCTGCAAAAATTCGGAATCATCTAACTTTTGGTGTTCGTTGTGTCCTGACAAAGTAATTTCCCCCACACTTTGTTTCCCGCTTAAAAATAGCGGAAAAATAAACGAATAATTGTACATCACTTTGTTGGAAAAAGTTTTTATATGTGCGGTTAGGGTGGATTAGCGCTGGGAAAGAGCCAGCTGGAACTGGGTCAATTGCTCAAAGAAAAAGTCCGCAATATGCGACGGAAGAGTGTTGGCCCCGAACTTGCGCATCAGCTTCCTTTCGGTTTTCGCGGAAACCGGCTCGAGGATGTGGATTTCGTTGCCAGCGTTGTACACTGAGTCGTTTTCCCGCCTCAGGACCGAATTGGTGCGGCCGATTGGCAGGGTGAAATCCGCGAAATGCGCGAAAACCTTGTAACGCCCGGGCGACTCGTCATAATTTTTGGCATAGGTTTTCACAACCTTGCCCAGGGGCGCAGTCAGAAAGCCGTCCCTGGAAAAGCGCCCTAAATATAGGATTCCACCCATGCGCATCAGATTAACCCGCGGGTCTGGAAGAACATGGGCTAGGATTTGGCATTCGACTTTGCGTTCTACAGTGGGACGCATGGGCCCCAGGATTTTGTGTGCTACAAGCATGGTTTACATTAGGTGGTTAAAGTTTTAAAAAGTATTCAAACGTGTCTAAGAAGTTATTTGTTGGTTATGTCTTCTTCGAACGGCGCTGCAATTAGCGGGGCAGCGGGTGCCGGGGTGACTGATTGATTTTCAAGACGGTCAAGACGGTCTACGGGCTCTGGACCGGTGGAGGGCTTGCCGGCAGATCCTAGATCGCGGGACCCCGATACTAAATCATTGGGCTATGGAGCAGAAGGAACACTGCTTGCGTCAAAGTGGCGGCGGTTCAGAAATGCGCGAGCCACTTCCCTGCGAATTTCCTCGGTAATCGGATAGAAATAGTGCTTGACAGGAATGGTCTTGCCTGTCTTGGACTCCTGAGTAGTGAACTGCGCAGCAGGGGGGAATGCTTTTCCTGGTATCTGCGGAAGATGGATGCCGAAAACTTCGATTAGCCGCTCTTTTGGCGTTCCATAATGCTCAACTTTGATTAGGTATGGATACTTTTTGCCTGGCACAGGAAACGGTATGAGTATCTCGGTTTCAACCGGTTGCTCTTGGATGATGTTTTGGCTGGGTCTGTGCTTGTGAAAGAGAGAAAAGGGGAATGTCTTTGAAAGATCGGGAAAAAACGGCTTGCGATCCTTTTTTTCTTTTGTTTTTTTCGGGGGTTTGGATTGCTTATTTGCAGATTTGCCGGTTTTTTCCTTGCCTTTAGAAGTTAAGGAGGTGTTGACTGCGGGAGAAGACAGAACTTGCTGAATTAGATTGCCATTCCTTGTGGTGCCGCCTTCGTTCTTCTGGACCATGCGAATAATTACACGTTCATCCTTTATAAATAATGTGTTCCTTAATGGTCGGGTATTGAAATTAGAATTAGAGTTCGAGCTGCCGGATTATCTCGGAAGTCTTCAGCTCCTGTCCATCCACACTCTCCTTTAGCTGAATCACCTTGAAATTGCCCTTCAGCCCTTCCGGGGGCTTCTGATCATAGCCAAAAACCACAAAATCAGGCTGGACCATGTCAAGCATTTCCTTGAAGGAGCCGCCGGGATAGCCTGCAAGCGCGATGTCCACCGGCTTGAGAGAGTCAACCAATCTTCGCCTGTGCTCCAGGGAATGGATCGCTTTCCGGTTTTTCCGCAGGGCTATGGTTTCATCGCGCGCAACTACCACAACCAGAACATCTGCCAATGCCTTGGCTTTCTGGAGTGTGTACAGGTGCCCGTAGTGGAGAATGTCAAAAACCCCGCCGGTTAGTGCGACTTTTATCATTTTTCTTGCATCCCGTTTCAGGAAATATTTTGAGTTGTGCTTTTCCAAAAGCGAAACATCGACATCCTCAAGGTGGTCGAATTCGTGGGCCTCGATTCCATTGTGCTGCAGCTGAAGAAGATACAAAGTTTTGATTAGTTCGCGTCTGTCTTGCATAGAAACCAACTAACTATTGAACAAGCTTCCTTATTAGCTGCATTACTGCCTGGGCATCGGCCCTTCCCTTGGTTTGCTTCATTATTTGGCCTGCAAGGAAGTTGAGGGACTTGTCATTTCCAGCTTTGAAATCCTCGACTACTTTTGGATTGGAAGCGATTGCTTGCTTGACGATTTTTTCCAATTCGACGGAATCGCTGATTTTAATGACTTCCTCCAATTTAAGCTCGAAATGCTTCCCGCTTGCTTGAGCATTGAGCATTTCGATCAGTTTTTGCTCCATCACCTTGTCAGTGATTTCACCTGCAATGAATTTTGACGAGAGAGTTTTGATGTCGGATTCGCGCAAGCCTGATTCCTTGAAAAATAATGTTCTGTAGTTCAGCTGTTTCTTTAGCGGGCCGGAAATCCAGAAAGCCAGTTTTTGCGGGTCGATTTCCTTTGCCAGTTTTTCAAACAGATTGGCGAGCTCCAGTTCCCCGCAAACAACCCAGGCCGAGTCTTCTCTAATCTTGTAGCTTTTCACAAACCGCTCAACTTTTGCCCGCGGAAGCTCGGGCATTTCCTTCTTTGCCTCTTCAATCAATTCTTTTGTAATCACAAGCGGAAGCTCGTCCGGGTCTGGAATGTAGCGGTAATCCTCTGCTGTTTCCTTTTTGCGCATGCCAGTGGTGACGCCTTGCCCCTCATCGTAGTGGCGCGTTTCCTGCTCAACCGCGATTCCGCTGGCAAACATGTTTTTCTGGCGCACGATTTCGTATTTTAGGGCGGTATAGACTCCCTTGAAGGAGTTGATGTTTTTCACTTCAACCCTTTTTCCTCCTTTGAAAGAAATGTTGGCATCAACTTTCATTGAGCCTGGCTCACTGCGGATATTTCCTAAATAATTGGTGATTGCCTGTAATTCATCCAGGAATTCACGGGCTTCTTCTGGAGAGCGGAAATCCGGGGCTGTGACTGTTTCTACCAGGGGAACTCCGCTTCGGTTGTAATCCACTTTTCCAGTTTTCAGATCATATCTTCCTGGGTCTTCTTCTATGTGCAATTCCCAAATTCCGATCTTTCCCAGCTTTCCTTTCACTGCAATCGGCTTGCTTGTTCTCTGGTAATTGCTTGGAAGATCGGGGTAGAAATAGTGCTTTCTTTGGACTGCGATTGGCGCGCCTGGGTCCAGTTTTCCATTGAGCGCGATTACTAATTTTAGTAAATTCTTCACCGCAGTTTTGTTCAGGCTCATGGGCTTGGAGCCTGGCTGGCTTGTGCAGATTGGGCAGATTTGGGTGTTGATTTCGGCGTTCCGGTAATCACTGGGGCATTCGCAGAACAGCTTCGCTTTGGTAGCCAGCTGAAGGTGGATTTCCAATCCGATTATTACTCCCGCGTAATCTTCTGCCATAATTATTCCTCAAGCGCTTTCATTATTGCGAATATTTTTGCTTCCTGCAATTTGTTAGCGTGAATCTGCAATCCAATGGATAATTTGCCGCTCATTCCGCAGGGGATGGAAGCGGCTGGAATTTGAGCTAAGTTCGCGCTTACGGTCAAAATGTCGCTCAGGTACATTTGAAGCGGGTCATTGGATTTTTCCCCGATTTTCCAGGGGAGAGTCGGCATGGTTGGGCCAATTAGAACGTCGCATTGCTTGAAAGCTGAATCAAACTCATGGGAAAGCGCTTTGCGCGCATCAATTGCTTTTGTGTACCAGGCATCAACCTGCTCCTTCATTGTGATATAAGTGCCAAGGAGAACTCTGCGCTTGACTTCCTTGCCAAAGCTTTTTTCGCGCGCTTCGCTCACTGCGAGCACCAAATTCTGGTTTACGTTTGCCGGGAAGCCGTATCTTAGCCCGTCGTATTTCTGCATTGCGCTGGAGAACTCCGCGCACATTGTCAGATAGTAGATTGGAACTGCGTATTTCACAGCCGGAAGAGAAATTTCCTTTACTTTTGCCCCTTTTGCTTCCAGTTTTTTAATTGAATCTTTCACTGCTTTTGCAACTTCAGGGTCTGCTCCTGCGAAAAATTCCTTTGGAATTCCAATGGTGAATTTTGAAATGTCCGCGTGAGCGCCTGAGCCTGCTTCTGCAGAAGCGTAAGTGGATTGGTCGAATTTGTCCTTGCCAGAAATTGCCGAGAGAAGCAAATTTGCGCCTGAAGAATCACAGGCAAACGGACCGATCTGGTCCAGGCTCATTCCCATGTCAATTAATCCGTAACGGGAGACTGTGCCGTAAGTGGATTTCATCCCCACTATGCCGCAGAAAGAGGCCGGGCATCTGATGGAACCGCCTGTGTCGCTTCCGAGCGCGAGGTCTGCAAAGCCTGCGGAAACAGCTGCTGCGCTTCCTCCGCTTGAACCGCCTGGAACGCGCTCGTGGTCGAGTGGATTATGGGTCGGGTAAAAAGCGCTGTTGGTGCAGTCGCTTCCTGCTGCGAATTCATCCATGTTGGCTGCGCCAATGATGATTGCGTCTTCTGCCAGGATGCGTTCGATTACTGTAGCGTTATAGGGAGCGACGTAATTTTCCAGAACTTTGCTGGCACAGGTGGCTCTCTTGCCGCTGATGCAAATGTTGCTCTTGACTGCAATTGTCAGGCCTGCGAGCTTTCCAACTTTCGTTCTGCCCTTAATTTTCGCGTCTATTTCCTTGGCTTTCTTTCTTGCATCGTCTGCGAAAATGTCAATGAATGCCCTGATGTTTTTTTCATTCTTGTCAATGGCAGACAAATGCTGCTCCACATTTTCGCTGGCGCTCAAGGAACCTGAAAGGATTTTCTCCAGCCTGTTTTTTGTGAATCCTGTTGCCATTTAGTTTCACGCTCAGTCTAAGCTTTTCGGGGCCACTAGGTATCTACCGTCTTTTTTGGTGAATTTTTCCACTAGCTTGTCAGCGTAATTCTTCTGAACCGGGATGTCTTCGCGCAGCTCATTGGTGCGGATTTTTTCGTCTTGTTTTAGTGAATTCTTAACACTCTGCACTTCAATAAAATATCCAAAAAGTTGAGCAAATTCTTCTTCGAACTGTTTAAATTCTTCAACACTTAGTTGTAATCTGGATATTTCTGCTGCTCGTTTCATTCGTTCATGAACCATAATATCGCCATAGGTAGGGATTCTCAAGAAAAACATATAAACGAAAAGGAGAAAGTGGCGCTATTGCTTGAGATACGCCTTTACCTTTTTAAGGAAATCTTCTGCGAATTTTACGGCTTCTTTTGCATCGTTTTCGCCTACCACTGTGTCAAGCCCATAGGCAACTGAGTGCCGGAGCTTGCGGTAATGGTCAAACGAAGCGATATAATCCGCGCCAAAATCCTTGTGCTTTTCCTGTAAGTAATCGGCAATGGCAAAATGGCTTCTTTCGGCAACTCCGTCCTTGAACAGGATAGCCCTTGCCGCGTGAAAGACGCAGTTGTACGCGCCCAGGATGGAAGCATGAGGCGCATTTATTTTGGCAGTCTCTTTTGCTTCCAGCAGGTATTTTTCTGAAATGGCCAGGGATTTCTTTGAGCGCTCTGCTGAAGGCTGGACTTTCTTCAGGAAACCTTCTGCGAACAATTTGTCAATGCTCAACCTATCACCAGTGAACTGCCATATAGGGGTATATGATTGGAGATTACTTCGATATAAAATCGGTCCCCTTCCTTTGCCATTTTTCTCCAGGATGAAACTGAAAATACCGTAATGTTGACTTCAGCGCGTAATTTGCTTTTCAACAGCCTGAATGATTCACTCACTTTTGAATCCGGCACATTTGTGATTATTATGAAGTCAATATCGCTTTTTGAGATGAATTCGCCTGAAGCATAGGAACCATAAAGGGCTACGGACTGGAATTCCTCGTTCTCCCATGCCTTGCTTAAAGGAAGCAACTGGGCAAGAAACCATGCGGATTTCTCCAGTTTGGTTAAGGGGTTTGAATTGTTTAGGGAGTAAAATAAGGAATTTCCTTTCTTTGATTTATTGAGAATGCCATTCTCGCTCAGCTCTCTGCAGGTTATGGAAACAGAGCTTGCACTTGCATTCATGGCTCTTGCCAGCTCGTTGACATAGAACTCCGCTTCTGGTTTTTTGAAAAGAAAGGAAAGCAGGTTCCACCGGATTGTCTCGGAGAATAGGTTCATGATTGTGTTAGGAGCGTTCGATATATAAAACTATCGTTCGATATAAAGAATTATCGTTCGATTTAAAGAACGATGGAAAGAAAGAAAAAAGGAAAAATCCGCCCTAACCTAAATTTTCAGGGCGAATTTCACTATCAGGGCAACGAACAAAATCGAAATCGTGTTCAGGATTTTGATCATTGGGTTGAGCGCTGGTCCGGAGGTGTCCTTCAATGGATCGCCCACGGTGTCGCCAACTACTGCTGCCTTGTGCGCAACACTTCCCTTGCCTCCGAGGTTGCCGACTTCGATGTATTTCTTGGCATTGTCCCACGCGCCGCCTGAGTTGCTCATGAAAATTGCCATGAACTGGGCGGTGATTAAAGCGCCTGCAAGGAAGCCGCCGAGCGCGCCAACTCCCAAAACAAAGCCGACCAATAGCGGAAGAACCACTACTATGATTCCGGGCACTATTAGTTCCCTGATGCCTGCACTTGCGCAGATGTCAACGCACTTCGCGTAATCCGGCTTTTCAGTGCCAGCCATTATTCCCTTCTTTTCCTTGAATTGTCTCCGTACTTCCTCAACAATTCCCTTGGCTGCGTTTCCCACTGCGCGCATGGTGAATGCGCTGAAGAAGAACGGGAGAGCACCGCCGATCAGCATGCCTGCGAGGATTTTCGGGTCTAAAATGTTGATGACAATGGTGCCGCCGATTGTTGGCAAGCCGGCAACTCCCTGCAATACCGCCTGGGTGTTCACTTCCTGTGCAAATGCCAACAGAAGGGCGAGTGCCGCGAGGCCTGCGGAGCAGATTGCAAATCCCTTTGTTGTTGCTTTGGTGGTGTTGCCAACCGCATCCAGCTTGTCAGTGATTTTTCGCACTTCTGGTGGAAGGCCGCTCATTTCAGCAATTCCTCCGGCATTGTCGCTCACCGGGCCGAATGTGTCCACTGCCACTATGATTACAGTGAGTGATAGCAGGGCCATGGCCGCAATCGCAATTCCGTAAATTCCAGCAGAATAGAAGGCTGCGAGAATTCCAATTACGATAATTATTGCGATTGGCGCGGTGGATTCCAATCCAACCGCAAGCCCCTGAATCACGTTTGTGCCTGCGCCTGTTTGCGCCGCCTCTGCGATCGAGCGGACCGGCCTGTGCTTGGTGGATGTGAAATAATCAGTCACGTAGACGATTAGGATGGCTACTGCCAAGCCGACCAATGATGCCAGAAAGATGCCCATTGATTTTGCTGTGTCCGGAATTATCTGCTGGGTTACGAAATAGAAAATTACAGCAGAGATTAATGCTGTGGCAATTATTCCGTTATTTAGCGCAACCAGCGCATCGCCGTTCTCTTTTGTGCGGACGAACAGCGAGCCGATTAATGCCGCGAATACTGCCGCTCCGCCAATCACTAGCGGGAGGATGACGCCTGGAAGCCCATAGACTATATTTCCCAGAATCATTGCTCCGATTATTGTGACTATGTAGGATTCGAACAAGTCTGCACCCATGCCTGCGCAGTCGCCAACGTTGTCGCCAACGTTGTCAGCGATTACTGCCGGGTTTCTTGGGTCGTCTTCAGGAATTCCGGCCTCGACTTTGCCGACCAGGTCTGCGCCCACGTCAGCGCCCTTGGTGTAAATTCCTCCGCCAACCCTGGCGAACATTGCAACCAAACTCGCTCCGAATCCCATTCCTGTAAGAAGCTGGAGAATTGTTGTGGTGCTGTCTGCTGATGCGAACATGCCGGATTTGATGGTGTAATCAAACAAGTAGATGAGCGATGAAACTCCGAGGAGCGCGAGCCCGACCACTGCGAGCCCCATGACCATTCCTGCGCGGAATGAAACCATGAGAGCCGCGTTAAGCCCTTTGCGTGCCGCCTCTGCTGTCCTTGAATTGGAACTGGTGGTGACTTTCATTCCTATGAAGCCGGCGAGAGCGCTGAAAACCGCGCCCACTACGAATGAAATCCCGATGCCGAACCAGCTCTTGTCAACGGTTGCGCCTATGATTAGGAAAATGGCGAGAATCACGATTGCGAACATGGCGATGGTTTTATTTTGCCTGTTCAGGTAGGCCATTGCACCCTCGTGAATCGCTGACGAAATGCTGCGCATCTTTTCATTGCCAGCGCTCTGGCCGGAAATCGAGCGCGCGAAAACCGCTGCGAGTATCAGGGAGATTGCCCCTGCGATTGGCGCCACAAGCATCAATGTCTGCAAATCTATTGCCATATAATTCACCACACAAAAAGAGGTTTTGGCTTTAGCCGAACCCCAGATACGATCTTTCCCTTAGAATAATCGTCTTTACCTTGTTTTCCTTCAAACGATTTTTTAACCCTTTGTCATTGGTGCATACGATGCACGGATTGTATTTGGTGTAAGCAACGATCCAGTCATCGACTGATTTCACCGCGCCTTTTTCGCCCTTTTCCCTTTCAATGGGCACGATTTTGAGCTGTCCCTTCTTCTCCATATCCGCTACGAACTGGAGCGCGAGCTTTGCCGCCGGCTTGCCGGCCTTGGCAGTGGAAGCGATTATCTTGAGCTCCTTGATTGCGCCCTCGGGTACAATGAGCTCGAACGGCTCGTCCATGAGCTTGGCTATGCCTCCGAACAAATCCACCCGGAATTGTCCCGGAAGCAGGAGGAAATTTGTGTCTAATAGGAGCTGTTTCATGTATATCGTGGGAGATATTAGGGACCGAGAGAAATATAAACTTATAAAAAGGTTCAGTCTGAAAACGAAAACAGTTGAGATGTATGGCTAAAAAAGCGAAAAAACCGGCAAAAAAGCCGGCCAAGGCGAAGAAAGGCAAAAAAGTGGCCGATGTCCACGGCAGCCACATGGCTACCGGAGAGCAGCTCATAGCCCAGGAACTGAACAAGTCCATAATGGAAGACAGTTTGCTGTTGGCCGGAGCCGACAGAGGGCCGCTCGGAACCATTGAAGAGCAGGATATCGAGGAAAGGCTGAGCAGGCTTGCTGAGAAGAAAAGAAGGCTGAAGGAGTATCTTTAGTCAGTGGATTAGTAGAGTGTAGTGCTATTTGAGATGAGGGTGACTAACTATTTCATGGCTTCCTCCACCCAAAGCCAAAATCCTTGAGGCAATTGCTAGCCTGGCTGAGAACAGGGTGAACGTGCGCGGGAATTCCGCGAAAGTGAAAAGTGCTATTGGGGATTACGAATATTCCGTGAAATGGAACGGAGAAAAGGAGATTGGAAAAGGAAGGATTGATTCCAATGATGATGAGGCGCTTTTCAAGGGGTTTCTTGGATTCCCGGCAATCGCATTCTTGATGAAAAAGGAATTGGTGAGCGTTAATCCTGCGATTTTGGAAGCGAGCAGGGGAATTGACTGGGAGAAAATTTTTGAGGAGAATGAAAAGGGGAAAAAGGATGCGAGCCATGAGACTGAAAGCAAAATCAAGAGTGAACTGATTAGGCGCGGAGTGAAGCAGGAAGAGATTGAGGAATATTTGAAAAAAACTTTGAAGGAGATTAAAAAATTGGAAATGAAGCCGCTGGGAGAACTGGTGTGATTATAGATAAAATAACACTAATGGCAACAAATAAAAGCTTCTTTTGAGCAAAGAATAGCAATGAACGTTCAACCGCAGCAGAAGAAACTCTACATATTCCATGAGGTCCATTTGGAAGGACGAGACAGCGAAGCAACTGCATTTGCCAAAGGCCTGAAAACGGCGCAGGCATCACTGCCAAACGCAGCTTTTTTTAAGGTAAAGCTTTTTTTGGAAGGGCTGACAGAGGGCGAAGAAAAAAAAGTTACGGAAGAGCTGGGCGTCACAGCAGTGGGCATAGAGAATGGGGAGTTTCATGAGCTTGCTGCAAGGGCTGGTTTTGCAAGGGCGGCTGCTCTTTATAATGCGTTGATCTGGGCAAATGGCTCGAAAAACCGGGGCAGGGCGGGAGTAAAGGAGTTCTTAGAAAAAGTTACAACGGCACTTCCACAGGCGGCTTTGATGGATGTTGAAGGGGACCATAGGCCGCCCTATGATTTCAGAAGAAAATTTGCCCAGTATGAAAACCGGGAAGCGATAGAAACTTCGCTAATATGTTTTAATTATATTGCGAGCATGGCGGAGTGTATGGGTTTGACCACCGGAGGGCAAGTGGCCGATGTTATGTGGGAAGTAGCGAATAACGGATTGGAGGGAATGACCCCGTTAGTGAGGAGATTGGTAAACGAGAATCTGAAAGCCATCCGGCAGGAGAAACTGGATGCGCTTGCGCAGAGTATTTTGGCGCCTGCAACTCAATTTTTTAAGGATAAAGCTGAAGCGGATGTTGAGCTCATGGGAAAACAAGTGGCGTGGACTGAGCTGATGGAATTGACCAGAAAAGGCGATGTGATGAACCTTGCTTTGATGCTCTCCATGATGCTTGGTTGGATGCATGAGATTAGGGAAGTTGGGATGGTACATCGCATAGCAAGAGAGGAATTTAATGAAGGGGTTTTGAAGATTGGGCAGGAACATATCGTCCGAAATGAATGGAGCTGGCAACTGCTTGAAAAAAGCGGACTAACACTCATTACTGTGGAAAAAAAAGAGAGACTGGACATCAATTAGCCAATTCTCAAAACCGCATCCCTTTCCTTTATCACGCGCAAAGCGGAAAGAGCCGCGAGCGCGCTTGTTTTAGGGTTGTCTGGGCTCGGGACATTTTTAACCGTGAATTCGAATTCGCCCATGTCCCCGCGCGCCTTGATGATGTGCCTGTTCCTGTGGACAGAGGGATCGGAGATTATTACCACGCGCGTTTTGTCAGGCCCTAATCCACAGAGCGAAAGGGTCATTGCCACGTTCACATTCTGCGGGAATACCTCCACCGCCTTGCGCGCGCTTCCCTCGAAAATTATCGTCCGCTTGGTGTCCGTTCTTCCAAGCGAAGACGGATTCTTGATTGTCTCAAGAGTTATGTCATCCAGGTGGTCGCGCACGCTTTTTATTGCGTCAAGCCCGCCGATTGCGCCGCTGGGTATGTAGATTTTGGTGCCGTGCTTTTTCGCGGTTGACATGAGACGCTCGAGCAGGGCATCGTCGCCCAGCGCGCCCACGCTCATAATCATAATGCTGGTTTTTTCCAGGATTTTGACCAGAGAGGGGACCGCGGACTGGGAAGCTGCCTCGACCACTAAATCTACGTCTGTGCGCGGCTCGTCGACCACTTCGCACTTCAATTTCAGCTCCTTGACCTTCTGCTGCGCGTGCTTTTTGTCAGCGTCATAGATCCAGATTAGCTCCTTGCCCAGGTTCTTGGCCAGGAATGACCCTATTGCCCCGATTCCAATCAATCCAATCTTCGTAAGATACGCCCCCTAAAACTCGGAATATTGCAATAGGTTGAAACCTAGGGGGTATAAATAAATTTAGGGCGGCGGAGCGAAGGGCGCTGGCGGAGGGGCGGTTGCCGGGCAAGAAGCTTTATATGCATTAATTTACATAAACTATAACGTATTTGGAATCGGAAAAGAAACGGAAACAAATCATAAACTATATATACTCGGGACAGTGATTAATGATGCGAATGGATTCGGGCGGCCGGATGATACAACTATGTCCTACCAGAACCGCTAGGCGAGGCCGTAAATCTAAAGAGACCATAAACGGGACAACACTTTCATTCTATAACAGACTTGCGGCCCAGATGGACGTGGAAACGCCGGCGGCCATGAACCTGAAGAAAACTGCTTATGAAATTCTCACGGGCATTACTGCCAATGGATTCGGAGAGATGAACAGGGTGCTGGTGTTCCTTAAGGAGATAAATCCGGATACAGGGGGATCGCAATTGAGGTGCCCGTTTGCCATTGCAACTCCTCCCCATCTCAGGGCCAAGAACATGGTAGAAATCCGAGGTGTGGAGGACAGCCTGGGGGAGATGAGAGATTATAACATAAATCTTGCCGGTCTGATTGAGCCGGAATTCCGGAGGATAACAATACCGATATTCACAGAAATGCCTGAAGACTACAAATTGGCGAACAATCAATCGGACGAAAGAACCGGAGCCATAATCCTGTCAGGCATTTTCAAAACAAAGCATTACGAACAACTTGGCCAGACTGAAGCCGAATTTCTAAATAGGATTCCTGAGCTAGGGGGATTCTTGGAAAATAACGGGAAACTAGAGCCAGGGGCAGCGATTGTTGCACTGATTGAAAAGGGCGAAGTGATCGGCCTTCTGGTGGTTGACAATCCCACGAGCAAAAAGGAAGTGACAATAGATGAGATACACAAGCAATTGATTCCCGCAACAGCAAACCTTGTCAGGGCCATTTCCACCTACAGGCTAATGAGGGCGCAGGAAGTTTCAAGCGAAGTTGCACAAACGCAGGATAAGAAAGGGGCCTGCGAAAAAGCCGCAAAAGGGGCTTTTGAATGCACGAGATTTTCAAGCGTGCGCGTTCACTTGCGCGTTACGGATGAGGAGACAGGCGAGGCAGTGCAGGAACTTATAGCAAACACAGGAAGATACGCCCCATTCCCGGTTGGAAGAAAATTGCGGTTTACTGAAGAAAACATGGAAAGGCCGAGCTGGAGGGCGCTTGAATCTGGGAAAACAATCACGCGCAATGGCATTGAAGATCTCCCAAAAGATATCGCAGAAGCCGGCGTTTACAAGCTTGCCGAAATACCCATCATTGGACCAAGTGGGAAAGTATACGGAGTCATAAGCGCAAGCATTGACTACCCAGACGCCAGGGATATCATAGACGAGGATACCCTGCCGCTGGAGATTATTGCAACTAATCTTGGTTCCCGCATGGAAAATCACTGGGAAAAAGAGACAAATGAGAGTCTTTGGTGTGGAGTGCAGGATGAGATGATTAACAATTTCAGCATGGTAGTCAAAGGTGCGGCCATGAAAATATTGAGAAATACTGGCAAGCTTAGGGAGGAGAATGACCAGGGAGCCAGGGAAATCCTGCTGGGAGAGATAGACAGCAGGGTGCGCGATGTTTTGATGGCAACAAGTTCAATGGACTATGTGACTAGCGCTTTGACAGTGAGCGATAAAACGACCAAATTTACCAAAATAGAGGAAATCCCGGCGATGATTGAGAAGGTGGCAGAGTATTTGATGATGAAAGACAAGATACGTATTGAAGGAAATGGCAATGAGTACTATGGCCCCGAAGAGATACGGGGACTCATAACCATTGCAACACTTGTGCTAAATGACCTAAGCTTTAATCCGGAAGAACAACGGGAAAGAGAATTAAGAACAATAACAGTGAGCTTCGTGGACTTGCGCGAATCGTTCCAGCTATGCTTTAGCACAGAGAAAAAAGACCCGAACGAAAAGATTTACCCGACTTTTGAATTGACAGCGTTGAAAAGGTATGCGGATAGCATGGGCGGCATGGCCTATGAGTTTTCCCAGAACGGAACCCTTAAGTTAGTGATAGAACTGCCATACACTGAAAAGCCGGCCGCGGCAATGGCCTAAAGCCGCAGCCTAACCTCGTCGCTCCTGTATTTCTGCCTTGGCCTGCAGTCTTTTAGTTTGCTTCTTATTCCGCGAGAAAATAGGATTTCACCGGTGTAGGCGATCATTGCGCCGTTGTCCGCATTGAACTCATTGGGCGCAACCCCGAATTTTGCGCCGTGCTCCTTTGCCATCTCACCCATCATCTGCTGGAGCCGCTTGTTCTGCGCGACCCCTCCGCAAACCATTACTTCGCGCTTGCCAGTGAGAGTGAGGGCGCGTTCGCTTGCTTCGCAGAGCATGGCGTAAACGGTTTCTTGAAGCGAGTAGCAGAGGTCTTCTTTTGAAGTGCTTGGAATTTTTTTGGAAACTGCGGTGAATAGACCTGAGAATGCCAGATTCATTCCTTTTACTGTGTAGGGAAGCTCGGTGTATTTTCCCTTGAGGGCGAGCTGCTCGATGGCAGAGCCGTGGGCGAATTGCAGACCCAGCTCACGCGCAAATGAATCGAACAGATTGCCGACTCCGATGTCCAAGGTTTCACCTAGAACATGGAAGGATTTTTTCTCTTCAACTAAAATCTGCGTGTTGCCTCCGCTTACGTACAAAGTGAGCGGGTCCTTGAAGCCTGTGAATTTCTTTGCAATTTCAATGTGAGAGTGGCAGTGGTTTACGCCGATGATTGGCTTCCTGTGCTTTGCGGAAAGGTATTTTGCCGCTGCGCAGGCGGTGCGCAAACAGGCGCCGATGCCTGGGCCTTCGGAAAAAGCATAGAGGCCGATTTTGTCAGGGGTTAACTTTGCCTGCGCTAGCGCCTGCTTGTAAAGAGTGGGAAAGATTTCAGAATGATGCTCTGCCGCTTTTCTTGGGATTATTCCTTCGCCGGGCTTGGCGGATTTGTACATGGAGCGCGCATTGGCGAGGATTTCGCCGTTTTTGCAAATGCCGATTCCGAGCGTGTGAGCAGTGGATTCAATTCCGAGACAGATCATAGAATCAACTTGTGCTAATTCAACCGGCACCGACTGAACGCATTGCTATCATGGAAATCAGGTTGAAAATCAAATGGGCCGTGATGGAGGGGATTATTGATTTCCGGTACAGGGCGGCAATTCCCAGGGCGAACCCCATGGTTAGGGCGGCGGCTATTTCGTAAACCGAGCCATAGGAGAGATGGGAGATGCCAAAGATGACCGAGGAGAAAATCAGCAGGCCGATGGGTGGAAGGAATTTGCGGTTGAGAAGAAAACCCCTGAAGAAGACTTCCTCGGTGAACGGGGCGACAATGATTGCAAAAACGACCATGTAGAACGGAAGCGCTGAAACTTTTTCCTGGACTTTGTCCTGGTCAAGGAAGCCGAATTTCATTGCCAATGCCCCGATTATCATGAGAAGGATGAACATGCAGAAGAGCAGGAGAACTCCGTAGATTATTTCCTTTACCAGCGGGCCGATGCCCCTGTATTCAAGCCCGAGCCTGGAGAATGCCTCTTTTGCCGAAATGTCTTCGCGCATTATATAGTAAAGCGGGAATGTGACCATTGCGGATGAGAGCGAACCGTTTAGAAGCGGGGCAAGCAGGTAGAGATTGAGGGGGACCCTGAACATGAGCAAAAGCATGCTTGAGAAAATTAGGAGAATCGCGCTAAAAAACAGAAATGAAACAATAAAAAAAGAGAGATTATTTTTTCTCAAAGTAACCACACTTTCCGCATGAGCGGCGGTCAGCGTGCTCAGCCAGGAAAACTCCTGTGCCGCACTTGGGGCATGAGCGCTTGCCTGGCTTGTAGGCCTTGATTGCTTTCTTTTTCTTTGCCGGTGCTTTGTCCTTTTTTTCATCTGCCATAAAAATCACACATCGTTAATTTTGTTTGTTTTCATCGTTTGCTGTTTTTTACTTTTTCTCCTCTTTTCCTTTTTAATTTACTTTTTCTCTTTTTTCTTTGCCGCCGGTGCCGCCTCTCCCTCCTTGGGCTTGGGCTTTCCGCGCGCGTGCTTGTAGGCCGGCTCGATTTTCATTGCGGCCTCGTTGGCGTATACCTTGGCGCTTCCGTTCGCGCTCCGTGTGCCATAGCTCGGGTACATGAAATCAATTACTATGAGTTCCTGCTTGGACCTTACTTTCGGGGCAAGGGCCGCCCGCACCTCGTCGCGCGAGGGGGTCGCCTTGTCGTATTTCACCAGAAAAGTGACCTCTTTTCTTTCAAGCGCCTTGTTCTCTTTCTCGTTCTTTATTTCAATATCCATATTCATCACCAAAAAATTTCACACATAAAATCGAAATGCACGCCCGGCTTAGCCGGAAGACTTGATCACACGCTGGATCGATTTCTTGCCCATGGCCTCGATGATTTCCACTTCGCGGCCGACCTCGGCGTCTGCGGCGAATTCCTCCGGGAGCGTGAGCTCGAAAACCTCGTAGGTTTCTCCGTCCATGAGCTGGACCGAGTTGCCGGAAATGGAAGTGATCTGCGCGTTCTTGCGGATGATCATCGGAACCTCGATGTCCCCATCGCTGGGCTTGAGCAGGATTTTCTTCTGGCCGTCAAAGATGCCGATGCCCGTGATCCTCATCTTCGCCGCCCCGTGCTTTCCCGGCGCGCTGGACTCAATGTTCACAACGCGGCAGGGGATGTCCTCTATCAGGATGTACTTCCCGACCTTGGCCTCCTTGGCTGATGCAAATGTTTTTTCCCCTTCGCTCATGTCAAAATCACCTAAATAGAAGTTGAAATTAGGGTATCTTTATATTAGCCAAATATTTAAATAGCTTGTATGCTTTTTGACGCCCATTGCCATCTCGAAAGTTTTGCGAATCCGGAGCGGATAGTGAGCAAAGATATGCTCTACTGCACCAGCGGGCACACGCACGCGGCCAATGTGAAAAATGTGGCGATTGCCGAGGGAAAAGCGAATGTGGCGGTGTGCATTGGAATCGCGCCCCAGGAGGCGATGAAAGGCGGGGAATTCGCCAAGGAAATCGCATTTGTGCGTGAAAATGCCGAAAAGGGCAAAATTGACGCAATTGGGGAAATCGGGCTGGATTACCACTGGGCGAGGAAGCCGGAGGAACAGGAGAACCAGAGGAAAATTTATGGGAAGCAGATTCAGCTGGCATTGAAATCTGATTTGCCAATTGTTATCCATGGGAGAGATGATGAAGGAGAGTGCGTGAGAGCGCTGGAGAAATTTGGAGTGAAAAAAGCGATGCTCCATTGTTATACTGGGGACGAGGAGACTGCCGCGAAAGCGGTTTCCCTGGGATATTTGATTTCCATTTCACCATTTAAGAGCAAGGAAAAAGTAAAGGTAATTAAGAGGGTCGGGCTAAAATATTTGGTAGTGGAAAGCGATGCTCCGGGGATAGGGAAGGTGCCCCAGGACACCATGGCTTCGGTTGAAATTATCGCGGGCGCGCTCGGAATTTCAAGGGAGGAAGTGATTGGGGAAACGTGCGCGAATGCGAAAAGATTTTTTGCAATGGAATAGGGATGAGGATAATGAAAAACGAGACAGGGATTGGAATGTTTGAGAAACTAAGCGGAATGGTGAAAAAGAAGAAAACACCTGAGAAAAATATCGCGCTTCTAGTGGACGGGCCGAACATCATCAGGAAAGAGATGAACCTTGACCTTTCGCGCGTGAAAAAGAGCCTGGAGCAGTATGGCATAATCAAGGTGTGCAAAATCTATTTGGATCAGTATGCGAGCGATAAGCTGATTGAGGCGATGACAAATCAGGGGTATGAGCCGGTGATTACAACAGGAGATGTGGATGTGACCATGGCTGTGGAAGCCATGCAGCAGGTGTACAACCCAAGCATCCATGTGATTGCGCTCATGACCCGGGATATCGACTATAGGCCGGTGCTGGTCAAGGCAAAGGAGCTGGGGAAGGAGACTATTGTTATAGGCGCTGACCCGGGCTTTTCCGTGGCCCTGAAGAATACCGCTGACCACATAATTATGGCGGACAACCTCTGAGTATATCATTAAAAAGGGGACGCGAGTAAAAATATAAGGAAGATTTTGATTTTTTGGAGGGAGATTTTTTTGACAGAGAAAAGACCGTTCGATGTGCTAAATGGAAGCCTGGACAACATGGTGTTGATCGGGATGAAAGGAGGCAGGGAGATTAGGGGAAAAATGACCAGCTATGATGTTCACATGAACATCGTGCTTGAGAACACGGAGATTCTCGAGAACGGCGAGGTTAAGAGGAAAGTCGGGACCATGCTCCTCAGGGGAGACAGCGTAATTTTCATTTCGCCCTCCGAATAAGAGCGTACAATGGTTTCCGGAGTCGCTCTTATGAGTTTCAGGATATAAACTGAAACACGCATTCCTATGCAAGGTAAGACTCGCAAAACAAGTTTGCTCGCTTGCCTTGTGAATAACCGGTGGGATAGGGACGACTCACTTCCGCCTAAAAAGGCGGAGGGGCTCGTAGCGAAACGGTATCGCGCCTGCATGGCATGCAGGAGACTGCGGGTTCGATTCCCGCCGAGTCCATTGCCCACGCGATTTGTGCAGCGGCACAAATGCGCCCATTTTTGCTTTGGCAAAAATCGGGTCCTTTTCTTTCCAAAGAAAAGGCTGGTCGAATCCAAAAGAAAGGTTTTGCCGCCCCGATTAGGGCGGAAAAAACACAACGCTCCGTTCGTCTAGCTCGGTCAAGGATATCGCCCTCTCAAGGCGGCGACCCTTTACAAAAAGCGGATCCGTCCAGTGATAGGCGGCGACCCGGGTTCAAATCCCGGACGGAGCACTATTTCTTTTTTATTATCTCGGAGATTGGTTAGGATAACTGCGAGCGCGCTTGCCGCGGGAGCAGTTATCCGCAGCTAACTGGTGCTTCTTTGTGTTTTGAGGGGTTCGGGGCCTGGATTGGAAAACCAAGTTGGCTCCGCGGACGGAGCATCCTTCTTCTTTAGTTTGGCTGAAAGAACGGTTTATAATCATTAATATACATAAACTATAACGATTTACATGGGTGGGGGAGTAGAAACGTGACGAATGAACCAGTGAGGAGAAAAAAGAGAACTTCTTGGGCAACTATGAGAAAGAGGGAAGCAGCGGAGCGTCGGCTTAGGGAGACTATAGACGAATGGAAGGTGAAGGGGCAGGGATTAATAACGCTGAAAAAATTGGCAAAAAAGGCAAATATGAGCCCGTCGACAATCAAAAAGAAATTCAAGGAAAAACCGGGGCTGAGGAGAAAAGCCGAGAATAAGGGCTATGGAAATCTGCGCAGGGGCAGGGCGAAAAAGCTTGGAAAAATAGTAAGGGAATGGGATGTGGAGAAGCAGGGGCAGATTACGCTGAATAAGCTGATTGGGAAAACCAAGGCATACCCTGGCTTGATCAAGAAAAGGCTTAGCGAAAGACCGGGAATCATGCGCATGGCAAAAAAGAAAGGGTACGGGGATAGAGGGTGGAAAAGCAGGAAAAGACTTGAAAAACATGTAACGGAGTGGGATGTGGAGAAGCAGGGGCGGATGTCGCCGAGAAAGCTTAGGCGGAAAACAGGGTTAAACTCTTCGGCAATGTGCAGAATATTCAAGAAAAATCCAGGGCTGAAAAAACTGGCGGATAAGAAGGGATACGGAAAACCTGCATGGAAAAAGAGGGAAAAGCTCGCAAAAATAGTAAAGGAGTGGGACGTGGAGAAGCAGGGGCAGATGACGCTGAAGAAGCTGATCAGAAAAACAGGGCTGAGCAATTCCACAATTGCGGATGTATTCAGGGAAAACCCAGCTCTGAGGAAACTGGCCAAGGAAAATGGCGGGTATGGGGTTCAGAGCTGGAAGAACAGGAGGAAAATCACAAAAGCATTGGAAGAATGGGACAGGGAGAAACAGGGGGATCTGAAAATCAAAAGGCTGGCAGAAAAGATTGGCGTGTCCAGCACGGTAATTCTGAAGATAATCGAGAAGGACAAAAAACTGAAAAAACTCGCTAAGGAGAAGGGATACGCCCCAATGGAAAAACTAAAGGGCAACACTTATTCGGCAGTCAAGGAAGCAATAGAGAACTGGGATTTGAAACTGGGAAGGATTACCCTGAGAAGGCTTGCTAAAAAAGCGGGCAGAAGCAATGTGACAGTCCGCAAATTGTTCGAGGAAAAACCTCAACTTAAGAAAAAAGCTGAAAAGTTCGGGTATGGGGATTCGAAATTTGAGGAAAAGCTGATTGCGAAAGCCCTGGGGAAGTGGGATGTGGAAACGCAGGGGCCGGCAACTCCTGAAGCGCTGGAGGGACCGACAGGGCTGGGCGCGGAGATAATTAAGCAAAACTTGGAGCATAGAAGTAAACTAAAAAAACTGTTTAAGGAAAAAAGCGGAGTAAAGACGCTCAAGCAGCATGTTGAGGAAATTCTGGAAAAATGGGATGTGGAAACGCAGGGAAGGGTAACACTTGGGAAACTTGCAGAATTAACTGGACAGCCGGATCAGACCGAGCTTACCATGAGGAACCGGATAGCAAAGATGTTTGAGAAAAATCCCGGGGTTAAGGAGAAAGCGCAGGGATTGGGGTATGGGGGGAAGACGTGGGGCAAAAAAGAAAACGAGCTGCCCTTGCTTGATGATGGAAAAATGGGAGTGTTGAGAAGTGCGCGAAATGAGGCTAAATTTGTCCCGCCCGGGGAAGTGGCAGGAGTGAAAATGGTCCAGCCTAGGGGGAAGACTGGAATAGATGTAAAGGATAGCAGAATTAAACGCTAAAACCTAGAATAGATTTAGCCTAAAGTAATCGAGCAATTTTACTCCTTCTTTGCTCACTTTCAGATTCAACTGCCAGTTTTCCACTCCCTTGGCAATCGCTTTCCGTGCCGCGCGCTTGATTTTGATTGTGTGATTGTCAGTCTGCGGAGGGACGAATGAAACCGAATTGTAAAGAAAACATAGAAGAAAGATGGCGCGCGAGCCATTGCCTATGCTGTTGGCAATTTCTTTGTAGTGCTTGATTAGGCGGCCAAAGCTCAGGAATTTTGAAGTGCGCTTTTTGTAATTGGGATGTCCTTCGCAGGGAATTGTCATTACCAGGGTTTTGGCTTCAATGAAATCCCTGCCATTCACCAGGAAATCGATGCGCGATTTTCCAAGCTTCACTTCGCGCTGGAATTTTTCCACCTTGCCAACCATGCGTGGGAGCTGGCCGCTTTTGATGAAAAATTCCATGTAGCGGTTCGCATCCGTCTGGTTTATGCCTATCCAGCTTTTGCTTTTCTTTTTTGGGGAATCGAGAGAAATTGCCTCAACGGTATAGGCGGTTTTTCGTTCGGGGTTGCCGCTCTTGGAAAGCAGGCAGGGGATGTTTTGGAAAGTTATGCTGCCAATTTGCCCGGTGGAAGGGCAGTGGCATTTCACCAGCTTCCCTTGGATTTCAACCAGCATGATGAAGCGGTTTGGCCGGGATTTTACCAGCCCTTCGGTTAGGGGGCGCTTGAATTTGTAAAAAGAGGCTGCCACGAAATCATTCTCCCAGGAAATTCACGAACTTGTTGTCCTTGCCCACCAGGATCACTTTTGACTTGATTCTTGTTTCACTCTGGGCGAACGCGATGATGGTGATGCTGTCGCCTTTCTTTATTTTGTGCGCTGCCGCTCCGTTCATGAAAATTACCCCTGAATTTTCCTCGCCCTCAATGGCGTAGGTGACTAATCGTTCGCCATTGGTGTTGTCCACAACCAGCACCTCTTCCCCGGACCAGAGGTCGACCAGGTCCATGAGCTTTTTGTCAATGGTGATGCTCCCGATGTAATTCACGTCCCCACCGGTGACTGTGGCGCGGTGGATTTTGGATTTGAGGAGCGAGCGCAGCATATTCATCAGCATGGAAGGATACGCTGGCAAGACTAATAAAGGGAAACGCCCTAACAGAAAAACGGGGGGTCGTTATGGAGTTTTCCGAGGTAGTTGAAGGAAGGTTCGCATGCAGGGAATTTGATCCAAAGAAAGAGGTTGAGGAGAAGAAGCTGCAGAAACTCCTGGAAACCGTGAACCTGGCGCCTTCTGCCGGCAATTTGCAATCCTATTTGATTTATGTCGTTAGGGAGAAAGCGAAAAGGGAGGAACTTGCGATTGCCTGCCATGAACAGGACCAGGTGGCTCAGGCGCCCATTGTGCTTGTTTTCGTTGCGGATAAAAGGCAGGGCGGGAAGAAATACGGGAGAAGGGGAGAGGAGTTCTACTGCGTTCAGGATGCCACCATTGCGACCGCCTATGCGCAGCTGGCTGCAACGGACTTGGGGCTCGCGACCTGCTGGATTGGCGCGTTTGACCCGGCGCAGGTGGCTAAAATAATCAAGGCAAAGGAATGGGAGATGATTGTTGCGGTGATTCCGCTGGGCTATGCGAATCAAAATCCGGAGGAAAAAGAGAGAAAGGAATTGCACGAGCTTGTGAGAGAGGTTTAGGATGAAAGCTGCTGCTGTTGCTATTTTTCTAGCATTGATTTTCATCTTTGGCTGTGCTTCAACTAATTCACAGAGTGAGATGAGCGGGGGAAAGGAGCTGCGCGATTTTAATGGCACGAAAATCCTGGTGGAAATTGCGGATAAGCCGACAATGCTGGAACAGGGGCTCATGGGAAGAACGGAATTGTGCGATAATTGCGGAATGCTTTTTGTTTACAACCAGGATGTGCAGGATGGTTATTGGATGAGGGGAATGAGAATGAGAATTGACATTGCGTTTCTGGATGAGAACTATAGGCCCGTGAAAATTTACCAGAATTTGCCTGTGTGTGAAATGGACCCGTGCCAGATATATTATCCGGGCAAGCCCTACCGCTATGTGCTGGAAGTGAATGCAAACAAGAGCAGGGAGATATTCGGAAGCTGATTGACTTGCTGAAACTGGAAAACGTGAATTTATGAAACTCGGAAAAACCCTTTATGTGACTAATTACAAGGCATGGCGAGCCTGGCTTTTGAAAAATCATGCCAGGGAAAAAGAGGTCTGGCTCATCTATTATAAGAAGTCGTCGGGGAAACCGAGAATTTCGTACAATGATGCGGTGGACGGGGCGCTGTGCTTTGGCTGGATTGACAGCATTGCCAAATCAATGGATGATGAAAGATTCGCCCAGAGATTCACGCCAAGAAGGAACACCAGCCAGCTTTCACAGCTGAACAAGGAGAGAATACTGAAGCTGATTGCCAAAAAGAAAATGACTAAAGCTGGCTTGGCTGCTGTTGCCCATGTATTTAAGGTGGACGACGACCATGAGAAATTTCATATGCCGAAATACATTCTTGCGGCAATTAAGAAAAATGAAAAAGCATGGGCGAATTTCCAAAAGCTTCCTGAAAGCTACAAACGAATTCGTATTGCTTATATCAAGGACCGCGGGGAGTGGAGCAGGGAGCAGCTGCGAAAAAGCCTTGAATATTTCATCAAGAAAACGGCTGAGAACAAGCGCATTGGTTTTGTCAGGGAATGAAATGAAAACTGACAAAAGCAAGGAGATTTTCGGCTGAGCAGGAAGCCTTTGATCAGGGCGGCGTTGCTATTTCCCTCATTTTCTGGGAATAATCAGAAATGATCTGGAGCAGTGAAAGGGAAGGTTTTTGCCCTTGGGGAACGTTTTCCAAGCGTGTGTGAAGGGGCAGCCAATCTCCTACCGGTATACCTTCTCTTTTATATAAGAATTTGAACTTAGCCGCTATGGATTTGGCGTCGCCGTCGCTTATGCCGCCAGTGGGTATTGTCAAATTAATTAAATCGCAGATTTCGGCTGCCTTTTTTGCAGCATACCGTGCACTGTCCATCTGTTTTGCAGCAGTGTACTGCTCAGCAGCATTGCTGTACGCCTCAAGCGCTCGGGCAAGATATGCAAGCCGTTGGGTTCTCTCCTCTATGGGAACCTTGTAAAATTCCGGGTAATTAGCCTTGAGTTTTTCAATGTCTTTTTGTATTCCCTGCATGTCTTTCTGATACCCGACTAACTCTGCCACTGGAGCCCCGGCTCTGTTCCTTCTACGGAGGTTACTGCCATAGGAGTAATATTCTTCCCACAGCTTATGGAGCCCTGGGGGCGCTAAAGTCGTGTCCTCTACGAATCGGGAATAACTCGATGTGTATAGATCCGCTGCTCTGCTATAAAGTTTTGCTGCTTTGGCACTATCCCCTGCTGTTTCAGCTTCAATCGCCAGGGAGATGAATCTGTTACAAGCTAGGTCTAATTCGCCTGCGCCGACATAGGCTTCTGCAGCCTTTTTCAGCAGTGTGATGGCCCGGTCATGCGCTCCCGCTTCGCGCGCAAATTCATACGCTTCGTCGTAGTTTTTTCCTGCATCTTTATGTCGTCCACTACCTCCTTCCTTAGATCCGCGGTCCCCTAATTCTTCCAAATTATCTGCCCGCGCAATCAATTTTTTGTTAAGGGCTTCGGGGGAGGTCTGGTCTGCGGATTTCCTGTAGCTTCTTGCCCCGGCTTTATCTCCTGCTTGTTCCATAAGGTTGGCGGCTTCGGTGTATTTCTTATGCGCCTCTGCATAATTTTCCCTGGCTTTCGAGAATTCTTTCACTGAGGTTTTGATTGGAAACGCATATTCGTCCGCTTTCCGTTCCAGGCCGGATGCTTCACGGGATTTGGTATTCGCCAAATTAATGATGTCCTCCTTCTTGGTCGCGACCTGCGCTAAACGCTTCTTTTTGGCCTTTTCTTCGAAAGGCAGCGCTTTCTCGATTTCCCCCTGCTGCCGGTATAATTTGGCCGCGACTGCCGGGGCGCTTGAATCAACTATTTCAAGCACGCCATCAATAAGCTTCCCACGATTGCGGCTTTGCGAGACTCCAGTGTCCACAGCCAAACGCATGTATTCATGTATCTCTGCCAACTCTTGCGGGGTTATTCCCTTAAAATCAAAACCATTCAGGATGTACGCGGCTCTGCCATGCAACGTGATGTACTCCTTGCCCTGGCCATCGTGCAGGTCTACAAGCATAAATACTCCTTCCTTGTTTTCTTTTATGCCATATTTGCTTTCTAATTCAGGCCCTAATCGCTCTAATTTGTCCCGACTTGATTCTTCTTCTCCGCCGAACTCTTCCGTTATTTTGTTGAAACCTGCAAGATCAGTCCCTGCCCCTGGCGGGCTGGCGAATGGCTTCAGCTTTTGGGCTACGTCCTTTGGAAAAAGAATGTCGATTTCTCCTGCAGTTAAAGCATTGGCGGCTACCAAGCGCTGCGCCTCTGCTGCAGGAAGCTTTAGCAGCTTGTTCGCCCCTTCGGAAATGATGAATCTTCCTGTGCCGCGATCTACAGACGCCTTGATGCCGAATTCCAATAATTCGGGCAAAAGGCCTTCTCCTTTTCTTACAGCAAGTTCTGTTACACCCATTCGCTTCATCTCCGAATCCCATGCTCTGTTAAAATTCTGCAAATTTCGATATTTAACGGTATCGAACTGCCTTGGCCGGAATATCCGCGGCTTCGCTCCCAACTTCGTTCGGGATGAACTCAACGCGGATGATTCTTGACCCGCGCATTGCCTTCAGCATCCTGAACTGGTCCAGCGGGGTAAGCTTGAAGCCGAACTGGCGTTCCGCGTCGCGCATCAAAAATTCCGAATGTGCTATCTGCCTGCGCAAGCTCAATTGCGACAAATCATCACCGGATTGCAGGAAGACGGGGGCGAGGAATTTGCCGAATGTCTTTGGGCCTATCTCCTGAAGTATTTGCCTCTCTGACATCTTGCTTATCTCGTCAATGGTAAACTCCTTCCCTGAACTTTTCAACAGCGCTGAGATCGCATTTAGATCAAACTGCCTTCCGCTGCGCATCAAGCCTTCCAGGGAAGTATCGACTAATTCGCGGCTTGCCATGACCAGAGCCTTTTCCCCTGGTTTCATTATGCCTTTTGCCACTGGCCCGCCAAAGAATACGACGAAATCCAAGCCCGCATAGGCAGCCGCCGCAATGGTCTGGTTTCGGTCTTCTTTTGCGCTGTAGCCAGAAGCGGCCTCGCCGTAAGCATAACTTATCACGCTCGTATATTTCTCATTAATCAGCATTCCAATGGAAGTGGTAAAAGGGACGAGCTCGACCACGAAATCTTTTGTGCTCACCCCGAATTTTTTCCACCAGCTAAGGTCCGGGAAACCCTTGAAATAATCCGGAACTGACTTTGTGCCGAATATCTCTGCGCTGTTGCCCCAGGCATAGGCGGCGTCCTCTGCGACTTGCTGGTTCATTGCCCTGGCGCCTTCCAAGCTGATTCCGACATAGTTGCTCCCATAATCGCGCTTACGGCTGTCAAGCAGGTCAGGGGACATCAGCTCGGAAGTGGCATTGCCTGGCAGGGGTGTTTTCAATCCTGAGAACAGGGCGCCGGATTTTGATCCGAGCCAGGTTTTGATTGAACTGTACTCCTTTGGCGCCTCGATGTCGTCGAATTTCCTTCCTGTCCGTTCTGACTCGAAAAAGCGCCAGAAATCAGATATTCTGGTCTGGATAGTTATTAGGCGATCTAGTTTCTGAAACTTCTCTGCCTTTGTCTTTGAGTAGATTTGGTAGTGAGACGGCATGGTGGCTTGGGTTACGCCTCCTGGAGAAGGCAGGTACATGGGCTTGCCATTGGTTTTTCCTGAGGAGATTGAAGCCAGCAGGCCGATTTTCCTTGCTTCGGAGCATTTCATCATGAGCGTGTTCCCCGCATCGTCCATCAAAATGATGTTGCCTTCGCCTGTGCCGGTTTTTATGAATTGCGGATTATCGCACACGAATTTGTAGACGTGCAGGTCTGTTCCCACCATATATCCATAGGAATAGGTCTGTGATTCCTTGCCATGGAAAAGGATTTTTGTCAGATCTCGGAAATCTCCCTTAAAATCCAGGTCGAAAATACCCAGCTCAACGGAGGTTTTCAGCATGTCCAAGAACCCGTATTCGTATGCTTCCCTTTCCATGGCTGCTTCACTTTGGCCGGCAAAGAGCTCCTTGAACTGTTTTTCTATTCCAAAATTGGATTTTTTGGCAGTATTTAAAAAATCAGGCGCATTTTCCTTTGTGATCTTCACCCCCTTCACATCCGGGGCGAATGCCGCCCATATGCCCTGCACCTGCTTTATCTCGCCGGGGGTGAAATTCTGGAGAAAATCCGGATTATTGAGTTCGGCTGACATGGATTCTATGAAGTGCTTCACATAGGAAAGTTCGCGCTTTCTTTCCTGCTGGGTCTTGGCATTGTTTGCCCTTTCCAGATGCTCTGAAAGATTTATGACCGCCCAGTCGGGGTGGTTTTTTGCAAGCTGGACCAAACCGGCGAAGGAGATGTCAAAATCCCTGTTTTTTATGAATGCTTTCCAGTCCTGCCATCCCAGAATGTGGAGAGTTCTTGGGCTTGTTTTTAATATCATATCTGCTTGATCTGAGGTTTGGCTGATTTTGGACATGGTCTTATCCCCTCGTTAGCTTGTCCGCCAAATCGGACATTTTATTTAGGCTTGAAACCGCTTTCTTTCCGCTTTCCACTGCCAGTTTTATCCATTCGGCCCGGTTTTTGGTGCCTGGCTGGGACTTGGAAGCTTTTTCGAGGCATGAAGCATAGTCGTAGCGCGCATTGGATGCGGCTATCCCCAAAAGCAGCATTTCCTTGGAGGCCGCGCCAGGGGAGAGGGAAGGCTTTAATTTTCCAAGCCCTGGCTTTTTTTTCATTTGCCCCGCGCCCCCTTTTTGCTGATTCCGAATTTTAGGCCTGAGAAATATTTTGAAAGCTCGCCGTACCTGGAGAATTCGGCCCGGAATTTCTTCGCCTCGCCCTGGGCGAGCTGCGACCAGTCTGTCCTGGCTTTTGTGCCTGCGGAGCTCTTGGATTTCCTGGAATATTCCTTGAATTTTTTTACATGGGATTCCATCTCTTTAGCGCATTGCTCCCTTTCAATCAATTTCTTGGCTGTTTCGATGTCAATTTCCATAGGAATCCCTCGGCCTTTGATGATTATTTGCATTCGGGAACTTAAAAATGTTAGGGTGCCGTTTTTATTGTTTGAAATATTCGATTAGGTCTTCCCGGTACAAGCCGCTCTGCCTTAGGATTGAAAGCAGGACCCCGGTGTTCAGGTCTTTTGGGTGGAGAGGAATGACGACTGTTCTGCCATAGTTATTTTTCATGATCAGATGGGATCCTTTCTGCCGGACAGACTGAAAACCGTAAGAGGACAAGAAGGAAACCGCTTCCTTTGGAGAAACACGCGGAAGTTTAGCCAAAAAAGCACCGATTAGGATAAACGTACGCTAAAATTGGTAAAGGTCGCTGGGAACAGGCGCTTTATTTTTCGCTTTTCGTCCAGGTAAAGCTCGACTGCTTCCTTGAGATTTTTTCCAGCCTCAGCTTTGGTTTTTCCCTGGCTTGCAACATCAAGCTGTGGGCAGAGGGCAGTATAGCCATGCTCCTCTTTCCAAATTACTGCGGAGAGCCGTAAGTCTTTAACCATTAGTTCACCCGCAATTGTTCTGTTTTCCCGATTAATAAGTCTTTCTTTTTATTGTTTTCCTGCGAATTCTATCTTTATGGGATTGAAAGAAGACGCGCTGAAGTACCATTCTGAGAAAAAAGGGAAGATTGAAATCCGAGTGAAAACCAGCGCCAAAAGCCAGCAGGATTTGACGCTTGCCTATACTCCGGGAGTGGCGGATGTCTGCAAGGAAATTGTTGCAAGAAAGGATGCGGTTTATGATTACACTCTAAAATGGAATTCAGTGGCAGTTGTGAGCGACGGGACAAGGGTGCTTGGGCTCGGGGATATCGGGCCGCTCGGGAGCCTTCCGGTGATGGAAGGAAAGGCGCTTTTGTTCAAGGCTTTTGGGGGAGTGGATGCGTTTCCATTGCCTTTGAATTGCAAGGATGAGGATGCGATTGTTGAAACTGTGAAAAGGATTGAGCCTGCTTTTGGTGGGATTAATCTTGAGGATATTGAAAGCCCGAAGTGCTTTGCTGTTGAGAGAAGACTGAAGGAAGCGCTGGAAATTCCTGTTTTCCATGATGACCAGCACGGGACTGCGGTCGTTGTTCTTGCAGGGCTGATTAATTCGCTGAAATTTGTCGGGAAGAAGAAAAATGAAGTTAGAGTTGTGGTGAACGGGGCCGGAGCTGCTGGAAGCGCGATTGCGAGATTGCTGCATTCCTATGGGTTTTCCAAAATGGTTTGCATGGATTCCAAGGGAGTGATTAATTTTGCCAGAAAGGATTTGCCGGATTACAAGAGGGAATTGGCTGAAATGAGCGGAAAGGAAGGGGAAAAGAGCGGCGGGCTGGCTGAAGTGCTCAGGGGAGCGGACATTCTGGTGAGCGCTGCCAAGCCGAATATTGTCACTAAAGAGATGGTGAAATCAATGGCGAACAAGGCGATTCTGTTTCCTTTGAATAATCCTGAGCCAGAGATTTTGCCAAAGGATGCGCTTGAAGCAGGGGCTGTGATTGTCGGGACTGCGAGGAGCGATTACCCGAATCAGGTGAATAATGTGCTAGGTTTCCCTGGAATTTTCAGAGGGGCATTGGATGTGCGCGCCAAGAGAATTAATGAGGAGATGAAAGTTGCCGCTTCGCTTGCCATTGCTTCGCTTGTGAGCGATGAGGAAATCAGCAGGGGAAAAGTGATGCCCGATGCCTGGAGCAAGAAGGTAGGGCCAAGGGTGGCAGGCGCTGTTGCCGAGGCTGCTGTGAAAAGCGGGGTTGCTAGAATTAGGAAGAGCGCTAAAGAAGAGGAAGAGTACGCTAGCAAGATAATAGAAAAACAAGGGTGATTTCATAGTAGTAATCGTTTCAGGGACTTTAAAGTTGTCAAATGGAAAAGCACCTGAGTTTTTTTGTTACATGCCAAAAAGTACGTTTAAATTTCCTGATTTAAGCGTTGAAGGAAGTTTCACTTGTAGGATAGCTTGTAGCCATATACTTGTAGAAATCTTTGATTGCTTAGAAGAAGAAAATCGTAGAGATGATGATATATTTAGAATAACACACCATATTATTGATACTGTAATTTTGAGTTATATCCTTAAAGAAGGGTTAGGATTAACGTACAGTCTTGATTATTGCAAGAAAAGTGATGATCAGATTAGGATGGCACACCCCGATAAGGCACCGTCTCTTGTGGATAAAAACATCAATTTGCAAAAATTTTGTAATGAGGTTTCTAAAATCATCGGACTGAATCATGAACTTAGATGGGCAGTTCGGGATTTCAACACCGCATTGATTGATAGGGAAGAATGCCCTCTATTGTTCTATCGCGCAGTTGAAACTTGCGCTAGATTAGTAACTAAAAATTATGGCGAATTAGGGGAGGAAGGGTGGGATAATTTTTATCTCTCCACTAACACGAATAGAGCGGATATGCGCACACTTAGAGACTTTCATGGGGCACATCGCCATGGGATACACAAAGCATTCGGCAGTGAAGAACATCTAAAAATGATGACTGAAGCTAAATTTTTTATTCTGAAGACAATAGACTTTGTACTGAAGAAAGAAGGTAAAGAAATGCTGTTTGAGAGCAGTCCCTGAAAAGGATACATTGGGAGACTAATTCTGTAGGCAACTAAGGTGTTACCCTTGTCCTGTCCCTTGGGAACAGCGCGCATTCGCGGATATTCTGGATTCCGCATGCCTTCATGGCAATTCTTTCCAATCCAACTGACCAGCCTGCGTGCGGAGGAGCCCCAGTTCTGAATGCGTTTATGTAGAACTCAAAGTTAGCAGGATCCATGCCGCGGTCCTGGATTGCTTTTATCAGCAAATCAGGCTTGTGAATTCGTTGCGCTCCGCTGGAAATTTCCGTTCCATTGTACATCAGGTCAAAGGCATTGCAGATTTTCTCATTGCCTTCCTTGGGCATTGAATAGAATGCACGAATAGCCGTGGGCCATTCGTGGATGAAGTACAGGGTTTCTTTCAGGAGCTTGTGGATTTCTCCTTCTGTTTCGCGCGAGAAATCATCGCCCCATTCGAATTTTACCCCGTTCTTGTTCAGGAGGTCGACTAAAGAGGAATAGGTGTGCATTGGAACCTTGTCCGGAACATGCAGATCTACTCCGAGCGTTTCCAGCTCCGGCTTGCAGTTCTTTTTCACCTGCGAGAGGACGTGGATTGCGACGTCTCCGAGGATTTTCATCACATCATGGTGGTCTGCGAACCCCATTTCGATATCCATCTGAAGCACTTCGTTCAGGTGCGAGGTGGTGTTGTGCTTCTCTGCGCGGAAGGCAGGAGTGGTCATCATTGTCCTGTCAAACCCGCCAATCACTGCAAGCTGCTTGTAAAGCTGCGGAGACTGGGCGAGGTATGCTGTTTTGTCGAAATAGACAATTGGGAATAGGTTGGAGCCGCCTTCGGTTGCAGCCGCGACTATGCTCGTTGGAGTGAGCTCAACGAATCCGTGCTGCCGCACTAAATATTCACGGAAAGATGTGATTATCTCGCTCTTGATTTTGAAAATTGCAGCCGGCTTCGGCCTTCTGAGGTCAACGTATCTGAAGTCCAATCTTACATCAATTTCCGGCTCTGCCGCCTTTTCAGTGACTTCAAACGGAATCAAGCCTGAAACTTCATTTAGAATTGTGACGCTTGAGGGGATTAGCTCTATGCCGCCAGGCGCCTGCGGGGATGCTTTAACTTTCCCCTTAATCTGCAGGACTGTTTCCTTTACTTGGCTCATTAGTGCGAGAAGCGAGTCATCGACTATGCCTTTTTTGCCGATCACCTGCACCTTGCCTGTGCGGTCGCGCAAAAGAATGAAGCGGATTTTGCCCAGGTCGCGGGTCTCGTGGACCCAGCCAGCCACGGTTACCTCTTTGCCGTCAAGGGCCGGTGTCACTTCTGCCGCATAATGTGTCCGCATCATAAAAATCACTCCTTAAGAACATAAAAACAAAAATAAAAAATGAAAGAAATTACCTTAACAGCACGATTTCCATTGCCGAAACCTTGTTCATGCTGCCGTCCTCGCTCAACAGTTCCTCGGTGGAGATGTTGATCGCCTTTATCTTGAGGTCTGCGATGAACCGGCTTTTCACTATCTCGGCCACGTCAACTGCGCGGGAAATCACCTTGCCCCTCGCCTTGATGGAAACTTCCTTTGCCCCGTTGTTGAACTGGGTTACAACCGCGAGCACATAGCTCATGGCGCTCTTTTTCCCGACGTATATTGTGTTGTCGTTCGGGTCGCGCGCCGTCCTTTGGGGTTTTTCGGCCAGGGCCGTTGCTTCTGCGTTTATTTCTGCAATCTCAGATTCTTCTTCCATTGAAAGCACCTCTGTTTTTTGTTTTATTTTATCTTGATTTTTTCGTTTTTCTTCTTTCTCCATTCGGGGTCTTTCTTCTTTTTAAAGAAGAAAGAGGCTGATTTTGTTTAGTTCCTGCTCCGATAATCGGAAACTAGGTCTTCTAGCTCGTCTTCATTTTGCACTCCAACCTTTTTTAACTTTAACTCGATCTGCTTGGCGCGCTCGGACTGCTTTTGCTCGGTCGCGTGCTTTTTCCCGAACAGGGCGCGCTTCAGGAGCGAGATGTATTCCTCCAGCCTTCCGATTTTGGAATTGAGCCTGCGGACCTCGGAATCGCGCTCCAGCTTGTGGGAGATGCCCTTTTCATGGGACTTGATTTTCTCCAGTAAAAGCTGGTTTTCAGTTGATAAACGGGAAACCTGTTTCTTTAGTTCTGCGATTGCGAAAAGGTTGCGCTCGAATTCTGCCGCGTATTCCCGCGCTTTGGCGGATGAAGCAAAGGCAGTGGGAGCGGATTTGGAAGCTGGAGCTGCAACTGCTTTTTTGCCCTGCTCCTTGATTTCTTCTAGCAAAAGAACATCGCTGAGCCTGTAACCAGTGAGAACCAAATGCTTGATTTCATCCAAAGAAATTTTGGGCTTTTCCTTCAGCTCTGCCAATTCACGCCAAACGCTGTTAACATGGCGCAACTTATTCTCGTAAAAGCGGTAGGCCTTGAAGGCCGAGGCGGCCGCGTCTAATTCATGCTGGGAATTGAATTTGATTCCTTTGGTTAGCGCTAGTTTTTCCTGGCCCGTGAGGTCATAAGCGGGAAGATAAAGCTGGGAATTGAATGAGGCTGAAATTTTGGCAACCGAGTCTGGAGAAACTTTCTTGTCCGAGGCGATGATGCAAACCGAGCCGGTTTTGCGGATTGATTCGATTAATTTTTCAATGCCGCCATCGCGTATGCTGTGGGATGCGATTAATTTTCCATTCAGGTCCACTGCGGCGAAAGCAGAGGTGGTTCCAGGGTCTACGCCAACTATCAAATAGGGCAATCAATCACTCGCGGTCTATTCTCGTTTTTCAAAAGTCAAATCTTGTTTTAGGAATACGCGGGTTTTTCTCGGCACATCCTGCTCAATCATCACATTGGCGCCTATCCAGCAGTCATCACCTATTGTTTTGCCAGGCATGATGCTTGAAAGAACTCCGGTTTTAGTATTGTCACCAATGATGGTGCCGAGCTTGTTGCGCTTGGTGTCGACGATTACCTCGTTCACTGTTGCTTTGATTGAACCTGCATCGAATCTATAATTGGCAATTTGCGTGCCTGCGCCGAAATTGCAGTTGCTGCCAATTACCGAATCGCCGATGTAGGTGAGGTGCTTGGCATTCACATTGTCGAAAATTATGCTGTTCTTTATGGTTGTTGAATCGCCGATGGAGCAGTTCTTGCCAATGGAGGTGATTCCGCGAATGTACGCATGCGGGCCGATTATTGAGTTCTCGCCAACGTAGAGCGGGCCCTCGATGTAGGAATCGAAGATGCGCGCGTTTTTCTCCATAATCACTTTGCCCATTATTTTAGAATCGTCAATATCGCCAACCTTGGCTTTCATTTTTGAGAGCAGGAAATCATTGGCATCAAATAGCTGCCAGGGAAGCCCCATGTCCAGCCAGTACTCGTCTATCACTACTCCCTTTACTTTGGAGGACTGGATGACGTCGGTCATTTCAAACTCGCCACGCGGGCTTTTCTTCGCTGCTTTCATTTTTGAGAAAATCTTCGGCTCAAAGACATAGATGCTGGTGTTTGCCAAATCGCCGACCGGGGATTTGGGCTTCTCGGTGAATTTGGAAATGAACCCCTTGGAATCGAGCGAAACAACACCATAATTCTGGGGGTCTGTGACGCGCTTGAGAGCTGCGGTCATTTCAGCGCCCTGGGCTGATTCGTGCGCATCAATCAGGCGCCTGATTGCACTAGCTTCGGTGATTACATCGCCTGCGATTCCAATGAATGTGTCATCAATGAATTTTTCTCCTTCCAAGAATGCGGCAGCTGTGCCGTATTTTTCGCCTTGTTCGATGAAGTTTAATTTTAGCCCTTCGATGGGATGCTGCTTGAAATGCTCGGTGATTGTTTCCTTCATGTATTTGATTACAACGCTGGCTTCGGAAACTCCTGCCACCTGGAGCGATTCCAGCACGTGCTGGAGGATGGGCTTGCCTGCCAATTGGATCATGCACTTGGGCCGGGTATATGTCAGGGGGCGAAGGCGCTTTCCCTCGCCTGCTGCCAAGACTATGGCTTTCTTTATGGACATAGGTAAGGATTAGGGAAAATACCATTTAAATTGGTAGCGTTGCGTTGGATTAACGAAGAAACATTAATAACAACATTTAAAGGGTTTTTCTGAGAAAAGCAATACATGAAAACCATTAACAAAAAATCGGCACCTGATCCTGCACAGGCGCAGAAAAGAGAGACAGCCCAATTGAAAGTCAAGGTTACGGATATGGAAATGAGCGAGCTGACCAGGAAGCTTATAGACATGGCAAGGAGTAGGTTTGGCCGGATTCCGGAAAAGTTTGAAGGGTTTTGCACACCTCGCAAGGAAGGGGGCCAACTAAGTTATAATTATGAAAAAGGGTTTAAGTTCATTAAGGAAAATGGGCTGGTGACTCCGCAGGGCGAATTGGATGTTGAAGCTGTCAGCGCATTTTTAGATGGGATAAAATTAGTGGGAAGGAAAGTGGATAACCGAATTTTTGCAAGCAAGGGCATAAATTGATGAATTTTTATTTTCACTCAATAACCGCCTTAATCCTTCTGACCCCTGCGGCGATGGATTCTTCCTTTTGAATCCTAAATTTGCCGATTTCGCGCGTGTTTTTCACGTGCGGGCCGGTGCAAATCTCTTTGGAAAAAGTGCCAATGGTGTAGACTGAAACTTTCTCGCCGTACTTGCTTTCGAACAGGCCGAGCGCGCCTGCCTTTTTCGCCTGGTCCATGGTCATTTCCTCGCGCTGGACTTCGATTCCCTGGGAGATTACTTCATTTACGAGTGCTTCAACCTGCTTCAGTTGCTCAGGGGTCAGCTTCTCGGGGCTGTTGAAATCGAATCTTAGCCTTTCGGGTGTGATGTTGCTTCCCTTTTGGGTTGCATTCGGCCCAACGATTTTGCGAAGGGCTGCGTGCAGCAGGTGAGTGGCCGTGTGCAGCTTGATTGTCTTTTCAGAGTGATCCGCCAGGCCGCTCTTGAATTTCTGCTCAGCGCCCTTGCGTGAAAGCTCCTGGTGCTTTTCGAATTCCTTTTCGAACTCTTGTTTGTCCACTGTGATGCCGCGCTCTTTTGCGAGCTCTGCGGTCATTTCCAATGGGAAACCGAATGACTGGTAAAGCAAAAAGGCGTCAGTGGCGCTGATGGCTTTTTTCTCAGAGAGAATTTGCTCGAATTTGGCAATCCCGTGCTCAATGGTCTGCATAAATTTAAATTGCTCTGAATTGATCTCGTTAATTATGAATCCTCTATTTTTCTCAAGCTCTGGACACTCATTACGGTAGATGTCGATTACAATTTCAGCTAGCCCTTTCATGCAACCTTTTTGCACACTTACTCCGCCAGCTTCAACACTGATGTTTATACCTAATTCTCGCAGATGCCTCACGCTTCTCCGGAGGAGCCTGCGCAGGACATAGCCCTGCTCAACATTGGAAGGAGTGACTTTATTCTCAGCGAGAACAAAAACTGAGGCGCGCACATGGTCTGCGATTATGCGCATTGAGAGAGTGACTGCTGGACTTGAACCGTATTTTTTGTTTGAGAGATGTTCGAGTTTAGCGATAATCGGCGCAAATAATTCGGTCTTATAATTGTCATCAAATCCCTGGAGCACTGCGCACGCGCGCTCAAGCCCCATTCCAGTGTCAACATTTTTTTGCTTGAGGGGAGTGAAAGTGGCGTCCTGGTTCTTGCTGTACTGCATGAAAACATCGTTCCAGATTTCAACCCAGCGCTTGTCCTTGGAATCGAATTTTTCAGGAGCAGGCGTGTTTGGAGACCAGTAGAACATCTCGGTGTCAGGGCCGCACGGGCCGGTTGCCCCTGCCGGGCCCCACCAGTTGTCCTTCTTTGGGAGGAATGCGATGCGGGATTCGGGAATTCCGAGCTTTCGCCATACGCTAGCGGCTTCCTCATCCTTGGGCGCATCCTTATCTCCTGCAAAGCAGGAAACCGCGATTCTCTTTTTGTCAAGCCCGAGCCATTTTTTGTCTGTGAGAAACTCATGGCTCCATTCAATTGCTTCTTTTTTGAAATAGTCGCCAAGCGACCAGTTGCCTAGCATGAAAAAGAAAGTGTGGTGAACCGCATCGCCCACTTCCTCAATGTCATCGGTCCGCAGTGATTTCTGGTTGTCAACGAGCCTCTTGCCCCCAGGGTGCGGCTGGCCCAATAGGAATGGAACTAGTGGATGCATGCCGGCTGTGGTAAATAGGACCGTGGGGTCGTTCTCGGGTATGAGCGAAGCTGAGGGAATTATGGTGTGCCCCTTGGATTTGAAAAAATCAAGGAATTTTTGCGCGATCTCTTTGTGGTTCATGGGAACTGATTTTGCCTGGAAAGCTTAAAAGAGCTGTTTGTTTTGCGCGTCAAATTTCTCCATAACCCCTCTGGCTTAAGGTGGAGTATTGCTTCTTCCCGCGGGATAATGCCTGCGTCAAGCAGGGCAAGAACATGGGAATTGAAGTAGTATTTCTGCAGGAGGTTGTTAGCTAGATGGTTGGAGTCGAAAGCTCGGTAGGTTGCTTTGCTGATATCCCCGTCCAGAATTTCTTTGACAAAGAATTTGATTGCCTCAACGCGGGTGTCCCTCTTGGTCCAACTCCCGGCCGTGAGTTTTATTGTTTTTCCATCATGCTCGTAAAAGCCGGGCCTGCCTTTGTTCCTTTCCGCTATCGCTTCTGGCACCACGTGGAACCAGCCCTTTTGAACCCAGAAGTCGACCATGGTCTTTCTTTGGAGGTCTTCTTTTAGGGAACCCAAACCGGAGAAAACCGGGGAAGCACTACTACCGTCAATGCCATCGCTTAGCCTATACCTTACAAGACGTGCAGCAAAATGCATGTATTATATTGCTCATGCTAGGGATATAAATGTGTTGGTTTGGGTGCTTTCGTGTAGTTAGAGCAGGGAATGAATCATGCCGGGGAGATGAACGCTCAGGTAGGCTATGATGAAGAATTTCAGCATGTTGCCCAGGATTGAAGCGAGGAGGAATTTCCAGAGCTTGTAGCGGGTGGCGCCGGCTATTACTCCGGCGAGGTCAAAGATGCCTATAGGTGCTGCTGCCAGCGCGAGAAGCGCGAAGAAGCCGTATTTTTGCATGAAACCCTTTACCTGGGCGTACTTCTTGCCTTCCTTTTTCTGCAGGAACCTTTCTCCCCCAAAGCCTGCCAGATAGCCGGTGATTTCGCCAATCCCGCCGCCAATGCCAGCGACAAATGCAAGCAGCCAGATGTTGAGCGAGGAGCTCATGGCGACCACGAAAAGCCAGCCTGGCGCTGGCAGGAAAATAGTCGCGTTTGCCAGAAGAGGAAGGAGAAATGCGCCGGCATAGCCCCAAGTTTTGAATGACTCTATATTGGAGGAGCAGTAGTAGATGAGAATACTGATGAGGATTACTGCGGCGAGCGCTGAGTAATGGACTAATTTTGATTCCTTTGGTTCCTGCGGTGCTTCTTCCTGTTCCTGTTGCATGCAGTAGAGAGGGCTGGAAACATATTTATAATCCCGCTGGGCAATGTTTTAACATGGCCAGCCAAAAGACACAACAAAAAAATCCGCTGGATGAAATTGAGGAGTATGCGGGCTACCGGCTTTTGAGCTTTGAACAGGAGGGGAAGCTGCTCAGGGAGCTGGAAGGGAAGCTTGAACTGAACCAGAATGAGAAGGAAAAAAGAAAAATTGTTGAGCGCGCGATCGGGGAACTTTTTGAAGTGAGCGAGGCGCAGGGGAGAAAAATTGCCGGCGATATTCTCGGGGTGAGCGAGCTTGGCGGGCTGTTGGGGGATGCGGAAATCGAGGATGTGATTATCAACGGGACCAGGCCGATCTATATTTATATTGCAGGGAAAGGGATGGAAAAAACAGACTATGCGATTTCCTCTGCCAAGGAGCTTGATTTGCTGGCCTGGAAATTGTGCGTGATTTCCGGCAAGAAGTTTGACAATGGGGTGAAGGATTTCAGGCTGCCAACCGGGGAGCGGGTGAACATTACCCCCTCGCCCATGGGCAGGCACATCACGATTAGGAAATTCAAAACCAGGCCGATGTCGGTTATTGATTTGATTGACAATGGGACCCTGGATTATGATTTAGCGGCTCTGCTGTGGATTTACACCGAGGGGCTGGGGGCAAAGCCGGCGAACATGCTGATTGGCGGAATGCCTGGAGCAGGCAAAACCACTTTGCTGAACGCGCTGTTCTCGTTCTTCCCGCCAAAGGAGAGGATTGTTGCGGTCGAGGATACAATGGAACTGAATACCGAGCTGCGCGGGAATTGCGCGCGGCTGGAAACTAGCGAGGAATTGGGGATGAAGGAGCTGGTGAAAAATTCGCTTAGGATGAGGCCGGACAGGATTATTGTGGGCGAAGTGCGCGGCGAGGAGGCAAAGGATTTGCTTACTGCCATGAATATTGGGAAAATCTGCATGGGAACATTGCATGCGAGCACTCCGCGCGAAATGATTACCCGCCTTGAGAACAAGCCCATGGATGTGCCCCGCGACATAATTCCGCTGATTGATGTTTTCCTGGTTGTGAAATTGCTGAGTAACGGGAAGAGAGTGCTGTCCCATGTGAGCGAGACAGGTGGAATGGACGGGAAGGTGCTTTTGTCTGATTTGTATGTCTATGACCCGAAAAATTCCAAGGCCGCGCTGCACCATGCGAGCGTCATGTTCAGGGATAAGCTGGCCGAGGCCGCCGGCATAAACCCCATGAAATTGATGGACGAGTATGAAAGGAGAACGAAAGTGCTGAGGATGCTGCACAAGTCAGGGGCCAGGACAATGGAGGAAATTTCCGAATTCTGCGAAAGGTATTATGCTGACCCCGAAGGGGAGACTAAAAAATTGGCGAGTGTTGTTGGCGCGGGTGCGGGGCCTGCGGCTAGAAAGTAAAACAGCGGAAGAATAAAGTGAAAATAAAGCAAAACGAAAAAAGTAAAGTGAAGACTAGTTAGATTTTGCTGATTGTTAATGCTGAACCCAAGATGAGCAGGAGCGCCAGGGAAATGGGGCATGAGCCGAAGGGGGAAGGGGAGGGAGCTGGCTGGGATTGACAGGTTCCTGCAACGCAGGCCATTCCAGTGCCGCAATCTGAATCAACGGAGCATTCATCGGTTACTAGAGGCACGGGCATTTCGTCTGAAGGCGGCTGGGCGTCTATTTTCTCAATTGCTTTTTCGTTTATCTCGTCCATGGCGTCTGTCTGCGAATCCAGATAGAAATTTTCCATGTTGGCATAGAATACTCCGAGCTGCTGTATCTGGTTGACTTTCCACTGGCCGTCCACGTTGTGCATTATTGCAACGAAATCGTCTTCATAGGCGAATTCCTTTTGATTGCCGCTTTCATCAGGTCCGCGTATTCTCGCCGCAATGTGGTATTCGATTAATCCGAAATCATCCTTGGAATATTCGGTGGCGTTTACGAGCAGGTAGGAAACTGTATCGAATCTTTCCCAAAGTATCTGGGTGGCTTCTTTCCTGAGCTGCTGCGCGTTCGGGGATAGATCGCTCAAATCCTGCACTCCGTAGTAGGCATCAATGTTCTCATCTTTGGAATATTTGTAATAGTCGTTTAGCGCCTTCATCATCTCGCTTTCTGCAAAAGTAAGCGAGCCCAGCACGAGCAGCAGCATGAACAGTTTGCTGAAATTAACTGATGACAGTTTCATAGCCTTCAACCTCGACCAATACTCCTTTTGTTGCGGTGTAACCGTCTTCATCGGTTACTTCCAATTTGATGATGAATGGAAGCGAGATCATCTTTGCGCGCGCTGCCTTGTAATTGTCTGCGACAAAAACGAGCGAGTCCTGCATCACTCCGATGGTGAGCTCTTTTGCGGAATCTTTCACAGTGCCCATCAGGCTTTCATCGCTCTCTTCTCCTGCGATTTTTCCGGAGGCAGTCATTACCCCGTCATACATTTGATAGCCCTGGATGCCGATTATTCCCACGCGCGCGGCGTACTCGAAAAAGCTCGCGTCCTCGGTGGATGCCGCTCCCATTTCCTGCGCCTGGTTGGCGACCTCGGCAACCGCCTCTTCCTGCACTTTGTAAAGTTCCACAAACGCTTCGCCCCTGTCATAAACTGAGCTGATGAACGCATTGGTGTTCTTGTAAGCGGTCCTGCTTATTCTGTGCCTGGAGACTACGAATTTTGCAACTGCATTGGAGGTGTTGAGCACCTGCCCGTCGACCGCTGCTTCCACGAATTCCTGCATCTCATCGGTGTTCGGGGTCCAGCGCACTCCGGATTTGCCGCCCGTTTGAAGGGCGCGCTGCTTCAGTTTCTTGTCCACGGTGTCTTTCAGGAGCTTTGTCCCGATTTGAGTGACAGCCGTTTTGATGCGGTTGTAAATCTTTTTTGTGTAATCCAATTTCAGCTCCTGGGTGAGCTTTGGCGCCTTCCAGCCGAACTGGAAAGTCGGGGAATTCGAATCATAGGAAATCTGTTTCTCATCCTCCCAGTCAACGCCATAGAGGCGGAGCGCGCCCTCTTCGGATTTCACGGTGTATTTCTTGATGTTGCTGTCAGGGTCGACGACCTGCACTTCGAAAACTCCGTAGGAATCCTGCCACACGCTGGGCTTGCTTTTTAGCTTGAAAACTTTGATGACCGGAGCTGGCGAGATTAGCGCGATTTCTGTTTTCACATCGCTGAAATCCTCGGAAGTTACGATAATTTTGGCGCTGGTCAGGTCAACTTTCTGGCTTATTTTGTCATCTGAAGAAACATAGAAGCTGAACTTGCCGTCTTTCACAGTGGCAAAACTGTCAACTGAAACGTGCACCGCAGAAGGCCCGAAGAGCCGGTAGTTGGATGCCTCGCCGCTTCCATCGAATCGAACGTCTCCCTGGTAGGGAACTGTGTTTCCTGCGCTGTCCATCCCGGTTGCTGTGCCGGTTATGAGCACTGCGTCGCGGCCGTTTAGAATTAGTGAGGATTTGCCTGGCTGGATTGTGAGGCCGGTGAGCGTGATTTTTTCTTCCTGGATGCAGTAGCCTGTCGAGGTGTCGCATCCCAGCGGGCATTCGAAGCTGTTGTATACGCACTCGCCCGTGTCAGGGCTGCACTGCCCGTTGTAGTAGCGCGTATTCCCGGAGCATAATTGCTGCTGGCAGGTGACGCCTGCGCACTTGTCCCCATTGGTTTCTTCGGCGCATTCTGTCGCGCTGGCGCAGCGGTCAGTGGAGCAGGGGAGAGAGCGGGTGCCGCAAACTCCGTTCATGCAAAAAGGATTGTTTATTCTGGCGTAGGTTTCGCCGTTTGCAGTGACCACTTCGCAGGTTGGAGAGCCGCAGTCTTCATTGGTTGCGCAGGTGTGCGAGGCAGGGGGATTTGTATTGGTGTTGGTATTCGGTACGGTTGAGTCCTCATCAGGGGACATTTTGCAGGTTGTGCCCGCTGCATTGCAGCCATAGGGGCAGTCGTATTTTGTAGCAATTGTGCATTTGCCGGTTGAAGTGTAATAGGCTGTTTGGTAGTCTACGTTGCCGGTGCAGTAGGATTTGCACGCCCTGGAGCCTCCGGAAACGCAGGCGCCGCCGGAACATACCTGGCCATACTCGCAGTCTGAATTTGAGGCGCAGGTTGCTGCCAAATAGGAAGCGAAGAGAGTTGAAAGAATCAGAAAAGTGAAAAATGCGTGCCTTAATTTTAGCATAGCTGAATAGCACAGCGGTTGTTTAAAAAGTTTTTTAATTCGCTAGAATTTGGCCGGGTCAATTAGGAAATCGAACTGCCCGGGGTTTTCCCTGCACAATGAGAGGATGTTCTTTTTGCTTGTGATTTTTTTGGGAAGAAGCTCCAACCCGCCTACCTGGATTGGCGGGAGAGATTTGAAGAAGGGGTTTTTCTGGTGGCTTCCGTCTATGGTTTCGAAATAGGCAGCGCCCCCGGCTGAAACGTAATCCTTGTAATTGGATTCGAAATCGGTGTAGACCAAATTCGCCAGTATGAGCGGCTCGCTTCCCGGGTTTATGGAAACATGGCCGAAATTCGGGGGAATGGGGATTTTATCGCCTGCGGTCGCGCGCACCAGAAGAACGCGCGAAACCGGTGTTGAATTGCTTTTGCCTTTCCGTTCCTGAAGAAGGAAATGCGCCCTTCCCTGGAGCACTTCGTATACTTCGCAAAACGAGAGGCCTTTCTTTGCCTCGGGGTGATAGTGGCCGAGCGTTTTCACAAATTCCGTGCCAATGCGGGCGTGCGGGATTACGGTGATATCGAATTGGATTTGCTTGCTTCCTGTTTCAGCGAGGTTGCGGAACATGTAGTAGGCGGGGGTTTCTTTCTGCGCGCCCATCTCCTCGAGCGCTTTCTTGTCCAGCGCGACCGGCGCGAGGTCTTTGAAGAGCCGGATGTTGGACTTCATCTGCCTGCCGCTGACAGTAAGGGTTCCGGAATTATACTCCACTTCAACTGGGTCGCCTAATATTTTCATGATCTTGATTCCTGATTACTGATTAATGAAACCGCTTTTCGGCCTGGATGTTTGGCGCGAAATCCCCTGTTGCGCATGTCGCCCGTTGCTTTGACTTGTAAATCAGGAGCCGCTCGCGCTTCATTTTTTCAACCAACAAATAAACAAATGTCATGAACTCGTTCAGGTCCACATTGTACAGTTCGGACATTTCCTCGCACCGCTCAAGCAAGCGGACCAGGTCCGAAAAAAGCCTCGCATCGAATTCCCCCCTTTCCTTCAGGTGAGATATTTTTGTGAGCAGGATCATTTTTGTCATGTGGATTTCGCGCGAGAGCTTGCGGATCTCGTCGCCCTTTCCGCGGTGGTCAAAGGAGAAATGGTTCGCCAGGGCGAGGATTGTTTCCCAGGAAGTGTTACCGAGATCATCGCGCACAATTTCCGGGAGCGAATATTTCTTGCCAAAAGGCTCGCGGTCCGGCGTGATGATGTGCTCTGTGGCGTATTCTGTAGGCTGGCCATAGGCTATCTCCATTGTTTTAGTCTTAGGAATAGGCTTTGACTTCTTTTTGGCCAATAATATTTTTGGAAGGTTTTTGCCTGGCGCCTTTTTTGCATTTTTTTTCACACGCAGCACCAATTCACATTAGGGAATTAGGTCGTATATAATAGTTGGCTTTGGGCTGCGACGAACATGCTGGGCGGCCGGGAGGGATGGCTGTGAGCCTATTGCTCTATAATCCGCTCGTCAACTTTCATCCCGAAATGCCTTGCCTCGGCCGCTGTGGCGCGCACGACTATCTCGTCGCCTGGCTTCAGTTCCGCAACGCTCTTGGTCCCTTTGGGGCAGACCACGCGGATTGTTTCCGCATCCTGGGCAATGGTTTTCACTTCGGTACCTGCCGAGGACTTGGCCTCAATGAGAAGCATTGGGCGCCATTCTATCTTGTTGCGCACAACTATCGCTTTGCGGGTTTTACCGGCTCTGCTGACTATCAAAACTTCGTCCCCTGCCTTTACCTCGCTCAGGTACTTGGTTTTGCCATTGGCAAGGAGGATGTAGAGCGAAAGCGCGCCCGCGTTTACGCGGAATGGGCGAGTTGCCACATGGGGATTCTCGGTCACTTCTGCGTGCATGAGAACCATGCCGCTGCTGGCATTTCCTATGAGCATGCCTT
>CABMDC010000019.1 GCA_902384795.1 Candidatus Gugararchaeum adminiculabundum | reverse complement strand
GCAGGCCAGGTTATGGGAGCTGAAACAAGGGCAAGGGCAAACGTCTGGAGCACAGCAATGCTAACCGGCGCTCTGATCGGCATCCTGATTGCCTTGATAGGCCCGGCAGTGCTGAACATGCTCGTTGAGAAAAGCGACGACCCAACTGCACTTAATAAAGTTGCCTGTTAAAGAGCGGGCTTTTTTCATTTTTCTTTTCTTTTTTCTATTTTTCCACTTTTTTCAGTCCTTTCTCTTTCCCGTTTTTCCATTCCCTCATTTTCAAAACATTTATAAGCAACCTATTATCTAACACCGGCTAGAGCAGTTAATGCTAAACATGGATGGTGGTATTGTTGAAAATTAGTTATATGGTTTGGAAGTTATTCAGCCAGAGAAGGAAGCTCTATATCCTCTGGATGCTGGGCATCCTGGCAATCGGCTTTGTTTCCGCAGCAAGCACCGGTCTAGGCGGAATAGAGGGCACAGTATCATCCATTTGCGGCACTTTCAAGACACTGGTTCCAGTGGTGGCAATGCTGATGCTCCTGGCAGCAGGCGCATTATACGCCGCAGGCCAGGTTATGGGAGCTGAAACAAGGGCAAGGGCAAACGTCTGGAGCACAGCAATGCTAACCGGCGCTCTGATCGGCATCCTGATTGCCTTGATAGGCCCGGCAGTGCTGAACATGCTCATCACAAACAACACCGACAAGACTCTTGATGCAAATTCAGTTAAGTGCTAAGTCCTTTTGTCTCTTTTCTCTCTTTTTTCTTTTCATTTTTTTCAGTTCTTTCCTTCTAATTTCTCTTTTCACTTTTTCCAGCCTTTCCTTTCCTCCTAGTTTTTCCTTTTTTCCGCAGGAAAGCCAAGTATATTAAGCAAAAATTCCCATCTCTCCCCATGCAGTCCGGCCTTGGAAAATTCACAGAGTTCCTTTCCCAAAACAGGCAGTCGCGGAATTTTCTTGAATCGCTAATCCTGGGGCTTGCGCTCCTCTATCTCCTGACAACATTTTCCCTGCTCGTCTGGGGATACCTTACGCGCGGGGTTTTTTCCCTTTATCCGGATTACCTGCTTTTCCTATTCATAGTATTGACCGCGGTTTTCTTCAGGCAAAAACTCAGCTCCCTGAAAGACCTAGTCCTCGGCATCCTGCTTCTGCTGGCCTATGATGCCATGCGGGGCTATGCCTACCAATGGGGCGGCCGGGTCAATTACCAGTTTCCCATCCAGGCGGATTTATTTATCGGAGGGGGCCGCCTGCCCACTGCCATTCTCCAGGCTTTCATCGATTCCCATGGCTGGTCCGGCTTTTTCGGCCTTGTCAGCATTCTTGTCTACACCCTGCATTTCGCCGTTCCGCTCGCCTTCGCCTACATCATCTGGCTGTCCAATAGGAAAGATTTCGCTCGCTATATGGCCGCTGTCGTCATACTTTCCTACCTCGCGCTTTTCACATTCTGGGTATTTCCGGTCGCCCCGCCATGGCTAGCGGCTGAAAAAGGCCTCATCCCCATAGAAAAAAAATTCGACACAATCGCAACGGATTACGATCTGCGTTCCCTGACCATCGCCTATGATTTCATCAATGCCAATCCGGTGGCGGCCATCCCATCGCTCCATTTCGGCTATCCCTTCCTGGCATTGGTTTTTGCCCTAACCTCCGGAAGAAGATCGGCGGCCGTCTTTTTCGCAGCCTACACCCTGGTCGTTTCATTTTCCATAGTCTATCTGGGCGAGCACTATGTGATCGATTTGGTCGCAGGGGGAATCTACGCGCTGGCCGCGCTCTTCCTTTCTTCCCTGGCAATCGGCCGCCTGGAAAAAAATATTTCCCGCAACACTCCCAATCAATGCCACACTCTGCCCCATGGTTAGATTTAAAAAGCCCATCAGCATATATTCTGCCGATAGTCACAGGAAAATTCATCCCGTTGATTAGAGTGGAGGGGGGTTATTGTGCCTGGTATCTCATACAAATCAGTCGCCCTGGGAAGCATGGCCATCGGCGGCATTGGTGCTGTCTCAGCCCTGCTTGGTGCAGGCAGCCTAATTGGAATAGTCGCCAGCGTCCTAGCGGCCCTATTCGCCCTTCTCACAATTGCCATGTATAAATACGGCTACATACTCATGCCATTTTTCACCCGGGGCGCGAGGATAGTCCAGATCCATGATTCGGGCTATGAAGTGCCGCCCGGCGAAGAGGCAATATTAAAGAAAGTAGAAAACAGCTATTACGCAAGCGTGTTCCTGGCAGTGAACATTTTCGAATCAATGACCGACAAGTCCCCGGACGAGCAGGTCGCCTACAACGAATTCTTCGAGCGCGCCATTTCGGGCGTGAAGTTCGTAACCAAATTCTCCATGATGGTCTATGTGAAGGACCTCACCAAATACCGCGAATCCCTGGAAACCAAGAGGGCGGAATCCCAGCTCAGGCTCGCCCGCGAAAGGGACAAGCCAGACCCGGATGTTTTGAAGCTTGACAGGTTTGAAAGGGAGGCAGCCATGTGGGACGCCCAACTGCACCGGCTCACCCGAGGGGTAAAGCCCATGGCGGTCCTCTGCTATGTCATGACCACGGGAATCGGGGTCACCAAGGAATCCGCGGTCGCCACTGCAAAATCACAGGCAAGCGAGCTGCGCAGTGTCATTTCCAACGCCTTGAACGTCGAAGTGAAGCAGCTCAATGGCGCGGAAATGATGAAATGCTTTGAATGGGAATTCATGATTCCAACAAGCGCCGCTGAAATGGACGGCGCAGCCCAGGTTTAGGCAACAATCCAGGGCTAAAGCCCAGGATTGAATATGTGTTGATGTTATGGAAAAGAAAGCCAGGGGTTTAGACGGAAGCCGCTCTGAAAAATGGGTGTGCTTCACACAGGTGAACAGGCTTCCGCGCACCCTGGATTGTTGGTGAAAAAATGGGAAGGCTTGAGACAACCGCTATATTCAACAGGGAGCTGGCAAGCAGGAACATTTTCGTCAGCCCGCCCGAGCCTCCGGCCGAATTCCTCATGACCGACCCGGGCAATTCCATTTTCATAGGCAGGACAAAAATCCTACACGTTCCATTCCACTGGACTTTCAAGGATGTCACTAATCCTCACATCTGCATTGTGGGAATCACCGGCTCAGGAAAATCCTATTTCGTGAAAACATTCCTCACGCGCGCCAGCTTCGTCTGGGAAACAAACGCGTTCATCATCGACTGGGCGGGAGAATACAAGGAATGGGTAAAGCAGACCGGAGGAAAGGTCATTTCGCTCGGAAAAGGCTCCTACATCAACCTCTTGGACTTGGGAGGAATGAAGCCCAATGACAGGATCAAGCAGGTCATCCGCTCGCTCGGAATTCTCACTGACATTGAAAGATACCCTGAGCAGAAGAGGCTCACCGAGCAGTCCATCGAGCAGGCATACATTGACAAGGGATTCAAATTATCCGACCAGAAGCAGGTGAACAAGGCAGGAAAAACCCTGCTTCCGCCAACGCTCAAGGACGTGCAGAGAATTCTTGAGGAGAAATTGGAGGCAGGCACCTATGAATTCCCTGCTGAGCTGGAAAATTCGATTTACAGGGTAAAGCAATTCACGCGCGAAGGCGAGGACTTTTTCGCAGAGCAGAGCACGGTCAAATTGGACGAGCTCCTGAACGTGGGACTCGTTGACCTTGACCTTTCCGGATTGCCGGACGAAGTTTTCAGGGCAATGGCAGGCCTTTCCATGCTGCAATTTTTGAAGGAAAAAATGCGCGCAGAAGGCTGGTCATCGCAGAAAGGGCTGAAGCTCCTGGTGGTCCTGGACGAGGCATGGAAAATTGCCAAGGAGGACAATTCGGACGCGGTCATGATCGTGAGAGAAGGAAGGAAATACCAATTCGGCCTCATAGTCGCTTCGCAAAATCCCACGGATATTTCCGAGGCGATTTTCTCCAACGTAGGCACCACGTTCATCATGCGCGTGAAATTCGAGCGCTTCCTGGACTATTTGCAAAACTCATTGAACTTCTCGGATTACATGCGTGATGAGATTTCCAAGTTCGGAGTCGGGCAGTGCGCGGTCAACATGGCATTCCAGACCGCGACCCGTTTCAGCGAAACGTTTCTACTGGAAAAAATCGAGGGCGAGGAGCCGCTGCAGGAATACTTCCTGGATGTGGAAAGCGTGCTCACGCCGCAGGAAAGGAGGGCTGGCATGGCAAAGACATACTCATTTGAAAAGAACGAGCTGAAGAACAGGCTGAGGACCTTTGGAATCGAGGACCAAAAAGTCGAGGAAATCGCCTCGCTCTTCCAGAAGAAGAACCGCCACCTGGACGTGGTGTCGTTCGTGATTCTTCTCGAGCGCTACGGCATCGCGAGGCCCAACATAACCTCGTTCCTCAAGGACATCGGCATTGACGATTCGGTGATAATCAACATCTTCTCCAAGGCGGACTTCACAATCAGCGGCATGGGGGACAGGGATATCACGCAAGTAATTTTGGAGGAATAGGGCGGAGAGAAGAAAGGAGAAATGACAGGTGATTCTTATGGTAAAATCGGTTTGCATAATCTGTGAAAAGGAAAAGGACGGGGAACCGTTGGTAAACGACTACATGCTTAGATTCATCAGGAAAATAAAGCAGACGCTCGGGGTCGCGAGAAACAACCAGCTGGTGGTGTGCAACGACTGCTTTGCGAACCACAGGAAGAAGCGCGAGAAATTCGAAAAGACAATCGTGCAGTATGTCGCGCTCGGCGCGATCTCGGTGGTGTTGCTCCTGGTTCTCTTCATGCGCTGGGAGAGCGTAATCTTCAGCCTGCTCATAATAGTTTTCATGCTTTCGCTCGCCCTTCTATCCTATCATCCGGCGACCAAATTAGGATAAGGTGATAATGTGGCTTTGGAGAATCAACCCAGTTCATTGAGCAGGAAGGAGGAGGCAGGCAAGCCCCGAGTTGACGGGTTCAAGCTGCCGGCCAAGCGCATTGACGACCTGGACGATATCGCCGCGGAGCTCGCATCACTCTCCTATTTGGAAATAGCGCAGCAGTCCCAGGACCTGATGCTCATAAACGTCGAGTCCCGCGACATCCAGAAAAATCCCTATTTGTTTTCCATCGTCTACCTGAAGCCCCAGGAAATCCAGGTGATGTACACCTATGTTCCGGGGCAGAGCCCGAAAAAAAGGCGCGTGCAGGTCTTGAAATATTTCCTGAATCTGATCACCCTGCTGGATGGAAAGCACTACCAGATCGACCAGAAGCAGGTTTACCAGATCCTCCACCACGCCATGGACGAGATAACCGAATTCGTCACAGCGGACTATGACAAGATTTTCGCGGAGTATGACAATGTGAAAAACGAGGTAACCATTCTGCAGAAGAAAACGAACGCGCTCATAGACGGCAATGACCGGCTCTCCAAGGAGAACATAGACCTCAAGGGAAAGAACGACGACCTGGTGCTAAGGATAAGGGAGCTGGAAACTTTCAGCGACGAGGTGATCACCCTCAAGATTCAGGAATGGCTTTCGGAGCACAGCAATGAAATCAACATCGGAGACTTTTCCAAGGTCCACAAGATGAGCGAGACCCGGGTCGAGCAGGTGCTTAACAGAATGATCACCAATGGTTTGATCGAAGCCCGTTAATGAAAATAAAATCCCGCAGCGAGCAGCGTGTCTGTGTGTTGGCTGTGTGTTGTGTGTTGATTGCCCATGGCGCCCTCTCAGAAAAACCCGAAGTTCTTCGGTTTCCGCATCTCGCGCAAGGTCTACAATTTTGACGTGCGCTCCTATTTCTCCCATGTGCGCGGGTACAAGCAGATCAAGAACGCCAATGCAAGCCCGCTGGAAAACATGCTCGCAAGCTTCCGCCACGGCAAGTCCAAAGCCGCTGCTGCCGCTCCCGGAAAAAACCAGCCGCGCGTGCCAGCAAAGCCGGCCCCTTCGCTTCTTTCAAACAAGTTTGTGAGAATTCTCGGAATCGCGTTCCTCATAGCCGTGATGCTATTGGGAGCCCTTGCGTATGTTCTTTTCAACAGCCCGGGAACCCCGCCCGCGCCACCCAAGGTCCAGGTGACTCCTGACCTGGTTTTCTCCTCGCAGATGCAGGAATACGGGCTGGCGAGCTTCGGCACCGATGTGGAAAAGAAATCCGTTGCCTATGCCATGCTCCATCTTACTGCCAGCGGGATTTCCAACATAACCATCACAGGGGATTTCTATCCCATTGAAATCCCGCGCCATGTCTATGTGCTCCGCTCCTTCAGGGTCGGGGCGGACTCTTTCAGGGAATTCTACGCAAGCCTGAAATCCACGCTCGAGGCGAAAGGAATGCCAGTTGATGAAATCACCCTCAACCAGTTCAAGCTTCTCCCCAAAAATTCCCGTGCGATAATAATAGTCCCGAGCGGAAAGCTCCCCGCCGCACTGGCCGCACGCGACGGCTCTTCCTTTGACTATGTGAATGCAACCCAGGGCGGCTCGGTCCTAATCTATATCGGGCTAAGACCTGACAAGGCCTTGAGCGAGGAAGGGAATCTCCTGTCCATCGCACCGGAGGAGCTTATAAAATTAAAAATCACGGTCGCAGAGCCGAAAGCAAGCACCGAAGGATTTGGCCTCAAGGATGCGGACTACAGTGTTTTCGGCCAGAATCCGACGAAAACGCTCTATGGCTCGGTAAGCTCCATCCAATATGGCGCAGGCTTCATGATTTTCGTTCCCCAGACAATAGACAGCGGATGGCAGAAAAACGGCACAGCTGCGGGGCAGGACATTGCAAGGCTTGTTGACGAAGTCCAGTGGCAGTCTGCCCCCGCTTCCTCGGAAGTCACGCTGCAGGCAAACGGGTCAAACGAATTTTCAGGCACCGTAACCGTCCTTTCCCAGGAATTTCCAACTGCAACTTCCTATGGGAAAATTTCCCTGACCTACACCGATGCGCGCAACCGCACAAAAGGCGAAGTCCTTTATGGAACTTTCACGCAGCCAGCGGCAGGCGGGCTGTTTGTGACCACGGGCACGCCCCAATCAATTCTTCCAACTGCTCTCACCGGCGAGTTCGCGAGCCTGAAGGCAGTGCTTGCCGAGAAGAACGAAAGCTACCAGGACGTTTACGTGGTAGCGTTCAACAACGGGCAGGAAGTTTTCCGGCAGAAAATTTCCGAGGGCAAGGTGCTCACCCAGGCGCCCACCAATTTTGACATTGACGTAAACATGCCCAAGGGGCCGAACATCCTGAAGCTCATGAACTCCTCGGGCTATATTTTCGGAGTCGGCTACCTCAAAGTGCCTGATGTGCAGATCGCCGCAAGCGCGATTGCCTACCACGTCAACACCTATATTTTCCTGGTGACCGCCGACTCGCGCCCGGTTTCAGTGAAGAACATAGTGGTGAATGCCGACGGCGAGCAGGAAATGACGCTCTCCAGCGACAATGACGGGAAGCTCACCTACAAGCCGGCAAAGCAGCTTGGCGAAGGCTCGCATGAATTTAATTTTGACATCTCTGGCATGAAGCTCACAATCACTCCGGCGCCCTACACCGTGGTGAAGGCGGTCTATGAGAATCCGCTCGTGATTTTCATGGGGATGCTCGCAGTGGTCATCTTCGGCGCAGCCGGCCTTTTGCGCAGGCCTGAAGTGGAATCATTCGGCCTGGACGTGCCTGACTTCCCGCCCCTTTCAAAAATAAAAGTCTCGGTTTCCCACAACCAGGTCCTTTCGCTGTTCGACCAGATAAACAAGGAATACCGCTGGGCCGAGGTGCCGCTCAAGCTTTCCGAGCTGAAGAAAGGGTTCAACAAGCTCAGCTACCAGGGCAAGCCGATCCTGATCGGGGACTATAATTTGGAGCGCCTGCTGGAGCAGCTGGAAAAAGAGGGCTATGTTTCCAAGGACCTGGATTACTACGGGTTGAAGCAATGGGAGCGCGACAGCAAGAAGACCATGCGCATGCTCGCGCTACAAAGGCAGCTGCGCGATGTTTTCATAAACAATGTGGTGCGCTTCACCAAGTTCAATGAAACCGAGGAATGCGACAGCCTGATCACCATAGACAATGAGAACTATTACCTGCACATTTTCGACGGGATGGCTGCGGCTTCCAAGGCGCTCGCAACGCTCCAGAAGGGCCGCACGCTGCTGATTTTCTCCAATGATGCGGAATACGAGAAGTTCACCAACTCGCTCAATTCCACGAGCCGCTCGTTCATCCTGCTTAGGATGTTCGCGGACGATGGAATGCTCATCATGACCACGGTGAACAACCTGCCGAAGCTGATTAAGAAAAGGAAGTGAAACTAAAGAGGAAGTAGAGCTAAATTAGGCAAGAATAAAAAAATAAAACTAAAAATTAAAGAAGCCAGCCCTGCCTCGCGCTGCTATCTCCGCAACTAATATTCCTGGCTAGCATAGGATTCTCCTGGTTTCTTATATTTCAGCAGGAGCTGCAGCTCTCCTATTTTCCAGGCAAACACGGTTCCCAACACCCCGTGCTTCACAAACCGCCGGTCGCTCACAATGGTGAGCATTTTTCCGTCGTATCTAACCTTTCCTATCCTCTTGAGCCTCCAGCCCAGCTCAATGTCCTCTCCCAAAGAAATGTTCGCAAACCCGCCCGCCTTCTTGTACGCCTCTTTCCTAAAAGCCGAGTTGCCTCCTGACAAATAGGGCCTTCCGAGCTTGTTCATGAACCAGGCAACTGCGCCCATTACTTTGAAAAGTATCTTCACCTTCAGCATCCGGGTATCAGGCTTCTGGGGCCCGAAAAAACAGATCACATCCGGGTTTTTGTCAAAATCCTCCTTTATCCTTGCAAGCCAGTTCTCCGGAGGGGTCGCATCCGCATCAGCGGTCACAATTATGTCCGCAGCAGCAACATCGGCGCCATCTCCCCTTGCCCCTCCGATGCTCATGTGCTTTTCAAAAACGACCTTGTCCGCGCCAGCCTTTTTCGCCACATCAATAGTCTTGTCCCTGGACTTGGCATCAACCACGATTATTTCATAATCCTTTCTGGGAACAGTCTGCCTGGAAATCGCATCAACGCATTTTCCAATGAATTTTTCCTCGTTATAAGCAGGGATCACTATTGACATAAGCGGTTTCGCCATCTATCCACCTCGGGTTTGGATTTGGTTAACCCTAGCCCGCATAAAAACCTATTGCTCTCGCAATTTTCCATTTCACTTCACTATCCTTTCGTAGATTTTCTCCAATTTATCCGCGCATTTCTTCAGGTCATACTCCTCGGCAATTTTCCTGCCGTTCTTTCCGAGCCTGTTCTTTTCTTTCATGCACTGCAGGATTTTTTTCGCGCATTCGGTTTCATCAGAAGGCTCGAACAGATAGCCGTCCTCCCCGTTGCGCACGACCTCAGGCAGCGCATATTTATTTGCAGCTGCAACCGGCTTTCCGCAGGCCATGGCCTCGAGCGCCACCAGCCCCTGGGTTTCGAACACGCTCGGGAATGCGAGCACATCGCAGGCCGCGTAATATTTTGGCACCATCTCGTCACTCACAATCCCTGTGAACACAAAGCTCGACTCCAGCCCTTCCTTCTTCACCAGCTCCTCGTAGTACTTGCGCGCAGGCCCGTCCCCTACTACGACAAACCGCACATTCGGCTCCTCTTCGCGCACAATCAGGCAGCTCCTGATTAGCACCTCGAGATTTTTTTCCAGGGCCAGTCTTCCCAGGTGCAGCACCACCTTTCTTCCCGCAAGCCCGTGCTTTCTTCTTACTTCCTCCCCGCTCACGCTGGGATTGAACCTCTGGATGTCAATTCCATTGGGCACAATTTCCGCATTAATCCCATGCTCTGCCAAAATCCTCCCTGTGCACTCGCTCGGCGCGGTCGCCACGGTGCACTGCTTGAACATGAATTTCAGATAGCCCCAGGTGACCCCTTTGCTTATTTTGCTCAGGCGCTTGTGCTTGTTCAAATCCTTCAAATAGAAGTCAGCCGCATCAGAAACCATGGTGTGGAAAGTTCCGACCAGCGGCCTGTGGGCGGCTTTCGATGCGCCAATCGCGGCCATTGCCATGGTCGCCAGGGCGTGCGAATGGACAACATCAATTTTAAGGTCGCGCACCTTTTGCGCCGAAGATAAGAATGGGAATAATGCCACCTTGTACTGGGGATAGGGCTTGAAGGTGGTTGACCTGTGGAAAAAGACCCGCGGGTCCTTGTTCGCCTTCTTCGCCTCCTCGCTGCCAGAGGTGAATACATACACCTCGTGCCCCCGCTTTTCCAGCTCGCCCCGGAAATTGGTCATGGAAGCCACTACGCCGTCCCTGTTCGGCAGGTATGTGTCGGTAAAAAACGCTATTCGCACAAATTACTTTCCGCGCTATCATTTATATTAATAATCAGTTTATTCCGGTTCACAATTTCAGCCTGGTGACTAAAAGAAGGGCAAAAATCAGCGCGCCAGCAAGCACCAACGGGACAACAATCTTCCCGATTGCCAAAATCGAATTCACGGTAGAAACCAGCTCGTAACTATTCTTGGGCCCAAAGACATCAATCTTCACCCTTTTCACATCCATGCCGAATCTCACTTTTTCCGTATCGGCCTGCGCCTTCCCTATCCCCGCAATAATTCTCTCCAGTATCTCGTCCTTCCTGCTCTTGCCGATGGGATTCACAATCTCGCTGATTTTGTTTATGCTGTGCGCATCGGTGGTGAGAATTTCGCATTCCACTCCCAATTTCTCTTTCACCCTGTCAATCACATCCCTTCTGAAAGCAGGCAGCACCCCGTTCGCATCAATGAGCACCAGCGCAATGCTTTTCCTCGCCCCATCCCCAAATTTGAAAAACGCAATTCTCATGCCCGCGCCCGCAACCCCTGCGTTCGGCCCGAACTCCTGCAAGCCATCAAGGAAAATCCCAAGCGAAATTTCCCCGTCATCCTCAACTTTCTTTCCAAGCACATTGCTGATCGCATCGAAATACTCGAATATTATCGGGTCTCCGTCAAGCACATGCACATAATCCCCGACCTCGGAATTGTGGCAGTCTGCAATGATCGCATTGCTATAGCCGAATCCCATGGCATGGCTTCTCAATGCCAGGCCTGATGAAAATGAAATGTCCTCGGTGCTATAGGGCGCCCGCGTAAGCAGCACCAGCATCTTATCCGCTAATTTTATGCACTTGGCGCACCCTGCCCCGGCTTTTCCAATCACCAATCCTCCCCCTGTCCCCTCCAATTTCATCGCAGCCAGCGAGGCATCCACTGCCCCCAGAATTTTCTCCACTTCCTCGGAATTCACCGGGTTGAAATCATGGGTCGCGGTTGCATGGAAAACAAAGGTGCTGGTTTTTTTCTCCTTGTCCAGCCTTTGCGAAATGATATTCGGGAAATCGCTGCCCCCCAATGAGCCGAAAGGCCCATAGTGCACATAGGGGAAAACAAACAGCGCCTTGGTCTTGCCCGCATTTGCTCCGCCAGTATTCTTGAACGCAATAGTGCCCACAAGGGTTTCCACTTCCTGGCCGACCTCCTCGAACATCTCCTCAAGCTCATTGGAATCGCGCAGCCATTGGGCCAAAAACCTTGTCATCACGTCCGTGGTTTTCACCCCGAAATTCCTCTTCATGGGCGCGTCAATCATAAAGAAAACTAAATACGTGGCGCCAATGAAAACCAGCGCAGCCATGTACAATTTGAACAGCACGGCCACCGGGGATTCGGATGAAATGAATGCCGATTGGGTTGCAAAAAGGAAGCCGGCGTTATAGGCAAGCTGCACCGATGCGAAAACAATGGACGAGAATTTCAGGCCGAACACAATTCTTGCAATCAAATAATAGAGCGCGAATGTAACTCCAAACGCAATAAAGATGAGGTTTGAGCCAAGCCCCGGGTCAACGGATAAAAATAGGGGCGCATTTTTCGCAATCACATAGGCAATCCCGTAGATGCAGGCACCTACAAAGGAAAGGAACATCAGCCTTTTGAAAAGGAAATCCTTTTTCACCAGCCCGACCGTGAGCGCGCTCAAAATCGCTGGCACTGAGATTACCAGCAGGTCCATGGCCGCCTGTTCCAAAAACGAGGTGTTCTTCAAAATGCCGGCATTATACTCTATCGCCCAGTTCACCAGGCTGATGGCAACCCCGGCCAATAGTATAAGGGCGATACTATACCTTGTTTTGGGCAGGCTCACCAGATATTTCGTGACACCTACAGCCTTATGTTCAGAGTTTTCCGCACCCAATAGTTCCACCGTTCATGCGTAATCCGTTAGAATACAGGAATAGATACTAGAACTTCTTTTTAATCTGGTGGTTCCTTGCAGGCATCCTTGACTCTGCCTTCTGCCGGTGCCTGCCTTTGATTGTTTTTTCAAATATGTAGACATTTTTTATGAACTCAGAAGCGACCTCGGCGAATGGCTTGTTCTTCTCGTATGCAATTTTCATCAGCTCCAGCGTGATGAAGCGCATCTCCCCGTTTACCCCGGCCTGTTCGTCTTCGTACATGGTAATTATTTTGTTCAACCAATTAATATAAAGCTTCTCACGTTCCTTAACCTAGCAGTGAAAAAAATCAGGTGCAAACAATGAAAAAAATCTGCCCCAAATGCGGCGCATCCAGCGAGAATACGGATTTCTTCGGGAGCTTCTGCTCCAGCTGCTACCTGAAGAAAACCGATTTGAAATTCCCCAAGAAATTCCTCCTGGAAACCTGCAAGCTCTGCGGAAGGATGCTGATCCTTTCGGCCTGGGCGGATTATGACGAGGAAAAAATCCACCAGCTGGTCGCATCAAGATGCAAGGGCCCGTTTGAAAGCGTTGGCGTTTTTCTTGGCGAGGATTCCGTAAAGCTCACTTTCAATTTCAAAAAAGGAGGCTCCGAGCTGAGCGTGAAAAAAGCATTGCCGCTTGAACGGAAGGTGACCACCTGCCCCAACTGCTCGCGCAAATCCGGGGGCTATTTCGAGGCGATCATCCAGCTGCGCGGAAACCGGAACAGGTTCCCCTCAATGCAGGAAAAGCTCAAGCGCATTCTTGAAAAATCCACTTTCATTTCCAAAATCGAGGAGCTTCCCGAGGGAATCGACCTGTATGTGGGCGGGCGCGAAGATGCGAAAAAAGCGCTGGGGCTCCTGGGCCTGAAGCCAAGCTCAAGCAACACGCTCGCAGGCGAAAGGCAGGGACAGAGGCTTTACCGGACTACCTATTGCGTCCGCTTGTAATCCTAATTAGATCAGAATCAGTTCAGCTTACTCCTACTTTCTCCTTCTGTTAATCGGCCTTTCCTCTTCCGCATCCGAGCTTCCAATGAACGCCTCGTGCTCGTGCATTTCGCTCATTTCATCAAAGCTCTTCTTGGTTTTCTTTTCGCTCAAAAGTATGCGCAGCTGCTTCATCTCCTCCAGAATTTCCTTCAGCAAATTAATCTGATTGGCCTGCGGGTTATCCACCTTGGTCGCCTCCTCTTTCGCAGCGTTCTTCTTCTGTTTCCTGGAAAGCAGTTCCGAAACCAGCTGTTCCCTGTTCCTTACTCCCGGGATGCTCCCTTCGAGCATTTCCTTTCCAGTTCCTGTGTCAATCTTCACTGTGCTCAGCCCGAACAGGCTTTCGAAAACGCCCCTTTCAGAATTGATGTTCACCATCTTCTCATAGGGGATCACGACCCTGTGCTTGGCGACAATTCCCTTTCTAATCACAATCGCATCCTTGTGCAATTCATAGGAATAGGTGGCATAGGTCATGTGGTAAAATGCGAATACCGGCCCGAGCACGAGGGCAGTCAGGCCGAGCAGGGTTCCAATGAGCCCGGTCCGGGTCATCTCGCTGTCCCCTATCACTATTGTGGGAAAACTCAACACCGCCACTATTCCCAGGATCCAGATGAGCGCAAAAACAACCGCAAAAGGCGCGAGCCAGGCAAGCCTGACATTGCTGTCAATACAGAAGCTTACCATGGACTTCTCTTCGTTTCCTGCCATCCCAATCCCCATTTACACTTCACACTTAACTCTATTAAATACTACAGGTCTCCCTGCCTAAATCACAATTCGTCATACTCCTTGTTATTGAATTCGTACACCAGCTCATCCGTGGTCAAATGCCTGGAAACCAGCTCCTCCCGGCTCCCTTCGAACATGTCCCTGTGCGAGGCATCGCAAAGGAAATATTTCTTCCCGAATTCATAGCCAACGAAAACATGCTTCCTGCTCAGCTCCACGATCACTTTCGCGCTCTCATTTCCCAGCGCAATCAGCAGCGAGCAAAGAAAAAGCGCCTTGTCCATCTCATCCCCTGCCCCAATCGCCACCATATCCCTGGGCGAAAGCCAGAAATCAACCGGCAGCTGCTCGTCCGCCAGCCCCTGGCTCACGAATTCAAACGCCTTTTTCGCTGCATCGGGGAAATTTTTGCCAAAAGAGTACGCCGCCCCGCCGGCCCCGAGCTCGCCAATTATCCTGGCGCTGATTTTTTTCACTTCCTCGTTTTCCGGGTCGACTAGCACGCGCAGCTCGGGTACGCTCTTTTTTTCGCCCTCCTCGATTTGCTCGCCATATTTTTCAATCACCGTGCGGTAGAGCTTCACTTTTCTCCTCAGAACCTGCAGCTCCTCCTCTATCCTGGCGCTGGTTTCATCACGCCCTTCAGTAACAGGCTTGTCCTTTCTTTTCTTGAAGAAAGGAATGTCTATTGCCATAAGCGTTCAGATATAGTCTATGCACTCATATTTCGGAGCATTGGTCACATCAATTGTGCCGGCGCTGCATACGGTGTCCGGATCCTGGCCAAAGTAATCGATGCTCGCTTCAATCGTCCTGGAAATCGTTGACCCGGCTGGAGGGACGGGGTAGGTGCACACCACTCCTGTGCAGGTGCCCGTGGTCAATCCCGGCGCATCCAATTGGCATTGGGAAACAGGAGATGTCAAAGTTCCGCCCGGCCCGCAGGTCACCGTGACTTCGCTGGGAATCGGAATCCCGTTTGTCGTCGGGTCCGGCGGCACCACGCTGGCGCGTACCTTGGCAGGGTCGATATTCCTGAAATCAATCGCCGCAACCACGACCCCGCTGGTCGTTGAGGCCGGGATGTCCACGTCGCAGGAGAATACCTTCGGGGTGCAGTGCAAAGTCACCGTGGCCTCATTGTTGGCCGGGTCTGCGTCATTGGCAACCTCCTTGGGAACCCTGCTGTCGGCAACTATCTTGTAAATCCAGTCCCCGTTCATTTCAGGACTGCATTTCACATCCGCGGTTATTTCCTTGTACCAGCCGTCAGCTGCGGCCGGAATTCCCGTGGTGACCCTTATGTCATAGGTGCTTGCAGGCGGGAATATCTCCGGCGCAAGCGGGTTTGTGGCATTGTAAAGAGTTATGCTGAACTGTGCAGCCGGGTCAGCCGCCCCGATGCTTGTCACCTTGAAATACAGGTGGGCGATGTCATCATACTGCGCCGTTACCTCGTTCTGCCCGGGCGTAGGGGCCGCTCCTGTATAAATCACTCCCTCTGCCTTCAGGTCTGGCTTGTTCGGGTTGAATACATCAACATAACTTACCAGGGGCCAGATGTGGTTATAGTTTATCGAGCCAGTGCAGCTTTGGCCCTGGGCGAATATATCCAGCGCAAGCCCATACTGCCCTACTGTCCACGGATTTAGGTTCGGAGTCGCGGGCGCTTTTGCCGTCCCAGTAATAGTAATCTCGCCATTGGCAGGAATAGTTTTTCCAATTCCGTCAGTCACTGCAAAATTAGGAAGCGTCCAGCCGGCTTCCTGGGTTATCTGCGTAATCTTCAAATCAAACGGATTAACATTCTTTACTTTAATGCTCCACGTCAGATCCGCATTGGCCGGAATATTCCCCGAATGGAAGCAGCCTGCCGCGCCCCCGCTCTGCGCGTCACTCCCGGGCGGCAGCGTAGAGTCATGCACAATATAGTTCACCCAGCATTCGGGCCTTGAGTCCGTGCTGCTCACAACCGCCCCGGAAGATGATATCGTTCCTTCCCCTGCCTGCAAGTCTACGAAATCAGGCAGCAAACCAAGCACGTTTATCTTAACCGTCGGATAGTTTTCGATTAACTGTTCTCCATACCTGGCAACACCATAGAATATCCTGTCATCTTGGATATAGCTTGTTCCAGTGGGGTCGCACGGATCTTTCTGGTGCACAAAATGAGCCTGTGCAGAACAGGCAGGAACCACAACTCTTACAATGAAATTCTTTGTTCCAGTTCCAGACAGAGTTAGCGTGCTCGCAGTCCCAAGAGCATCATTTTTGTAGACTATCGTACCGTCCTCCGAGACAAGATAATAGCTTCCGCAGCTAATCCCTGCGCTGACATCAAACATCTTATCCCCTACGGGACCGCAGGTGAACTTTCTCCTGCTTTGATAGCCGGGATACTCCTGCGGAGAATTAGCCGGTGGAGAGGTCGGGTCATTCATTGTGTCGCCTATTGAATCCCATTTTGACACATATGTATTGTAGACAGCGTTTGGAAGATAGTTAATCGGATGGTCGGCGCCGGTAAAATCAGGATCAGCGCTCCACGTGCCTCTTGCATCTGCTGTGAACGAGAGCACATCCTTTTCGCAGGCAGTTCCTCCACTGGTCAGATCCTTTCCAGTGGTCACATCTGTTATCGTATAATCCGTTTTATGGATAAACGCCGCGTTCATCCAAGCCGAGCCGGCATCCGTGGATTGCCTGTACTGTTCATTGGTCACCAATACGCCGCCTATAATCGCAGCCGAAACCAGCTGGCAAAAAGCGAGTGCAAAAACAAATGCGAATACTGCCAGCTTTCCCATATTCAACCCTTCCTTATTCCATTTTTCATTCGGAACATTTAAACTTAACTAACCCTTTCTTGTCCTCTGCTCCTGCCACAACCTGAACGCAATGTACATGAGCACCAGTACGAGCGCTGTCAAGAGCTTGAGTTCCAGGTCCAGCCGCGCATTACTCTCATCCATCTTTTTCTCAATGGCAACCACTTCTTCCCCCTGGATTTTCGGCAGGCTGCTTTCAATCACAATGCTTGCATTTGCCTGCGATTTTCCTTCCTCTGCAATCGCACTCACTAAATATGCGCCTTTATCCAGAGTGAACGAGTAGTTCGCCTCTCCATTCACAGTCATTTTTCCCACAGAGCCGACAATCACTCCCTGCTCGTTGGAAATAAACAGTGCCACATCCGAGCTCTCCGAACCGTAGGCGCTGAAGACCTTCACTTGCACGGCAAGCGTGTTTCCCGAAGCGTTTGTGCTAAGGGACAAATTCTTTTCCATGGCAAATTCATGCACATCGGAGGAAATCTTCAATGCATCCAGAACCAGTTCACCTTGTTTTAATTCAACAATCGCGTCCAGCGAAGTTTCATTCCCATCCGAGACAATCGAAACCTGGTCGTTCCCTTCCTTTATTTTCTCGCCTAGATTCGCGCTAATCCATACATCCGCGTTGCTGTTGGAGCAACCGCCTATGGCAAGGCGTTCCCCTTGTTTTGGCGGAAACGGTTTTACCGTTACCAATGAAATCACTCCAGTTCCATTTCCCCCATCAACAAACAGTTCCAACTCATCCTGCGACTTAATACTGCCCTGGCTTGCTGCCAAATCGAGTTCATATTCTCCAGCAGGAAGAATTCCACCATCTATTGAAAAATCAGCCATTCCAGATTCATCTGGGTTCAGATAAAGTGTTCCTCTAATCTTTTCAGCTCCTCTAATCCTTTGCATCACCGGCTCCTCTTGCCCATAGGAAAGACCGACTGTCATCGCGTGCCTGATTTTATTCACTGAATACATAGTATAATCGAGCCTGATCCGCTGTCCAGCAATTCCATCAACAGTGCCCGTGAGATTCAGGGCTTCTCCTCCCCTGATCAACCTCCCCTCAGCTATTCCGTTTACATAAATTCCGCCTATAACCGGAACTTCTTTCACGTCTCCTGAAACTAAAAATTTCTTTTCTGCGATCCCCGGGCCAATCGAATTTCCAGCCTCAAAAACGCTGAAACTAATGGCGTATTCCCCGCCACTTGGCGGAATCCAGGAGAAGTTGTAATTTTTTTTCTGTTTCTTGGACAAGGCAATTCCATTGATTTCGAATTCATCGACCAAAATTCTCTGGTCGCCTTTTGCAAGGAAAACCTGCCCAGTCAATTCCCCGTCAACTACGGGATAATCCGAAGTGTCCGTGATTGCAACGCTTCCGCTAATCCCGGTCCCAGCGGAAAAATTCTGCCCAAGAAGTCCAATCCCCCCTTCAAAAGAAAAAGGATAGGCGCAGTTGGCATAGGCTGCCAGCGGCAGTGCCAATAGCAGCAATAACGCCAAAAGTTTCATATTCTAAGCAATAGGCAATCAAGTATTAAAACCCTCACTGCCTCCTCTAGAATCTTATCCTGCCACCAATCTGAGCTTTCTTGTATTCAGGGTCAAGCACAACTATCAGGCCCATCTTATTATAGTCCACATCCACACGATAAGCCGTCTTGCCCTGGTTCACATCCGCTCCGACCCTCACTGCTTTTCCCTTCCTTTCGTATACCTTATACGTCACATTGCCGGTTATGCCCTGCCCAAGCACGACTTCTGCCTCAACTTTCTTCCCAATGTCACCTTTAAACGCAAGGTTGCCCCTGACACTGGTTTTTGACTGAGGCGTGCCTACGTTCACAGTATTTCCGCTTCCATCTGTGTAGGTTACATCAGTCGTTCTCTTTTCTATACTAAGATCCACTCCAGGATGAATGGTCAGCCCCTTGCTGACTGCGATTCCCTTGGTATACAACCTGCCATGAAGCTGTGTTTCAGTTGTACTCGTGGTAGTTACATTGGAAGTGATGTTTGATACTAAATTACTGAATGCCGGATACTTCCCAAGGACCGCCTTCATGTCATCTATCGAATAGGTCCCTATAGGGCTGTTTTGCATTTCTATTATTTTCTGCTTATCCGCGGGTTCCAGCCCATCAAGCATCGCCGGTTTAAGATTCCCAGTAATCGCAGGCACGTTATTGCTCTGTGTCCAACTCTTCAGTGTATTCAATCCATCCGGCCCATAGGCGGATAAACTAACAAACGAGCCAAGAACTTTGGAATCCCAAACTCCGTCATAAACTACCGTGCTTCCTCCTCCGGTATCAATTGTCCGGTAGCTCAAAATCTGGAAGTCATGTTTTGGCTGTGTTTTCTCCTTGACCTTTTCCTCGTACTTAATCGTGGCGGTTGCAGTTCCGTTGTTTATAAGGTATACAATTTGGTCATGCGGAGCCATTCCTGACGCAGTATTCTTTTCCGTGCGGTTGACCGTTGTCACTGCCATTATTTCAACCCGAACGTCTTTGAGTTTTTTATCCGTCAGCTTTCTGAGGTTCTCCCCTTCTATGACGGTTGAATAGGAGTTAGTGCCCCTTATTCTTGTTACATTCAACGGTATATCCATCGCCCCTACTCTAACGATAACTCCTGTGAATAATGCATCCGCACCAATGGACTCCCCATCATGCTCCAGGGCAACATCAAATGTGATTTTCATTGGCTCTGTAATCTTTTTGTCAGGAGAGACATTCACGTCTCCTACTTTCACATTAGTGACTTTAAGCAGATATTTTTCTATCGTGCCCTGGGATCCCAATTCATATCTCGCGACCTCTCCGCCTCCGAACGTATCTGTTCCGTTTTCCCCTGCTTTTTTCAGATTCATTACTTTAAAGTTTTCAGAGAGTTTTATCATATCCCTCCCTTTCAGCATATTCAAGGTTTGATAATCAATCGCACTCATTTTTTTCTGGGGTATGAACCTGCTCTCCTCAAGTTGAATCGGGAGCTGTGTCTCTCCCTTTGCCAGTTTGTCAAAAATCCTTCCACTCACTCTCGCGATTGTGCCGCCCGTAAGGCCCTTTTCCTTGCCAATGGCCTCATTGACGGCGCCTTTGAAGTCAACATCCCAGAATTTCTTAATCGGGCTGACAAAATGCGTATTACTAAAACCATAACTAGCATCGCTAGCAGTTCCCCAGCCTCCTTTCATGAGCGCCGTTTGGCTTCTTTCGGAATAGACTGCGGCATAGGCTTTGGCAGCATCTATCGCTTTATTAAGGGCTGCAAACTGTGCCGCCTTATTCACATTGCTTTCAAGGCCGATGGCGTTTTCAAGTTCTTTCGGGCTTTGGTTCGTTACGCCCAGTTCATTAAGTATTCTCACAATCTGAGTGTTGGTCTCCGTGTTATCTTTGCTCAACAGGCTTTTCTCAGTTACGAAGATATCTGCCCAGATTTTCACTATCTTGTCAGCATCCTGCCTTGCATTTCCAAAGAAGGTGTCTATTGTTGACTGCCTGGTTGCATTAACCAGGTCTCCTTTTCCATCACTTTCCAAATACTTCATTCCGACCCAGACAGTCGGTCTCCACTTGCCTTTTTCCGGTTTTCCTATGTGTCCATCAACATTAACATACTCAGAGGATTTTTCTTCGTCAAAAGTTTTTCCACCATTCTTGTATGTGTAGCCGGTGTAGGCTTTGATATTCTCAGATTTCTGAACCGGTGCAACGAGTGCAATCGCAATTCCCGCCCATTTTTGCTCTATTGCCCTATGCAGCAGCGCCCTCTGCTGGCCAGGCGCAGCCTTGTCATAGGCATCCCAATCCTTGTCACTGAGCCATCCAAGCCCGCCTCTTACCGCCTCCGCCCATTCCGCATCTGACAAATTAGCAGGTCGCTTGCTTTCAACATACTTAACCTGCTCGTCAACTTTCCTGTTGATTTCGTTTAAAATCGCAATCGGCCCGCATTTGTCAAGTGTTATCCAGGTGGTGACTCCAAACTGCTCGGAAACGACTTTCTGGAGTTTTTCCCCATTTTCCTTATAGATTTTTCCACCGAGCACTGTTCGATACACTTCTTCTCCTTGCGCAGTATCACTATGTCCTATAATGGCGGTTATCCCTTCGGTGTACTTAGTCCCCATGGCTTTTATGAAATCATCATTAACCCCCTTTTGCGTTGCCTGTTCCTCTAGCGCTTTAAATTCACTGGTAAATTTATTCTTCAGCGCACTCTTTCTTACACTGTAGAAATCGTAAATCTCCTTGTAATTCGTAATTGCAACAAGAATGCCGTTGTCTTTTACCGCTTCAAACCTGTCTTTGGAATATTTTAGCAGGCCGCCATCTCCTCTGAATTTGTCAACTCCTTTTGCCAAAGCAGATGGATCCTTGCCGATTTCTTCCAATGATTGCAGGTGTTTTTCCATCCCCAAAACAAGGTCAACCAGCGGGCCATAAGCCAAGTTTTGGGTTTTTCTGTCTGCTCCAATACACGTAGTTTCCCAGTTTTTAAGGGTATTTATATAGCCAATTGCTTCTTCTGCCGTGCTTTTGTCCGTAAGAAACAGTGCAATTTGCTTCAATGCAAGCCTGCGCGCGCTTTCTATTCTGCCTTCCTGCTGCTTATAACCATCTGAACCCGGAACCAGATCCTCAAGTAGCTGGCCCCTTGCCCTATCAAAAATAGCATTAATCGCAGTGGCTTTCTCTCCAAGAATAGCTGTAAGTGTCTTCTTATCCGCTCCCAGTATCTCCTCTTGTGTTCTAGGAAGTGTGGTGGTTTCTTTTCTTTCTGCGACCTTTGCGGCCGTTGTTTTAACCGGTTTTCCGATGCTAACTTTGGTGTCGGTCTTTGGCGGCTGGAGCACATTCTCCGGGTCATACCTCAATCTTTGGCTTATCTGTCCGTAATATCCAGGTCCTGAAGCTTTGTCATCTGCCATGCACAACACCCTCCACACGTATCAATCAATAACTACCACTAATTGACACAAAATTTATGGTTTTCGAACTTTATATACCTATCCCCATTTTAAAAGGTATTCAGGGGAAGCACTCCCCTGCCATTAATTATAACCCCTCCCGCAGAATTAGTCAAATAGCCAGGTTTGTGGTTTAAATGGGAAACGAGCATTCATTTTTCGCAAAAGCAGCCGAAGCAAAGGAGGAAATCCTGAAGCTAAGGCAGCCCCTGGTGCTGGGCCACTATGACTGCGACGGCATCTGCTCCACGGCAATAGCCCATGGCGCACTGAACAACGCGGGCATAAGTCATAGAGTGAGAAACGAAAGAAAATTAGACGAAAAGATAATCCATGAGCTCAATTCCACGGGCGAAAAGGAGCTCCTTTTCTGCGACCTGGGAAGCTCGGTGGCAGCGGTGCAGGACCTCAAGGCGGACACCATAATAATACTCGACCACCACCCGCCAGCCCACAAAAAAGGCCTGCAAATCAACCCCCACATCTTCGGGTTTGACGGCGCCCAGGACATCTGTTCGGCAGGGGTCGCATACTCGGTTTTCAAGGAATATTTGGACGTAAGTTTAGTAGGAATGATCGGGGACATGCAATACCCGATTTCCCAGAAAAAACTGAATTCCATCATTCTAAAAGAGGGACAAGAGAAAAAAGCCGTAAAAGTCGAGACTGACATAACCTTTTTCGGGAGAATGAGCAGGCCGCTCCAGTATTTCCTCTCCTACGCGGACGACCCTTTCCTTCCGGGGCTAACAGCAAACGAGGAAAAATCCGCGCAATTTGTTGAGTCATTGGGAATCAAGCTGAAAAAAGGTGAGGATTTCAAAACCTATGCTGACCTGGATGAAGAAGAGAAAAGAGAGCTGGTTTCAGGAATTGTCACCCACTTGGAATCCAGGGGAATGCACGAAGCTGCGAAATCCGTAATCGGCGAAGTCTACACCCTTCTACAGCGCCAGCATGGAAGCGAATTCTCGGATGCAAAGGAATTCTCCACAATAATGAACGCCTGCGGAAGAAACGACAGGGCGGACATCGGGATTTCCACCTGCCTCGGAGAACTGGGCGCTTCGAAGCACGCGTTAACCCTTCTCCAGCAGCACCGGGTCAATTTAAGAAACGGGATTGAGTTCGCGCAAAAGAATTACATTGATTTGGGAAAATTCTATTTCCTGGATGCGCGCGGAATAATTGATGACGGAATAATCGGAGTTGTGGCAGGAATGCTCTATGCCCCAAAAAGGACCAAGCCGATTTTTGCCTGCGCGCTGGACAAGGAAGGCGGGATAAAATTCTCAGGAAGAGGCACCCGTTTGCTTGTTGCGAACGGGCTGGATTTGGGTAAAATCCTAAGCCAGGCATCCGCCTCGGTTGGCGGAGCAGGCGGCGGGCACAACATCGCGGCTGGCGCCACAATTCCGAATGAAAAGCTGAACGAGTTCCTGCTGGAACTAGGCAAGTTAATTTGAGCTCTTTTTCTCCTTCTCTCATGCGCTCCTGACTTTCCCTATACTTTTATAATTCCAATTTGCGCAATTCCTAGTGTGGGGAAAGTAACTAGTTTTTCCAAAGATGAATTGGAGCGCGAGACCCAGCGCCTATTCTCCAAGCTCCAGCTTGCCGGCTGGAACAGGCAGAGCTGCGCTCTTATCGCCCCGCTCACGCTGGAAATCAACAAACTGAAAAAAGAAAAGAACGCCATCATCCTCGCGCACACTTATGTGACTCCTGATTTAATTTTCGGAGTAGCTGATTTCACCGGTGACTCCTACGCACTCTCAAAAAATGCAAGCGAAACAAAAGCCACAACCATAGTTTTCGCAGGAGTGCGCTTCATGGCTGAAACAGCAAAAATTCTCAACCCGCAGAAAACAGTCCTGATTCCTTCATTGGAAGCAGGCTGCTCGCTTGCCGACCATATCACCGCGGATGATGTGCGCAAACTGAAGAAGCAGCACCCCGGAGTTCCGGTCATTTGCTATGTGAACACCAGCGCTGAAGTGAAAGCCGAAAGCGATGTGTGCTGCACCAGCGCGAATGCTGGCAAAATAATCAAGGCGCTTCCAGGCAAGGAAGTCATTTTTCTCCCGGATTATTTCATGGCAAAAAATCTGACAGAAATGACCGGCAAGAAAGTCTATTCCTGGGATGCAAAATGCATTGTGCACGAGGATTTCGATGCCCATGCAATAGAAGAATTCAGGAAAGAGCACCCGGGCCTGAAAATTTTGGCCCACACCGAATGCGAGCCAGCGGTTGTGCATCTCGCGGATTTGGCAGGCGGCACCAGCGACATGGTCAATTACGTGAAAAAATCCGATGCAAAAGAATTCATGCTGGTTACCGAATGCGGGCTAGGTGACAGGATGAGGGTGGAATTCCCGGGCAAGAAATTCATCGGCTCGTGCGGCCTCTGCCCCTACATGAAAAAGAATTCGCTTGCAACTATTCTCCAGGCGCTGAAAAATCCTTCCCGCGACCAGGTGGTTGAAATACCCGAGGAAATCCGGCTAAGGGCGAAAAAGGCGCTGGACCGCATGTTCGAGCTCTCGTAAACTCACCGGCACCAGTTGGGGGTTAATCAGTTAAAGTTTGGCTTCGTTCTATTATTATGGCAAGGGGAGTGGTGAAAAAAACAGCTAGTTCTTACCTACTCGAAGTGCCGGCCGAGGTTTTTGAAAATTCCAATGTAAACGATGGCGATGAATTCGAACTATTGCCAGTGAAGGACGGCATGTTCGTTTTGCTAAAAGAATCAAACGGCAGCGCAAATTCCTTCAAGCTTCCCTCTGGAAAATCCATTTCCGAAGCAGAAATCATTCTCCTAAAAAAACTGGACTCATTCAACTTCACCCAGCGCGTCCCTGGAATTGTGAACAAGGAGCTCAACCAGGGAGAGCGCCAGCTGCTGAAGCAATTGATTGACAAGAAATTGGTCACGGTTTTCAAGAGCCCGAAATACAAGGACGGGGTTTACAACATCAATGATTCGGTCTATTCGCTGGTGAAAAAGAAATTTGAAGCCCCGAAGCAGGCGCAACAGTCCGAGCCTCCAAAGCATTTCAACCCTCTCCAAAAAGCATCAACTCCGCTCGAGGCGCTGGAGCGCTACGGCTATGTGATAGTCTCCAGCGAGCTTGATGCAAAGGAAATCGGGGCAAAATTGGAGAAGCGAATCAAGGCAGGCGAAGTTATGGGTACGCGCGCGTTTGACAAGAAATTCTATGTTGCCATGCGCAGTTTCTATCTGAAAATGGGGGACGAGGTGCGCCGCGCCCTTTCCAATGGAAAAGTGCAGACACACTCTGAAATTGCAAAATCTCTCTCTTTGGATGAGGACGCATGCATGGTCTGCCTGGCGCTCATGAGCGCTGACGGGGATGTAATCGAAAACAGGAAAGGGCAATATAAGATGGTCTGAAATGTGTGAACAAAATCAATGTTGATGCCTATGAAAACCATAATCAAGGACGTAATTCACGGCGACATCCAACTTAATGATTTCGAGCTTTCGCTGATTGACACACCTGAATTCCAGCGCCTAAGGCGCGTGCGCCAATTGGCAATGGCGTATTTAGTTTACCCTGGCGCAAACCACTCCCGTTTTGAGCACTCATTGGGAACAATGCACCTGACCGGAGAGCTC
>CABMDC010000018.1 GCA_902384795.1 Candidatus Gugararchaeum adminiculabundum | reverse complement strand
AGTTCGCGCAGCGCGATCCTGCTCTGCGGGTCAAGCCCGGTTGTCGGCTCGTCCATGAAAAGTATTTCCGGCGTGTGGAGGATTCCTGCGGCAACCGAAAGGCGCTGCTTCATTCCTCCGGAAAATCCGTCCGCGGGGATATCGCGCTTATCGTAGAGTTCCGCTATCTTGAGAAGCTCGTCGCTGCGCTTTTTGAGAATGTTTGGCTTCATGCCGAAGAGCGCCCCTATGTACCAGAGATTCTCCATGGGGGTCAGCTCGCCAAAAAGTGCGAACTCCTGTGGTACGACCCCGATTCTCGCACGCACGAACGCGGCTTCCTCCTTTATGTCAAAGGATGCGACGCGCGCGACGCCCTCGCTGGGGGTTATGAGCGTGGTGAGCATCTTTATGGTGGTGGTCTTGCCTGCGCCGTTCGGGCCCAGAAAGCCGAAGAGCTCGCCCTTTTTTATGCGCAGGTCTATGCCGTCCACTGCCGTGAAGTTGCCGAATTTCTTGGTAAGGCCGGTGCAGTCGATCGCATATTCTGTGTTTTCCATGGTGCCAACTTCTAGTATATTACATTTTCTAGAGTATTCTATAAATTGGAAGACTTAAAAGCTTTACTCGCCCTAATGGATGCATGGCAGAAAAAAGGGGCGCTCCATGCGCCGGAAAGATTCGCCAGCACCCGCATGGGCCGAAGTTCCTTGGGCTGTTTTTAATCTGGCGCCTGAAGCAGAAGCCCATGTACGGCTATTCGCTGATTGATGAGATTCAGGACAGCGCCATGGTGCCAGTGAAAGCTTCAACGCTTTACATGATACTTGGAAAGCTCGAGGAAAAGGGGCTGGTGCGCGTGCGCGTTGAACAGGCGGAAAAGCGCATGCGCAAAATCTATTCAACCACGCCCAAAGGGGATGCGGTTTTCAAAAAAGTGAAGAAGACGAAAATAAAAGGGCTGTTCCGCGAATTTTTGAAGGCGCTCGTGGCGTGAGCCTAGACTAATTTTATGCACTGGTCTGTGAGAAGATGAGTCAAATAGCCGCCTGCTGCGAAAATTGTCACATTTACGTCATAGCCAGTGACTACCCAGATAAGGGCGCCATAGCCTGTGTTCACCAGGAGCGAATGGGTGATGCCGCGGTGCGAGGGGCGGAAATAATTGGTGATTACAAAAAAGAAGCCGATGCCTGCAAAGCCGAAAATGAGCGCGTCCTGGAGTTTTGGAATGATAGTGTTTTCGCTGAAGCGGTAGCCAGCGAATTTTGTGCCAAATGCGAATAACATGATTAGTGGGGGAAGGAAACGCTGGGTGAGCTGTGTGCCCTTTGACTCGGGATGATCCAAGTCTGGGAGCATGGTGGAGCCAAGGCAGACCAGGATGAGGGCGACCGAATCTATGAGTGAGAATGGGATGTAAAAAATCAGGTTCATGGCTGCGAGAAGCAGGATGGAAGCCAGGAACGCTGTCAGTAAATGCCCGGGATAGTTCATTTTATCAAGCTCAGTCGCCTTGCTAATGTTTAAATGTAAGGTTGGCGCTAATGGTATAAAAAGGTTTTTCCAATGGGCGACCCGATTCTGACTTTTGGCCTGTGCGTTGCAGCCATCGCGCTGGTTACGGTAGTGATGAACAGGCTGAAACTGCCATTCGTGATCGGGCTGCTTTTTGCCGGCATAATGTTCGGCCCGTTCAGCCCGTTGGCGGGGATTAATGTCGCGGGAGTGCAGGTGAAAAATTTCCTGGTGGGGGATACGGGGGAGATTGAATTTTTCGCGAGCATCGGCGCAATCCTCATATTGTTCCAAATCGGCATTGAATTTTCGCTGGTGAAACTGACCAAGGTGGGAAGCGGGACGATTATCGCGGCTGCGATAAAAATCGGGCTTATTTTCCTTTTCATTTACGGGTTTTCCTACCTGCTGCTCGGGTTGGACAACTGGTCTTCTATTTTCATCGGGATATTGGTTTCCATGAGCAGCACGCCGATCATCGTGAAGCTGATGTCGGACAACAAGCCGATGTACAAGGAGGAGGTGCAGCTCGTAACCGCCATATTGATTCTCGAGGACGTGTTCGCTGTCTTTGTATTGGGTTTGATGAACGGGATGGCGACAAGCGGGACAAGCCAGCAGGCGATTGCCTGGTCCCTGGCAAAAACCCTCGTGGCGTTCCTGTTTACCTATATTGTGCTTTCGGAAATTGTGAAGCGGATCATCAACTACACGGGAAAAACGGACGAGGCATTGGTGCTTTCGATGCTCGCGATAGTGGTGATTGCCGCTGGAGCCGCGGACTATGTGGGGCTTAGCCCGGAAGTCGGCGCCTTCCTGGCGGGAAGCAGCATTGCGGCGCTTGAACAGGCGAAAAAAATTGAGAAAACCCTGCGCTCGTTCAGCATTTTGTTCTCATCCCTGTTCTTCTTTTCAATCGGGATGTTCGTGAATCCCGGGGCCATGGTTTCCCAGTGGGGATTGCTGGCTGCCCTGCTTGTGGCAACGGTAATCGCGAAATTCGCGGGGGCGGGGATTGGAACTTATGTGGTGAAAAACAGCGGTGGCCAGGCGGTTTTTGCAGGGCTCGCGCTTTTGACTGTGAGCGAAATCTCCCTGCTTATTGCCAAGGAAGGAAGCAAACTAGGGATTGCGACCGCCCAGGTCGGGGCCTCGAATATTCTCGGGATAATGGCCGGCCTGATTTTCGCAACCGCCATAATTTCCTCGCTGCTGATAAGAAGGGAGGAGTCGATTTACTGGACAATGGCGGAACTGATGCCCGGCAGGGCGGTTCGCGGGGCGAGAGTAGTGTCGATTGGAATCAACGAGGTTCGGGAGCAGATTGAGGGGGAGGACCCGGATCTGGTCAGCCCAGGGGCGGGATTCGAAATCATACATAATGCGTACCATGCGGTGATAATCACGGTGCTGCTTCTGGCGGTGCTTTTCACGGCTGAGCTGGTGGCCAGCCAGCAAATCCGGGGCATAGTGAACACCGTGGCCGCTATCATTGCGCTTTACCTGTTCCTGAAACTGGCGGTGAGGCTGAAGAAGATTTTTGATGCGGTGGTGAGCATGTGCATTGATACTGAGAAGCAAAAGGCCGAGAAGAAATTCCTGATAAATCTCGGGTTCTGTGTTTTATTTGGGCTGTTTCTGATGTCCTCTCCCACGCTGCAGGGGCAGGTGTACGGGGTGCAGGTGCAGCTTGCCGCCAGGATAGTCTGCGCGAGCATTGCCATGTTCTATTTGTTCGCCGCGTTCAGGAGCGGAAAGGAAATGAAGCTGCTTGTGGGAAAAATAAATCGCACCGGATGACCGGGGCGAACGTGGATTTGGATGAAAGGAACCTTGAAATTTGTTTTTACCCTGGGGATGCTGTTCCTGTTCGCGCTGCTATTCCTTTCGATTGTGCGCGCAAGCCTGTTTACAAAAGTGGACGGGCAAAAAAGAATCTGGTTTGAGCTGACTTTCCTGCTGCTCGCGGCAATTCTGGCGAACACGCTGGTTGCAAATTACTTCAGGCAGCCGCAGGCGATGGCGCTTCTGATTGTCGGGATCCTGATAAGCCCGGGCGTGGTGGGGCTTGCATGGCCGGTGATTAGGGGAGTGCTGCCTTTCGCCCCTGCCGGCGAGCCGAATTTTGTCACCATGAATGAAACCATTGGCTTGCTTGCGAAATTGGGGTCCATAGTGCTGCTTTTCAAAATCGGGATGCAATCGCAGGCAAGGCATATTTTCACTGCAAAAAACTTGGTTATAGCAACGGTGGGGGTGATAATCCCGTTTGCCGGGGGCTATTGGTTCGGGCTGGAGTATTTGAAAACTGGGATTGCAGAGGCGATTTTCCTGGGGGCCGCGCTAACTGCCACCAGCGTGGGCATAACCCTGGCGATAATCGAGGAGATGAAAGCGCTGAAAACCGATTTCGCAAGAATGATTTTAGGGGCTGCGGTGATTGATGACGTGCTGGCGCTCCTGGTGCTGAGCTTTGCAGCCATGCTTGCCGTTCCAGGCGGAGCCGGGGGAAGCGGGCTGGTGGTGAATTTTGCGTGGATGGCCGGAAGCGCGCTTGTTTTCATAATTGGGGGGATCAGGATTGGCACGCTGTTTGTTGAGAGGCATTTCACCCCGAAAGAAGGGGAAAAACTCGAGTCGACCGCATTTCTCCGGATGATGACTTTCCTTTTCCTCTATGCATATATCGCGGAGTTCATCGGGCTGAGCGCGATTGTAGGGGCGTTTGTCGCGGGGATTACGCTGAATTACAGCAAAAACGCAAAGGCTTTGCTGGAAAGCGTGTTTCCGCTTGAATCCCTTTTTGTCCCGATATTTTTCATTTCATTGGGGATGATGGTTGATGTGGCGAGCCTCGTTCAATTCGCTGTGCCTATTTTGGCCCTGACAGCGGTTGCAACTGCCACGAAAGTCGCGGGATGCGGGGCTGCCGCGCGCGCAAGCGGGGCGGGCTGGCGGAATTCGCTGATTGTGGGAATCGGAATGAACCCGCGCGGGGAAATTGCGCTGATTATTGCCGCGTTCGGGCTGGGAGCCGGAATCCTTGGAAAGCCGGAATATTCCATAATTGTGGCCATGGCGTTTCTGACAACGGTAATAACGCCTCCGCTGCTTAATGCCATGATGGGCAGGGTAAAAATCGCAAAGGGTGAAAATTGATGCAAGGGGAGCCGACGCGCGAGGAAATTCTGAAGAGCAAAAAGATTGAGATCAGGGTGCAGAGGGCTGGAATTTTCCAGAGGCAGGAGTTTGAGATTGTTAGATTGAAGGGACCGAACGGAGATTTTCCGGTTGTGAAGCTGGAGAAAACCCTGAGCATAAATGAACTGGAAAAATTGGCGCACAAATATGATTTGCCGTTTGAATCTTTGAGCGGACGGATTTTTCCAAAGGGTAAGAGCTCGAAGGATTTTGCTGGGTTGTAGAATTAGAGATCTGTTTCGAAGAGATTCTCGCCCCTTGGGTTTGGCTGTTTTTTGCAGACGTTTTTTTCAAATCCCGGAATGAAAGTGGATTTGGAAGGGTCGCGCACAAGCAAAACTACGCGGGAAATTTCAGCCTCGTCTTTGTAGGAGTAGTTCATTTCTTTTGCGAGTTGAAGCGCAAACTCTTTTATCTCGCTGTGAGATGGCATGTTTTCAGCGCCTAAATTTGCCATGCTTCCGCCAACATGGACGTATCCTTTGCATTCCACGTAGTCGGGATTCGCGACCCTCAGCAAATCTGCGTATTTTTCAGGTGAAAACATGTTGGCGCCTTTTACTAAAGTTAGGCGGATTGCTGTGCGCGTTTTTCCTTTGAAGCTTCCCAGAATTTTGAGCGAGGAGCTGAGGCGCTGCCAGGAATCTTTGAGCGCGCTGCGCGTGATTTCTTTGTAAGTTTTTTCATCTGGACCGTAGACTGAAATGTACAACTGGGTTGGAAGGGAGTTGGTTGAGCCAAGTGAGTTGAGAACTTCTGGGAACATGCCGTTTGTAACCAGGAAAGTGGAAATGCCGCGTTCGTGGAATTTCTGGATTAGCTCGCCTAAGTTTGGGTACATGGTGGGTTCGCCTGCGAGTGAGATTGCCACGTGCTTCACTGTTTTGGCGCGCGCGTAAACTTCCTTGTCAATTAATTCCGGCGAGCCGCCGAATCCGGAAATTAGTTTTTGCTGGCCGAAAAGAGCGGAGAGGATGATTTCGTCAGGAGAATCGGTTTCGCTTTGTTTTGGAGGAAGAGGAGAATAGTCAACGCTTCTCCAGCAGAAGGTACAGTGGTGCGTGCAGTTGCCGACGCAGGGCGCGAGCTGGAGGCAGCATTCGCTGGAAATGCCGTAGAACTTGTTCTTGTAGCAGGCGTATTCCCCGCGGATCGTCTTTTTCGTGTAATGGCAGAGCTTCACTGCCGCATTTTTCCCGATGAGCCGGTAGCCCTGGTTTTTCAGGCGCTTTTGCTTTTCAGTGTCTGGCATAGGATTTAATTTTGTGCTGAGAAACTATTTATTCTGGGTGTAGATTTTGAAAACTAAGGTCAAGGCTGTGATTTTTGATTTTGACGGGGTGCTGGCCGACTCAATGGAATCCATAATCAGGATGTTTAAGCGGACGTTTACCGAGTCAGGGCAGGCGGCGCCATCCGCCCCTGCAATAACTGCGCTGATAGGGCACACCACGCTGGAAATAATTGTGACACTGCTGCCTGCTGGAAAAAAAGATGACAAGGAACTTGTGGAAAGAATGAGAGTGAATGCGAGAAGGATTGCCATGGAGGAAATCGAAAGCGTGAAAGCGCACAGGGGCGCAGTGGAAACCGTGAAATGGCTGCGGGAAAAGGGGATCAAAACTGCTATTGTCACGAATAGGGGGAGAAAGAGCACTGAAAAAGCGCTGGAGAATTTTGGAATCCAGAATGATTTTGATATTATAATTGCAAGTGGGGATGTGGGCAAGGGAAAGCCCGATCCTGAGGGGATTTTCATGGCGCTTGGGAAGTTGGATGCTAGACCTGAAGAAGTGATTTACGTCGGGGATATGTCAGTGGATGCAAAAGCAGGCGCAGCTGCCGGTGTGAAAACACTGATTGTAGGGAAAGGAAAAGACATTGAGTCGCTGCTCGAGTTAGAAAAAATAGCTGTCTCTTGAGCGCTCATCGTAGGCTGCTTCTGAAATAAGCTGGCGCAACTTCTCCGGAGTAGGGACTCCGATGTAGGCGATCCGTCCGTTTATGGCGAACGCCGGAGTGCGGTCAACGCCGTATTCCTGGGCGACTTCCTTGCCGTAATCAGTGACCATGCTGATCTCCTTGAAGTGCACTGCCTCCATTTCCTTGATGACTTGCGTGGCTACCCGCGCGGCCCGCGGAGAGTGTATGCAATTTGGCGATGTCAATAGCTCAACGAATGTTGTGGTCAATCTGGTCACCTGATACTATTGCTCGTTGGAAAGATAAAAAGGTATGGTTTTGGTTCGGTTTCTCTCGCTACTCAAGGACGTTGATTACTGCCTCTGGCTTGTCCCTTTTCTCGAATTCTACTCCTGCTTCTTTTAGGAGTTCGAGTGCAGCAGTATCTGGGTAGGAACCGCAGGTGACGAACTTCTTGATGCGCGCGTTCACCAGAATTTTGGCGCAAAGGATGCAGGGCGAATGGGTGCAGTAGACAGTGGCGCCTTCAACGTTTACTCCGTGGAGGCCGGCTTGGATTATCACGTTCTGCTCGGCATGCACTGCCCTGCAGGCCTCGTGGCGAGTGCCTGAGGGAATGTTCAGCTCATCACGCAGGCAGCCTAGTTCTATGCAGTCCTTGGTATTGGCAGGCGCGCCATTGTAGCCCGTTGTGAGGATGCGCTTTTCCTTTACTGCGACTGCGCCCACGTGATGGCGCCGGCAGGTGGAGCGCTCTGCAACCAGCAACGCGATTTTCATAAAATAATCGTCCCAGCCGATTCTTGGCCTTATTTTTCTCTTGAAAGTGTCTCCCATTTTTTTCACCTCTAATCGATTGACTATTTTTGAAATTTTGGAATATAAGTCTTCGAACTTGCCTTCGTTTGTGAGAGTGTGGTCCGCCAGGGCCATGCAGGCGCGGAGATTCATTTTCGGGCCTGTTCCTGCGAGCTGTTTTGCTTCCTGTTCCTGGAATTTTTCAAAGGAAACATCGTCGCCTTTTCTTTTGCGCTTTTGGATGCGCGAATAGCGCAATTCAATTGGAGCGTCCAATGCGAAAATTATTCCTCCTGCTTTTTTAACTTCCTCGATTTCGCCAACGCTGCGCAGGCTGTCGACTATTGAGAATTTTTCTTTGCTTTCTTTGATTTTTTTTAAAAGTCTTTTTGCGAGCTCGTTTGCTCCGTACTTCGCCCGTATCTCATTGCCGAGCGCTGAAAGGGTGTCAACGTTTTCTTGCTTTCCTTGCTTGGCTAATTCTTCGCGCAGGACATCGGAGCAGGAGTGGTAAACGAAGCCGTAATTGTCCATCAGGAACTGGGCAGTGGTGCCTTTGCCAGCGCCCAGCGTTCCAGTTAAGCCGATTATTAGTGCCATAAACGCTCCCAGAGGGATATGGCGCCAATTGTTTTAATTGGTTAGCTTGCGTAATGGAATCATGTCGCTTTTGTCTGACGTGGAAATTCTTGACGAGATTAAGAAGGGCGAGCTTAGGATAGAGCCGTTTGACAGGAAGATGCTCGGCCCGGACAGCATTGATATTAAATTGAGCGGGGAGCTTTTGGTTGCCAAAAAAGTTGGAAGAGTGCTGGACCCTGCTAAAAAAGAGAATGAGTTTTTTGAAAAAGTGAAAATCCCGGATGAGGGATTTGTTTTGAAGTGTGGTATGTTTGTGCTTGGGAGCACGGAAGAGAAAATTGGATTGTCTGATAGCATTGCGGCGCAAATTGAAGGAAGAAGCTCCATTGGAAGGTATGGGATTGTGGTGCACATGACCGCTGGAATTATTCATGCGGGGTTTGGCGCTAAAACTCCGAGCACGCTTACGCTGGAGATCAGTTCCGTGAATCCGAATGATGTGCTGCTAAGGAAAGGGATGAAGATTGCGCAATTGTCTTTTTTCAAACTGAACAGGAAGGCAAGCACCGGCTATGATTTCAAGGAAGGAAGCAAGTATGTGAGCCAGACCGCGCCCCAGGCGCCCAAAGTGTATATGGATTAGAAAGAGGGAGCACTGATTGAATTCTGTTTCTACTTTTGGATTGGGATTGCGAACTTGGCCCTGTTTTTGCTTTTGTAGATTTTCAGCTCTGTCCTTTTGTCAAGCTCTTTTACCATCTGGCCGTCCACTGCTACGAAATAGGGGGACTCGCATTCGGCGACTATTTTGCAGACGCTTTCATCGCTCACTGCGAGCGGCTTGAAGCTGCGCCGGTAAGGGGCAATGGCGACTATGCTGAATTTTTTCGAGTGAAGCGGAAGCTCGTCGCCTCCGCAGGAATAGGCATAGGAGGAGGAACCGAGCGGGGTTGAAACTATGATGCCGTCCGAGCGGAAGAGGAATGTCTTGTCATCGATCTGCAAATCAATGTTCATTATGCGATGGCCGGAATTGCGCAGCCAGACCTCGTTGATGCCCTCGTCCAAAAGTTTGCCATTCAATTCACAGGAGACCATGGGGCGCTCGTCAACACTGTAGCCGTGCTCGATTACTTTCATGAGCTCCTGCTTCCAGGTGACATGGGTTGCGCTGCAGATGAATGAGCTCGCGGTGCCGATGCCGAAAACCGGCTTTTGTGAAATTATTTTGCGGTGATAAAGGACAGTGCCGTCCCCTCCGATGGTTATGAGAACTTCGCCATCCTGTGAAACCTTGATGCCTTTTTCAGTCAGGAAAGATTCTACTTCCTGCTTGAGCTGCGCTGTGTGCGTCTTTTTCGGGTTGTGGACGATTTGCGCAGAAGTGAACTTCATGGAATGATTACCCCGCTAAAATTTATTAGGCCTGGCTGCTCGCTTTTGCCTTCGTTTGAAAAAGCGCGAAAGGTAGTTGAAAAAACCGGAATTGGAAACCGGCCTGAATTTGCCCGAGCGCAACGCCGCGATGACCGAGGCTTCGTTTGGCTGCGCGTCAACCAGGGTGTAGGAGGTGCCTACCTCCTCCGGCAGGTGCGCGTCAGCTCCGCCGAGCCCGTTTCCTATCAGGAGCCTGGAAAGCTTGGTGGAAAACCAGTGGGAAGCGTTCTGCGTTTCCATCAAATCAAAGGGGATTGATTTGTATTTGAAGCGCACTGCCGGAACGCGGAAAGAAAACGGGTGGGTTGCGAATGCGATGCCGCCCTGCTGGTGGACCAGTTGCACCGATTCCTTTGCCGAAAGGCCCGCGGGGATTGGTTTTTTGATGCCGATTGCGCCGATGTGGCCGTCGCTGGAGGAGATCTCTTCCCCGAAAATTATGAAGAAATTGCCCGCCTTTGCCCTTACCTCGTTCATTGGCGCGATGTTGTTGTGCTCCAGGAGAACTATGCCGTCTAAACCTTTGGCTCGCGCTGATTTTATGATGTCGGTGATTTCGCTTTTCGAGTCAACCGAGTATTTGGAGTGGGCATGGAAATCTATTTTGAGCATGAGTAAGATTGCGCGCTATTCCCTTTTATTTCCTTTTTTTGGGAATTGACGCGAGCTGGCCCGAGCCAAAGGGCTTTTGCTGCTTGAACGAGAGCGCGTTTAGGAAGTTGTTCATGTGGGAGAGCACCTGGTCATTGCCGCGGATTGAAACTTCGTAGGCGAACTTGTGCTTTGCCTTTTCCGAGACCCCGAGGCGCGAGAAAATTTCCTTTATCCGCTCCAGGTCCTCTTCTGAAAGCGGGTTCCTGTTTTTTTCAGTGTTTGCGAGCGCCGCTGCGAATGATTTTTTGAGGAAGGCTGTTTCCCTGGGGGAGATGCCATAGGAGTCGAGAATAGAAACCAATGCGCGGGCGAATACCTCGTCGCGCGTGTCCGAGCGGTCAATGGACTTTTCCACGCTGTCCACCTCGGTCGGGGCGAATTCAGGGCTTTTTCTCAGGGTGCGGCCGACTTTGGCAGCGCGCTTGCTGCGAATCTTTGGGCCCAGGGAAACGGTTTTTGATGAGATGGATTTGAATGCAGTAGCCAAAATTCACACCGAATTGAGATTATCGCGTGGCAATTAAAAAACTTATGCCGGAGCTGACGGGGAAGTACTAGATAATAAAATGAACGAGTAAATTATAGTTGGGAAACCTATGCTCGTTAGGGTGAATTCTGAAAAAAGGAAACTGGGCTATTCCGGCGATGTGAAGGGCCTGCTCAAGCTGCTTAAGGTGCAGAAGGAAACCGTGGTCGTAGCTAAGAACGGGAAGATTGTGCCGGAAACCGAGACGGTTGGCGGGAACGATGAAGTGGAATTGATCAAGGTAATATTTGGCGGGTAAATTATGAAATGCTATTTGTGCAAGCAGGATGCGGTGGTGAGAATCGAATATATGCAGCGCGAGCTGTGCCAACAGCATTTTTTCAGGATGTTTGAGAAAAGAGTGATGCACACCATCCGCAAATTCGGGATGGTGAAGAAAGGGATGAGAATCGGGATTGCTGTTTCTGGTGGGAAGGATTCTACGGTGATGCTGCATCTATTAGCTCAAGTGTGCAAGCCCATGAGATGTAAGTTGGTTGCGATTCTGGCTGACGAGGGAATTAGGGGGTACCGGGACAGGGCTATTGTGAAATGCAAAAAGGAATGCAAGAAAGTTGGGGTGCCGCTGAAAATTTACTCGTTCAAGAAAGAGTACAAGGTGACGGTTGGGGAAATCGGATGCAGAGTGAATAATTCATGCTCCTATTGCGGAGTGCTGCGAAGGCATATTCTGAACAAAGCCGCGCGGGAACTGAAACTGGATGTGCTGGCGTTTGGCCACAATTTGGATGATGCTGCGCAGACCGTAATCATGAATATTACAAGGAATGAGCCGTTCAGATTGGCTAGGTTCGGGGCGAGCGGCGGGATTAGCGAGGATGAAAGTTTTGTGCCACGGATCAGGCCCCTGATTGAAACTCCTGAAAAAGAGATTGCACTTTATTCAATTTTGAAAGGCTATGAAAGCGTGATGCAGGACTGCCCGTTTGCTTCCCAGGCATTTAGGGACAGGGCGCGCGAATTCCTGAATGGGATTGAAGAGGAGTATCCTGGAAGCAAGAAACGGGTGCTGGAAAGTTTCTGGGTGATTAAGAGGGCGCTGGAGAAAGAGTACGCGGCGAAGAAAGGTGAGAAGATTGGGAAGTGCGCCAAGTGCGGGGAGCCGACATCACAGAAGAAAGAGTGCAAGGCGTGCGAGCTTGCCGCCCGGGCGCGAGGAATAATAAAGCAACGGAGAAAAGTGAAACCATGAGAATCGGCATTATTTCTGAAGTGCAGGGGAATGTGGTTGCCCTGAAAGCAGTTTTGGATAAAGTGAAAAATGTGGACCTCTGGCTGCACGCAGGGAATTTGGTCGGGATTAATGCCTTCCCGAATGAGACCATTGAAATTTGCCGGGAACTGGCAAAGAAGAAAAAGTTTGTTTCTGTTTTGGGAAATTTTGACAGGGCGGTGTTGGGTTATGAGATGGATGGGTTCGAAGAGGAGGAGAAAAAGGCGATTGAGTGGACAAGAGAAAAAATTAGTGAGGAGAATTCCGATTTCTTGAGCGCGCTACCAACGAGCGTTGAGGAAGCCTATGAGGGGAAGAAATTGTTCATGGTGAATGGAAGCCCGCGCGACCCGTTTGGCGAGGGAATAAACAATGAAACAAATGAGAAATATCTGGATTTGATTGTTAATGACTATGATGTGTTGGTGACTGGGAGATGGCTTGCGCCCCTGGTGAAAAAGGTCGGGAAAAAGAAAAAGCAGGTCGTGATTAATCCCGGGAGCCTGGGAAACCCGACCAGCGACAAGCCAAGGGCGGCGTGCATGTATTTTGATTTTGTAAAAGGAAAGGAACTGGACGGGGATTTTGAGGGAGTGGAGTACAAGTTTGAGGATGTGAAAAAGGAGAATAGGAAGAACGGGCTGGCTTGGTTTATCTGAAATTGGACAAAAATGATATGATCCGCACTCTTGAAGGAATAGGAATATGGTTTATTGGGGCGGCGGCAGGTTGGTACGGTTTTAAACTGTGGGCGGAGGGCAACCAGATTATTGCGGTCGGATTGGTAGTTTTGGGTATTGCGCTATGGATAGTCGGGAGCAGGATGTGGACAATAAGTTGGTAGGATTGATTGTGGGAGTTGTCCTAGGTGTAGGCGCGAGGCGCACAACCGAAGCGAGTTATGGAGAAACCCAAAAATATGAAAGGCGGGGGATGAAGGCGAGCGAGGAATCGCGAGCCTTTTATCCGAAGCAGTGCTGGTTCTAGTCTGGATGTTGAACGCGTAGAGCGGCTTAGGGAAAACATTGTGCGCTCTACAGCACCATTTATATATTTTCGGGGAGTAATATTCGCAACAGGAAAGCAATTTTTCCCGTAATCACCGACATAGTCGGGAGGGGTTAAGTTGGTATTGAATCGAAAGGAATTAACTGAAGCCATAACGCGCGCCTTGGAAGACAAGGGAAAACGCAAATTCACCCAGTCAGTGGAAATCATAGTCAATCTTAAGGGAATTGATTTTACCAAGCCTGAAAACAGGCTTAACCTGGACGTGGTCCTTCCGCGGGGCAAGGGAAAGAAATGTGAAATCGCTGTTTTTGCAGACGGACAACTGGCAGTTGATGCCAAGGCCGCCGGCGCTGAGAGGATTATCGCGGGCTCGGAAATCGCGACCATGGCAGCGGACAAGGCCAAGCTGAAGAATTTTGTTTCCAAGTATGAATTTCTGGCACAGCCACAGTTGATGATGCAAATCGGAAAAAGCCTGGGGCAAGTACTTGGTACGAGAGGAAAATTGCCAAAACCGGCCGCTGGCGATGTCAAGGGGCTGATTGAAAGAACAAGGAAGACCGTCAAAATAAAAAGCAAGGGAAAATACCTGCCGAACAGCATGTGCCTGTTTGGAAACGAAACAATGACAGTCGAGGATTTGGCGGATAATGCCGAAGCGGTTTACGATGCAATCAAGAACAAAATTGGCGGAGACCAGAATATCCGGTCAGTGCTCGTGAAATTGAGCATGGGCAAGCCGCAAAAGGTGCAGGCAAATGGCTAGAAAAAAGAAAGGCGCAGTCAAGGGCGGGGCCGCAGACAGGCCAGCACTAGCAGTGAAAAAGAAGCAGGTTTCCGAACTGGCTGCGAAAATAAAGAAGGCCAAGGTTGTGGGAATCATCCAACTAAAGGAATTGCCTGACAAGCAGCTGCAAAAAATCAGGAACGCGCTGCGCGGCAAAGCCGAGTTCACAACCGCGAAGAATTCCATTTTGCTAAGGGCGATTGATGCTGCGAAAAAGGGAGAGAGCCTGAAGCAGTATATCACCGGCCCGAGCGCAATCGTGCTTACGGAAATGCAGCCCTATGAAATGTTCAAGTTCGTAAAGGACAGGAACGGAAAGGCGGCAGCGAAACCAGGGCAGATTGCTCCGTTTGAGATTATTGTCCCCGAGGGAGAGACTACGTTGCCCCCGGGACCGGCGCTTTCGGAATTGAAGGCTGCGAAAATCAACGCGCAGATTAAGGCCGGAAAAATCTGGGTCGCCAGGGACAGCCCGGTTGCCAAGCCAGGGGAGAAAATCTCCGATGTTGTTGCCAAGGCGCTGCAGAAACTGGGGATTGAGCCGTTCGAGGTCGGCATGAAGGTGCTGGCGATTGATGACGGGCAGTTTATATTCACATTTGATGTGCTGAACATTGACGAGAGCCAGTTGCGCGAGGACTTTGCAATGTCCTTGAACCAGGCGCTGAACTTCTCAATCAATGCACACTACCCGACTGAGCAGAATATTGTGTTGATTTTGAGCCAGGCGGTGAGGCTCGCCGGGAAAATGGCGGCAGGAGCCGGAGTGGTCAGCGAGGAAACGCTTCCAGACATTCTTACAGCCGCAGTAAAGCTGGGCGAGGAAGTTGGCGCATTGGAGCCAGCGCCTGCCGGAGAAAAGAAAGAGTAGGAAGAGAAATTGTGAAATTAAAAACGAAATGATTATTGAGGTGTAAATATGAAAATAGATCCATACCTGCACTCAGTTCTCGTGCTCCAGGGAGCCGGGAAGGAAGTGACTGCTGACGCAATAGCACACGTGCTGAAAGCAGCAGGAGTAGACGCAGACCACGCAAGGGCGAAGATTCTTGCGGATGCGGTCAAGGGAGTAAACTTTGACGACCTCCTGAAGCAGGCAGCAGCTGCACCAGTCGCAGCAGCGCCAGCCGCAGCGGCACCAGCAGGAAAAGCTGACAAGAAGGAAGAAAAGGACGAGAAGAAGTCCGAAGAGGAAGCAGCTGCAGGATTGGCAAGCTTGTTCGGTTAAACGAATGATTGCCTTTCTTTTTGTTTTCTTTTATTTCTCTAATTTTATTTTTATTTAGAATGCTAGTGGAAACGAGAGGGTAAGCCTTTTTAGTTCGCAGGGGGAAATACCCTCGGTAATCACATGCTGATTTTGGACACTACGCTTCGGGATGGGGAGCAGACCCCGGGCGTTTCGCTGACTTTGGAAAAAAGAATGGCCATTGCGCGCAAGCTGGATGAGATCGGCGTGGACATTATCGAGCTGGGAAGCGCGTGCGCCAGTGTCGGGGAAAAACAGGCGATGAAGGCGATTGTGAAAGAGGGGCTGCGCGCTGACACTTCTTCGTTTGCGCGCGCCATGAAAAAGGATATTGATGACGCGCTTGGGACGGATGTTAATACGCTTTCACTGGTGGTGCCGACAAGTGATCTGCACATTGAAAAGAAATTGAAGAAGACTAAACAAGAAGTGGTTGCGCTTACTGGGGAACTTGTTACATATGCAAAGGCGCATGGATTGAAAGTGGAAGTGTTGGCCGAGGATGGGAGCAGGACCGAGTTCAATTCGCTGGTGGAGATTTTTTCTGCAGGGATTGCTGCGAAAGCGGACAGGGTTTGTGTTTGCGACACGGTCGGAGTCTGGAACCCGGAAATTACTTTTGGAATTTACAAATTGTTGGTGGAAAAATTAAAAGTGCCTGTTGCTTTCCACGGGCACAATGATTTGGGTTTGGGGGTCGCGAATTCGCTTGCTGCGTTCAGGGGCGGGGCGAGTGAGTTGCATGTAACTGTGAATGGGTTGGGAGAGCGCGCGGGAAATTGCCCGCTTGAAGAATTGGCGCTTGACCTGAAATATTTCTATGATGTGAGAACTGTTGAGTTGAAAAAACTAAGTGAATTGTCCAAAGTTGTTGAAACACTTACCGGTCTGACTTTGCACGCGAACAAACCGCTGGTCGGGGATAACGCGTTTGCGCATGAGAGCGGGATTCATGTAGATGGGGTGCTGAAGCACGCGTCCACCTATGAGCCGATTACCCCGGAGATGGTTGGGCAAAAGAGGAGATTCTCGTTTGGAAAGCATTCGGGGAGAGCGGGTGTGAAAGCAAAGGTTGAACAGATGGGGGTTAGATTTAGCGACACGCAGCTGGAGCGCGCCATTGCGAAGGTGAAAGAATTGGGGGATAAGGGAAAGGAAGTGACTGACGCGGATTTGCACGCGATTGTTTATGATATTCTGGGCGAGCAGCACGAGGCTAAGGTGAAGCTGGAAGAGTTCACTGCGTTCACCGGGAACAGGGTGACGCCGACCGCGAGCGTGAAACTGAAGATTAATGGCGAGGTTAAGGTCGTCGCTGGGATTGGCGACGGGCCGGTGGATGCTGCCATTAGTGCCATTGAAAAGGCCCTGGGCGGCACGAATGTCAAGCTGACCGAGTACAAGGTGGACGCGATTACTGGGGGCGCCAACGCGCTCGTGCATGTCAAGGTGAAGATGAAGAAAGGCGACCGGGAAGTGAGCGCCAGCGCAGCTGAAACCGATATTGTAATGGCTAGTGTGGAAGCGGTTTTGCGAGGAATTAACCTGCTTATTTAGGGAAGTAAGACCCTCCCCCCATACTTCCGATAATGTTCTGGAACCTGGCTCTGCCTTAGACAACGCTTTCCAGGTCTGAAACTCTTGCCTTGTAAACCTCGACAAAGCCGGTGTAGCGCTTGAAAAAGGTATCCGCGGCTGTTTCCAGGTCGTCTTTGACAAAGAGGACTGATTTGGTTTTCCAGGGAGAAGCGGCGATTGAAGAGTGCTTCAAATTGTAATAAAACCGCCTTTTGAGTGTGTTATACTCCTTCAAACCTCGGATTTTCAAGTCATAGACATAAATCAACATAATATAACCTATATGTAACTATAGTTACATAACTATATATATCTATCCTATCTACTCTATCTAAAACCAAAACGAACTAGAAAACCAAAAAGAAGCTCAAAACGCGGCGTATTGGTTATAGTATTATCAGAAGTACGGGGCCAGGGGGTCTCGCGCGCGAAACCGAGAATTAGAAGACTAGAAGAACTGATCTAAAGTCGCGTTGTTCTTCTTAACCGGCTCTTTGGCCTCTTTTTCCTTTCCTTTCTGCTCAGCGGTTCCCCTCTTGTTTTTAGTTTCCTTTGCTTCTTTTTCAGGAACCCCAATCTCTTTTGTCACTTTTTCGATCTCAGAATCAGCATTTTCTTTTTCTTCGGCTTCTTTCTTTTTGTCCTCTTCTTTGCCTTCTCCTTTCTCCCTCTCGCTCTTTTTCGCTTTCTTTTCTTTTTTCGGCTTCTCCTCTTTCACTTCGCCTTTCAAAATTTTCTGCACCTTGGCTTCCGTGGCCTTGATCAGGAACGCGAGCTCCTCTTCCTCAAACCCAAAAAGATTTTTCAAACCAATCAAATTCTGCTCGCCCATCAATGCAACCAGGGGCAAATATTTCTGCGCTTCCTTAATCGAACAGGAGCAAACCCTTCCGATTTTTTTACAAATCTCCTTTCGTTTTGCGCGCTCGCCTTTGTTCGCTCCCAGAGTTCTAATCTTGCTTGGATAAGAATATTTTGTAAATTTATGATAAGTCTCTTTCTTCGCCAGCGCGACGCCAGCACTTGACAAATCCCCCGAATACCTAAGCAAACCCCACTGTTGCCTTCTCAGTATTCTCCCGTCAAAAACATCCGCCCTGCTCATTGCCTCAAACGCTTTGGCGTTATCCCCCCAGTCCTCATACTCCAAAGGAATATTTTCTTCTGTCCACGCTTTGAGCATGTCCCGGTCTACATCCGCTTCCATGCCCGCGCTTCGCGCTTTTTTGTAATCCATGGTTTTCAAAATCGCTCCCATGGTCTCGAATATGTTCCGTTTCCTGTTGCGCGCGTCTTCCCCCCCAACCAAATTCGCCTGCAAATCATTGATCGCCGACCGGAGATCCCCGCTGCTATTTTTGGCGATTGCCTCCAAATTCTGCTCGTCAATTTCGCGGTTCTCCTTCTCAGCAATTTTTTTGAGCACGTTCCTGATGGTGCTCACATTCACTTTTTTGAATTCCAATTTCCTGCTTTCCCCTCTTATGCTCGCCATGTTCTTGGCGTAAAGTTCGTTGCAGGTCAGGATCACCGGCTGCTTGGCATTTTTCATCAGGTCAACAATCGCCGGGCTTCCTCCCCTGTCATTCCTTCCAATACTATCCACCTCATCGATCAAAATCAATTTTCTCCCCCCGCTCAGGGTGTTCGAGGTTGACGCGCTTCCAACAATTCTTTCCACACTTTCCTTATCCCGCAAATCCCCGGCGTTCATCTCAACGATTTCCCATTGCATTGTTCTGGCAATGGCCTTGGCTGCGCTGGTTTTTCCATTCCCCGCGGGCCCGTAAATAAGCAAAGGCTCGCCCACCTTTCCTCGCTGCCAGTCCAATGCCCAGCGCTTGATCTCCTCGCGCGCGTCCTGGTTTCCAGCGACTTCGTCTATGTCTTTTGGCGAGTGTTTTTCGGCCCAAATCATACACATTTCTTTCTCATGTAAGGCTATTAATTCTAACCAGCCCTAACTCTAACCATGCTTCTCGGAGTAGTGGGCGCACCCAACAAAGGCAAGAGCACCCTGTTTAGCGCAGCCACCTTGGTTCAGGCCAAAATCGCAGACTACCCCTTCACCACCATTGACCCGAACAAGGGTGTCACCTACTTCCAGGCAACCTGCCCGCACCTCTCGCTTCACTTGCAAAAATGCGACCCGCACAACTCAAGATGCGAAAACGGCATCCGTTTAATTCCTATCAACATGATCGATGTGGCCGGCCTGGTTCCCGGCGCGCACGAGGGCAAAGGCATGGGCAACGAATTCCTTGGCAACCTGAGCGAAGCAGACGCGCTCATCCAGATAATCGATGCCAGCGGCAACACCAACTGCGAAGGCAACCCCTCGCCCAATTTCGACCCAGCCGAAGAAATCCTGTTCCTTGAAAAAGAAATCGAATTCTGGATTGACGGCATTCTAAAGCGCGCCTGGCCAAAGCTCAAGGGCAAAAACATCCAGGACGTTGCAAAAATCCTTTCCGGCTTGCATGTTTCAGAAAAAGAAACAATCTCCATAGCCGAACAGCTCGGGCTCGCAACCGAGAAAATGAATTGGACAGAAGAAGAGCGCTTTTCATTTTCCCAGGAAGTGCGCAAAGTTTCCAAACCAGTCATCATTGCGGCAAACAAAATCGACCTCCCCGGAGCAAAAGAAAATTATAAAAAATTAAAGGAGCGCTTCCCGGACAAGATAATAATCCCCTGTTTTGCCGACGGAGAACTCGCCCTGCGCAAAGCTGCTGACAAAGGTTTAATCCATTACACTCCCGGTGCAGCAGATTTCACAGAAGTCAATGTCAACCCAGCGCAAAAACACGCCCTGGACAAAATCCGCGGCGTAATGAAGCAGTGGGGCGGCACAGGAGTCCAGCAATGCATCAATGCCGCGGTTCAGGAGCTCCTTGACCTCATCGAAGTCTACCCTGTTGAGGACGAGTCAAAATTCTGCAACAATTTCGGCAAAGTCCTCCCCGATTCCTTCCTTCTCCCGCGCGGTTCCACTCCACTCGATTTAGCAGCCAAAATTCACACTGATTTAGCCAAGCATTTCATAAGCGCAGTCAACTGCAGGACAAAGATGCGCGTTGGCAAGGACTACCAGCTGCAGCCTGGGGATATAATAAAAATAGTAGCCGGTAAATAGCGACCTAGTGAACCATATGGCAAAAATCGCTGTACCCATAACCTCTCTCAAACAGCTGAAAAAAGCAGAGGCACTAGCCGACATTATAGAGCTCAGGCTTGACTTTTTCACCAAGCGCGATCTAGCGCAGCTCAAGAAGCTAAAAACAAGCAAACAGCTCATCGCCACCCTGCGGCCAAAATGGGAGTTAGGAAATTTCAAAGGAACCGAAATCCAGCGCGAGAAACTTTTCTCCCAGTTAGTCGCTTCCCACAATTTCACTTACGTCGACCTGGAATTCGATGCCAAATTTTCCAAAGATTTCACAAAACAGGTGAAAGCCAGCGGAGCCAAACTAATCCTTTCCAAACACTTTCCAAAAAACATCCCCAGTGTCCCGGAGCTTCAGAAGCTCCAGAAGCAAATGGCGGCCAAAGGCGCTGATGTCTGCAAAATAATCGGCACAGCCGAGCGCTTCTTTGACAACCTCTCCACTCTCAATTTAGTCAAGCTTTCCACTTCTCCCATAGTTTCATTCTGCATGGGCGAATTCGGCCCAATCTCCCGCATCCTTTCCTGCACTTTCGGGGCGGAATTCACATTCGCTTCACTGGACAAGGCAAGCGGAACTGCCCCTGGCCAAATTCCGGCTGTCGAACTGCGCCAGGCGTTCACCCAGCTCGCAAACCGGCCCGATGCCTCGGGCATTCTCATGGTAATCGGAGATCCAATCGACCACAGCCTTTCACCGCAAATGCAGAACGCGGCCATCAATCACCTGGGCCTAAAATCATTTTACATGAAACAGCGCGTCCCACCTGAGCTTCTCAAGGATTTCACATTCATGTGCAAATCCCTTGGCATCAACGGCTTCAATGTGACAATCCCGCACAAGGTTTCAGTAATGCAGTTCATGGATTTCACAGACAAACATGCTTCCCGGATTGGCGCAGTGAACACAGTCACAATTCAGAACACTCGCGCCTTTGGCCACAACACCGATTCCCTGGGCGTTTCCTTTTCCCTAAAGCAACTAGACCCGATTCTCAAGGCAAAAAAAGTCCTGTTAATCGGCGCAGGCGGCGCAGGCAGGGCAGCAGTTTACGGTTTATGGAAACAGGAAGCAGACATCACCCTCACAAACAGGACTGAATCCAAATCCCTAGCGCTCGCGCGCGATTTCAACTGCAAAACACTTCCTTTCAGCAGCCTGCGCAATCCAAAAATTCTTTCAGATTTCAAAATAATAATCAACGCAACCTCGCTCGGCCTCAAATCCGATGTTTCCCCAATTTCCAAATTTCCAAAAGCCAAGGCAAAGGGCAACGGGGCTCCAATCGCTTTCGACCTGGTTTACTCGCCCAAGGGAACCCAATTCCTAAAGAAAGCCAAATCCGCAGGATGGAAAACGCTTGATGGTTCCGAAATGCTCGTTCAGCAGGGGGCAGAGGCATTTAAGTTGTTTACAGGAGAAACTCCTAACATAAACATCATGCGTGATGCAGTGAAAAAATCACTTAGCGCAAAGAAATAATCCAACGAGTTGATTCAATGAACATTGCTTTAGTAGGATTCATGGGCACTGGCAAAACCACTGTGGGCCAGTTGCTAGCCAAAAAACTAGGCCTGCGCTTCGTAGACCTAGACGATGTGATTGAAAAGAACGCAGGCAAAAGGATTCCGGAAATTTTCGAGGACAAGGGCGAGCAGCACTTCCGCTCATTGGAAAAACAGGCGGTTGACCAGGTCTGCAGATTTCAGAACCAGGTAATTTCCTGCGGGGGCGGCGTAGTCCTGTTTGATGAAAACATAAACCGCCTAAAGAAAAGCACAATCATAATCTGCCTCACTGCGACCGCTGACACGATTTTCGCGCGCATCAAAACCGACACCAGCCGCCCATTGCTCGCAACCCAAGACCCTTACGGCAAAATCAAGGAGCTCCTGGAATTCCGCAAGCCATTCTATGAAAAAGCCGACGTGCAAATCGCCACCGACAACCTGACTCAGGAGAAAGTCGTTGAAAAAATACTAACCTATTTAAAAACAGCAAAACAAAAGAAGTGACAACTCGGTGGTTACATTATCAGCCAACAAACTCTATGAACTGAAGTGCATTCACTGCAAAGCTAGTTTTACCGAGGACCAAACCTACTGCCGCTGCCTGAAGTGCGGCGGCGCACTCGACGTGGTTTACGATTACGAACAGGTCAGCGAGCGCCTCAACCAGCAAACTCTGCGCTCGGCTCCAATTTCGGCTCTCAAATACCTAGCATTCTACCCAATTTTGAATTACAAGAAAATCGTCAGCCTGGACGAAGGCGGCACGCCCCTTTACTCGTCAAAAACACTTTCCGATGAATTCGGCTTTGACCTAAAGATAAAAAACGAAGGCATGAACCCGACCGGCGCTTTCAAGGACCGGGGATCCATGGTCGAGCTCACAAAAGCAGTGGAGAACTCGGCCAAGGTGATCACAGTCGCTTCCACGGGCAACATGGCTGCCAGCGTTTCGGCCTATTCCTCAAAAGTCAACCTCCCCTGCTACGTATTCGTCCCTGAAGGAACCGCGCTCGGAAAGCTCGCACAAACACTTTCCTACGGCGCACGCGTTCTCCAAATAAAAGGCACCTATTCCGATGCTTCGCGCATCACCGAAGTAATCAGCAAAAAATACGACTATCGTCTTACGGGCGACTATGCTTTCCGCGTAGAGGGACAAAAATCCACTGCATTCGAAATAGCAGAGCAGCTTGGCTGGAAATTCCCGGACTGGGTAATAGTCCCCATCGGCTGCGGCACGCATCTCGCAGGTATTTGGAAAGGCTTCAAGGAATTCAGGGATTTGGGAATAGTTTCAGGCAAGCTTCCGCACTTAGTTGGAGTCCAGGCAGACGGCTGCCCCCCAGTAGTTACGGCTTTCAACAATCCCCTGAAGACTGCAAAAATAACTCCCATTGAAAAGCCGGACACCATCGCCACTGCGATAGCAGCAGGCGACCCGCTGGACGGAGACAAGGCGCTCACAGCTCTGCGCGAATCCAACGGCCTCGCGCTTTCGGTTTCCGACGGCGACATGCTGGAAGCCCAGCAGCTCATAGGCAAATCCGATTCCATTTTCGCAGAGCCGAGCGCAGCAGCCAGCATAGCGGCGATCCACAAACTCAAGGGCAAGCTCACGGGCACGGTGGTGGCGATTCTAACCGGCAATGGGCTCAAGGACCCGCGCGCAGCGCTCAGCGGACTCACCTATCCTCCTGCAGTGGAACCGGTTGAAGCAGAGGTTTCCAAATTCATAACCCAGCAACTTTACAATCTGCGCGCCCCTGTTCGCAGGGAAGAAAAAGACCAATTAATTTTCTCCACAATCCCAGAGCTAAAGCAATTGCGCGAAACAGTAGTGAAACTCTTCAATGTGAAATTGGGCGAGGATGAAATCAAGGACGTTCTCCTGGAAATCGGCGAATTCACAAAGAAAGGAAAGCGCGTTACCAAGAGCGACCTCAAGCTCATAATCGAAGCAGCGCTCTCCAGAATAAAACAGGAGAAGCGCATTCTCAAGGTTCTCGACTATTCAATAACCGACAGCGCGCATGAAAAGCCCAAAGCCGAAGTTACGGTCGGCTACAAGGGCAAGAAATATGATTTGGAAAGCACAGGAGACGGCCCTGTTGACGCGGCAATAAACGCAATCCGCAAGGTTCTCACTGATTTTGATTTCTCACTGACCGATTACCATGTGGACATCAACACCGGTGGCACTGAAGCCACGGTTGACGTTTCCATGACCCTGCAGGACAAGCACAAGAACAAAGTCTATGGCAAGGGCACCAACCCAGACATAGTTGTGGCAAGCATACGCGCGTTTGAAAACGGCTATAACACACTCTACTGGAAGCAAAATCCAAAACAATAAACAAAACAAGACCAATAAAACAAGTTTAACTACGCTCTATTTTTTACAGCTGTGGCTCTCTTGCGACCCACACTCTTCTCCTCTTCTTTGTGTTGGCTTTTTACAAAACCTCTCACCTTGGTAAGCGTCACTTTTTCCATTCTACCAGTTGCGCAGTTGCAGAAGAAAGTCCTGTTCTTCGCTGGCTGCCCGTCATCAAATCCAACAGCACCGTATTTGCTGGCGATTTCCACACCGCGGCCGTTTCCTTTTGCAACACACTCGGCATTGTCAGCGATTTCAATCACACTCGCCAATATCTCCTCATCACTGCCTCTTGCATCGTCTCTTTCAACGGCAGTAACCGTAGCCCCAATGCTCAAAGTGACTGAGAATTTTTCTCCATTTGAAGTTTTGAACACGTGTGCCTCGACCTCTCTTCTTATCTCCTCGGCAATGCTCTTCACTATTTCAGCATCAACTCCCCTGGCAGTATTCCCCTCCAACAGCACAGTGAACTCCTCTCCTCCATATCTGCATGGCACATCCGTGCTCCTTGTCACGCTTCTAATGATATCCGCCACGGTCTTCAACACCACATCCCCCATTCCGTGCCCGTAAGTGTCATTCACTTTTTTGAAGTTGTCAACATCAGCCAGCAGCACAGCGAACGGGTATTCACCATCGCTTCTTCTCGCCTTCCTGACTTCCCTAAGCATCTCTTCCATGAAGTAAACGCGGTTGTATGCGCCAGTAAGCCCGTCCTTGAGTGATTTTCCAGCCTGCACCTGCAAGGTTATCTCATCCGCCATCTGTGCGCAGGCAAGCCTTATCCTTCTCAGATCCTTTGCGCCAAACGCCCTTTCCTCCTCCACCAGGATTTGCATTGCTTCCAAAAATTCCTTCTCCTTCTGTGTTTTTCCAACTGCCCTGACCGAGGTTTTTTCAGTTACCTGCACTTCCTTGAAAATTGGGAATGAAAACACTCTCACCTGCCCTTTCTTGTTTTTTATTGCGTAACTTATGGCAGCGGTTTCTGTCTGCGCCGCGCCCTCTCCACTCTTCCAGGGGTTTCCCCCATCAACCGCTCCGAATCTAACAAACTCTCCAGTTTCCATGTCGACCGTAAACACTACGGAGCTCTTGCCGCTCGAAATGCAAATCGCTTCATTTTCCTGCATGGCAACTCTTGTGAGCGTTGGCAAAACCCCGCGCGAGTATATGCTCACGGGTGCGATATCCTTTGCCCGTTTTCCATCCTCCCCTATTACCATGTCCGATATAAGCTGGACATCCGTTTTATTCTGGACAGTTGAAAATGTGGAAAGCGCCCCAATCTCCCCATTCATTATTTCCCCGGTTGCCTGCAGCAGCCTATAAATCGAAGCAGCAGCCTGGTCACCATTCATTTTCTCAAGCACATCTGGTGGGATTTCCCTCTTCGATTCAATTATCCTCTCCGCATCCCCTAACATTATTTTCTGCTCGTCAAGTTTTGCTTTAGTTTCCTCGCGCTCGTTTTTCAGACCTATCAATTCGCCAATAATGTCCGAAAGCCCCTGCAATATCTGCGCCTTTTCCGCGGTCAATTTTGTCCCGCTCCGGGTCAGCACCACCAGGCCCCCGTGGTGTTTTCCATTATTCACATGGCAGCTTTCAGCCAATTCAAATCCTCCCAAGCCTCTCCTGGCAAACTCAACATTTAGCATTTTTGTAAGCACTTCTGGCGGGCTCCCCTCGATAGTCGGGGTCAGCGTCCTGCCCCCATCATTCGGGTCAGTTTTCACAATCAGCTGGGTAATCTTGCCCGAAGCATCACTGTCAGCTATCCTCAATTCTGCCATCAGCTCTGGCGTGATCTTATCAATCTCCGCGTCCCCGCTTTTCAGCGAAACAACCGAGAATCCATCGCCTGCCTGGTCAGCAGCCTGTGCTCCTGCGCTGCTCTCCCTCAAGTAAATCATGATAGTTTCTTCGGGAATCCCGGCCGCTTCCCTGCCCAGGGCAACCGCCTCGTCAAGCAGAGTTTTAAGCGGCTCGTCCATTCTCTTGTAAAGTTGGGCAATTCTGCTAAACACTCCCGGGCTGGTCCTAGCTGCCTCCTGCTTTACTGGCTGCTCGTCCAGCATTTCCACCATCTGGGCGCCGCCTGCCTCGTCAATGAAAGCCGTTCTGTGATGTGGTTCCTTTCTTGGCATGGTAATCCCACCATTTATATCCGCTTGAATGGCAATCGGATTCTTCGTCCCAGCCTGCTCAGACATTCTCTCGAAAAGCATCTGCGTTTTCGGGTCAACCCCCGCCACTACGGTCGCTTCTCTTGCCTGCGTTCTCGCATTACCGTTGCTAGATCCATCCTGTGGTGTCATACGTCTCACTTCTGGTCGCGGAGCAGTTCTATAAATTAGGTATTTAAAAAGGATTTGTTATTCCATGGCAGTATATCTCGCGCTTCTACGAGAGACTAGGGGTTGGTATAAATGAAAACTAGTGTATCTCCTTCCTTGGCATCAAAACGGCAGAAACCATACCTCTCGAACTGGATTACGTCGCCAATTTTCAGCTTTTCACAGGACTCCTCGCAATAGCCGGAATCGATTTTCAGGCTTTCCTCTCGGAAAGTGTCGCCATCAAACAGCTCGCCGGGCACAATAACCCTGCATTTCACCTTTCCCTTGTCGCTCACCCAGTGCAATTTCTTCCCAGGCACAATCTTTTCTCCCTCGTACTCACCGAAAAATTCAGGCGTAAGCTCGTCCACTATCTTCACATTATATAGCTCCTTGAGCCTGAACTCGCTCCCCCTTTCCAGCTCCCTGGCGTCATCCCCGCTGATGTAAAACACATCGCTGATTTTCACTTTCCTCTCCCCGAGTTCTTTATTTGTAGGATGGTTCCTGATCATCACTTCGCTCCTGCCAGGCTTGTTTTTTATAGTCAGCTTCACCGGATTCTTCACAAAATATCTCCGCTGGGCAGTGGGCTCCACCAGCCTCTTGTTCTCCACCAGCAGCTGCTCGATTTCAGCAGTGCTCTCGCTTTTTCCGATCCCGGATGAAAGCGCGAATTTCCGCGCGGCCTCGGGCAAAATTCCCCTTCTTTTCAGCCCCATGAGCGTTGGCAACCTCGGGTCATCCCAGCCATGCACTTTCCCTTTTTCCACGAGCGGAGTAATCAGCCTCTTTGAAACAGGGAACCCCTTCAGTTGCAGGCGCGAGAATTCCACAATAATAACCGGCCTCAGTTCCAGTTCCCTAATCAATTCATAGTAAAGATAATCACGCAGTTCGTACTCCTTGGTCCTCATGGCATGGGTGATCCCGGTGATCGAATCAACAATCGGAACCGAGAAGTCATAGCTAGGCCATACGCTATATTTGGTTCCCTGTCGGTAATGCTTTGCCTTTATGATTCTCAGCATTGTCGGATCGCGCATCACCGTATTCTCAGCGCTCATATCTCCCCTGTACCTTACAATCGCTTTTCCCTCAGAAAATTCACCGGCCAGCATTTTTTTCCATTCATTTAAATTTTCCTCAGCGCTCCTGTCCCTGCATTCGCAGCCAATCCCTTCCTGGCGATTAGTTTTAACCTTGTCCGCAGCGCAGAAGCACACATACGCTTTCCCCTTGGCAATTAATTTTCTAGCATAGGAATAGATTTGCGGCATGAAATCGCTGGTGTATTCCACTTCCCCGTCCCATTTCACTCCCAACCATTTCAATCCATTCAGAATCGCTTCAACATACTCGGCTTTTTCCTTTTCAGGATTCGTGTCATCAAACCTAATCAGGAATTTTCCATCATACTCTTTAGCCGCCTCATAATCCAGCAGCGCGGCTTTCGCATGCCCTATGTGCGGATAACCCGACGGCTCCGGAGGAAATCTTGTAACAACCTTCCCCCTCTCGGCGTTTGGCAAAACTATTTTTTTCTCCTCAACTTTCTTTTCAGCATAAGTATAGTTCGCAGCTTCCCCTTCCAGCTCCACGCGCGAAAGCTTGTTCACTTCAGCAACCGCCTTGCTGATAATTTTCATTGTTTCTTTCATGTCATTTTTAGCTTCAGGAAGTTCTCCGATTACTCTTCCCACAACAGCGCCAGCATTCGCCTTCCCGTAATCAAGCGCGTTCTTCACCACATGTTTTCTGACAATTTCATTCAATTCACTCATACAAGCTCAACCCGTTCGTCCAATTTCATTCTAACTCCATTCTTTTTCTTGTTCAGCCTTTTCGCAGTAGCACCCGAAATCCTTACTTTGCACTTTTGCAAATCATTCAAATTCTTCGCGCCCACGCGCGCCATTTCCTCCCTCAATCCTCCTACTATCCCCCTGCAAAACAGTTCCAGCTTATTCTCATTGTAAGCATGCAAAAATGGCTTTGCCAGCCCTGCCAGGTCGGCCCCAAGCGCAATGGCCTTGGCAACATCCCGCCCGTTTCTGACCCCTCCGCTGGCAATCAGTTTCACCCCTTTTTTCCGCAGCTGCGCGCAGGAAACAATGCAATCCACCGTCGGGAACACTCCTTTCTCATAATCTCCCCTTCCATTTCCCCTGACAATCTCAACCCTTCCCCAGCTGGTGCCTCCGGCCCCTGCGACATTAATTATTTTCACTCCAGAAGCGACTAGTTTTTTCGCCACTTCCAATTCAATTCCAGCGCCTGTTTCTTTCACAGCCACCGGATATTTCAGTCCCCTGGCAACCCGTTTTATCTCTGCAAACGCTTTTTCCAATTTTACCCTGTTCCCTTCGGGCTGGAACTCCTCCTGCTGGGGATTCAGGTGAATATACAGCGCATCCGCCCCTATTTTTTTCAGCGCCTCGTTCAGGATTTTCACATCATACTCCTTCAGGTTCGCATAGCCGATATTCCCGAACACCAGCGTTTTTGGCGCCACTCTCCGCACCATATAAGTTTCAGCCAGCTCTGGCTGCTCAATCATCGCCCTTTGCGAGCCAAGGCAGAACGCAAAGCCGAACTTCTCAGCCACCTGCGCCAGCTCCTCGTTAATCCTTCCTCCTTCATCATAGCCCCCGGTCATTGCCTCGATTTCAATCGGGGCCCTTAGTTTTTTCCCGAGCAGCTTGGTTTCAATATTAATCTTGCTTACATCCAGCCTCTTTCTATTGGCCAAAGGCAAAATTTCAACGTCAGCAAACCCCGGCTTCACATTTTCGTATTCCACATCGCTCTCGCTCACAAGTTTCACGTGCTCCTCCTTTCTCCTCTCGATGGTTGAAGCCATAAGCCAATTTCACAGTAAAAGAATTAAAATGCCCTTTTACCCAAATTCCCTGGATGATAATAGTTCTCACCGGAGTTCCGGGAACCGGCAAAACCGCAATAGCCCAGCTTTTGGCCAAATCCCTCAAGCCAAAGCACCAGCTAGTTTCGCTCAATGACCTGGTGAAAAAACACAAATTATACTCGGCAATCGACCCGTCTGACAATTCCAAAATCGTCCACCTGCCTGGTCTGAAATCAGCAATAAACACCATGACCGTCACTGTAACAAACATGCTGATTGAAGGCCATCTCGCGTGCGAATTCTGCATTCCAGAAGCAGACCTGGTCCTAGTTTTGCGCACCAATCCCAATGAGCTGCGCGAGCGGCTGGGCAAGCGCAAATACCCGAAGCACAAATTAAACGAGAATGTCATGGCCGAGGCGCTTGACTACTGCCTGCTGCTTTCACAGAAAAATTACCCTGAGAAAATAGTCTTTGAGCTGGACACCACTGGGAAATCAGCCGTGCAGTCAGCCAAGGAAGCGCAGAAACTAATCACCGCAAAAAAGAAGCCAAAGAAAAAATTCGTGAACTGGAGCGAACAACTGTTCTCCTTGACCGTCCCGCTCCAGTTGCATAAAAAAGAAAATAAAAAATAAACAAAGAAAAGAAATCTAATTCCTCGCTAGAGTATCTTCGTCACCAGTTTAACCAGCTGGCTAGAATATCCCCACTCGTTGTCATACCAGCTCAGCACCTTGATCTGGGTGCCGATCGCCATGGTTGAAAGCGAGTCCACGATCGCAGGGTGCGGGTTTCCAATAATATCAATCGAAACCAGCGGCTCTTCGGAATATTCAATGACCCCCTTGAGCGGCCCGTCCGCGGCCTCCTTTAGTATGGCGTTTACCTCTTCCTTAGTCGTCTCACGCGAAACTTCCAGGGTCATGTCCGTGATGCTTCCATCCGGCGTGGGCACACGGAGCGACAGCCCATCCATCTTTCCCTTTATTTCAGGAATCACTTCACCCAATGCCTTCGCAGCCCCGGTGGTGGTCGGAATAATGGAAACAGCAGCCGCCCTTCCCCTTCGCAAATCCTTGTGCGGCAAATCCAGAATCTTTTGGTCATTGGTATAGGAGTGAACCGTGGTCATGAATCCCTTTCTGATTCCCAGCTTGTCATTGATCACTTTCACAACCGGTGCAAGCGAGTTCGTGGTGCAGCTTGCCATGGAGATAATATTGTCCTTGCCCCTGTCATACTCCCTTTCATTTACCCCAATCACAACAGTTCTCACAGCTCCCTTTGCCGGCGCGCTGATCACAACCTTTTTCGCCCCTGCTTTCAGGTGCTTCCCAGCGCCAATATCATCTGTGAAAAATCCGGTTGATTCAATTACGACCCCTACTCCCATGCTCGCCCAGGGCAGTTTCTCCGGGTCTTTTTCAGCAAGAATTTTGATCCTCTTTCCATTCACAACCAGGTCGTTTCCCTCAACAGCAATAGTTCCGTCAAATTTTCCATGGACCGAATCGTATTTCAGCAGGTGCGCCAGCGTTTTCGCGTCAGTCAAATCATTCACTGCAACAATGTCAAACTCCTTTCCAAACACTCCCTGTTTCACTGCGCTCCGCAGCACATTTCTTCCAATCCTTCCAAATCCGTTGATGGCTACCTTTACCATAATTCCACCCCAATTTCCTTTGCTTAGAAATCAATTAAATCCTTCCCACTAAAATCCTTTCATGAAAACCATAGAGAACGTTGACCTGAAGGGAAAGACGGTATTCATGCGCGCAGACCTGAATTCCCCTTACGATGAAAAGACCGGCAAAATAGAGACAAACGAGCGCATCAAGGCGCACGCCCAATCGGTGAAGCAAATCTGCTCCAAGGGCGCCAAGCTGGTGGTTCTCGCCCACCAGGGCCGCAAAGGCGACCCGGACTGCATTTCGCTTTCCCAGCACGCGCAAATTCTTTCCAGGGAATCGGGCATCAAAGTGAAGTTCGTTGATGACGTCTGCGGTGAGAAGGCGAAGAGCGCAATCAACTCCCTGAAGCCGGGCGAAGCAATTCTTCTTGACAATGTCCGCTTTTTGGACGATGAGACCAAATTCAAGACAACGGCTGAAAATGCGAACGCGCAGTTGGTGCGCGAGCTCAAGCCCCTTTGCAACTATTTCGTTTTGGACGCATTCTCAGTTGCGCACCGCGCGCAAGCCAGTGTTGTTGGTTTTGCGGCGGCAGGCGTTCCAACTCTTGCCGGCCCGGTAATGGCAGCCGAGCTTCGCGCGCTCGAGAAACTCAAATCCCCGGCCCGCCCTGCAATTTTCGTTTTCGGGGGCGCAAAGCCTGAGGATTCCATTTCAATTCTCGAGCAATGGCTCAATCAGGGCAAATTGGATTCTGCCATTTGCTGCGGGGTGCTCGGCACCCTTTTCCTCGAAGCCAAGGGCATTGACATCGGAGCTTCCAAGGATTTCCTGGAAAAATCAGGTGCAATAAACTTCCTGCCAACGGCCCAGGCGCTTCTCCAAAAATACCCGGGTAAAATTATGATTCCAACAGATGTCGCGCTGGACAACCATGGCAAGCGCCAGGAAATTCCTGTCTCCAGGCTTCCCAGCGACCTGCCTATTTTTGACATCGGCTCGCAGACAGCCAAGGCATTTTCAGCCAAGCTCGCTTCGGCAAAGACAGTCGTTGTGAACGGGCCAGCCGGAGTTTATGAAAAGGAGGAATTTTCAGCAGGCACGCGCGCAGTCCTTACCGCAATCGCAAACAGCAAGGCGTTCTCGGTTGCAGGCGGAGGCCACACTATCACTGCCATCGGGAAATTCGGGCTTGACAAAAAGAAGTTCGGCTACATCTCGCTTTCAGGAAAAGCCCTGATAGAATATTTGAGTGGAAAGGAATTGCCCGGCGTGAAAATTCTTTCCTAATTTGTGCGCACTCTTTCCCATTTTTTATTTCCAATCCACAGCAGCGCTCGCATTGATTATGCTAAAATCAGTTCCCATGCTCCTGTTCGTATTATTTATGAAACTGCTCGAGTTCACCAAAATTCCCCCGGCCTTCAGCGGAGACATCTCTGGCTTAGCCGCAATCACCAGTGCAGCAGCTCCTGTAAAATGCGCGCTCGCCTCCAGGTTCCCGCTGGCAATGGCAAAGCTCGCATTCACATAGGTCGAATAGATTTCCTTTCCCGGAGCATAACCCACCGCGCTCCAAGCCTCCGCAGGCGACCCGCTCGGCAAGGTGAAATTAAACCCAGTCGGAATCGCGCTGTACACCTTCGGATACCCCGCAGGATAACCTACCGCCTCCCCTCCTCTAACTCCGACCACCAGCATTCCCTCGTCCAGCGCAGCTCCCAGTTCAGCCTCAAACGCCTTTCCCAGCGTAAGCTCCGAACTCGCGGTAATGAGAATTATTTTCGCATTATCCCCCTTTGTCTCAATTTTCCCATCAGGGCCCGTTCTCGCGCTTTCAATGGCCTTGGCAAGCGCATCCGCCAGGCACTCTCCTTTGTCATCGCAGGCCTTAATCACGTACAATTTCGCCTCTGGAGCAACTCCTATAATCCCGATCCCATTTTCATCCGCAGCTATGATTCCAGCAGCATGGGTTCCGCTTCCCTGCCCGTCCAGGGCAGGCCCTTTTTCCAAAACATTCACGGCCCAGGCGGTATTCGCTGCCAATTCACTGTGCCCAAGGGAGATTCCAGTTCCAATGATTGCAATCCTGGCAAAACTCCCTTTGCTTTTTTTCCACGCTCCCTGCGCCCCTATTTCCCCAATCCCCCAGGGAATTACCTCATCCGTATTGTTAGTTCCCAGGTTCACAATATTGCTCGGGGCGAAATCAACCTTCGCAATCACGGCTTCCTCCACGCTTTCCACTTTCTTATTATTCTTCAGCCCCTCGATATTTTTTTCAGAAAGCTTGGCTGAGATGAAACTCATGTTCTGGTAAGTATACCTGAGCACGCCTCCGCTTTTCTTCAGCTCGGTTTTCATCTGCTCCTCGCTCATGTTTTTGAAATAGACAAAATAGGTCTTCCCCTGCACCAGAAGATTGTCTTTGCCCGAAATTTCCACATACCATTGCCAGGCAAAATAAATCCCGGCAAGAACAATTACAACTGCAACCACTGCAAAAAGTTTAGTGCTGTCCATTATTCCCGCCCCCTAGTTCACGATCATTTCCTTGACAATATTCAGCACGGTGTAGGTGCAGGTGTGCTCCACATGCGGAGTGGTGAGCAGCCTTTTCACAAACCCGTTCAGCTCCTCCCTTCCCTTGAATTTCGCAATCGCCAGCACGTCCCAGTCCCCGGTGATATCATAAACAGCCATGACATTCTCGCTCTTGGCAAGCTTCTCCTCCACTTCCTCTAGGAACCCGCCCTTCACCTTGATGCTGATGGCAACGGTCATGTCCCAGCCCATTTTCTCCATGTCCAGCACAATTGCGAATTTTTTTATCACTCCTGCCTTCTCGAGTTTCTTGGTCCTCAGAAAAGCGGTGGAAGCGGAGATTCCCAGCTTCTTGGAAATTTCCCTGAAGCTGGCTCTCGCATCCTTTTGCAGAATAGAAAGAATCTTTTCATCAACCTCATCAAGCCTGGAGACCTTTTCCTCTTTCATCTCATCCCCTCCGAGTGTTCACTATAAACAATGTTCAATATAAACCTTTTTTTCCGAATATTATTCTTTCCTGCCCAGGTAGTATATAATATAATCTTGTGTAAACAAATAATCTTCCATGGCACATAAATTCCCGGGCCCGCAGCGCGGAGGCGGCTCTTTTGAAACCAGGATAAAACCTCTCCCTGGCGGAGGCTCGGAATACACAGACAGCCCGAGATTCCCGCTTTTCAAACAGGGAGCGGTCATTTTTGAGAACCCGGACCAGGCGCTGAATTTCTTTTCTGCCCGCTACGGGGATTGGCGCAAGGCGAGAGAGCTCATCCAATCAATAAAATACGAAATCTCGCTGGAAGGCCTGAAGAAGCTGATAAAAAAGTCGCCAACCTTAGCTGATCTCGCCAGGAACATTGAAAACAAGAATTTCAAGAATCCGGCTTTAGACGAGGACCCCCTGTTCCACAAATCAAAATTCGAATCCGAAGCTTTTCAGCTCGGAAGCAACAGGCTCGGGCTCAGCGTAAACAAAGACAAAATCATCTAGTTTTTCTTAAACCCGTTCACATAGGGAATGGCGCCCGCCTTTCTCCTGGTTTCACTAATCGCATCCACCATCGTCTTCGTTATGTTCCAGGTCCCATGCAAGAAATTCTGCCTTGCGCCTTCGGAGATTTCAAAATGCATGTCCAAATCCCCATAGCTGATTAGCTTCTCCTGTAAATCGATTTCAATAATCGCTTCCGGGTCCTCTTCCACAAACGCCTGCAACTCCACTGCCTTGCGCTCACTCACGCGCACTGTGACCAACCCGATTGCTTCGCAGTTGGAGGCAAAAATCTCAGCAAAGCTCACTCCAATCAGCGCCTTGATTCCAAAAGCCTTAATTGCCTGGGGCGAATGCTCGCGCGAGCTGCCGCAGCCGAAATTCTTGTTCACAATCATGACACTGGCGCCAGAGAATTTCTTTCCTCCTAAAATTTTCCTGTCATCCGCAAACAAGGCCCCTTTCAAGAACTCCTCGTCAAAAGTTGTTGTTTTCAAGAACCGCGCAGGCGTAATCCTGTCGGTATCAATGTCATCCCCGCGAATGGGAACCGCTTTTCCTGCAATCTGCACAATCTTCGTCATCCTAATCACTCACAAATATTTCCGCACATCAGTTACTTTCCCTTCAATGGCAGCAGCTGCGACCATTGCCGGGCTCATCAATAATGTTCTTCCAGTGGGAGAACCCTGCCTTCCCTTGAAATTCCTATTTGAAGAACTGGCGCTCATCTGCCTTCCAACCAACTTGTCCTCGTTCATTGCCAAGCACATGGAACAGCCTGCGCTCCTCCATTCAAATCCGGCATCCTTGAAAATTTTGTCCAACCCTCCCTTTTCCATCTGGATTTTCATGGTAGCAGAACCCGCCACGGCCAAGGCAGTGACCCCCTTGGCAACTTTCTTTCCTTTCACAACTTTCGCCGCTTCCCTAAAGTCCGTGATCCTTCCATTGGTACACGAGCCGATAAATGCCACATCAATTTTCACTCCATCAATTGGTTGTCCTGCTTCAAACCCCATATACTCCAATGCATCCTTGGCAGTTGCCGCATCTCCCACATTTCCCGCGTCCATGGGCTGTGGAACATTCTCATCAATGGCAATCGCCTGGCCCGGATTAATCCCCCAGGTTACCATAGGCTTTATCGTGCTTCCGTTCATTTTGTGCACATCATCAAACTTCGCGTTCGCATCAGAAGCAATTCCTTTCCAGTATTCCTTCGCATTTTCAAACGCTTCCCCTTTGGGAGCGAATTCCCTTCCTTTCAAATACTCAAAAGTTTTTTCATCAGGGTTCACATAGCCGCAGCGCGCTCCCCCTTCAATGGTCATGTTGCAAATGCTCAATCTCTCCTCTATCCCCAACGCACTTACTGCTTCGCCGGCGTATTCATAGGCATAGCCGATTCCCCCGTTCACTCCCAAGTCACGGATTATTTTCAAAATCAAGTCCTTGCTGTAAACTCCCTTTTGCAATTTGCCGCTAACTTCGATTTTCCTCACTCCTGGCTTTTTCATGGCAATGCATCCGCTCGCCAAAATATCGCGCACCTGGGAAGTTCCGATTCCAAAGGCAACAGCCCCCAATGCCCCATGGGTGGCAGTGTGCGAATCCCCGCACGCAATGGTCATTCCGGGCTGGGTCAATCCCAACTCCGGCCCTATCACGTGCACAATTCCATTCTTGCCAGATTCAATTCCAAAGAACTGGATTCCGTTTTCCTTGCAGTTCTTTTCCAACTCAGCATACATCTGCTCTGATACCGCATCGCTAAATGGCCTCTTCTGGTTTTTCGTCGGAATGATATGGTCAGCAGTGGCAAAAGTCCTTTTAGGAAATGCCACCTTGTAGCCGTCTTTTTTCAGCATGCTGAACGCCTGCGGGCTGGTCACCTCGTGGATCAAATGCAGGCCAATGAACAACTGGCTCCTGCCATCCGGTAGAGCGCGCACTTCATGTGCTTTCCAGACCTTATCCAACAGGGTTCCACTCATGTTAAACAACGCTAGAATTAGGAAATGGAAACAATAAATATCCCTACTCCCAGAAGCTTGTTATGCGAAAACAACTCTTAACCAGACTCGCGCTATTTGCTTCTCTGCTTACAGGTTTTGTTTCCGCTTGCCTTGGTCCCAATTTTTCCGATTCTTGCCTGAAATTGAGTAATTTCTTTTTTTTCGTAACGGTCGCTCTTGCCCTAGCAAGTGCAGCCGTATACCTTACAAGCCGTTTTATTGTTAAAAATGAAGAAACCAGTAAAAAGTTGAACCGCTCGAGCAAAATTCTACTCCTGTTTGCTCTTATCACATTCATAGCGATGCCCTTGCTGGGTGTGGAACCGATCAGCTCTTCCCTAAGGGGGTCGGAACCACTCAGCTCAGGCTGCAAACCAAAACCAGCTTCCTGTATAATTAATCCGCTCTCGCATGATTGCGTCTCCTCCAACAGCATAGAACTCACCTTAGCGATAATTCTTCTGCTCGGAGGAATTCTTTACATCGCAGCCCGTTTTATCAAAAATGAGCGTATCAGTAAAAAAACGAGGCATCTGAGTGTCATCTTGCTAATTTGTGTCCTGATCGGTATTGTTCTACTCTTCTTTTTTGAATACTCTGCGATAGGAAATCTTTGGCTCGAAAATTTCAACAACAGCTTAAATCCAACAGGTACAGGCCTGCTCTGCTAGCTTTCCTATTTTTTCTTCCCGCTAATCAGCTCTTCATACACTTTTTCGTACTTATCCGCGGCAATATCCCAGGTGAAATTCTTCACCGCCCTTTCCCTCGCCCTTTCCTGCATTTTCCTCCTGGCATCCGCATCGCTCAGCACTTTCATTATTTTCTCAGCCAGCCCGTTCACATCCCGCGCCTTAACATACTCGCCCGCATCCCCCACAATCTCCTCGTTCCCCCCGATATTGGCGCAAACAATCGCGCACCCGGAGGCCAGCCCCTCGTACAATACAACCGCGCTCGGCTCCCAGAGCGAAGGCAAAGCAAACACGTCCGCCGCATTATAATAGTGCGGCAAATCCTTCTCTGCAATTCCAGTGGTGAATATCACATCCTTCCCAACAACCAGCCCAAGCCCGCTCGCCTGCGCTTCCAGTTTCCCCTTCAGATTCCCGTGTCCAATAATGCACAGCTTCGAATCAGCGAACTCCTTTTGTTTTTTTAGCAAAGCAAACGCATCAATCAAATAATTCAGTCCTTTCTGCGTCACCAATCTCGCGTTAGTTAAAATCAGCTGCCCATTCTCAGCACCTAGCATTTTCTTAATATCCTGCCCCTCCTTCTCCTTAGCCGGAGTAAACTTTTCCACATCAACCCCGTTGTAAATCACGCTTGCCTTGCGCATGCAATAGCTCGGTACTGTCACCCTTCTTGTATAATCAGAAACGCAAATGATTCTATCCGCGGCCTCTTTGATGCGGTTCCCGTGCAGCAAGTCAAGCGCCTGCCCTCCGACGTCCACTCCGAAACTGATCCCCTCGGGCTTGGCGTTGTGCAAAGTCAAAACTAATTTTTTTCTTTTAAGCAATTTCACCGCAGCCAAAGTTCCGTACCCATACCAAAACCGGTTATGGATGTGAAACGCATCCACATCCATTTTCAGAATATCCCTGTTAATCAGGGGCTGAATCGTATAGGGCGGAGGCATGAAGCTGGGCAGGTTTTCAAAATAAATCGCAGGCGTTCTCCTGATTACAATCCCGTCAATCTCATCCAATTTCTCCTTGGCATTTGGCAGGGTCGAAGTAAGCACAGTAATCTCATGCCCCCTTTTCACCAGCCGCTTTCCGATTTCCAGCACTACCTTTTCAGCGCCCCCGTAATAGGGGTGGAACAGGGGGTCTAGCATGCAGATTTTCATAGGAATAAGCTAGGCAGTTAAGGGTTAAAATCCGATTAGTCCGCCCTGCCCCTAGAACAAGTTAATCGTTTCGCCCAGCTTCGGCGCATGGGTATCAAATCCCTCAAGCTCCAATTCCGAAGCAAACTCATCGCAGTGCTCGCCATGCACGCAAACCACTTTTTCCGGGTTGCATTTTTTCACAAATGAAAACAGGTCGCTTCTCCCGGCGTGCGCGCTCAAATCATAGTACTCCACTTTCTGGTGAATCTTTCGCTTGCTTCCATCATCATTTTTGATATATCCGTGATTCATCAGGTACCAGCCATTGGTCTCCTCAACGCAATAGCCCGTGAAAATCACTTTGCTCTTATCATTCAAGCGCGCCAGATAACCGAGCGCAGGCCCGCCATTCAGCATTCCAGCAGTTGCAACTATAATGCTCGGGTGCCTTAGCACATCTTTCTTTCCCTGCTTGTCATAGACAAAATTCGTGCTGCCCGCAGCCCTTACCAGCTCTTTCGAGCTCCTAATATAACTCGGGTAATCCAGAATTATATCAGTGGCGGTTTTCGCCATCCCATCCAAAAAGATCGGCACTTCGGGGTCGCATTCCCTTAGCACCTGAATAAGCTCCTGCGCCCTGCCCACTGCAAACGAAGGCATGAGAACATTCCCGCCCTTCTCTATGGTTTCAGCAATGCTTTTCCACAAGTTTTTGAACATCTGCTTGCGCGGAGGATGGTCGCGGTCAGAATAGGTGCTCTCGGTAATCAACACATCCACGTCCTTCACCGGTTTCGCTCCCTCGTGCATTTTCGTTGGCTCCATCTTGTAGTCCCCGGTGTAAAGCAGTTTTTTCTTTTCATAATTCACTTCAATCATCGCGCTTCCAGGAATATGCCCGGCATCATGGAACGTGATATCCGTATGCCTGAAACTTTTCGTATGTTCATAGCCCATGGGTTGCGCGTTCTTCTGCGCTTTTTTGAACGAGTCCTTTAGCCAGGGTACTTTCCCCTCCTGGATTTTAATCGAATCCTTAATCAGCAGCCAGGAAAGCGCGTGCGTTGGCGGAGTTGCCAGCATGGGCGGTGAGCAATAGTCATAGACCGCAGGCAAATTTCCGCAATGGTCCAGATGCGCGTGCGTGGGAATCAGCACATCCACAAACCCCTGGAACTGGCGCGGGTAGCTCAGCTTCGGGGCCAGTTTCACCCCGTCATCCATCATTATTCTCTTGTCAGTCTCCAGAAGGATATTGCTCCGCCCCACCTCGCCGACTCCCCCGAAAAAACTCAGCTTCATGCGATCCATCCCTGCTGCCACGCGTAATAGGCAAGCACTCCGCAGATTGCAAGGGCAACGGCCAGCACAATCCCCCAAACAAAAATAGACTTGACTTTTCCAAAAACCTTGGACCCGGCATAAACCCCGACAATCACCACCAAGACGGCGGCAACTACAAAAATCGGATAGGATATGGAGTCCATGGATGATTTACCCACGCGGAACTATATTAATCTAATCCAACTTTGCCCAAAACCACCCAAAGAAATCTATAAATACCCACCCGGGAAACTCTTTGAATCATGAGCGTTTCCAGGGAATTGACCTTCTTCGACCTAATGGTGCTCGAAAGGATAGACCGCGAGACTTATGTGGAGCGGTTTGGCTCAAAAATAAACGCCTCCTTCTTCGATGCCGCAAATGTTCTCGGGACCATGAAGCTCAAGGGCTACATCAACATCCAATCCTCCCCCGGCCTAAGCCCTGTTTCCTGCACTCCGGACGGGCTGGACATTCTCCAGGCCGCGGCAGCAAAGGCAAAGGAGGAAGTGGACGCGCTTGACGTTTCCATCACAAGAAAAATTTCCTCGGGCGCAAAAGACCCGGCAGCGCTCGCAGCCGAACTCAACCTCCGCTCAGGGGATCTCGCCTACCGCCTCTACAAGCTGGTGCGCAAGGGCCTGATTGACTATGAGCTGCGCGCAACAAAAGTTTCAGTGATGATGACCGAATCAGGTTTCGTGAAAGTTAACGGGGAGCCGGAGCCGAATTACGCAGAAGTTGCAAAAGCGATTCAGTAGGAGAAGGCGCAGGCAAAGCCAGGCGGAGAGGAAACCGAGGAGGAAAGCGAAGCTGACATGGAAGCATTCGTGAACCAGGTGAACATTCCAAATGAGAAAATCGGGCAGCAGAAAAAGAAGCCGATTCCCCTGCCAGCAGCCCAGGAAAAAGCCAAAGCAACCGTACAAGCGAAATCCACCGCTCCAAAGAAGCCATTGAATGTCAATAATGAGCGCAGGAAAAGCAAGTATAATTACTATATTGCAAAATACGCGCCCCTGGCGATTCTCATCATTCTCCTAATCCTAGCCGCGGCTGCGGCAGTAATATTCAAATTAATAAAGGTGTGAATGTAAATGCGGGTGGGGTGCAACAGTTGGACTTAATCAAAACACTGGCTCTTCTTAAGAAATACAAGATTCCGCTAGCCGAGATGACCGTTGCCCGAAGCAAAAGCGAGGCGGTTTCAGCTGCGAAAAAGCTCGGCTACCCGGTTGCGCTCAAAATCTACTCCAAGGAAATCCTCCACAAAACCGACATCGGCGGAGTCAAGCTAAAGCTCCAGGACGCTGCCCAGGTGGGAGCGGCTTACGATGAAATAATGCAGGCAGTGAAAGGCAAATCAGTTGAAGGAGTATTAGTGCAAAAAATGGCAGCCAAGGGGCTGGAGCTGATAATCGGGGGAAAAATCGATGCCCAGTTCGGCCCGCTTGTCCTGTTCGGCCTTGGCGGAATTTATGTTGAAGTGCTGCGCGACGTTTCCCTGCGCATATGCCCGATCACAGAAGACGATGCGCGCGAAATGGTTTCTGAAATAAAGGGCAGGGCATTGCTTGACGGAGCGCGCGGAAGGAAGCCGGTGGACAAATTGGCGCTCCAGAAAATGCTGGTGAACGTGAGCAAGATGCTCTATAATGAGAAAATAAAGGAGCTGGATTTCAACCCGGTGATCGCCTATGAAAAAGGATGCATGGCAGTTGATGTGAGAATAATTGATTGAATGATTGAAATTGATCGAACAAAGTTGATGTTCCATGGCAAATAAAACAAAAAACAAACCAAAAAACAAAACCAAAGCAAAAACAAAAACCAAAATCAGCAAGCCCCAGCATGTTGTTAATCTCGATTCGGTCTTCAATCCGAAAAGCATAGCCATAATCGGGGCTTCGCGCGAGCCAGGCAAAATCGGAAATGTTATTGTGAAAAATTTCGTTGATGGCAGCTACAAGGGAAAAGTTTTCCCCATCAACCCAAAGGCCGACCAGATTCTGGGCCTCAAATGCTATCCTGACATTTCCGCAATAAAGGAAAAAGTCGACTCGGTCATCATCGCCACTCCCGCGCAAACAGTCCCGGCCATATTGAAATCCTGCGGGCAAAAAGGCGTGAAGAGCGCGGTCATAATCACCGGAGGATTCTCCGAAGTCGGCAATACCCAGGGCGAAGAGGAAATCCGGCAAATCGCCAAGGAGTATTCAATCGCAGTAATCGGCCCCAACTGCATGGGCTGCATGAACCTGGAGGCAGGAGTTGATTCGGTTTTCCTTCCCACCTATAAATTGGGCAGGCCGGTGGAAGGCGAAATCGGCTTCATCACCCAGTCCGGCGCAGTGGGCGGCTGCGTGCTGGACCTGGCAGCGCGCGCAGGAATCGGCATGAGCAAGTTCGTGAGCTATGGAAACGCCGCGGTAATAGACGAAACCAGCCTGCTGGAATATTTCGAGCATGACAAGTCCACCAAGGTAATTGTGATGTATTTAGAAGGGGTCCAGCGCGGCCGCGACTTTTTGGAAGTTGCCAAGCGTGTCACAAAAACAAAGCCAGTGATAGTTCTCAAGGCAGGAGTCGGAAAGAAAGGGAGCGAGGCTGCCAAGAGCCACACTGCCGCGCTCGCAGGAAGCGCTGAAGCCTACCACGCCGCGTTCAAGCAGGCGAAAATAATCGAGGCGCGCACGCTCACCGAATTATTCGATTTCTCAAAAATCTTCTACCAGCCATACCCCTGCGGAAACCGCGTTGCGGTAATTACAAACGGGGGAGGGCTCGGAGTCCTTTCAGCGGACAGCGCTGAAGAATACGGATTGCAGCTGACGGAGCTCTCCGATGAAACCAAAAAAGCCCTGCGCGAAAAGCTTCCCTCCTATGCGAATGTCCGCAACCCGCTTGACCTGATCGGGGATGCGAACGCCGAAAGATACGAGCTGGCAATTGATTTGGTTTCCAGGGACCGGAATGTGGACATCCTCGCGGTCATAGTGCTTTTCCAGACAGCGAGCCTGGATTCGAAAGTGGTCGATGTGATTGTAAAGCAGAGCGACAAGCGCGAAAAGCCCATGGTTGTGATCTCCGTCGGAGGAGAATACACCGACCTGCACAAGCGCATCCTTGACGGCTACAAGATTCCGACCTACCACTCGCCCAGCTCTGCCATGAAGGCGATCCGCAGGATGGTGGATTACTCCGATTCAATAGGCACGCGCAGCAAGGACGCGCGGTGCAAGTACATAATGCCTCCCGCGCCTCATACCAAAGAGGAATAAGAGCGTACAATGTTCGAACAGAGCCGCTCCTATTACTTTCAGAATATAAACTAGAACTAGTTTAACCACGGATGAAGGGCTCGCGATAACTCGCTCGCCTTCATCCTACTTTTATTTTGGAAATTTAGGAGGGGTATGAATACTAGGTTTTCAGGGGAACCTGGGTTCCCCTAAGAAGCTAAAGTGCGGGGAGTGGGATTTTTGGGCGGCTCCGTTTTTTGTAAACAGAAAAAGGGGCCCGAACCCACGAACTCCTGAGAGACGAGGCCCTGAACCTCGCGCGTTTGACCAGGCTCCGCGATCCCCGCGTCAATAATTTTGCCTAACAATAATATTATATCTTGCGCAACTCAATTCGGTTGCATGCGCGCCAGTTTTGCACTCATTTCCATCCTTCTGCTCTCGGCCCTAGCCCTCGCAGACGTCTATTACCCCGCGGAAATCAAGGTGGAAAATGTCGGGGAGCTTGAAACCCAGGTGAATGCGACCTGGACCATTGTGCTGGACGGGGACGTTTCCACGCTGGAAGAAGTGCACCTGGTTGTTTTCGGATTTTCCAACTACTCCTCCCAGTATGTCAAAAGCTTCAGCGCATCCCCGCAGCCCGCCCTGAACATTTCCGGAAATGGAGAGGACTACTCGCTTGACTTTACCTGGAAAAATCCCCAGTCAAACACCCTGGAAGCAACGGCCCAATTCGTTCTAGTGACTAATTTCCAGAACAACAGCCTCACCCGGCCGCAGCCGTTTCCTTTCGACTCCCAGGTGGGTTTCCTGAAAGACTCGCCCCTTGTTTTTATAAACGATGAGATGAACGCCCAAACACAGGCATTTTCCCAGGACACTTCCGATGCATTCCAAATAGCGGCAGGAGTCTCCGAATGGGTCCACAACAACATGGTCTATGACCTACAGTACGCGGAAGTCAATCTCACGGCTCCCGAAGCATTTGCGATCAGGCGCGGTGTCTGTGACGAGTACTCGCATCTTGCGGCAGCGTTCATGCGCCATCTCGGCATCCCGGCAAAAGTTTCAGTCGGCTATGTTTTCTCCGGCGAATCCTGGGGCCTGCATTCATGGATTGAAATCTACTCTCCGGAAAACAACGTTTGGATTTCAACAGATCCCACCTTCAATGAAATGGGCGTGCTTGATGCGACCCATTTGCGCATGGTTTCAGTGGAGGACCAGAGCTATGCTTCAGAGGAATCCTCCATGGTCGGTTCGGACCACGTGGGCATGAAACTCCTGCGGAACGTGAGCATTTCCGTAATCCGCTCCCAGGACTTGGCAAAGCACGCCACGCTTTCAGTCATTGGCTCTGAATTCAATATAACAGCCGAAACTATTTACGCAAATGTCTCCAATCCGTTTGATGAGTACATTTTCGCCCCAGTGACCATCCGCGAGCCGTTGAACTCCACCCTCTTCGGTGAAAGCGACCGGCTCGTATACCTGAAGCCCCATGAAACAAGGCAGCTCGAATGGGTGGTGAGTTTCCCCGGGCTCGAAAAGGGATTTGTCTACACCTATTCCATCACAGTCTCAACACTGGGAGAGGAAAAGGAAATTCACTTCAGCAAGTCCCCCGGTCCGAAAGAAGACCAGATCCCAATCGGAGGAACCACGACTACGCGAACCAAGTCCCCCTGCCAGGTTTCAGTTGCAATCCTCGCGCTAATTCCCGCTATCCTATTTGTTAGAAGAAATTGAGTGCCGTCGGTGTAGAGCGTACAATGTTCTAACCGCGCCGCTCTACCCTTTCAGAATACTAACCAGAACAAGCACTGCTTTGGATTCGAGCTCGCGATAACTCGCTCGCTCCAATCCTCCGCTATTTGATAAAAAATGCCGTCGGCCGGATTTGAACCAGCGACAGATCGGTCTTCAGCCGATTGCTCTCCCAGGCTGAGCTACGACGGCGTTCACTATTAATTTTGGTTGCAAACAGTTTTAACCCTAAAGCCCCGTTATTTTCAAATCCAAGCGAACGTTATCCACAAATTTAATGAAAAATCAGTACATTGTTTTATTTTTCTGAGCCTTCATACCCAATTCGTTCTATTATTCCCTGACAACATTCAATGTTTAAATACCTTTCTTGCCCAAGCTTTTTCAGAAGTCTAAAATAATCCGATTTTGGAGGAATGATTTACATGGCACGAACAACTGACATACTAAAAAGAATGAAGGACGACGACATCCAGTGGGTCGACCTGCAATTCGTTGACGGGCACGGCGCCCTGCAGCACATCACGGTGCATGCCAGGGAAATCGATGCGGACAGCTTCACCGAGGGGGTTGGAAAGCTCGATGGCTCATCCATCCGCGGGTTCAAGATGATTTACGAAAGCGACATGCGCCTGGTTCCGGACGCGGACACCTACAACCTGATTCCCTGGGAAGAGAGGACCGCACGTTTCATCTGCGACATAAAGGAAGGCGGAGCAGGGGAAACTTTCGACAGGGACGCGCGCTTTGTCGCGCAGAAAGCCGAAGATGCAATCAAGTCTGCCGGCTATACCAGCGCGCACATTGGCCCTGAGCTGGAATTTTTCATCTTTGACTCAGTGACCGCGGACATGTCATTGCCTGCAAGGGGAATGGGATTCGCCATTGACTCGCGCGAGGCAGCCTGGAACTCCTACGGCCAAAACTATCCAATCAACTACAAGCAGGGCTATTACCCGGCCCCTCCGCAGGACACGCTCCAGCCTTTGAGGGCGCAAATCTGCAATGTGCTGGAAAACAATTTCGCCATCCAGGTCGAGGCGCACCACCACGAGGTTGCGACCGCAGGGCAGTGCGAAATCAACATTCGCCATGACACGCTCAAGACCATGGCAGACAAGGTGGTCACCTACAAATACGTGGTGAAAAACATCTGCTCGGCAAACGGGGTGATTGCAACATTCATGCCCAAGCCAATTTTCGGGGACAACGGCTCAGGAATGCACACGCACATTTCCATCTGGAAAAACGACAAGAACGTTTTCTTCGATGCCAGCGACAAGTACGCCGAAATTTCCCAGGTCTGCAGGTATTTCATGGGAGGTCTGGTTGAGCACGGCCCGGCATTGGGCGCGTTCACCAACCCCACAACCAACAGCTACAAGAGGCTGGTTCCGGGCTACGAGGCTCCGGCATACTTGGTTTGGAGCAAGAGCAACAGGAGCGCTGCAATCAGGATTCCCAGGTACTTCTCGGCATCGGAAAAGGCGACCAGGATCGAATACCGCTCTCCTGACCCGTCCTGCAACCCATACCTGAGCTTCTCTGCGTTAATCGCAGCCGGCCTGGACGGGATAAAGAAGAAGTCTGACCCGGGAAAGCCTGTTGACGAGGACATTTTCGAGCTTTCAAGGCAGAAGAGGAAGGAGCTCGGCATAAAGGAATTGTGCGGCTCGCTGGAAGAATCCATCGAAGCGCTTGCCAGCGACAACAACTTCCTGAAGGGAATGTTTGGCAGCGGACTGCTTGACTCCTACATGGAGCTCAAGTTGGAAGAGCACAAGCAGGAATCGACCCGCCCGAGCCCGTGGGAATTCTACACCTACCTAAATTGCTAAACAAGCAATAGACGGGGCGAATATCTCCGCCCCTCCTTTTTTCTTTCTTTTTTAGTTTTCTTTTCTATTCTTTTTCTCTTTCATCTCATCTTTCTAACTTCCTTCTTCTCAGCCTTGGCAATAAGCGCGTCAATTTTCTCCCCATCAATCAGGATTCCGGGCGCAATCTCCTGCAAAGGAATCAGCACAAACAATCTTTTTTTCATTTCAGGATGCGGAATTTTCAGTTCCTTCTCATCAATCCGTTCATTTCCAAAAAGCAGCAAGTCAATGTCAATAATTCTCGCTTCATTTTTCTTCTTTCTATCCCGCCCCATTCTCTTTTCAATTTTCAAACACTCGCGCAATAATCCCCGGGCTTCCATCCCCTCATTCACTTCAGCCTCAACACAGCAATTGACAAATTCCCCACCCTCAACATCCACTGGTTCTGTCTCATAAAAACTTGAAATTTTCTTTACACTAACCCCATTGATTTTCCAAAGCTCGGCTAGCGCCTTTTTCAAATTCCCTTCCCTGTCCCCCAAATTCGAGCCCAGGGAAAAATAAGCAGTTGCCATTTTCATCTCCTAAGTATAGCATCAACAACGCGCGCCATCCTGACCGTTTCCTTCACATCATGGGCTCGCAGCATGTCCACGCCATTCATTATGCACGCAGCCCCTGCACCAAGCGAGCCTTCCAGCCTCTCGTCAACTCCCAATTTCAAAATATGCTGCAAAAAACTTTTCCTGCTCACTCCAACCAGCACTGGCTTTTTCAGCTTTCGCAGTTCCTTCAGATTCCTCAATAATTCCAAATTATGCTCAGCAGTTTTCCCAAATCCGATTCCAGGGTCAACAACAATCTCCTTAATTCCGGCATCTTCCGCCTCTTTCACGCGCTCCTCAAGGAACTCGTAAACCTCTTTCGGAGCATTTGTGTAAGTCGGGTTCGCTTGCATTGTCTGCGGAGTCCCCTGCATATGCATGACAATAACCGGAATGCTTGCTTCGGAAATCACCCTTCTCATTTCCCCGTCCCTGAGCCCCCTGATGTCATTCACCACATTCGCACCGGCTTCAATCGCAGCCATGGCAACAGCCGGCTTCACGGTATCCACGGAGATGGGAATCTCGCTTTCCTTCCTTATTTTCTGGATTACCGGAATTATGCGCGCAATCTCATCCTTTTCGCTCACTGGCGCCGCATCCGGCCTGGAGCTCTCCCCTCCAATATCCAGCATATCCGCCCCTTCCGCGACCATTCGGAGTGCGGTTTTCACCGCATCCTCTGATTTCAGGTGCCTGCTGCCCGGGTAAAACGAGTCCGGAGTGACGTTGACGATTCCCATGACGAACGTGCGGGTTCCCCAATCAAAAAGCATAATAGTATTACCGGGTATAAACATTAAAAACTCGAGTTCTCTTTCATCGAGCGAGTTGGAATTTTAGGGGCCTGTAGTCGAATGGTAAGACGTCACCCTGACACGGTGAAGATTCGGAGTCCGATTCTCCGCGGGCCCATTGACATCCCTTTTCTTTCGCAAAGAAAAGGTCTGTCCACCCCAAAAGAAAACTACTAACTACGGTAAAAGCAGGCTCGCGATTCCTCGCTCGCCTGTTTTACAACTGGTTTCCATGGCAAAAAGCAAAGTCATCAAGGCGTGCATGGTTTGCGCAAGCACTAATTTAGATTCGCTTCCAGGCGGAGCAGACTCGTTTTTTACCAAAAGCGGATTTTCAACCCTTTCCGGCATGTCACATTGCAGGAACTGCGGTGAAACCAGGGTTCCATTGGAATTTGACAGCGAAGAATCTTACAAGGAATTTGTAAAATCCAAAAAGAATAGGCGCGCAACGCGCTAGTTCTACCTAATCTCTTTCCCAGTGTACGGAGTATTAGCCTGCCCGGCATCGGCCTGGCCTGCTTTCCACCAGCTATCGTATCTTTCACTGACCTGCTCCTCGATGGTCTTTGATTTCAAAAGCGCTTTCTTTACATAATTCTCGTCAATCAATTCAATTCCATCCACGCTTGCCTCATCCCCTGCCAGCTTAATCACGCCTGCAAGCCCTCTCAGCCTCAAGGTCAGCCCGTTCGCGTCATCAATCCTCTTAGCCCTTGATTTCGCTTCTTCAATTATCAGTTCAACTGCCTTGCGCGTCAGGTGCGGAATCCTCCCGTCCTTCACCACTTCCTGGGCAACGAACTGCGCTATTTTCTCCCTATTCCCCATGGTGTCATCCATGTGCGTGTTGAGCAGAATTTCGTATCCATTTCCAATAATCCTCGACCTCAATGGCGCCAGGATATACTGCAAGTCATTGGTGTTCAATGCGCCAACCAGGATGAAATCGCACGGCACGCTTTCAACTTTCACGCTCGCCCCGCTGCTGGTTGAATTCCTTCCAGTAATCGGGAATTTCTTCTCCTGCATCGCGGTCAGCAGATACCTCTGCAACTCACCTAGCGTAGGAATCTCATCAATGAACAAAACTCCCTCGTGCGCCTCGTGCACCGAGCCAGGAACAACGCACAAATAGGGCAGGGTTCCGACTTCCGGATGCCCTCCATAGGGGTCATGCCTGATATCTCCAAGCAATTCCGTTTCACTCGCGCCCGTTGCCTGCACAAATGTGTTCCTTTCCAAAGTCAGCAGGACTTTCCTCGGCCTCTTGCTTTCCACTTCCTCCATTTTGTGCAGCTCCTGCTGCGAGAACTTTCTTATCTTGTCATCCTTTGTCCTTTCATAAACAACAATCTCTTCCCTTCCATCCTTATACCTCATGGTGGTGACAACCCGGTCCTCGCGCGTCTCTCCCGCAAACCCGAAAATCAAATCATCAAACGGGGTGTTCTCCCTCCTGTATTTGTCAGCGCCGCACTGCGGGCACACGCAGACCGAATGGCGCGAAACAGTGCCGCATCTTCTGCACCTGAAGCCCAATCTTTCAGAAACAAAACTAGGCACTTCGGCAGGGGTCAGAATTTTTCCAAGATTGGCAATGGTTCTTGTTTCATTGGTCACATCGCTGAACGAGCGCACATCAACGACCGGCCTTTCAGGATTTTTCGGATTATGGAGCACGCTGATTTCCTGCTTAGGCTTTGGCAACAGATAGCCGATGGCCTGGGCAATAAGCGATTTTCCGATTCCAGGTGGGCCCACAAGAAGAAGATGCCTTCTTTGCTTGGCAATTATGCGCGCTGCTTTCACTGCCTCGTCCTGGCCTATGATTCTGGATAGCGGGTCGCTAGGAATCTCAATGTCCTTGGTGGTTTCGAATTCCAGTGTCACGTATGGTTATTTCAGCAAACACTATTTAATCGGTTAGCCAGCACCAAGGTTTAAAACACAATACGAAATAGGAAAATTAACGGGAGAAAATAAAATCAGAAAAATAAAAAACTAAAAAGAAGAAAATTAAAAAAAAGAAAAATGAAAGCGCCGGGGCGCTTTCGCGCCCGCAGCGGTTTTCGTTCAATCGCGTTTACGCCTTGGTCACAATCTGTATGCTTCCAGGCCTGCGGAAAACATTTCCTGTTTTCACGCCAACCAGGGTTGCGATTCCCTTCTTTTCAGCAAGGTCCACCAGCCTCTGGGTGATAATCCCGTCAAAGACCACTGCTCCGATATCCTGCATGTCGGAAATTGATTTTATCAAATCGCGCACAGGAATTTCGTTGAGAACAGTTCCCTGCTTATCATACAACCTCGCTTTCAATGTGTTCTCCAGCTCAGCCAGGCTTTTCAGGTAACCATTTCCGTCCCCTGAAGAAACCGGCGCAGAGTCAGAAGAAACTGCGCTCGGAGCAGCCTGCTGTTCGACTGCCTGCGCTCCAGCCTGCTGGTCATCCCCTATGGAAGGAATATCCAGCTGCGAGCTAGCGTTCGAGCTCCTTGACTCATCCGGCCTTCCGCTCCTTCCAGCCGGGTGGCGCGCCAAATGAACAGGCCTTTCTTCCCTGCCCCCTCGGCGGTCCCCTTCCTTTCTGGTGTTGCCTGCGATTTCATCGTACGGCACCCTTGCCCTCAGGCACTTGATCATTTCCTTGCGTGTGAGCTCCTCGACCTCTTTTCCGGTCGGCGCCCTTGCAACGAAGTCAATGTCAGCCACTTCCGAAAGCTCGCGCAGGATGATATCCCCGCCCCTGTCCCCATCCAGGAAAACAGTGACTTCCTTTTCCCTGCACAATTTCGCAATCGTTTTCGGCACATTCGCGCCTCCGACTGCAACGACATTGTTCACATCGTTCTTGAGCAGGTTCAATACATCCGCACGGCCCTCCACAATAATCAGTGAGTCAAACCGGTCCACATTCGGCCCAGACGGCAGTTTCTCAGGCCCGTATTCGCTGATTTCAGCAATCTTGACCTCCTGCCTGACCATCTCCGAGATTTCCTTGCTGTCCGGAATCTCGTCCTTGAGCATGGTTCTCAAAAGGTCCTTGGCCCTGTCAATCACGGCCTTGCGCTTGACATTCCTAGTATCCTCAATCTTCAGGATTTTGATTTTCGCCTCGCACGGCCCTACCCGGTCCACGGATTCGAGCGCTGCTGCGAGCACTGAAGTTTCAATCATGTCCAGCGAGGACGGCAAATTGATTTTGCCAATGCTCTTGCCCCCCCTGGGCTGAAGGTCCACTTCAATCCTTCCGATTCTCCCGTTTTTCTGCAGTTCGCGCAGGTCGAGCTCGTCACCGAGCAGGCCTTCGGTCTGGCCGAAGATTGCGCCAACCACATCGGGCTTTTCCACTAATCCGCCGATTTCCAAATCCGCGTAAACTAGGTATTTTACTGTGTCTACATATGTTTTTCCCATTCATTTCACCTGTTAATTGCACCAGCAATCCGTGAAATGATATTGTTGAAAATTAGTCGTTCTTCGCTCTATTTCTTTGGGCAAACCCGCCAGCCGAAGCTAGGTTCGGTTCTGCCCGCTCCTGCAAAAAGCCCTCGCCCTTTGCGGATGAAATCAGTGAGAATGACTTGCATTTCAATACAACACCATCTGAATTGCTAACGTGCTTTCATTTTTTGTTTTTACTCTCTTACTTTTTTTGTTTATTCAACTCCAATAATTTCCTTTTCAATTCATCATCGCCCAAGCCTAGCTCAAGCTCCTTTGTTTTGCTTGCATGCCCGCGCACGATTTCCACACTGCAGTCCAATAGCCCTGAAAGCTCCCTTACGAGCTCCCTGTTGGCCTCTCCCTTTTCCGGAGCCGACCTGAGCTTTATCCGAATCACTCCTGATTCGGACTGCACTGAGAATCTGCGGGAATTCGGGACAACCTTCACACGGACTTTCGTCAAGTTTCCTGCACCCGCAAAATGAGCGTGAACTCTTTGCAAACAAATGAATGTTCTGTGCACTGTTGACTAGCGTTCAAAGCACCGAAGTGCTCCCGTAGCCATCCATGCACAGGTAGATATATTCTATACTTTGCCGCTTAAATAGCTTTCCCTGGCCGGAATAAGGGTTAAAAGGATAACCACACAAATACCCTAATAACGACTAACAAATGGGGGTTTATTATGGCAAAAACCACTATCGATGCACCGACAGACACGCTGGTGTTTTACTTCAAACAGATAGTCAACGACCTCTCCGAGACCCTGCAAAACGCAAACATGGCGACTGGGCATCCCTCAGCAAATCCCACTTCCTATTATCACCGGCTTGCAAAGGCAGCCAAGCCAGGCATATCTGCTATGTTAGAACTGAACGAAGCCGCTCCCCGAGAACTTCTACCGCTTTTCATGGAAGCAGTCGAATTTTTAGATAATGTCACTTTACACCAAAAAGTCAAAACCACTGTTTACGAAGCGCTCCAGGAAACATTGGCCAAGCATCCGGTGCTTGCGGAACTGTTTATACTCGCGGCCCTTGAACACTCAACCGGCTTCGGGGAAACCCCTGGCGAAAGCAAAGGCCCTCTCAAACTGGCAGGCGACCTGATTGCAAATTGCGAAGGTTTGGACCTTCACCGGGTAAACGCAAAAGTAAGGGAACTTCTCGAGAATGGCGGCCCTAAAGAAAAGCGTAGAACGATTGGTCAAATATTCCTGCAACTCAGCGAGGCAGACCAGGAAAAACAAGACAGCGCGAAAAGACACTCAAAAGAAGACGACGAATTCAGGGTAAAAACCCACAACAACCGGCAGAAAAGCGCAAGGGATCGAGGTACGACAACTCACGTTCAAATTCCTCCCCGGGAATCCGGCCGCGGGGCAAGGCTAGCCAAGGGAATTCATAGATAGCTACTGATTCAGACTTCCTCTTCTTCGGCGCACTCTTCGCACACGAGCTTTCCATTGTCTTCCCTGACCAGGCTGTCGCTGTGCAATCCACAGATTGAGCACAAACCAGTCAGTTCCTCATTGGGCCTGAACTCGTCATACTGTTTTTTCTCAAGAAGCACTTCAACCAGCCCAGGGAGCACGCGCACCATGTCGCTCTCGGTCACTATTCCAATCAGCTGGCCCTTGGCATTAATCACAGGCAGCCTTTTCACATTGTAGACCTTCATTGCCTCTGCCGCATCCTGGATGCTGTCCTTGTCCTTAATCACCCGCAGCGGGGTGCTCATGAAATCCTGGACCTTCGCCTTTTTAGCATCCTTTCCGAGCGCAATGACCTTTTGCACTATGTCCCTTTCGGTCACTATTCCGCGGGCCTTGCCCTTTTGCGTAACAATCACGCAGCCGATGTTGTTCTTTTTCAGCGATTGGGCAACATCCACTGCGGTTTTCCCAATATCCACGGTGATTACACCATGCTTCATTACGTCGGAAATCGGTATGTCAGTTTTCATGAACCTATATTAATCGGTCGAATATAAAAACCTGTTTATGGCAGCACCAAAATACGCCAAGGGCGCAAGAAACGAGCGCGAACTAATGGAGCTTTTTTCGCAAAAAGGCTATGCACTTATACGCGCAGCAGGCTCAGGGGTCGGCTATGCCTGCCCTGATTTCCTCGCATTCAAGCACGGAAGGCAGTACGGGTTCGAGTGCAAGGCCTGGGATTCGAGCAGCATCGCAATTCGCAAGGATAAGTTCGCAGAGCTAAAGCGATGGGAAGAGCTCACCGGAATCACAACCATGATTGCCTGGAAATTAAGCAGGAAAGGATGGCGCTTCTTTTATTTGAGCGAATTGAATGAAGCAGATAAGAATTTTACAATGACCGAAACAAAGGCCGAAATAATAGACAGAAAAATATACGAGCTGGCTTAGCTAAAATCTATTTTGAGTTTAGCACATTTTAAAGGAACTCGTCAGCGGTATCAAAGCAATCACTATCGCGACTAAAGCGCCAACCAAAACTACAATCGCAGAGATTCTAATTTTTTTGCGGGTTTTCTCCTCGGTTTTCGCGTTTCTGCTTGCAATATACAGCGCTCCGCCAATCATAAGAAGAGCAAACGCAACGAATGGAGCTGCTTTAAAATAGATACAAAAAGCCGCCTGGTGCGAGAAGCAGCTCGGTCCGCACGAATTAGGTGCAATATCAAGAATCATTTTTTCCATCATTTTCACACCTATTTCTTCTCCTGTTTATGCTTCTCTCTCACCGCATCATTCACGGCCCTAATCAAAGCTTCCACGCTCGCCATCACAATATCCTCTTTCACTGCGTTCGCTACGAATTGCCTTCCTTTTTCATTTTCAATTTTTATCGTGACATCTGCTAAAGCGTCAGTTCCGCCGGTAATCGCCCTCAAATTATACTCCTTCAAGACAATTTTCGCCTCATTCCCTACAATCTGCCTAATCGCATTGCTCGCCGCATCCACTGGCCCGACTCCCTGGGCAGCACCTTTCAAAATATCATTTCCATAGCGCAATACAACACTAGCTGTTGGAGTAATCTTATTTCCAGTCATCACCGACACTTCATCAACAATAATCAAGGGCTTCTCCTTTTTCGCATAGCCCAAAATATCCTCAGCCACTGCCACGACATCCTCGTCATAAACTCTTTTCTTGGATTCAGCCAATTCCTTGATTTTGTTTGTAATGTCCACTAGCAATTTCTGGTCCACTTTTTCGTATCCCAATGTTTTGAGTGTCGCTTCAATGGCCGCTTTGCCCGAATGTTTTCCAATTACAATTCTGCTCTTTTGGCCGACCATCTCGGCAGGGAACGGCTCAAAAGTATCCGAGCTCCTCATTACAGCATGGGCATGAATCCCGCTCTCATGGGCAAACGCGTTATCCCCGACAATGGGGAAGAACGGAGCCAATGGTGCTTCAGAATACTTGGCAACCAATTTTGAAACAGCGGTCAATTTTTCAGTTTTCACATTCGTCTTGATTCCATAGAGCGTGTGCAATGCCATTACCACCTGCTCAACGCTCGCATTGCCCGACCTTTCACCCATTCCATTCACCGTTACCTGCACTCCATCAGCGCCGGCTTCAACCGCGGCAAGCGAATTCGCCACAGCCAATCCATAGTCATTGTGATTGTGCACATCAATCGGAGTCTTGACCTGTTTCTTGACTTCGGTAATAAAATGCCTCATGGCAGACGGATGCATAACTCCCACGGTATCCGGAACATTGATGTAGTCAACCCCTTCAGCTTCAACTGCCTTCAGCACTTCACTCAAGTAATTCATCGGAGTCCTGGTGGCATCCATTGCTGAAAACAAGCAAATGAAGCCAGCCTGCTTCACTTTTCGCACGGCTGAAACTGCGAGCGCTTTCACTTCGCTTCTCGTCTTGTTCATCTGATACTGCAAATGAATATCACTGGTTGAAACAAACGTGTGCACCATGCCGCACTCTGTTTTCATGGCCGAATCCAAATCCTGGTCCAAAACACGTGCAAGCGCGACAACCTTCGCCTTTAATCCCATTCCGGCAATCTCTTTAACAACATCGAATTCAGGCTGGGAATTAATCGGAAACCCTGCTTCAATGAAATCAACGCCCAATCCGTCCACTGCCTCGGCTATTTCGATTTTCTCCTCCTTCTTGAAGGAAACGCCTGGCGTCTGCTCGCCATCGCGCAAAGTGGTGTCTAAAATCCTGACCCTCTTTGGCAGCTTAAGGCCTTTGTTCACCAGTTCGTTATATTCCGAAACAGCGACTTTGTTCATAGGAATAGATTTTGCCGTCTAGATTTAATAAAATGAGCCTATTGGTTTTCTTTCTCTTCTCCAAATTCTCCCAATTTTCTCTGTTTCAGCCTGTCAAAGGTTTCCCATCTAATTCTCACAAACTGGAGCACAATCTCCTCGTTCACCCTTCTTTTCAGGAATTCCATTGTTATCTCATCCGAAGTGTAACCAGAGTTGAAATTCTCGCCAACAATTTTCTTTATTTTCTCGATTTCCCTGTCCCTTTCCACCTTCGCAACAATCGAGGCGGCTCCGACAATAGTGTGGTTCGAATCAGCATGGTTCTCGCAGACAACCTTCGCCTTTCCGCTGTAATATTTCCTGATTCTTTTCTCAAACATCGATGGGTCGGCGTCAGGTGAGTCGATGTAGATGATCTCCGGCTCTGATTTCAGCAGTGCCAGTCCTTCCGCGATTTTGATCGCCTCGATTTCATTGAGCGATTTGGTTTTCATCATCTCATTTAGTTCCTGGGCAGTGACCTGCACCACCACTGTTTCGCTTATGGCCTTCACATTGGAAATCAGCCTTTCACGGCTGGCGGGCGAAAGCAATTTGGAATCCTTTACTCCCAATTTCTTGAGCTGTCTTCCGTTCTCCAGCGTGGATGCGGCTATGCACAGGACCAGCGGGCCGATAATACAGCCCCTTCCGGCCTCGTCAACTCCTGCAATAATCTGTACCACAAAAAGACCCTTACTTGAATATTTTCTTCACCAATTCTTCAAATTCCTTGGGGCTGCCCTGCCATTGGCCAGATATTTTCACGCCATCCCCGATTTTAACATTAACAGCGCCGTTCCCCTTTTCAATTACAATTTTCTGTTTAAGCAGATTCCCGGTCGGGTTAACTGATTTCCATCCCTGTCCCTTGAGCCCAAGAACTTTATCCGCTTTTTTCTCAAATCGTTGCATTTTCCTTACCGCGCGCCCCAGGTCGCTTTCCTCGCCCTCCCGGACAGGGGTAGATCTAAGTTCAAACTTCTGGGGCCTCTGCTGTTTTTCCTCCCCAAACTGATAGCTCATCGACTTTGCGGTTCCCCTGACAAAATCATTGAGTTTCTTCCCCAGCACCCGTCTTTGCTCTTCAGGGAGTGTAAACAGGGCGGTTATGACTTTCTCCTTTGTTAGCGCTTCCGAAGTATCCATAACGAGCCTGCTGCTTACTTGTTTCATTTCACCCATAGTGCCACACCGCTACTATTCTGCCCAAGGATGAATAAAAATTGACCGGTTCAGCCCGAGACGGGGCTAGGTAAAAAGAAAACTAAAAAGAAGAATTTAACTGGTTAAAAACCTGAAAATCAGACACCGAGCGCTCGGCGGTCCACGATAATAAAGTCGCTAGCAGCCAACACCGCTTTATAGGGTACGATAATCATGCCATCGTCCTTCTTGAGCCTGCGTGCCGTCGGATTGTCCAAATTCGGCTCAATCAGGAGTGATTCCATCTTGCCGTTTACCTCGCTGATCATAATGTCAACAAGTTTCCCTATTTCCTCTCCGTCATTGGTTACAAGTCTCCTTCCTGCCAGTTGCTTTGCAATCGAGAATTTGCCCATCAATATCACCTTTGGTTGTTTCCTCTTTTTCCAGCTGATGTTTAAATATCTTTCTACCACTTGCCTCCTCGGACAGCGAGCCACAAATTTCCGCCGTGGCGCACCGTTCCAATTCTACGGCTGTTCCCACGCAGGGCCATTACATTGTTTTTGCGGTTTTGGCCCCGCACCCCTCGTATCGAGTGCCAACACTAGGGTCGTTTCCATTCCGGACTATTACGCTCCTCCCGTGCCATACTCATCTATGTTCTTTTCTACTATCTCCAGAAATTTTTTTACTTCCCCCAGTTTTTCCTTTGTGATCATTATCTCCCCTATCACCATCCATCGGTCGTTGGTCTTTTTCGTTTCTTTTATCCTCAAAAATGGTTTTCCAAATGGAGAAATAAATGTATCCAGAAATAGCGTATGATTGCCCGTAAGCTCAACTTTTTTTTGCCACTTTCCATTTCCATTAATGTAATACAAATGCGAGTTCTTCCCTGATTCTTCATGCACTCTGCCTATAGCTTCTAGGTGCTCCAAGTGTTTTTTTACTGTCGCCCATGATAGTTCAGTCGCTTCAGCTATCTCGTTTATCGTTGCTTTTTGATTCTTGGCAAGATACCGTTCTATCGTTTTCCTAATATCGTTCTCTTGCGTTTCAATTTCTTCATAATCAGAGGTCATGTAAGGTTGTAGTTCCAAATACTTTAAATACTTTACCTAATAAATATGAGAGTGTTCTCATTTTATTTGAGAGCAGGTGAGATTATGCAGGTTTTATCTGCACTTGGATTAATCGGGAAAGGACTCGTGCCAATATTGTTTATCATGGGCGTTGTCCTTGTTGTGTTGAATATCCAACATGACTTAGGAATGTTCACTATCTATGCTTCGATTATTCTCGGAATATTACTCCTCATACTCGGCGTAGTTGGAGTTATAAAAAGACTTGCACGTTAATCGGAGGTTTTTGAAATGCCTTTGTATGAATGTCCAAATTGTGGTTCTACTCTCACTATCGGAGTCGAAATCTCCGTCGGAGGAGAACCCAAACACAAATGTATCAAATGCGGAATAATTATGGAGCGGAGGGAGTAATTTTGGGCGTGAGAGTTTCAATAGGAAAAAGCACTAGTGTGAGGGTTGGTTCTATGGCTAAAGTACGAATTGGCGGAGATCTGGAGAATAAAGGAGAACTAGAAGTTAAAGGAAGAGGCGAGTTAGAAGTAGCAAGAAACATGTTAAACGAGGGAAAACTCTCTATTGACGATCCATTGACCTACAAAGAAGCTGTTTTAGACGCGATAAAATCCACCGGTACAATCGCAGAATTTGGCGCGTTCATCTTGAAAAAAATAGGTGGTATCTGATCTATTACTTCCTACGGCTGTTCCCATTCAATTTCATAGTACTCGTATTCGCTTCCAGGCAGGTTGATCCTCTTGACCAAATAGTAGGTAACCGAGGTTTCCCGGTCGCAAATCGCCAAAATGGGCTCCAATCCTATGTCCTTGGCCTCCTCAATGGCCTGCGCCAGCTCCTCGCCCCCGATATACTCCTCTTCAGAGAGCGAAAGCATCAGGTATTTCGGTTTTGCGCCAGCATCGCTCGGCTTTTCAATCCCGCCCTTTTTCCTGTGGAACAGCAGGAAGTCAAAATTCGTCTCCGCTTTTTTCCTGGCAGCCAATTTCTTCCCCGGAATAGCCAGAATGAATGTTTTCTTCACCGAGTGCGCCACCCTGATTGCCCGCGCCCATTCGGAAATCAGCATCTTGCTTTTCCTCGGGAAAACATGAATCACGTGCTTTGAGTGCACCCATTCGCTGTTCCCGAGCTTCGGGCTCGCGCGCGGGAAATAGATTCTAAAATGCGTCCCGAACTTGAACCCGGTTTTCAGGATAAAGCCGCGCAGTCTCCAGTCCTCGAAAACCTCGTACATCTCGTCAAAATACTCGTGAATCTTCCGAGCCGCTTTCAGCACATCTTTTTCGTTCGAATTCTCCAGCGACAATTTGCAGTGCTTGAGCATGAACAGGGTTTCAAAAACATCCAATTTCGAAATTCTTCCCCTTTGCTCGGCCTTGTACGAGCCAAACTGCCCCAGCCAGTATCTTTCGTACAGTTCCTTTCCCACTTCCTCCTCATCAATAATCGTCATCAAATCCTCGGGCGAAAACAGCCCGTGCACAGCAATCTTCGGGGTTTCGAATTTCTCCCCTGGGTACGGTTTCCTAGCGTTCCTTCCATATTTCTCATCAGTCAATTCTGAAATAGAGCGAGGAATCAGCCCCCTGTCCCTCCAGTCCTTGTAGGTGAAATAGCGGGCAAAAAATTTCTTCGCGCCCTTGGAGAAAATTCCAGCAAGCGCATTGAACTTGTACTCATTCAGCGCGTCATCCAGGCATTGTGCGTTTCTGATGTCAATTAGGTAGAGCACTTCTTCAGGCTCGAGGGAAATTACCCCTTTTTGCATTATGCCATAGCAGCCGTTTTGCAGCGATGACACAGAAGAAGGCTCGGACACTGTAATCGCCCTTGTTTTGGGCTCAAATCGTATCTGTACCCCCATGAATGTCAGAATAAGTTATGCGCCAGGTTGCTTAAATGATTAACTCTTTACCTGAAGAGGAAGGGGGATGCTTCCAAGGGTAGCGGGGGAAACTACGTTTCCCCCAAGACGCTTACATAAAGTCCCCAAGGTTAAACTGCTTCGCCTCTTCCCCTCCCGCGAACACGCTCGCAATCTCCTTTTCAATCAGGTTCAGCCTCTGGATCAGATAGGCGGACAATTCAAACCTTGCGCACATCTTCTGCGAAATTTTCAGGTATTTTTCAATTCCCCCCTTGTTAATCGTAAGAAGAATTTTCCCTCCGCACTTTTGGCATTTTCCAATCAAAGGCACTCTCCTATACTTCTTATTGCAGTCAACACATCGGAAAGTCTGCTTTGAAAACGAGCGCAGATTTCCGTACAAATCAGGAAGGAAGTGGCTCAGAATCACTCTTTCAGCCGCATCCTTTTCATCCACTGCGCGTATTTTCTTCGAGAGCGCGAGCTGGGATTCAATCTTCTCCTGCATGCTCTCAAACTGCACATACCTGGTAATGGTCGGCGCATCATCAATCGAACTAGTCTCATGGGTGAACCACAAATCACAGTACTGGCCTTCCTTCCCCAATCTATCCGCAACCCTTTCCACTGGAATTTCATTCGCACCTGCCAGCCTTTGCGTTGCCTCGTAGAACTCTGCCGAATATCCGCGGCACACTTCCATTGAATGCACCTCATCATCAACTTCGCTCGGGTCAATCAAAGTAGTCACGACACGGGGCGCATCCATGGTCCCTCCGCGCGAAGAGGGCAAAAATTTCTTTGAAAAGTTCAGCAGCGCATCCATGAGCAGCATTGTAGTATCCTCATCCCCGTCGCAGTTCCTTCGGCGGCAGGTAATCAGATACGGATGCGCATAGCCCACTCTCGCCTTGGTAAACCCAATAACGCGCGAAAGCACACCTGCACTGGTGTGCGGAGAAAGCGTGACCACCAGCTTCCCGACCAAATCTTTTTTCTCATTCACATTGTAAAACTGCGGCAGCCCGTAAAGGTAAACCAGTTCGTCATCAACGAATTTAGCCACATTAATCATATATTCCGCTCCCCTTTCAGCAAGCAAAATATCCTGGGGCCAGAGCTCGCACAATTGTTCATCACTTTTCATTTCCTTTCCATAGCAATCTTTCACATAACCCAGCCCGCGCGCCTGTTCAACAGTAATTCCGATTTCCTTTGGCTTGAAATGGGTGATAGGCACATCGGTTGCATCAAACCTGCAGGTTCCATCCTTGAAAGTATAAACCCCGTGCTTCGCCCTCAAAAATCCTTTTTCCAGCGGCTCAGGAATTTTATATGCGCTCACCAGCCCGACAACCCCTTTCATGTCATTGGGCATGAAACCATTGCATTTTTTCACAGCCTTGTCAAACAGTTCTACAATATCCACAGCCCTTTCATCATAGTAAGAAGTCCGCGAGCCATCCCCTGGGCACTTGTCCTTGTCAGTGGTCCTTCCGCATTTGATGCAGAATTTTTCCAGCTGCGTTCTTCCTCCGCACTTGCACGTATTGGTGATTCCCAGCTCACCACAGCTCATGCACCGCAGGCGCACCACTTCGGTTATCACTCCCTTCTCCTTGGTTCTTTCCCTCAAACTTTTGTAAGCTTTTAGCACGCTGCGTAGTTTTCCCCCATTGTTCCCAAGCGGGAAAAGCACGTGCGGAGCAGGCTTCATCTCCCTTTCCTTTGCCTTTTCCGGCCTTCCCATTCTTCCTCCAATATAAATTCCAACCTTTTTCCTAACCACGAAGCCAGAAACATTTCCCAAATTTTCCAGCACGCCCTTTTCCTCTGAAAAACCAGCATTGAATTTTTCCAATCCCAATTTTCTTCCCTGCAGAATTCCCAGCGAGCGCAGGAGCGCAACCGCCTCGGCGCTTTCCAGAATTATCTCTGCCTCTGCCTGCCCAGCTTCCACTTTTCTCACCTTGTGCGGAATCCCGAGCGTTTCAAGAATCGTTTTCCCTGCTTTCCCTTTCTCATCATTCTTCAGCGTAAGCGATTTCACGGCTCCTCCAAGCATTCCATAATCCAGCTTTCCGTTCACCAGCCATTCAGCGAGCGTTCGCAAATCCCCTGATCTCAAATCATGCCAGAAATAGGTGAATTTCGGGTGAAGCGGCACTCTCTTTCCATCCTTGCCTCCCTCATCATCGGCCAATCTAATTGCCTCATCAATGGAAACATTATTCACATCCTTTACGCTCCTGCCCGCAGCTGCCAAATCTAGCGCCCACCACTCCTCGCAATAGCCGCTGGGCGCAAGCGGATGGTTCGCTTTGCTGAAATCCCCGACTGTGATCAGGATATCGCCAAGGAAAATGATTTCCACCACTTTTCCGCTGGCTGCAATCTCGCGCGCCTGCTGAACGCTTTCAACCCTCACCACTGTCCCATCCTGCAGTTTCACAATCGGCCCTTCAATGGAATCGCAGGGAGTCATCACACATCCCTTGCCCGGCCTTTCAACTTTCATCTGCGTTCCCACTGCAATGAATTCGTCCAATATCACCATGGTCGCAGGATGAATGCTCTTGCCCGCAATCCCGCTGGTCCTGCATCTCCCATAGCGAAGCCTAAATCCGCCGGGCCTGCTGGGATACGCAAAGATGGGTCTTCCTGCAACCAAATCCTCCAGGAATTTTTCATTCGGTTTTATTTCAGTGACACTCCCTTCTTTTTTCCCAACCTTCACCAGCGTTTGAATCCATTCCCAGTTCAATTTGATTTTCTTCGTGTACTTTAGGACTTTGGCCGCCTTTTGCGCAATCCCCTCTCCAATAACCAGCGCGATTCCTCCGCGCACGCGGTCGGTTTCAAACCGCGAAAGCCCCTTGTGAACGCTCACTTCAAAATCCTCGGTAGGGTCCCCATCAATGCAGATCGGGCAGTTCCTGATAATGTGCCTAATTTCATCTTCAGTTGGCCTGTACTGTAGCCTGGCCCCGCGCACATCATAGAGCAGCACTTCCTCCACATACCTTTCAACCTCGTCATCAGTGGGCCTGTAATCAGCAACTCCCATTTCCTTGCGCGCCACATCCGCGAGCACAACCGCTAGCGCTGCCACAGTCCCTCCGGCAGACCTGATCGGCCCTGAAAAATACACACTAAGATAGTCGCTTCCATCAGGGTTTGTTTTCACAATTATTTTCGAAATCCCCTCGGTCGGAGCGACCAGCACCCCTTCGGTTAAAATCGCAACCCCGGTCCTAACCGCCTGCTCAATCAGCTCGTCCCTTGTCCCTTCACAGAATTCTTTTTTCAGAATTCTTTTCGCAATATCGTGCGCAACCAGCTCCCTTGCCTGGCCTTTTTTCACAGCTTCCCTGATAGCAACCCCTACTCCCTTCGGCCCCACAATTTCCTCAACCCGCGCAGCCACATCCTCGGTAGGAACCACTTCTACTTCCAGTTCAGGGTCAAACCCCTTGGCCCGCGCTTTTCCCGCGACCTCGTACGCCTCATTGAAATTCTTTCTCAGCACGGCAAAGTATTCATCCTTTATTCTGCCCATGCCCTTGATTTCATTGCTCATAGCGCAACCCCGTAATTAAAGTCAAGCAGCTTCGCCTGCCCGTACTTCATTTCAAAAACAGGCACAAGCGCAGGAGTCGGCACATGCCCCTGCCTTATCTGGAAATCTGTCCTTGCCTGCCATGTCCCTGAATTGACCACGCTCACCCCGCGGTAAACCGTGCTCCCATTTTTGTGGATGTGCCCCATTTGCAAAATATCGATTTCCCCGTCAATCAGCATGTAATCCTTTTCTTCCGGCACAATCGGATTGTCACCATAGATCGGCGAAAGGTTCCTTCTTTTCAAGAGCTCCACCATGGGCTTTTCAGGGGTATGGTAATCCATTCCCTTGAGCGCCGCGATTATGGAATCCAGCGAGGTCCCGTGATACATGAGCCCGCGGAACCCGTGCGCCTTGTAATAGGCAGGGCTTCCCACATAGCGGATTTTTCCGCTTGAATTCAGGTCCTTGATAATGTCACTGACCGCAGGCTGGGGCTCCGCCCTCCGCACTGCATCGTGGTTTCCAGGGGCAACAATGATTTCAATGTGGTCCGGAATTTCGTTTATCAATCTCTCAAACTGCACATACTGCTGATAAATGTCCTTTTCAGCCAGGTCCTTTTCCTGGTTCGGGTAGACCCCGACCCCGTCCACCAGATCCCCGGCAATTGTTATGTACTTCACTTTTCCCAGGGTCTCCAGGTGCTGTTTTATCCCCTTTCCTTTCAGCGCGTCCAGGAATTTCCTAAAGTTCTCTTCAAGGAATTTCTTGCTTCCCACATGCATATCGCTTATCATGCCGATTGCCAAATCCTCCTCGATCATCTTCGCCTGCTTCAGCGGGATATCCGGCCAGGTGATGTCCTCAACAATGAAAAACTGGTTGCTGATTTTTCCGTCAAACGCACATACTTCGTCGAACAAAAGGTTCTGCGCCTTGGTGAATGCCTCGCTTGTTTTCCTGTCATTTTTCAGAATCAGCGCCAATTGAGTCGTCTCCTCATCTTCAAGTTCCAGCAGAATATGCCCGTTCTTGGTCTGCTTTTTCTCGGCAACCATGGCAATTATGCGCACCGCCTTCCCTGGCATTTTCTGCGCTGCCTGAATTTTCACTGCGCCCGAAGTGGATGCCCGCGCCCGCAAACAAGCAGATGTTCTCTCAAACCTGTTCCTGAAATACTGCACAAAATCCTTGACTTCCCCCGCGCACTTTGTTTTCCGCGTGACTTCCAAATCATACTCAATCTCCAATTTCGAATCGTATTCCTTGGAAATCGGCCTGTAGGATGCGGCCCCGCTGCTTTCCACTGGCAAAGGAATTTTGCTCTCCCATTGCTTCACAATTTCTTCGAGGTCTTTTTTGCCGGCAACAAACAGCTTCTTCTCGGCGACTTCGCGCAGGAGCTGTTCCACATCCTCCCTGCCGCTCAGGAATTCTGGCGCGTCCGGTGCGAGCCTTACTCCCAGCTCATTGGCAAGATTCAGAAGCCCCTGGTCAATGTTCGCCATAGTCACATCTAACCCACACGAAATATTGCAAACCCAGAAATAGAGCTTGCTACAGGAATACGCTGCGAGAAAATAAAAACCATGCCACGCTCCCCCGCCAGACAGACCACACGCTCCTACACTTTTAAAAACATTAAGCGCGCAACATATGGCATGCTTCTAACTCCAAAGATAAGCCCCGAGATTCGGACAATGCGGAACGAAATAGCACCCAAGCTCAGGCCGAAATTTTCACCGTGCCTATTCCATTCCCTTCTGGTGAAAGACCCGGAAAAAAAGCAAAAGATTGCAGACAAACTAATCGAGAAAAACGACCAGAAGCGCAAAATATGCAAAGAGGTGGCAGTCAAGCCATTTGACCACGAGGCTTTTGCCGCTTTTTGGAAGCTGAAAGCCGAGCAAACGCATGCGCAGTTTTCAAAACGCGCTATGGCTGTCGGGTTCGGGCTCATGGCAGTGTCTTTGTTAACTCCCCCGCAATACGCGCCCGGCGCGCTCGAAATCTCGGGCATACTCCTGTTATTCAGCTACCTTGATTTCGCATTCAAACTGCTCGATTGCGAGGAAGCCCTAAAAAAAGAGCAGAATTCTTCCAATTCCTCATCTCCCTGGTGGCATTCTGCGAGAATCGACATAGTGTTTGACGCTGCCAATAAAAGAATAAGAAACTGGGCAGAAGGCAAATCAGGCAATTAGCCGTCCTCTTCCTTCACAGACTCGAGGGCGGAAAGGAGCTGCCAAATCTGCGTTCGCGCATGCATGGGCATGTTAATGTCCTCGGAGATTTCGTCCAATTTGTAAATGGCACCCGTCGCCTTTTCCACTGCCGGAACATTAGAAAGTATCTTCTCTTTCGCATCTCCCACTGCCTTGCGAATGTTCTTCGGAATGGTCGTATCGTTTATCAGCGCATCCATAAGAGGAACAATAGATTCGATTTTTGTTTTCGTCATACCCCACACCCACCGGCAACTCAAAGCAAGCTTTACCAGTCATTTAACACACACAATGTTAAATATAATTCCAAACAAAATAAAAACCGTAGCTACCGTTTTTTCCCGCTTTTCCCAAAAGCGGAAGGGCTCGTAGCTCAGCTTGGATAGAGCGACAGCCTTCTAAGCTGAAGGTCGGGGGTTCAAATCCCCCCGGGCCCGCTTCTTTTTACCCCTGTTCGTTATTCCACGTATACCCATAAAGGATAACATTTATATACCTCTTTTGAGCAATAGATATATGGCAATTACTTATATCGGCAGGGCTCCCCCACCTAAAACACACTATATTGAAAAATACGCGTCGCCCAAAGTCACTCTAAAGGAAGTCAGTTATTTCAGAGAATGCATCCCTCCGCGCAGGCAAAGAACGCCTGAGCGCGAAACCTATTTCATGGTTTTCAGGTCGGGCAATGCGGGCAAAAACAATAGTGGCATCCCTAAACAGTCCCGCCGCCTTTTGGACTTCGATGTGCCCGCCCTTGTTCCACCCAACTGGCGCAAGCTGAAATTCGGCGACAGGATTTTAAACCACAAGCAAACACAGGAATTCGAAAAAGAAGCAAATGCCGCAGTAATACGGCCTGAGCCGAAAAAAAGCGCTTTAGCCGCAGTCATCGGAAATCCAGCTATCCAGAAAGTTTTCTCAGCAGCAATGGCACTGGTTTTCACCATCGCGGTAAACAGCGCAAATCTTACTCATCGGCAATCGGACGAAATGGTCGCTCCGCCAAGCACCGCGCAGCCCTACCAAAAATAGTAGTTACATCTTTTCGGGCGCGTTTATCCCCAATAATCCTAAACTCTGCGCCAGCACATTCTTAGTAGAAAGAACAAGCGCAATCCTCGCATCCCTGATTTTCACATCCTCTTCCTGCAAAACCCTTGAAGTGGCGTAAAACTTGTTGAACAATCCGGCAAGCACCAGCGCATAATCCGCAATCAGGTGCGGCCTGTAATTTTCAGAAGAAGCCCTGACCGCTTCGCCAAACTCGGCAATATGCTTCATCAATTTCCTTTCATCCTTTGAATCCATCAAGCTTCCATCAATTTTAGTGCTCACTTTCCCTTCCATTTTTCTCAAAATGCTCGCGCATCGCGCATGGGCATACTGCACATAGGGGCCGGAGTCCCCCTCGAAGTTAAGCGCCTCTTCCCATTTAAAAACAATTTTCTTTTCAGGAGAGGTTCTGCTAAACGAAAATCTAATGGCAGCAATTGCCACACTTTTCGCAATCTCATTTTTCTCCTTTTCACTAACTTCAATCTTGATTTTCTCCTTGGATTCCTTCTTCCCCTGCTCCAGCAATTCGTCAGCAGTGAATCCGACCCAGGTGCCGGCTCTCCCGGAGAATCTTTCACCTTCAAGGGTCACATGCTCATAGGCAAGGTGCACGCAATTTTTCGATTGTTTTTCATAGCCCATTAATTTCAAAATGGAAGCAATCGCCTGCTGGGGATAGGACTGCTCAACTCCGATCACATTCACTGCAATAGCCGCTGAACCAAACTTCATCGTCTTCCCCTTAGTCGAGTTCGTAGTCGTATATAGTTTCCCTGCCCCGCCTTTAGCCAGCTTTCCGCCAAATTCCTCATACTTGAATTTAGAGTCAATAATCCCAAGCTTCCACATCTGGAAAATCACGTCTTTTCCAGTGTAGGTCGCAGTCCCGTCGCTCCTCACCAAAATTTTGTCCGGGTTTTCCATGCCCGCGAATTCCGGCAAATTAGAAAGCTTTGCCACCAAGCAGCCTGCATTCTTTCCGCTCGTTTCCTTTACAATCGATTCGCAGCATCCCAGCATTCCCATGCCGGTTTTGTAAATGGTGCGAATCACATCGCTTTCCCAGACCAGTATGTCACTGTAAACATTATAGTCAAACGCGGTCTCATTCTGCGCCTTCAGGCACTGGGAGCACAATTCCCTTCCCTTGCGCGCAACCTCGTTCCCCCCTTCCTCAAGCTTCTTGACAATCTCCCGCGTCTCCCCCTCCACCTTCTTGTCCTCGCCAATTTTCTTTGCCACTTCCACATACTGCTTCCCGAGCCAGTGGTCGGCTTTCCCCTCAATTTTCGAATCCAGGTGCAAATAGCCCCAGACGCTCTGCGCCACCTGCAATCCCAAATCATCAATGTAATTCTCGCGCTCAACCTCAAATCCATAGAATTCAAGTATGCGCGAAAGCGAATCTCCCAAAACAGCATTTCTCAAATGCCCCACATGCCAGGGCTTGTTCGGATTCACCGAGGGGAATTCCACCAGCACTTTCTTCTTTTTCTCATTGCCCTTTCCGAATTCTTTCTTCTCAGCAGCAGCAATCAGTTCTGAGAAAAATTTGCCTGAAAAGAAGAAATTCAAATAAGGCCCGGTCGCCTCCACTTTTTCCACAAAACCAGAGGGCTTTATTTTTCCCGCAATCTCCCTGGCAATAATAATCGGGCTTTTCTTTTCCTTTTTCGCAAGCGCAAATGCAATGGTCGAAGCCAGGTCACCGAACTCGTTTTTCGGCAATTCGAGCGAATTGGCAGCCTCCTGCTCGCTTACCCCCGCGGCCTTGGCGATGATTTTGGCAATTTCCCCTTTTGCTTCGGAATACATGGGCATTCATTTGCCGCTAGCGCTTAATAATATTTATAGCGCATTGCTTAGCCATGCTTCCGCAGAACAGGGCAGTGAAAAGCAAGTGGATGAAATACGCCCCGCAATACTACTGGGGAGACGACCTGGATGTGCGCTATTATTTACTCGAGCAGCTGCGCCAGCTGCACGGCAAAAAAATCCTTGACCTGGGCTGCGGCCCGGGCGTCATTCTAAGCGAGATTCCAGAGGATAACGAGCGGTTTGGCATAGACATCTCCAAGGAATCCCTGGATTTTGCGAAGAAAGTCCAGGGCAATGAAAAAACCAATTTCATACTGGGCACTGTCACCGGGCTCCCTTTTCAGGCCAACTCCTTCGACGTTTTAATTTGCGCAAACGCAGTCCCTGGAGTCGATTACGCAATAGACGGAAACATTGAATCGCGCCAGGAAGAGATGTTCTCGGAAATAGTGCGAGTTCTGAAAAAAGGCGGAACCCTTTATTTGTCAACCCCCAACGGGGCCCACCCCTATTTCCAGAAAAAAAGCAAAATGAAAATGGCCCGCCTGGAAACGCTGCTAAAAAAATTCTTCGGCTCAAATTACGAGATTTTCGGCTACAAGCCGATTCCGCTCCCGAAAATCCTCCGCTCAAAAATCCTGGCAAAAATCCCGGGCGTGGAGCGCTGGCTCTACTCCCAGGCGAAAAATCCGAGATACAAGAATTCAGGCTGGTACTTCTACGTTGAGGCTATTAAAAAATAAGTGGGGGCGCTGTGATTTGAACACAGATCGCCAGGTCCCGAACCTGGAAGCATACCAAGTTGGCCCACGCCCCCCTAAGAAGATGCTAGTATTTCGCTTGTAAAATAATATTAAACTGAAGGTGCAGCGCGAAGCGCGCCACCACACCGGCAGTCCATATATTGTTTATTAAGCTTTTTCAGGATAAATTTACCCAAAGCGTGCGGCGTTTTTTATGGCGAACATTCCGAACATTTACACCGGGAATTACAAGAAGCTCATGCTTCTTCCCCTAGTCGTAATACTGATCTCCTGCTATTTCATCCCGCACATTTCGCTGGGCGTTGATTTCAAGGGGGGTGTGCTCCTTTCGATCCAGACCAATTCCACTGTTTCCGATGCAGGCATCTCCTCCTCGCTGGCCGGGGCAGGCTTCAGGGAATCCAGTGTGCGCGTTTCGCCAAACCCGCTCGGAGGTAGCGTGCTTGAAGTGGAAATCCCGCTCAGTGACGAGCAAATAGGGATTGAAGAGGCAAAGCTCGGGTTTGACGCCAAAATAGTCCAGCTCCAGAATCTCAAAGGCGACGAATCCAGCTACGCCGCCCAGGTGGCAAAGGGCAATGCAACGGACGATATAAAGCAGAAGCTCAATGACACCAGCGCGCAGGTGATTGCCAAGCGCAATGAGGTGAATGCGCTCGCTGACAAGCTGCTTCCCTATATAGGAAAAAACGCCTCCCAAATCCCGGCAATTGCCGACCTGAGCGAATCATTCTCCCAGGCATACTCCGAGGCAACCAAGGCCTACAAGGCAAAAATCCTTTCCACAATCGCAAAGAACGCGCAATTCTCCGATGCTAACGTCTCCTTCAAAATAGTCAGCCCGGCGCTTTCCAAGGCATTCATTGAAAAGGCGACAAACGTTGTGATTGCTTCGGCAATTCTCACGGCAATCGTGGTTTTCTTTGTTTTCCGCTCGTTCATCCCCTCCATCGCAGTGCTCACCGGAGCCACAAGCGATGTGATCATTGCCATGGGCGCCATGGGCCTGTTCGGAATTCCACTCACGCTTCCTTCATTCGCAGCCCTGTTGATGCTCATCGGCTTCTCGCTTGACACGGACGTGCTGCTTACCATGCGCGTGCTCAAGCGAACAGAAGGCACCGCGCGGGAGCGCGCCTATGATTCCATGCTGACCGGGATAACCATGAGCCTTGCGGCTCTCACGGCTTTCGCAACCCTGTTCATACTTTCACTGTTCACCAACATCCCGACCTACAACCAGATCAGCGCTGTAGCGATTTGCGGATTGTTCGGGGATATTGCGGCAACCTGGTGCTTCAATGCAGTCATGGTCCTTTGGTATACCGAGAGAAAGCAGCAGCACGGCGAGTTGCAGAAGCCAGGAGTGAAATTCAGGTATTAGGTGAAAAAATGAGCGCAGTAATTGATTTGTTGCATGACAGGCAGATTCAGATGCTTCTGGTGCTAGTTGCACTCTCCCTGCTCATAGTGGCGGTAAACGGCGTCCATTTGGGAATCGATTTCGTAGGGGGCACAAGAATCCCGCTCACGGCAAGCGCGCCCATGGACCAGGACCAGATCAATGATGTGCTCGCGAAACTCCAAAGCAGGACCTCATCTTTCGGGCTAAAGGAAGTCAAGGTCCGCGCAGTGGGCAACACGGAAATTTACGTTGAAGTCGCGGAAAGCGATTCCTCGCTCCTCGAGCAGATCCAGCGCATTGTAAAGGAAAAAGGGACCTATGAAGGATTGGTTGATGGCAAGGTCGCAATCACCAACAAGGGAATCTACCCCGGGACAATCCGCACTTCCACCACCAAGGTCGGGCAGTATGCCCAGTGGAAAGTCGAGTTCGTGGTCACTCCGGAAGCATCGCAGCAATTCGCAGACACGGCAAAAGGCAAGGCCCATAAGCCGCTTTACATGTTCCTTGACCGGCCAACTGATTCCATAGTTGTCATTTCGCGCGCTGACCTGGTTTCAGGCACATCGCTTTCAGAAGCAGAGGCGCTGGACCTGGCGCAAAAGGCGCTCACCAGGGAAGACAAAACAATCCCGGTATTCGTGCTCGACGACTGGGCATCGGTGAAAAATGAAATCAATGGCTCAGTGGCCATAACAAACAAGAGCACCGCGATTATTTCAACCGAAGCGCCTGCCGAAGTAAAGAAGGGACTCACTGGCCTGGGATTCAAAATTACCGAAATCGAACCCGCGAAGCTCAGCCCAACCTATTCTCTCCAGACCAGCCCGACAGAGCCCTACAGATTCGTAAACCGCTGGGACGCAGTGGGATTGCTTTCAGCACCAGCGCTCGGCTCGACAGTAACTGATGGGACCCCTTCTAGCGGCTATTTGATTGAAGGCACTTCCCAGGGAACCGACCCTGTGACAGCTGCCAATACCGAGGGGCGCTTTATTGCCAGCATACTGACCGGAGGCGCGCTACCCGTTGAGCTCACAGCAGGCTCAACCACCACCATTCCTGCTCCATTGGGCGCGGAATTCCTGAAATGGAGCGTGGTGGCCGCCATTGCCGCGCTTGCAGGAATAGTCGCGCTGATAGCGCTGCGCTACCGCACCATGAAAATCATACTGCCAATAATTTTCGTCAGCGTTGTGGAAATGATAATCCTGGTCGCAATCATCGGCTCGTTCACCATTGACCTGGGAGGAATGGCCGGAATAATCGCGGCGCTCGGAGTCTCGGTTGACGCGCAAATCGTTGTGACCGATGAATTGCTAAAGCACTCGAGCATGAAGGGAAGCGCCAAGGGCGCAAAGGCCAAGATGAACAAGGCGTTTTCTATTGTGGTCACCAACGCAGTGGTCGCAATAGTTGCCATGATTCCGCTGCTCCTTTTCTCAAACTTAGTGGAAATAATCGGCTTTGCCACTTCCACAATCCTGGGCGCAATCCTCGGAGTCCTGATTACCAGGCCAGCCTATGGTGCCATAGTTGAGAAGCTGTTTGAAAAGGAGATTGAAGAGGACGCTGAAGCAGAACAGTAGAGTTAGGATTAGGCAGCGGAATCTCAGCAAATTATTTTATTATCTCCGCTATTTTCTCGTCTATTTTTTTGCTCGCTGTCCCATCCCCATAGGGGTTCGAAGCAGACCTCATCTTCGCGCCCAAACCCGACTCAAGAATCATCTTCACATAATACTTGCACAGCCGCGGCTCAAGCCCCACCAGGAAGTTCCCGCCTGCCTCAATCGCTTCCCAGCGTTCGGTCGATTCGCGTATGGTAAGGCAGGGGACTTTTAGCGCAACCGCCTCCTCCTGCACTCCCCCAGAATCTGTTATAATGACACTCGCATTTTTCATGAGCTTCAGGAATTCCAAATACCCGACCGCGTCTATCACCCTAATATTCTCGGGCAATTTGATTCCCTTCTCCTGGAACATTTTTTTGGTGCGCGGGTGCATGGGAAAAACAATTTTTTGCCCAATCGTTGCAAGCTCATGCAAAAGTTTCACAATTCTCTTCGGCCTGTCCACATTCTCCTGTCGGTGCGCAGTGAGCAGAATATAAGCACCAGGCTCAACCCCCACTATGTGCAGAATCGGGTTTCCCTCGGATTTTTGCACATAGTGCAGGCATGCGTCCACCACCGTGTTCCCGACCACGAAGATTTTTCCCTTTGCCTTTTCAAGCTCAAGGAATTTCCTCTGCAGCTCGGTTGGCGCAAAAAGATAGTCGCTCTTCCTGTCAATTTTCAGGCGATTTTTCTCCTCGGGCATTTTTTTGTCAAAGGAGCGCAGCCCCGCCTCCACGTGCGCCAATTTGCATTTCGCATTCTTCGCAGCAATGGCCGAAGCGAGCGTTGAATTGGTATCCCCGTAAACGACTACCAGTTCCGGCTTGTCCGCCTCAAACTCCGGCTGCAGGGCAGCTACTATCTTGTCCACTTCGCTGGAATTCACCTGCAAAATTTTGTCCGGTGCCCTTACTCCCAGCTCCTGGAAAAACACGTCCATCATATTTTTCGAAAAGTGCTGCGAGGTGTAGTAAAATTTGTGCCCCTTCCCATAGCGGGCATCCAGGAGCGGGATCAGGCGCGACATCTTGATTATCTCAGGCCGCGTTCCAAAAACAGTTGCGATTTTTGCCATTGGGCATTAATTTGCAGGTGCAACAATTTAAAGAAGACTCCCCAAAACTGATTTATGAAAATTCTCGTTACTGGCGGAGCAGGCTTTATCGGCTCGCATATCGCCGATGAGCTGGTCCGGGAATCAAGGGCCGTTATTATATTGGACAATTTCTGCAGCGGAAGCGCAAAGAATCTCGCCGGCATTCCGAAAAACAAGCTGAAAATCGCCAGGGCGGATGTGAAGAAGTTCGCCCAAATGCAGGGGCATTTCAAGGGTTGCGACGCTGTTTTCCATTTTGCAGCCGACCCCGATGTCCGGGAATCCGCGACTAACCCAAAAAAGAGCTTTGAAGACAATGTGCTTGGAACTTTCAATGTGCTCGAGGCATGCAGGAAGCATGATGTGAAGCACCTGGTTTTCGCAAGCACGAGCACTGTTTACGGTAACGCGGCAATCCCGACTCCAGAGGAAGCGCCAATCGCGCCAATCAGCAATTACGGCGCGTCAAAGGCTGCGTGCGAAGCCTACGTCTCCTCCTACTCCCATTCCTATGGGATCAAGTCCACAATCCTAAGGTATGCGAATATTTTCGGCCCGCGTTCAAGGCACGGGGTGATTTTTGATTTCTTTTACAAGCTGAAAAAGGACGGTAAAAAGATGCAAATTCTCGGGGACGGGCAGCAGAAGAAGAGCTACCTTTTTGTGAGCGATGCAGTGCAGGCAACGATTTTCGCAGCAGGCCATCACAGGGGGCTGTGCGATGTTTACAATGTGGGAAGCGACCAGCTGCACACGGTTGATGAAATCGCATCCCTGGTGTGCGACAAGCTCGGGGTTTCACCAAAATTCAGCTACACCGGCGGAAAGCAGGGCTGGGTAGGGGATGTCACGCAGATGCTGCTTGCAACAAAAAAGCTGAAGGCAATCGGCTGGGAGCAGAGCCACTCCCTGCAGTCCGGAATCTCCGAGTATATCGATTGGCTGCATAAAAACAAGTGAGGGTCGGCTAGCTGGTTTTATTCAGCGACTCCAGATCTGTTGCCAGGCGCCTGGAGAAAATTTCAGAGCCGATGCAGTTCAAGTGATCCACATCGGAAAAATATTCCGGGTAATCGAAATACAAAGACGAATAATCCAGGATATAATAATCATCTGTATTGTTCTTAAGTGCTGAAAAAACCCGCGCATAATACTCCTCTTTTGTTATGTTCCGCAGGATCGTTGCATTATCGTAGGGCTTGGAAACAGGAGATCTCACAAGTATGACTGTTATGTGGTTGTCATCCGCCAGCCTGACCGTTTTTTCAAAATACGCGAGCGCGAGCGGGCTCGTTATGTTCTGGTTTTTGAAGTAGGTGTCAGTCCTGTCCAATGCGTTCGTTTCCACATCACTGTCCTCGGGGAGCGAGCCATTAAGGCAATGCCATCCGCGATAGAGCTCCGGGATAGTTTGGTGCCAAAACGCATGGTAGAAATCGACCACAAGATTCTCCCTAGCTCCGATGATTGGGAGATAGGAGCGGGCCAAAACATCCGAGGAGGTTTTCCCAGTTATCTGGACAATATCTGAAAACGGAACGTAGTTGTGGTAGTACCAAAGCTCATGCAAAAGGCGAGTTTCGTCGGTAGTGAGAGTAGAAAGAGAATTCAGGTCAGCTTCCAGGATGACATATTTCACCTGGACATGGTCTTGCTCCAGAATTTGTTTTAATTTATAATAGATTTTGACATAGTTTTCATTGGGAACTCCGAAGTTGAAAGAACCGTTGATCTGATGCGGATCGATTCCATTGAAAAAATGCGAGTCTCCGAAAAATGCGTAGTCAATCTGTTTTTTATCCAGGCTGGAAAGGTACAGCCGATAGTTCTGGTCCTTTTTCTCAAGTATGTGATTTGGCAGCACTTTGGACTCATAGAAATAGTTTATAAAAAAGAGCAATGCTAGCGCAAGCGTAAGGAACAGGGCAGTGTCCCGTATGAATCTTTTCACCGCTGCATCCATAAAATACCTCAAAACTGGAAGTAAATGAATTTTGTTTCCTCCAAAACGCTGAGAATCAAAATCAACACAACTGCAATAACGTAAGTCAGCATCCTAAGCGTTTCTGACCTGCGCCAGATTTTATCTTTCAAATAGTCGTTATTTTTTGTGAGTTCAACGAACTCTAGAACAATCAGGGAAAGAACCAAAACCACGAAGCCCTGGGTGCCAATCCCCCCCAGCTCCAAGATCTTGCCAAGGCCAGCCTTGGTCAGGTTTAGTCCGGAAAACAGATGGGAGATGATATACACTGCGTCGGAAAGCGAATTGGCCCTGAAGAATATCCAGCCGAAACAAACCAGTGAGAAGGTCAGGAGAATTTTTGCCGCTCCATAGGCGCGTGGGAACTTCGTGAGGCGGACAATATCTGCCAGGGAGTGTGCTGGTTTCTCCAGGAGTTTAGACAGGACGATATATGCGCCGTGCAGCCCTCCCCAGATCACAAATGTCCAGTTAGCCCCGTGCCAAAGGCCGCATACTAAAAAAACAGAAAGTTCATTGAAGCACCAGCGGGGTAGCGATACCCTGTTGCCCCCGAGCGGTATGTACAGGTAATCCTTAAACCATGAAGAAAGAGAGATATGCCAGCGTCTCCAAAACTCCTTGATGGATTTTGAGTAGTAGGGCAGATTGAAGTTTTCCATTAATTTGAAACCCATCACTTCGGCAGCACCAATGGCGATATCACAATAACCTGAAAAGTCGCAATAAATCTGGATGGCGAAGAAAACAGTTGCGATAATCAGGGGTGCGCCAGTACTGCTCGTTGGATCGTTGTAAACAGCGTTGACGAACAACGCCAGCCGGTCGGCAATTACCATCTTCTTAAAGAACCCAAAAAGCATGCGCGCCAGGCCATTAACAACTCTCCTGCGTTCGAACTTGTGTTCTGTGTAGAATTGCGGCAGCAGGTTTTTTGGGCGTTCAATCGGGCCGGCTACCAGCTGCGGATAGAACATGACATACAGTGCATAAATCCCAAAATTCCGTTCTGCTTTCTGGTTCCCGCGGTAAACCTCAATTATATAGCTCATACTCTGGAAAGTGTGGAACGAAAGTCCCAGGGGCAGAATGAGCGCAAGAGTTTCCAGCGAATAATTCCATCCTAGGAATGAGGCAAGCCCCTGCAGGTTCGCGTTGAAAAAATTGAAGTATTTGAAAACAAGCAGTATCAGCCCTGTCATCAGCAGGCTTGAAACAAAAAATATCGTTTTAATTTCATTGGTTTTTGACCCTTCCATCCCAATGCCGGCGGAATAGTCCACCATAATCATGAGCAGCAGAATCAGGATGTAAACTGGGATAAAGCTCATGTAAAAAAAGCAACTGGCAGCGAGCAGAAGCAGCCAGCGGAATCGGTGCGGAAGCAGGAAATAGGCCACAGTAACTACTAGGAAAAAAAATAAGAAATCAAACGAGTTGAACAGCATAAAATTAGAATAGGCAAATTATGTTTTTAATAGCTCGTACCCGGGCTACCTAGTCCAGCCTTTCATAAATCCTGATCTGGACCGACATGCCCTCCCCCCTGACGTTCTCCGGGTAAACCTGCATGAAGCCCGGAATGTCGCCAAGGACAAACCCTTTGTAAAAGTTTGAATCATAGAATTTGCCTTTCCTGTCCTCCCAGCCGTTTTTGCCATCATACCAGGTGCTTTTGTTCATGTAAAGCACCATGAAGCTTGCATAGTTCCTTCCACCAATGGTCGCACTGCTGAATGGGGTAAGGAACCCGCGGTTCGGGCGCAACGTGCCATCCTTCTTGTAATCATCCGCATAGTAAGTAAGCAAATGTTGTCTTCCGGAGGCAGAGTCAGTAAGCACCTGAACACAATAGTTGATTCCTGTGCTGGATCTTGCCAGGTATAGTTTCTGCTCCACGCTGCAGAAATCCTGTATCTGCGGATCAGTTGGCACATACACTATTTCCGGGCTGTGGTCAGCCTCGCACTGGCTTTGCCCAGGGCCTTTGGTTATATCGGTTTCGTTGTTGAACTCACAAGACAAGTAGTTGAGGGCCCCCCATTTTGAAATAAGCTCGTTGTCAAAAAGCACGTACTTTGAATTGGTGAACTTCATGTAGCCTGCCAAATCCTCGGGAGTTCCCTCCACGAATTTGTCCGCAACCGCCTGTTCCATCCATTCATAGGTATGCTCGTTTCTTATGACCGCATTCCTGTTTCCAAAGAAGTTTATCCAATGGCCGTAGTCCCACCAGGAAGTGACAGTTGAGTTCACCGGGGTTTTCTTGTCCATGAAGTTCAACGCATCCATCCAGGCAGAACTCAGGTGATAGCAGTAGAGCTGCACTATGATGCCCTTTCCTGCATATGCATTCATGCAGCCATTGTCCGAAGCTGTCGCGTTTGTGTCGCCGTAGAATGTCGGATTGTCATAGTAGCGAGGCTTGAACATATAGGGCACAACGTCCAGGGCAGGCCCTCCTACAATAAGCCCCGCTTCCAGCAGAACCACCAGAGCCACTACCAGGTAAACTCCCCAGTTTATCTTGCCAACCGTGCCGGCTTCAATTTTGGCCATTTCCCCAATCTTCCGGGAAATGAAAATCAGTTCCCCGAAAATTACCGTGAAAGCTATGGCCACCATCACCCCCAGCGGGAACACATATTTCGCGCGGTTGAAACCCACATAGGCGACCGGAACTATCATTAGCAGAAAAAGGATTGCTGTCGGTGATTTTCTGTAGACGGAGTATAGTATGGCAATCCCGCCCAGGAAAACAAGCAGGTGCGCAAGGCTGTACACTTTCCAGGTGTCTATCCCTATGACCGAATAGGCGATATGCGGGGGCAGGAAAACAATCTCCAGCGCATCCTTTGCCCCCGAAAGGTCTTTTCCAAGGAAGCCATATTCGCCTTCGAAATTGGAGGGGCTTCCTGTCTGCTCCGCAATGGTTTTTGTAAGCGGGCTGCACTGCTTTGCTATATTCGCCGCATCCTGGAGCGTGGCTAAAATCTTCGGGCCTAGCGGGGTCACTGCAAGAACCAGAACGCCGATTGCCAGGATTCCCACAAGGAGATAAAGCCTGTTCTCCGGATCTTCTGCTTTTTTCAAAATTTCCGTCAAGGGCGGTTTAATCCAATCAAACCATCTGAACTCCCCGGTTATTTTTTCCAAGGGAACCGTGAAGAGCGCAAGCAGGATCGAGAACGCAAACGCGCCGAGCAATTGTAGGCGCTGCAAAGTAACTCCGGAGATCGGGTTCCCTTCATTGAAAAGAGAAATGCAAACAGTGACTATTATCACCCCGATCATCAATATGGAATTTATTTTGAGCCTAACGAGCATTCCTTCCTCATCCCTTCTGAGATAGTCTATAATCGCCTGCAGGCCGATATAACCTATCATGACCAGGTCAACCAGAACTCCGTAGGAAGAACCGGTCATCACTGAAATGTAAGCAATGGCTGCTAGGATTGCGAATCGCATGTCCTTCTTTTTTATGGCCATGGCATAGGCGCCGAAAACTAAAAAGGTGGAGAACATCCCCCAGGGCTGTATCTCATTTTCCCCTGCCGCCATCTTTATCATGACGGCTGGCATGAACGCCACCAGGCCTGCTGCTGCCAGGCCCAGTTTTCTTCCGTATTCACTGGAAACAAGAAGATAGACCGCAAATACCAAAAGGGCCGCTGCAAAAGCCGGATAAGCCCCTCCTATGGTGGCAAGCGTCAGGTGGTCATAGGCCCCGCCGTTTGTGTAAATCGAATACCACATAGCCTCCAAATAGAACGAAAGTGGAACCGCATGGTGCGAGCCCCCTGCCTTGCTGCAGACATACATTTTTTCCGGATTTCCGCAGGATACCGGCATATTTCCGCAGGTTTCTCCTGTTACTGTGCTCCAGGCAGTGTAGTCCCAGGCTGGAATGTTGCCTTCTGTCAGCAGATACTGGGCTTCATACATGTAATAGTACGGGTCCAGCTCAAAGAAAGTGTAGTATTTCCCGTCGGCTCCATAGTCATTAAGGCTCTGGATGCGGGACATGAATGCGAAAACCACCAGCAACACTAGCAGGGTCGGAATTATCAACGGGCGCAAATCCTCCATTTTTCCCAGCTTTATCTTGAAATCAGAAATTCCAGGGAGCGATCTTGTGTAGACTCCCCAGACAATTCCAACAAAGCTCACAAGAAGTATGTTCGCAAGCGCAAGAGTGTAGCTGTAATTCAGCCCAGCGAAGGATTCGACAAAAAGCAAAAACGGAGGAACTATGAATCCCAGGCAAAGGCCCGCAAGAATCGTTTCAATTATTCCCAGCCTTTTTTTGAATAGTGGAAAAGCCAGGAGAACTCCTGGGATAAGCATGGAGAAAAACACCACTATGAATTTCCCAAGGAAAGCTGACAGCGCCATAAAACAACCGCATGAATATGTTATCTATTTGTTATCTATCGCTATACCGCTACTGCTCCATCTACTACACTCTATCCTATGCTCATCAAAAATTTACTAATGATTAGGGGCTTTTGTTTTTTAACGCTTTAGGCTTTTGCCATGAATTCCCCTATCCCGTCTGCAATATAGGAGAGTTTTTCCTGGTCAAGCCCGGGATAAACCCCGACCATGAGCGTGTCCCTTAAAATTTTGTCCGAATTCGCCAGTTTCTCGGCAACCCTGCATTTTATCCCCTGGTACGCCGGCTGGTGCAGAATATTCCCTGCAAACAGCGGCCGGGTTTCAATGTTCTTTGCCTCCAGGAATTTCACCAGCCCGTCGCGGGTAAGTCCTGCGGAAGGCTCGCGCACAGTAATGGCATAGGCAAACCAGGAGGGTTTTGCGCCAATCCCTTCAAACGTTTCATGGAGAATCAGCCTATCCTCGAATTTCTGCAGCTCGCTGTGCAGGAACGCGTGGTTTTTCCTCCGCGCCTCAATGAATTTGGGCAGTTTTTCCATTTGCGGAACTCCCATTGCAGCATTGATTTCCGTTGGCTTCAGGTTGTACCCTATGTTCGAGTACATGTACTTGTGGTCATAGGGGACCCCGTCCACCTTGAACGCGAACCTCATGCCGCACGCTCCCAGCGGGCTTCGCTCGTCCCCTGTGCACCAGCAGGCTCGCCCCCAGTTCCTGAACGATTCCGCAAGCTTTGCCAGCTGCCTATCGTTTGTCACAACCGCTCCCCCCTCGCCAATGGTAATCTGGTGCGCGGGGTAAAACGAAAGGGTCGAATAGTGCCCAAAGCTCCCTGTCTTTTTTCCGTGCACCTCGGACCCGAGCGCATCGCAGTTGTCCTCAATCACATATAACCCGCGCTCCTTTGCAAAATCCATAATCTCATTCATGTCATGGGGATTTCCAAGCGTGTGCGCAAACATTATTGCCTTTGTTTTGCCGCCAATCGCCTTTCCGAGCTTCTCAGCCAGCAGATTATAAGTTCCAAGTTCCACATCCAAAAAGACCGGCACCAGCCCATGCTGGAGAATCGGATTAAGAGTTGTGGGAAAAGTGCACGCAACGGTTATCACCTCGTCCCCCGGTTTCAGCCTCTTTTCCCCAAGCTGGGGAGAAGTAAGAGCCGCAACAGCAAGAAGATTTGAGGACGAGCCTGAATTCGTTAGCAGGCAGGAATTCACTCCAATGAACTCGGACAATTTGGTTTCAAATGCGCGCGCCTTTGGGCCAAGCCCAAACCAGCCGTTCAGCGTTGCTTCCACCACTTCATTGAGCTCCCGCTCGTCCATCATGCTCCCAGAATATTGCACGCGTGTTTTCCCTGGCACGAATTTCCCGGCACTTTGCTTCGCCTGCCAGAACTCCTTTACTAGTGTTTTTATTTTTTCCCGTATTTGTTTTTCTTTTTCTTCCATTTTCAAACCTCTTTAGCGGATCAGTTTGCTCCACCACCATTTGTTTGATTTGTACCATTCAATGGTCGAGGCAATATTCTGCTCAAACAGGTGCTCCGGCTTCCAGCCAAGCTCACTTCTTATTTTGCCGCTGTCAACCGCATGGCGAACCACATGGCCAGGCCTGTCCTGCACATGCTTGAGCAGGCTCGCAGGTTTTCCCAGCTGCTTAAGGATCACCGAAGTTATTTCCAGCACCGAAAGCTCGTTGCCCGCGCCTATGTTATACACTTCTCCACGGAAGCATTTTTCCTCCTGCATCACCCGCTCAATCGCCTTGCAGTGGTCAAGCACATAAATCCAGTCGCGGGTATTCTTGCCTGTCCCATAAACAGGAAGCTCTTTTCCCTGGAGCGCATTGATTGCAAATAGCGGAATCAATTTTTCGGGATATTGGTTCGGCCCATAATTATTAGTGCATCTTGTAATCACAACCGGCAGCCCATGGGTCGCCCAGTAGGAAAACGCAAGCCTGTCTGCCCCTGCTTTTGACGCGGCATAGGGGCTGCGCGGCTTCAGCTCATCGGTTTCTTTTGAAGGCCCATTTTCCGCATTCCCATAAACCTCATCCGTTGAAATCTGCACGAATTTTGCATCGGCTTTCCTGCACGCCTCGAGCAGCACCAGCGTCCCGTAAACATCTGTTTTCACAAAATCCTCGGCATTGGAAATGCTCCTGTCCACATGGGTTTCGGCAGCAAAATTCACCACCACTTCGCATCCCTTAATTGCCTGCTCCACTATTTTCTTGTCGCAAATATCTCCCCTAATGAATTTGTGCCTTGATTCCTCCCCTGCCCCCAGCCCTTCCAAATTATCCAGATTCCCGGCATAGGTCAATTTATCCAGGTTCACAATTTCCAAATCCCTGTGCGCTGAAAGCATGTGGCGCACGAAATTCGAGCCAATGAAGCCAGCGCCGCCAGTAACAAGAATTTTCATAAAATCATTCCCTCTTCATCATTCCATCTTTCCATTCTTCATCTCTTCCTTCTTCATCCATTCATCTACCTATAGTGCTGCAGCCTTTGCCTATAGAATTCCACTGTCTTCGCAATTCCCTTTTCAAAATTTGTTTTCGGGAACCAGCCAATATCATTCTTTATTTTCTCATAGCTGACTAGGAACCTTTTCACATCAATTTTCGCCCTCTCTTTCGGGAACGGCTTTAATTTATACGAGCCAGACCCGGCAGCTTTGATTATGATTTTAGCAGCCTCCAGCATGGAGATTTCCTCCCCAGACCCAAGCAGGTACGCTTCGCCATTGCTCTTGTCAGACTGCGCAGCAAGAAGTGCCGCATCATTCACATCATCCACATAATTGAAATCACGCGTTTGCGAGCCATCCCCGAAAAGTTCGATCTCCTTTCCCTCAATCGCCAATCTCACAAACCAGTTTACAATTCCATAATCCGGATTGCGCACCTGGTGCCTCGGCCCATAGGTATTATTCAGCACAATGGTGCTCGTTCTGATCCCATGCACCTTGTAATAGAGCTGGTGATACCATTGCGCAGCCTGCTTGTTTGCGCCCACAATATCCACCGGATTAATCGGATGTTTCTCATCAATGGGAGTGTATTGCGCCTCCCCGATCTGAGTCCGCGTCCCGGAAAAAATCACTTTTGCGGAATCATTGAATTTTCTGCATGCCTCCAGCACATTCATGTTCCCTGTGCAGTTGATTTCAATGTCCAACAAGGGCTCGCGCATGGAGCGCACATGGCTCACCTGGGCGGCATAGTTGAAAATCAAATCCTTTCCCTTCACATTTTTCGCCAGGGTTTCAAAGTCGCGCGTGTCGCCCTTTACCACTTTCACCTTGTCCTTTATTTCACGGAAGTTCTCGGGATTTGCTCCATACTCCGGAAGCATGGCATCATAAAGCACAATCTCCTCCGCCCCCAGGGCGACCAGCTTGTGCGCCAGGTTGCTTCCCAGGAATCCTGCCCCTCCGGTAATCAGCACCCGTTTCCCCTGCATCGGGCCAATGGAATAGTCGTGCGCAGCTCCTGTGCCTTTCATGCGTTTAATTAGCGCCAAATACCTTTATAATACTTAAGTATTACAAATTATTACTAGAGTATTACGATTAATGCCGCTGCAGGCAGCGAGTGGATTTGCATGAAAAAAACAAGGGTTTCATTTTTCATAGACGAGAAATTAGTTTCAGCTCTGGACGCGCAGGTGGCCAGGGGCGATGCCGATTCCCGTTCCAGCGCCCTGGAACAGGTGCTGAGAAAGCAGCTCGCCCCATTAAAGCAGGCGGTGATACTCGCAGGCGGCAAGGCCCAGCAGCTGCTTGTTCCCGAGGCAGGAGTTTTCAGGCCGTTGCTGAAAATAGGGGGCAAAACTTTGGTTGAGCGCATGGTGCAAAAGCTCAGAGACTCGGGCTATTTCGAAATCGCAATTGTGGGCTCAAGCGAAGTGATTACCAAGATTTTTGAAAAGCTGAAGGATGGCGAAGGGCTCGGAGTAAAAATCACCTATATCGAGGAAAAGGAGCATCTGGGCAGCAGCCACACGCTCGCACTTGCAAAGGAGAAAATGAGAGGAAGATTCCTTTTCCTGGTGTGCGACCACTATTTCGATTTTGACCTTGCCCAGCTGGAAAAAGACCACGAAAGCAATCTGTCCGGAGCAACTTTGGCGATTTACGCTGGCGCGAATTTCACCTGGAGAAAAAGCTCGCTGGTGCAGATGAACGGGAACAGGATCGTTTCCTATGACGCGAATCCGAAGTCAGTGAGCACCAACCTGGTTTCCACTGGCATTGGAATTGCCGAGCCGGAAATTTTCGAGTATGTGAAAAAAGCGCATTCGCTTTTCAGCCAGGTGTTCCCTGAAATGGCTGAGAAAGGCAGGCTTGCGGGCCACATAGTCGAGGGCGAATTCGTGAATGTGCATACCCTGGCGGATGCAAAGCAGGCTGAGAAAATTGCGGGGAATAGGCAGTAGCTAGAAGGCGATGGTAACGGTGCAAAAATGAAAATTCTCATAACCGGGGCAAGCGGGCTCGCAGGAAGCTATGCTGCCAGGCTGGCTTCAAAAAAACACCAAGTGCTTGCCTGCTACAATCGGAATCCCATTGATTTCGATTTCTGCGAATGCGCAAAATTAGACGTTGAAAACGAGGGAGAATGCGCGCAGGTGATTGGCAATTTTTCGCCCGACTGGGCAATTCACTCCGCAGCAGCAACTATTGTGGACAAATGCGAACTGGAAAAGGAATGGGCGCAAAAATTGAATGTGGATGCGACCAGGAATGTCTGCAAGGCAGCGAAAAAAGCGGGCTCGCGCGTGCTGATGATTTCCACTGATTATGTTTTTGACGGCAGGAAAAAAGGTGGAATGTATGTGGAAACCGATGCCACCAACCCCCTGAGCTTTTACGGCAAAACCAAATTAGAAGCCGAAAAAACAACACTCGCCTCCGATGCGAAAAATGCGATTGCCCGCACCAGCGTGATTTACGGGCTTCTTCCTGCCGAATTGAGGCAGCAAAGGAAAAATTTCGTCACTTGGCTGGTTGACGAGCTAATGGCCGGGAAAAAAACCAAGCTTGTCGATGACCAGATAAACTGCCCAGCTTATGCGGGAAATCTTGCCGAAGCGCTGGTGAAAATCTGCGAGAAAAATCTGGGCGGCATTTTCCATTCTTCCGGCGGAGAAAGGGCAAGCAGGCTTGATTTCGGAAAGCAGATTGCAAAGGAATTCGGCTTGGACGGGAAGCTGCTGGAAAAAGGGAAAACCAGCGAGCTGAAGCAGCCGGCACCGCGCCCCTATGACTCCTCGCTGAACGTGAAGAAACTGGAGCAGGCCGCGGGGATCAAAATGATTACTTGCGGGCAGGGGCTCGCACTTATGCATAACGAGAAAAAATGAAAAGACGAATGAAAACAAAAAGTAGCTGAAAAAGAAAAAACTGATGCAAAATTAAAATGAAAACAAGGTGATGGCATGAAAGGATTAGTACTAGGCGGAGGGTTCGGAACAAGGCTAAGGCCCATAACCCACTGGAAGCAGAAGCAGCTCATACCTGTTGCAAACAAGCCCATGATAGAATACGCAATAGACGATTTGCGCGAGGCAGGAATCACAGACATAGGAATAGTCTACGGCCCCAACAAGGAGCAATTCCATGAAATTTTCGGGGACGGGAAAAAGCTAGGGGTGAAAATCACCTACATTGAGCAGGACTATCCGCGCGGCATTGCGCACGCAATAATCGTTTCAGAAAAATTCCTCAAGGGCGAGCCGTTCGTAATGTATCTCGGGGACAACCTGCTCAAGGGCGGCATCAAAAAATTCGTAAAGGATTTCGAAGCGAGCAAGGCAGACGCGAGCATCCTGCTCACCCACCACGACAATCCGACCGCTTTCGGTGTCGCGGAGGTGGATGCAAAAGGCGACATCATCAAGCTGGTGGAAAAGCCCAAGAACCCAAAATCCGATCTGGTGATGATCGGCATCTACGCTTTCCGGGAAAAAATCTACGAGGCAGTGAACGCCATCAAGCCATCCTTCAGGAATGAGTTGGAAATCACCGATGCGGTAGACTATCTGGTGCAAAAGGGATGCCAGGTAAAATCAGGAATAGTCGAGGGTTGGTGGAAAGACACCGGAAAAGCGGATGACCTATTGGAAGCCAACCAGCTCATTTTGCACGAGCTCAAGCCAGAAAATAAGGGCGAAATTGAAAAAGGAGTTTCCCTGAAAGGCGCTGTGAAAATCGGCAAGGGAAGCATCATCCGCGAGGGCACTGTGATAAAGGGGCCGGTGATAATCGGAGAAAACTGCGACATCGGGCCCAATTCCTACATCGGTCCCTACACGAGCCTAGGCAACAATATTAAATTGAAGAATACAGAAATCGAGTATTCCATAGTGATGGACGGTTCGAACATCCACTGCGGAAAAAGGATTGTGGAAAGCCTTATTGGCGAGAACTGCGAAATCTCCTCAAACGTGAAAACAAGGCCCGAAGGCCACAAGCTGATAATTGGGGAAAATTCGTCAGTAAGCCTGTGAGATTTTACGGAATAAGCGCGAGAAGCAAGTGATAATATGGGTCGACCATTGATGTTCGGGGCATTGATCGGCTTGGCTGCCATTCCATTAGCGATAGTGGAAGCAAAGCTCTGGCTCTACAAGAATTATTGGGTGCCGGCTTCCCAAACAGCACAGCTCGCGCAGCTTTCCCAGTATTTCGACCAGCTGTTCCTCCTCATCGTTGCCATGCTCTCGCTCGCAATCATCCTCTGTTTAATCGACCTTCTCATCCGCCCACTGCTTTTCGGCAGCAGGCACAGGAAAATAAGACATGATCCCATTGAAGGCAAGAGAATCGGAATCGGGTTGACCGCATACAACGACGAGCTCTCGGTTGGCGGAGCTGTGGCTGATTTCAAAAAGCTCTCCGGTATTAGCGACCTCGTAGTAATTGACAACAACAGCAGGGACAGGACCGCGGAGCTCGCGCAGAAAGCAGGCGCGCGCGTTGTGCAGGAAAAGAAACAGGGCTATGGCTATGCGTGCATGCGCGCAATGTCCGAGCCCAAATGCGACATTGTGATTCTAAGCGAAGCGGACCAGACGTTCTCTGCAAGCGATGTGAAAAAACTGATCGCCTACATGGAAAACGCCGACATGGTCGTGGGCACAAGGACAACTGAAGAACTCCTTGACCAAAGCTCGCAGCTTGACTGGTTCCTGAACTGGGGAAATCAGTTCCTTGCGAAACTAATCCAGTTGAGATACTGGGGAAAAGTCAGGCTTACCGACGTTGGCTGCACCTACCGCGCAATAAGAAAGGACGCTTTCCTGAAAATCCAGCCCCAGCTGAAAGTCGGGGGAAGCCATTTCTCCCCGCACATGGTTATGGTGGCATTGGAGAATGATTTGAAAGTAATAGAGGTTCCAATTACCTTTCGGGAGCGAGTCGGCCAGTCCAAAGCAATTGGAAGGAACAAAATCAAGGCCATAAAGCTCGGGCTACAGATGCTCTGGATGGAAATTTTCTCGTGATTGCATGGGGACAAAGATTTCGGCAAAGCATCTTCTTTTACTAATACTGCTTGCCGCGCTCGCTTTGCGGCTAAATGATGTTGGCAGGGATTTGAACGGAGAGGAGCAGGTCTGGTACAATGCATCACTCAGCCTCTTCAAAGGCAATCTGGGCGGGGCGCTCACAGTTCACCCGCCCCTTGGGCTTTATTCATTCACCCTCGAATGGATGCTGGGCATCAACAACCTGAGAATGGTGCCAATGCTTGCAGGAATTCTGACAATTTTTGTTGCCTATTTGATTTCACGCGAATTCCTTGATGAGAAGACTTCGCTGGTCGCAGCGCTTCTGCTAGCGCTTTCCAATTATCACATTTTACAGAGCCAATTGCTTGATGTGGATGGCGGAATCCTCACCCTGTTCGCACTTTGCTCCTATTATTTCCTGGTGAAATATTATTCCACTGAAAAACAGTCCAAACTGCTGCTTGCGGCTTCCACATTTTTCATGCTTCTCGCATTCCTTTCAAAAATCTCGGCGCTCATCTTTCTTTTCCCGGCAGCTGTTTTTATTTTTGCAACCGAGAGAAACTGGAGGGACCGGGCAATTGCGTTTGCCCCGTTCATTCTGGCGCTCCTCCTATTTTTCCCCTGCTGGATTTTCCTGGACAAACTCACCGGAATAAACAGCCTCGGGAATTCCTTCTCCCATGCAAGCGAGTTTGTGCAGTCCGTTTCTTTGCAGGAAAGGGTGCTTTACAAGGCGCTTGACGCTGCGAGGATTGCCGCGCGCCTTACTGCGTTTCTCCCGCTGCTCGCTTTGGCGGTTCTCCTGAAAAACCTCTCGCCAAAGAAGATTTATGAAAAGCCGGTGCTGGCACTGATGTTCGCCTGGCTGCTGGTCGCATTCGGTCTGTTTGCAATCACGGTCACCGGTGAGCAGCTCAGGTATTTTGCAATCGCGCTTCCCCCTCTGATGATAATCTGCGCCAGCGCAACCGAGGGCGTTGACTTGAAACAGGCAGTGAAGAGGAATAAGGAGGCATTAATTTTCTTCGGAGTCCCTCTGTTCGGCTTGTTCATTGCTGCTTTGCTCGATTTCAACGAGGCAGCGCTTCATCTGCTAGCAATCCTAATTCCAATCCAGCTCGCGCTCGCGCTCATTTCCCTCAAGTTCCTTGAATTCAAAACTGCGGCAGCTTCCATCCTACTCGGCTACTTGATATTCTCGGCATTCATGCTCATTGGCGCAAGAAGCTATGACGAGATGCGATCCGAAGCAATTGCAGGCATGGCGAAATCCGCGCAGGAGTTGAACCACACAAAAATTGTTGTTCTCAGGGAATCCATTGAGCTCTACACTCCAAAATCCATCCAAGTAATCCCTGTCAGGAGCAAATTCTACGGAGGCGGAATCAACCTAACCGAAGCGACAAAAGAATCCCCTTATGTTTACCATGAGCCGCTTCTTTCCGATTCCACTCCCCCGTGGCTCAGCTCCAAGTTCTGGGTTGCGACAGTTTACTGGCAGCTGGAAAGCGAATGTGTTAAATTAAAAGAGCAGAAATCCCATGGTACAGTGATTTATGCGGTTTACGATTGCTCTAAATTGAAAAATAACGGGTCGAACTGATGGCAAAATACGACGTGCATATTGTGGGGGCAGGGCCTGCAGGCTCCATGGCTGCCAAATCCGCAGCCGAAAGCGGCCTGCGCGTCCTCGTTTCAGAACAGCATGCGAAAATTGGCGAGCCAGTGCAATGTTCCGGCCACATCTCTGCTTCAGGAATGCGCGAAATCGAAAAAATGGGAGTTCCCTATGAAAAAACAGTGCTGAACAAAATTCACGGTTGCACTGCCTATGGGAAAAATAACAACTTCCACGTGCGCTCCCGCGAGCCAAAGGCGCTGGTGATTGACCGGGCCGAGCTGGACGTTCTTTTTTCCCAGGCTGCGCAGGATGCCGGAGCGGAAATCAAAATGTGCGACAATGTGAAATCAGTTTCTGATTTGCACGCGCAAAATGTGATCGGAGCAGACGGGGCGAATTCACAAATTGCGCGCCTGTTTAATTTCGATGCCATTGAAATGCGCAATTACGTTATGTGCATGCAGGCCGACTGCAATTATTCACTGCCAGTGAAAGACGAGGTTGACGTGCACCTTTCCCAGGAAATCGCGCCGGGATTTTTCGGTTGGGCGATTCCAGTGAACGAAGAAGTCACGAAAATCGGGCTCGGTGTGCGCGCAGGCCTGCCTGTGCGCGATTATTTCAATCGTTTCATTCAGCAAAAATACCCCGAAGCGCGCGGCAAGGAAATAAGCAAATTGGCAGGACTCATCCCACTAAAACCAAGGAAGAAAACAGCAATTACAAACATTCATGGAAAACGGAACATTTTGCTGGTTGGCGATGCCGCGGGCCAGGTAAAGGCAAGCACTGGCGGCGGGGTCCTTTTCGGGGCAGTTTGCGGCAAATTCGCAGGAGAATTGATTGCCAAAGAAACAGCAGCCACCGAGTATGAACGCGCCTGGAGAGCGAGGTTTCAGGCGGATTTAAGCCTTCACTATGGCGCAAGAAGGCTCCTGAACACCCTGGGCGACGTCAGGCTCGACCAGCTCCTTAACATGGCGAGGATGCTAAAAGCCGATTCATTCTTAGAGAAATACGGGGACATGGACTTCCCCAGCAGGACTTTAAGGCAGGCTGACATGAAATCTTTTAATATATTAACACCTATAGTACAAGGAATGCTAAATTTGGCTTCTCAAGGCGGGATATAATGCTTCCAAAACACGTGGTAATAATCCCAGACGGCAACAGGCGCTGGGCAAAGGGCAAGAGCAAGAGCGTGCAAGAGGGCTACCAGGTGGGAATCGCGCGCATTGCCGATGTGCTCAAGTGGTGCAAGGAATTCGACATCAAAATGATTACTTTCTGGGGTTTCTCAACCGAGAATTTCTCCCGTGAAACCAATGAAGTGAACCACCTTTTCGGCCTGTTTGCAAAGAGGCTGAAACAGGCTGCGGGCAGGAGCGAATACCACAAGTACAAGGTAAGGGTCAAATTCTTCGGCAAAAAGGAAATGTTCCCCAAATCAGTCCAGCAGGGAATCAATTACCTGGAAAACAGCACCAAGGACTACACCAACCACCAGCTGAACATCCTGCTCGGCTATGGCGGCAGGGTCGAACTGGTAGATGCTGCCAAGCAAATCGCCTCGGACATGAAAGCAGGCAAAATTTCGGAGATTGACGAGGAAACCTTCAAATCATACCTATACACTTCAGAATTACCCGACCCTGATTTAATCATCAGGACAAGCGGCGAGCAGAGACTATCCGGTCTCCTCCCGTGGCAGAGCGCCTACAGCGAGCTTCTATTTTCGCCCAAGCTCTGGCCTGATTTCCAGAAGGAGGACTTCAAGGCAGCGCTTGATGAATACGAATTAAGGCAGAGAAGGTTCGGAACCTGATTTTGCAGCGTCGCTGCTGCGCAGTTGTGTTTATGCCTATAAATTTGCTGAAGAAAAGCGGGCGGACAACTATCGCCAAGGACGGGCAGTATGAAATCGCCGAGAGTTTTTTCTCCAAAATGCGCGGCCTGATGTTCAGGAGAAAACCGAAAACAATTCTTTTCAAATTCAGTTCCAATGAGAATGCAATTCACTCACTTTTTGTTTTCTTTGAGTTTGACGCTGTTTTCCTTGACAAGCAGAAGCGCGTGTTTCAAATCATTGAGAAAATCAGGCCCTTCAGGCTGCTGATTCGGCCAAAAGCAAAGGCGACCTATTTGCTCGAGCTTCCTCCCGGGAAGGCGAGGGAATTAGGGATAAAAGAGGGGGACGCGCTGGAATTCTAGCGGTTGGCTCCCAGAAAACAATTTATACTGTGGGCGCTAATTTTTAGCTGTGGGAGAGGCTGGAAAGGACCAGACGGACCTGCTTGGCTGGAAAGTTTTCAAGCAGAATCCTAGCAACAAAAAGTTTTTGGTAGACCTGCCCCCACTCAGCCAGGAAGAGCAGCAGCTTGTTCTAGCGCTAGGGGAAATGTTCAAGGAGTCTTCCAAAACACACGAATATTCCCAGCGGGCCGAGGCAGCGGAAAAAATACGCGAGCTTCTCAGGGCGCACTGCGAACAGAATTCCATAATGATGGAAGTCGACCAGTTCGAATACCTGGCAAAAATCGCTGTAATGCACAATTACGGTTATGCTTTCATCGAGCCCCTGCTCGAGCAGGATTTTGAGGAAATCGCGGTAATCGGCCTGAACCAGCCTGTCTATGTTTTTGACCGGAAAAAAGGATGGCTCGAAACCAATTGCTACTTCACAAAACAGGACACTGTTGTGAACGTGATAAACAAAATGGCAAGGCCCATGGGAAGGAGAATCACCCTGCAAACTCCGCGCCTGAACACGGTTCTGCCAGACGGCTCAAGGCTGCACGCAAGCATCCCGCCAATCTCCTCGGTTGAAGTGACAATCCGGAAATTCTCAGTAAAGCCGATAACCGTCCCTGATTTGATTTCAACAAAAACTTTCAGCAGCGAGGCCCTTGCTTTCCTCTGGCTTGCAATGCAGGCCGATGCATCGGTGCTCATCAGCGGGAATACGGCAAGCGGAAAGACCAGCACCCTGAACGCGCTCTTCTCCTTTGTTCCATTGCAGGAAAGGGTGCTAATCACAGAGGAAACACCTGAAATAAACATCCCCCATGAGCACAGGGTGAAAATGATTGCAAGCCAGGAGCTGGGAATTTCCATGAGCGAACTGGTGCAGGATTCGCTTAGGATGAGGCCTGACCGGGTGATTATTGGGGAAGTGAGAACCAGGGAAGAGGTTGGCGCTTTGATGGAAACTATAATTTCAGGGCAAGCGCGGGGAAGCTATGCAACCATTCACGCACAATCAGGGGCGGAAACTTTGCGCAGAATTCGTTCGCTTGGTTGCCTCCCAGTCGACCTGGGTTCCATTGATTTGATCGTTGTGCAGAGAAGGATGCAAAGGTATGATCCAAAGACCAGGAAGCTTAGGGAGATAAGACGATGCACTGAAATTTCAGAAGTGATTCCCAACGAGCAGGGGCACAATGGAAACGGAAACATGGCAGATGAAAATGCCCTCCCGCTTGTGAGAAAAATCTATTCCTATGACAGCAAGAGTGACGGGCTGGTCCGCGTACTCGAAGGCTCTTTGATCGAAAGAAAGATCTGCAGTTCAACGGGCATGGAAGCGGAAGAGCTCAGGGGCGAAATCGCCAAACGGAAGAAATTCCTGGAAGGGATGTCTGCAGGAAAAGAGGCAGCCTCCTTTGAGGAGACAATTGCAAAAATGCAGAAGTTTTCCTATGCAAACGATTGAGATTCTTGTGAAGAATTTTGCTCCAAGGGCCTTTGCAGGAGCGGCTAGTGCCAAACGAAAAGATGGGCTTAGGATCGATTTGTTGCGCGCAGGGCTCACAATTTCAGCAGATGATTATTGTTCATTCGCGCTTTTTTCCTGCCTCCTAATTCTCATTCTTTCCCTATTCTTTTGCTTTTTGGTTCTTTCTTCCGATGCGCTCAATTCGTTTGCCTATTCCATTCTTGCGGGCGCAGTGGCATATTTCGTCTTGCTTCTTCTGCCAAAGCACCTGGCGTGCAGAAAGGCGCTCCAGGCAGAGGCAGAACTGCCGGTCATCCTGAGGACAATAGCGGTTGAATTGGGAATGAAGGTCCCCTACGAGAAAACTCTCGAGCATATAGCACATGCAGATTATTTCCTTTCCCAGGATTTTGCTGCGGCAGTAAAGGAAATCAAATCAGGGGCAAGCATCCCCGAAGCCCTTGTTTCGCTTTCCGAACGGATCGATTCGCGGATTTTCGCGCGCTCCATAAACCAGATGATTGTTTCCTACGAGCAGGGAAGTCGGCCCGAGGCGCTCAAGAACCTGGCAGAAGAGCTGATGGATGCGCAGAAGAATTCCTCCAAGAATTATGCCGCGCAGTCCGCACTCACCGGGCTGATGTTCCTCCCCTGCTCCTGCATAGTGCCAGCGCTCTATTTCGCCTATCTGATTGTCACTGCGGCGCTTTCAAACGAATTCTCCGCAAAGAACGTCTGGATCGCCTATGTGCTGGTTTTTCCCCTGTTCAACATCCTGATGATCGCCTATCTCAGCATGAAAATCCCACCCTTTCTTTTGCTGAGAAAGAAGCACCTAAAGCTGGCCATTGAAGCGAAATTCATCTTTGCTTCTTTGCTCCTATTTTGCGCGATTTTGGGCGCTGGAATCGCATTGAATGCCAACGCGCTTCCCCTTGCAGTCGCATCGCTTTCCCTCCCGATTGTCTACGCGCTTTTGCAGGAATACTCCGCGGATTCAAGGAACGCCAGGATCGAGCAGTGCCTGCCGGATGCGCTGATGCACGCCGCTTCTTTGCAAAAGAGCGCTTCCTTTGAAAAAGTTGTGAAATCAATGGCAGGGGCAGGCTATGGCGAGCTTTCGGATGAGCTCGCAATAACCTCAAAGCAGCTGAGCTCCAACGCCCATGTGGGACAGGCGCTCGAGGACCTAAGCTCCAGAAACGATTCGGTTTTGCTTGATCGCATGGCCAAACTGCTGATGCTTGGTTATTCAACCGGAGCAGAAACCTACACTGCCTTGCGCGAAACAGCAGATGACATCCTTTCAATTTTCTCGGTGGTGCGCGAAAGGCAGTCTGCGCTCGCAATCCAAAAATACACCATCATTCTGGGAGGGGCAATTCTAGTCCCGCTCATACTCGGTTCAATCCTGAACCTGTTTTCCGGAATGGGTTTGGGCCTTGCTTCAATCTCAGGAGAAGCAGTGGCAGTGCAAAAGCCCCCTATTGCTGAAACCGGGGCAATGGCCATGGCTGCATATCTTTTGATTTTCTCGGTCCTTTCCTCGCTTATGATTGCTGTGCAGGAAGGGCAGATCAGGAAATTCGTCATCTACCTGCTTCTGCTGGCTCCAATTTCTTTCCTAATCTTCTCATTCGCGCAGGGGCACCGGTTCATTTAATCCAAATCAAAATCTTTGTCATTTCTTCTTCTCGAGCAGGCACAGCATTTCAATGTGCGTGGTCTGCGGGAACTGGTCAAACCCTTTCAGTTTTTTTACTATATACATTAGTTCAAGCTCTTTCAAGTCCCTGCACAAAGTTTCAGGGCTGCAAGAAACATAGGCGATTTTCCTAGGCGCAAGCTCCTTCAGCCTCCTAATCGTTTTCTCCTCAAGCCCGCTCCTCGGCGGGTCAACAATTATTGCATCAAATTCAGGCTCCAAGCCAGCAAGCAACTCCTTCACCGGCCCGCACGCAAAAGAGATATTCGTAACATTATTCTCCCTGGCATTCAGCTCAGCAAGCTCAATGCTCTCCTTTACCACTTCCACTCCGAAAACTTTTCCGCAAGCATCCGCAACGCAGATTCCAATTGTGCCGACTCCGCAATACAAGTCCAGTGCGCTCGCGTTTCCCCCTATGAACTCCTTTACCTCTGCAAAAATCTTTTCAGCGCTCTCGGGATTAGTCTGGAAAAAAGTGCTGCACTTCATGGCGAATTTTTTGCCCAGCAATTGCTCATCAATCGTCTGGGCTCCAAATGTTTTCACCCGCCTTCCCTCCGAAGCATCGGCCCAGAAATCGTTCAGCAAAATGTTTACAGATTTTACTCTTACTCTATCTCCACTTCCGGAAGTCACAGAAAGAATTCTTTCAGCAATGGCCCCGGCCTCTTTTTCCGGAACTTTCCCGAAATAAATCAGGTTTACCGCCGCCTGCCCTGCCCTAGTTTTTCTCAACACTACGAAACCCAGGCCCTCCTTTTTCTCCCTAATCCCGGCGCTAGCAGTCTTTTTTTCTTTCAGAATCCCTGCAATCCCCCGGATCAATCCATTGGCATCATCATCAATCAGCCAGCACTTCTTCACGCCAAAAACTTCACTTCTGTTTTCTTTTCCAGCTTGTTTTTCATTCTTTGTTTTCCTCTTAAAACCCAGAATTCCATCAGCATAATTCAAGTCCAGCTTGTTTCTGTAGCCCAATTCAGACGGGGCAGGTTCCATTTCAATTTTTCTCCCAAAAAGCTGGGCAAGAAGTTTTTTCTTCAATTCCAGCTGTTTCGCATAGGGCAGAACCATGAGCGGGCACCCGTTGCACTCTTCCTTCTCATGCTCGCAAACAGGCTCAATCGAGTATTCGCTCTCGAACTCGTGAAAAGTTTTCCAAACAATCTTTTTGTATTCCATGGCAAATCAGAAGTAAAATCCAAAATTAGTTCATCCTTCTCCCTCTATCTTCCAATGGCCCTGAAAACAAAGCCATTGGCCTCTGCTTCCTTCCTGTTCACACAGTTTCTTCCGTCTATAATTATCTTGGTTCTCATTCCCTGTTTGGCAATTTCAATCAGTGCAACTTTTCTTATCTCGCTGTGGTCAGTCACTATAACAATTGCATCGCTTCCCTTCACCGCGCTTGAAACAGACCCGGCAAATTCCACTCCAAATTTTTTCTTATCTCCTTCATGCACATAGGAATCATAGGCAATAACTTCGGCTCCAAACCCTTTCAGCTCATTAATTATCTTCAGAGCCGGCGCATCCCTGCAATCGTCCGTATCCGCCTTGTAAGCGACTCCAAGAATCGCAATCCTGGCGCCTTTCAGATTCGCTCCCGCCCCCCTGAACGCATCCTGCACAAGCTGCACTGTGAAATGCGGCATTCCCTCATTGATTTCCCGCGCAGTTTTCACAAGCTTGGTCTCACATTTCCCTTCCACGCTGTGCATGAGCAAATACGGATCTTTTGGGATACAATGCCCCCCGACCCCTGCGCCTGGCTGGTGTATGTTCACGCGCGGGTGCTTGTTTGCCAGTTCAATCGCCTCATTCACATTCACCCCCAGCGAAGCGCATACCCGCGCAATCTCATTGGCAAATGCAATATTCACATCCCTGAAAGTGTTCTCAATCACTTTCACCACTTCGGCAGTAGTCTCGTTAGTGAGGTAGATCTTCCCCTTTACAAAATTGTAATAGAGCTCAGCAGCTTCCTGGGCGTCCTTTTTGCCATAGCCGCCAATCACCCGGTCGTTTTCAATAATTTCTTTCATCATTTTCCCGGGTATTATCCTCTCAGGGCAATGGGCAAATCCGAACCCTTCCCCTGCTTTCAATTTGCTTTCCTTTTCAATTGCAGGAATCACTATGTTCTTCGCAGTCCCTGGCGCAAGCGTTGATTCCACGAGCACAAGTGCGCCTTTTTTCAAATTTCTGCCAACAGTTTCAGAAGCTGATTTCAGCGCTGAATAATTCGGATTCTTGGTTTTTTCCTCAAGCGGGGTTTCAACGCAGATTATCACCGCATCGCATTCCTTCAGCCCAGAAGCATCAGCAGAAGCATGCAATTTTCCATCTTTCACAGCCTTTGCCAGAGCCTCGGGCAAACCCGGTTCGGCAATCACACATTTGCCTGCGTTAATCGCCTCGACCTTCTCCTTCACCACGTCGATTCCCAGCACCTGGAGCCCGGAATTTGCAAACATAACCGCAGTAGGCGTGCCAATGTATCCAAGGCCAACCACTCCTATTTTCCTGAATCTCGAAGCCACCATAATCACAACACAATTCGCCTATGCCACACCTATTTTTCTCATGAACTCTTCAGTAACAACTTCCGAATCATACCTCTTACTTGTTTTCACAGAATTATTACTTAAATCTTGGCGCAGTTTTGCATCGCTTTTCAGTTGCATAATAGCCTTTGCCAGCTCGTTGGCATCATTCACCGTGACTGCCAGCCCGCACCTGTTCTCGCGCACAAATTTCGATGCCTCCCCTTCAGGCACGAAAGCAAGCAGCGGCTTTCCGCATGCAATATACTCGAAGATTTTGCTCGGGTGCGCGTACTTCAGTTTCTCCTCAAATGCAAGCGAAAGGAAAAGCACATCAGACGCCTTCATCAGCTCAATACTTTCTTCATAGCCCACGAGCCCCAAATACTCCACCAATCCAAATTTATCCAGCGCCTTGATCTCCTCAAGTTTCACCTTATTTTCCGGCCCGGCAATTTTCACCTGAATTTCATTCTCCCTAAGTTTTCCCTCTTCAACCAGCTTTGTCACTGCTTTCACAAGCGGAGGAATATTCTGCACCTCGCTCAACGCTCCGGTGTAGGTGATTGTGAATTTATTCGAGCGCGCCCCGATTTTCACAGCATCCACCAATTGGGTTTCAATTGACTGGGGAAGCAGGAAGAACTTCTCGCGCGGCAGTTTGTGCGTTTCAATCATCTCATCCGCGATTTTCTGCGTTGCCACTCCAATCTTTTGCGCCCTGCGCGCCACCCTTCCTTCAATGCATTTTGCAATCCACCTGTGGAATCGGGTTGGCACAAATTCCTTCACAACCCCATAGTAGGAATCATGCATATCCAGCACCAGCGGCTTTCTGAAAATCAGCGACAGCCAATAGCCTAGCATCAGCGAAGTCGGAGAGGGATAGGCGGCATAAATCCAGTCAACTTTGTTCCTGAGCAGAAATATTTTCCCCCTGATAAACGCAAACGGAAACCATCCCAAATGCCTGCACGGCATAACCCAGTAAAAGCTTCTCCGCGCGCTCCCGTGCGCTGCCTTTTCCTTTCCCAGCAGCCTAAGAACCGGATAAATCAAAGTTCCAATTTCCAGGGAAAAAACTCTCAGCATTTTTATCCCATCCTCTTTTTTCGGCGTAGTTTTCCAGTCAACCTGATTTCCGATATCCTGTGGGTTTGAAGTCGCGAGAACTGTCACATCCATTTTCTTCGCCAGATGTTTCGCCAGCTTAAGCGTCCGCAGCGGGCTTCCTCCCACAACTGGCGGAAAGAAGTTTGCAATCATAAGAATTGATTTTTTGTTTTGTTCCATTTTCTCCAGCTCAGATTTTTATCTTCTTAAACCACTCAAACGTTTTCACAATTCCCTGCTCAAAATCAACTTTTGGCGAAAAGCCAAGGAGCTTTTTCGCCTTTTCCACTGAAGCGCCCCTGCGCGTCACATTGTCCCAGCTTCTTCTTTCCTTGAAAACCACTCCTGCTTTATTCCCGCAGATTTTGTTTATGGAATTCGCCACATCGATGATTTTCCTCTCTTTTCCATAAGAACAATTGAACACTTCTCCAATTGCTGCTTTTTTCTCAGCTGCCAAAATGGTGCAATCGACTACATCCGAAATATAGGTGAAATCGCGTGTTTCCTCTCCGGTTCCAGTAATAGTCAACGGCTCCCCTTTCAATGCCAGGCTAAAGAAATTCGGTATCACATTCCTGTATTTCCCCGGCCTTTCGCCTGGCCCGAACGAATTGAAGTACCTGATGCTCGCTGTTGGCATTCCATACAATTTGCTGTACAAGTGCGCATACTGCTCGCCAGCAAGCTTTGAAACAGCATAGGGGGTTGAGGGGTTCATGCTCGCCTCTTCGCTCAGGGGCAGTTTTTCCTGCTGGCCATAGCACGAGCTTGAGCTTGCATAAACAAATCTTTCAACGCTCTTTCCATCCTTCCCTGCTTTCCTCGCCCTTTCCAGAAGCTTTATCGTTCCGCCAATATTCACATCACAGTCAAATTTTGGGTTCTCCACTGATTTCTCATTGGCAAACGCAGCAGCCAAATGGAAAATATAATCAAAATTTTGGGAAAAAGCTTTGTCCAATATCCCCGCATCCCGGATATCCCCTTTCAAATAGGTGATTTTGCCCGCCACATCCCGAATGTTCTCAAATGTCCCCTCGCTTTCATCATCAATAACAGTGACCCTGTTTCCCTTTCCCTGGCTCACCAGTGCGCGCACAAGGTTCGAGCCTATGGCCCCGGCTCCGCCTGTTACCAGTATTTTCCTGTCATTTAGCACAAAATCACGGAATACTTATTATATTTAAGATTTTAAAGAGTCTTTCGACTCTCATGTGGGCTAATATCTACAAAATACGGCCATTACGGGCATTGATAACACGGGCAGCTCCGGGATGGGCATACAACGGCTTCAGGGCCAGGGCAAAGCCCATGGACTGGAACGGCAAAAAGGCGGCAGTCTCCATCAGTTTTGACATCGATTACAAGGACGACATCCCCCAGCTAAAGCCGATTCTCTCGCTTTTCGACAGCTACAAGTTCAAGGCGAGCTTTGCCTGCGTTGGCATGTGGATCGAGAAATTTCAGCGCGAGCACAGCGCCCTTGTTGACCACGGCCATGAGCTCATCAATCACACCTATTCTCACCCGAACAACGAGGAGCTGAACCCGAAAAAATTCTCCAGCCTCACTTCCCAGGAAAAGCTTGGCGAGATAACAAAATGCTCTGAAATCTGCGAGCTCGCGCTTGGCTACTCGCCAGTCGGTTTCCGCACCCCGCATTTCGGAAGCCAGCATTCTTCAGAAGTCTATTCTCTCCTAACGGAAGCAGGCGGCTTCACCTACTCCAGTTCAACCCTCGCAATAGCCACCAAATCAGCAGGCAACCCCTACAAAGAAACAAACGGAATAATTGAAATGCCCGTGGCTTCCTGCCCTCGCCACCCCTTCAACACCCTGGACTCGTTTCACTGCTTCCGTTCCTCCCGCTCAAAGCATTCGCCGGAAGAATTCGTCGCACTTTTCAAGCAAACAGTTGAGGACGCGAAGGCGCGGGGCACGCTTGCCAATTACTATTTCGACCCCCAGGATTTCAGCGGAAAGCCTGGCAGGGCGGGCTTGAAGCATCTAGAGGCAATTCTCAATTCCCTGGGCTCGCAAAGCGATTTATTAGTTGGCGAGACAAAAAGGATAGCAGAGGTTTTCGCTTCAAAAAGCAAAGAAAGGAAGGTGTCTGATTGATTCCCATTGCAAAACCACAGATTGGCGAAGAGGAGAAAAAAGCGGTTCTCAAGGTAATGGATTCCGGCATGCTCGCCCAGGGCGAATCTGTCAAGGAATTTGAAAAAGCCTTTGCCGCCTACATCGGAGTGAAATACGCGGTCGCAGTCAACAGCGGAACCGCCGCCCTGCACGCCGCGCTTTTCGGGTGCAAAATCGGCCCAGGAACTGAAGTCGTAACGACCCCTTTCACATTCATTGCAAGCGCAAACAGCATCCTTTATTGCAATTCAACTCCAACTTTTTCCGACATCAATCCAATTTCATTCAACCTTGACCCGGCTAAAATTCCCAGTGCGCTCACTAGCAAATCTCGCGCAATTATGCCCGTACACTTGTACGGAAGCACCTGCGAAATGGACGCAATCATGGACACTGCAAAAAGCAAGGGGCTGATGGTAATTGAGGATGCTTGTCAATCACATGGTTCAGACTACGAGGGAAAGAAAGCAGGCTCCATCGGAGATGCCGGCTGTTTTTCATTTTACCCAACCAAAAACATGACAACCAGCGAAGGCGGCATGGTCACAACCAACAATGAGGAAATCGCCGAGCGCGCCAAGCTTTTGCGCGAGCATGGCAGCAGGGAGCGCTACAAACACGAGGTTCTTGGCTACAATTATAGGATGACAAACATCGCTGCTGCCATTGGAATCGAGCAGCTGAAAAAGCTGGACAAATTCAATTCCACAAGGAGAAAGAACGCGGACTACTATATCAAGCACATCACCGCAGACTGGCTCGTAAAGCCCCAGGAATCCAAGAATTCAAAACACGTTTACCACCAGTATACTCTTCGCAGCAAAAACAATCGGCTAACGCGCGACGAAATCGTGCAAAAAATCAAGGCGGCAGGAATAGGATGCGAAATCTATTACCCGCGCCTGGTCTACCAACAGCCAAGCTTTTCGGCAATTCCCTCGAGAAAATGCCCTGAGGCTGAAAAAGCAGCGCAGGAAGTTTTCAGCATTCCCATACACGCTTCGCTTTCCCAGGCTGATTTGGAGCAGGTTGTAAAGGTCATCAATTCCCTGTAAGCAGCATCTTACATTTTACGCGGTTGAACCCAAATGAAAATTGCAATCCTTTTGAATTACCCTTTGCAGGAACAGATAGACGTAGGGCATCTTGACGTGCTAATTGTAATGTACGAAAACCTGCTGAAGATGTTTGACGAGGTTCATGTGGTCTCGCTTGATGACGACCGCAAATACGACCTTGGCAATCCAAGAATCATCGTCCACTCCCTTCCTGGAAACAAGCGCATCACTGACATTCCAAAACAGATTCTCGCTTTCAGAAAACTGGTAAAGCAAAACAAGATTGATGTGGTTCGGGTTCTTGCGCCTGTGCGCTCGGGCTTCCTAGCCGCATCCGCTCTTGCCCGCACAGGTGTTCCATTTGTTCTCAGCGTGCATGGCAATAGGCACCTGGTCAACAAGGCCGAGGGAACGGGCCACGGCCCGGTGCTTGACACTGCGCTTAACCTGTCAGAGAAATACACTTTCAAAAAAGCAGCCCTGGTTGCGGTGATCTCGCACTACATCTGGGACTATGTGAAAGGGCTCGGCTGCAATGAGAAAAAGCTGTTTCTCCACCGGAATTTTGTCGACACCAAACTTTTCAAACGGGCGAACGTTCCACCTCACTCCACTATTCGCATGGTTTTCATTTCCAGGCTCGTGAAAGTAAAAGGAGTTGACATTCTTCTCAAGGCAATGAAAATCGCCAAGGCAAAAAGCAAATCGCCCCTGGAACTCTGGATTGTGGGAGACGGGCCTGAGAAACCGGAACTGGAAAAGCTCGCGCTAGAGCTCGGCCTTGGCAGCAGCGTGAAATTCCTCGGAGCAGTGAAGCATGAGAAGCTCCCGGAAATTCTCTCATCCTGCGATTTCTTCGCGGCCCCTGCGCTTGCAGGCTTTGTGCTCAACGAATCGCTGGCCTGCGGGGTTCCTGTGCTCGCAGCAGACATTGAATGGAGCAAGGAAGTGATAGGCGACGATGTGGGCATGCTAATCCCCTACGGAGATGAGAATTCGTTCTCCCAGGGAATTCTCAAAATGATTGAAAAGAAAGGCGAGTGGAAGCGCCTGGGCGAAAACGCCCGCAGGCTTGCTGAGAAAGAGCTGAGCAAGGAAGCCTATGAAAAAAGGGAACTGGGAATTTACAAAAAGGTGCTGAAACTAAAAATTGAATCAAAGGATAACATCGGGGTGAACTAATGGCATATAATTCAAAGAAAGCAGGAGAGTACTGGAATAAACGGATTGACCAGACGGACAAAACTCATGCCGTTCTAAATATGGGATACCCAAATGCAGTAAATGCGGCCTATAACAAATGGGAGAGCGTACTTGTTTTCAAATACCTAGGTAACCCGAAAAACCAGAAGATTCTCGACGTTGCCTGCGGGGTAGGGCGTTATACCATACCTCTAGCGAAAGCAAAGGCAGAGCTGGTCGGAATCGATATCTCCGAACAAATGCTAGCCCGCTGTGCGGAAGGCTTGAAGGAAAATGGGTTGCAAGGCCGGGTTCGGCTGCTGAAAACTTCTGCCTCTGAAATACCCCTAGAAACGACTTTTGACAATATCCTGTGCATGGAACTGCTGTTCCATCTGCCCTCTGACGTGCAGCAAAAGGTGGTAAGGGAGTTCGCCCGTTTATTAAAAAAAGACGGCCATGTCATGTTCACAACTTCAAACAATGAGCGCGTTTTTGGGGCAAAGAAAACTCCCACAACCTGGGAAGAGGGCTATTACTGCGAGTTCATGGACACCGCAACCACCCTGAAAATGTTTGAAAAGGAAGGTTTCAAAATAGAGCACGTATTCAGCTATACTTTCTCCTCCCTCCTGCTAGCCAGGTTCATAAATTTCTTAAAGCCCCTCTATCCAATCAGTACATGGCTTGATTGGAAGGTAAGCAGGTTCGGTTTTATGGACAGGAAGCTGGGAAACCACTTTTTAGTCATCGCCAAAAAAATCAGGTGAACGAATCATGAAGAAAGTCCAAAGAATAATCAGGAAAATCCGGTCAGAGTTCATCCGTCTAGTGTACCCCTTTAAAAGAAAGGGCAAAAATTTGACTTTCCATGCAGGTGTCGAGATATACTGCGCCAGAAACATTCAACTAGGAAATGATTTTTTGATTGGAAAAGACAGTGTTCTGGAAGCCGATGAAACAGGCGAATTGACCCTAGGAAATTCAGTTCACATCGGAAGAAACTGTTTTATCCGATGCTCCGAGCGGGTGGAAATAGGGGACGAAACAATGATCGCGGATAACGTTTTCATCAGCGATACCACGCACGGATACGACAACCTGGACATGCCGTTCTTCGAGCAGAAGAACAGGTCCGAGCCAATAAAAATCGGCAGAGGCTGCTGGCTTGGACGGAACGTGTGCGTCATGCCCGGGGTAACAATAGGGGACATGGTGCTTGTTGGCGCAAACGCAGTTGTGACCCACGACCTGCCCTCCCATTGCGTAGCCGCAGGCGTGCCAGCGTGCGTTATCAAAAAATCCCAGTCAAAATCATGAGCAGCTGATTGGTGAATGGAGATACTTGCCCTATGGACACTGAAATTCTCGAAAATGTCGATGCGCGCGAATGGAACGATTTCATAAAAAGAACAGAGCACGGCACGGTTTTCCAGTCAACTTTCTGGGCCGATTATGCGCGTGAATACCTGCACGCAAAACCGGCATATTTCATCAAACGGGGAGAATCCGGTAAAATTTCCTCTGGTCTGCAGGCGTTTGTAGAGCTTCCAACCAAAAGATTTTCAGGAACCATCCTCCACGCTCCGCTAAATTTCCTAGTCAAGTTAGTTTCCCCCTTCATGTGGTGGTCAGGCGCGCCCCTGGGCAATCCAGGAGAGATGCGCGAAATCCTGGAGTCAGCCAAGTCATTCGCCTCAAAAAAGCGCTGTGCCATAAAAGATGTCGCGGCTCCAGTCCAATTAGATTCCGAAGCGGCCAAAATATACTCCTCCCTTGGTTTCAAGGCAAAAAAGCACGCAACTTTCTTCATTGACCTTACCCTGGGTTCGGAAGCCCTAGCTGAAAACATTTCAAAGAAGGGAAGAAAAGCCATGCGCGAAAGTGAGGAAGCCGGAGTCATCGTAAGGCTGGCGAAAAACAAAAACGATCTGCGCGCATACTTCGAACTTCTCAAGTCCCATCGCTCAACTCTGCATTTCTCCACCTCCCCTTTCGTAGAACTCGAGATCCAATGGAAACATCTGCATGGAAACGGCTGCATGGAAATTTTCCTGGCAGAGAAAGGCGGTCGGCTCGTTTCAGCCATGGGAGTCTGGCATTTCAACGGCAATGCCATCGAAGTCGGTTCCGCCAACAGCGATTCGAAGGAGGATCGCCAGCTGTTTGCCGGAGACGCCCTAAAATGGGCGATTATAAAATGGGGCTGCGAGAATGGAATGCGCTCCTATGACCTTGGCGGGGTTGCCTTGGAGCCAAGGAGCGGGAAAGAGCAGCACATCTTCCAGTTCAAGAGCAAATGGGGCGGATCCTACGCCGAATTTTTCAGGTATAGCCTAGCTCCAAATTTCATCCGCCTCTAGGGTAAACAAGTAAATAAGTTGCTTTCCCAATTCTCCCGGTGTTCTATTGAAAATAGCCCATGTTGGAAAAAATCTTGCCAATGTCCCCTACTCTTTTTGCAAGGCCTCGCGCCAGGCAGGTCTGGATGCCGATGCATATATCGGAGCAATTTCAAATCCCGCAGAAGACCCTGAAGAATACCCCGGCTGGCTTCACTATTCAAAAGGAAAATTAACGTCTTTCAGCAAGTTCTCCCTGCTCAAATCCCTGCGTTCCTATGACCTGCTGCACACGTATGCGGGCGCTTCCAAATACGCCCAATTTCTCGGCAAGCCGTTCATCTTCTATGCAACCGGAAGCGACCTTCACGAAATCCCATACCAATCCGGCATCTCCGGGGCGCTGATGCGCAGGAGCCTGAAAAAGGCGAAGAAGGTTCTTTTCAGCAATGCGAACCTTTTGCGCGACATTTCCGCATTCAACCTGAAGGAAAAATCAGTTTTCATTCCCCAGCCCATGGACACCCAAAGCTATGGCAGCGCAAAGCCGGAAATTTTCAAGGGAGATTACGATCTGGTCGTGTTCCACCCGACCCGGCAGCACTGGCGAATGAAAGGCAATGACGTTTTCCTAAGGGCATTCGCCCGCGCCAGCAAGAAAAAGAAAATGCTGCTTCTCATGCATGAATGGGGGGACGATTTGCAGAATTCAAGGCAGCTTGTGAAGCAGCTCGGAATAGGCGCGAGCGTCCGTTTTCTCCCTCTCACAACTCTTCATTCCTTTTACTCGCGCATGGCAGGAGTGGATTTGGTCGCGGACCAATTCGTCCTTGGTTCCATGGGGCTCGTAACTCTTGGCGCCATGGCGGCAGGAAAGCCGGTGATTGTAAGCATCGATGAAAAAACCCATCGCTCCTGCTACCCGGACAAAGTCCCTGTGCTCAATGCTTCCACTGAAGAGGAAATTTATCAGCTGCTTATCAGCCTAAACAAATCAAAATGTTCCGAGCTGGGAAAGGCAGCCCAGGCCTGGATTCTGAAAAACCATTCCTATTCTGCGGTATCATCGCAGCTAATAGGCATCTACAAAGAGCTAGGGCTTTGCTGATTACAGAAGCAGGCAGCTATTTCGGATTTATGCGGATTTCCCGTTTGCATTTTGAGCAGATAATTCTGTTTTCTTTTTTTGAGTCTGATTTCACATCCAAATGATTTTTGCACGCGCAGATGTAGCCCTTTATCCTGCCCGGGCAACCCATGACGAGTGCATTGTTCGGGACGTCCCTGGTCACCACAGAGCCTGCTGCAATAAGCGCGTTTTCCCCTATGGTAACCCCGCAGACAACGGTGCAATTGGCTCCGATCGAAGCCCCTTTTTTGACAACGGTTTTCGTAATCTCCCAGTCCCCGGTCGCCCTGGGCACCCGGTCATTGGTGAACGCCACGTGGGGCCCGATGAAAACGTCATCAGCTATTTCAACGCCGCTTGGAATGAACGCGAACGCCTCCACCTTGCAATTGTTTCCTATCACAACTCCGCGCTGTATCTCCACAAAACAGGCGATTTTGCAGTTGTCCCCGATTCTGCAGTCATAGATGTTGACGTGGTGCATTATCCTTGTGCCCTTGCCAACCTGCACTCTTTCACAAACTGAAAATTCTCCCATGCAAATCAAACTCCCTGCGAAAAGTTTACCGCCATTGTTTTCTTAAGCTTAGCAGAATTAAGCGCTGCTTCCAGCTGGATCACATTGAAGTAGCCCACTTTGGCATCCTCCATGTCCGGCTTCTTTTTGCGCGTGTCATTCAGGAAACTGGTCAATTCGTCGGCTATTGTATTGTTTTCCTTTACTGGCACTTCCCTAACCGACCCATCATTTTCAATAACCCTGATTTTTTGCTTTACGCATTCCACAACTGCGCTCCTTTTCGAGCCTATTATCTCCAGGTTCCGGGTCTTCTGCGGGTTGAGCCAGTTTATTTCAATCACCGAATGTGTTTCATCCTCCCCTCTTCTGTACTTGGACAGAATAAACGCCGAATCCTCCAGCTCATTCCTGGTCATCAGGCCGGTGACGCAGGTGATTTCAAACGGATAAACTCCGAAAACATAATTTATTATGTCAAAGGCATGCGGTGCGAGGTCAAAAACCACCTCCCTTCTCGGGGTGGGATTCATGATCGCGCTCCAGGTCAGTTTTATTATGTAAACTTCCCCAAAATGCCCCTCTTTCACCAGTTGCTTCGTTTTATTCACTGCAGAATTGAACCTGAAAATGTGGCCGACTTTCAGCGCCAGGCCCTTTTTATCCGCAAACGCCATGAGCTCCTTCGCCTGGGCGGAAGTCACTGTCATGGGCTTTTCCAAAAGCACATGGATTCCCCTGCAAAGGCATTCTTTTGCCACCTCAAAATGAGTTTCATTCGGGGTAACTATGCTGACTGCCTGGGCCCCTGCATCCAGCAGGTCGCGCACTTTGCGGAAAGATTTTACCCCGTATTTTTTGGCAAGCTCCTCCAAATCAGGGCTGGCAACATCACAGATGCCGACAATCTCCGCGTCTGGGATTTTCGAATACTCATCTACGTGTTTCCTACCCCAATAGCCACAGCCGATTATGCCAACTTTAATTTTTTCCATTATTTACCTCTATTCTGTAATCCTACGAATCTGACATCTATCCGCTTTTAAAAAATTCCCTAATCGCTCCGCACACCTGTGCAAGCTCTTCCCTGCTCATGGTTGGGAACATCGGCAGTGAAATCACAGTCCTGCTCCATTCCTCTGCATTGGGGAACATCCCTTCTCTGTAGCCAAACATACTCCTGTAAATCGGCTGGAGGTGAATCGGGATTGGATAATGTATCCCCGCCTCGATTTCCTTGCCTGTCAAATATTTGATTAGTTCATCCCTGCGTTTGGTTGTCGCAACCAGCAGATGGAACACAGAGTTTTCTGATTTCGGGAATTCCAGGTCCCCGACTCCTCCGAGCTCTTTCCTGTATTCTTTTGCCAAAGAGACCCTGTTTCCATTCCATGAATCAAGGCTCCTCAACTGTTCCCGGCCCACTGCCGCATTCACCGAATTCATCCTGGATGTGAACCCAATTACGTCGTGCACATATTTGCTGACCCTTCCGCAATCGCGGAGTTTTTTCACGCCCTCGGCAATTTTTTTGTCGCTGGTAACCACCATGCCCCCATCCCCGCCAATGGTCATGTTCTTGGTGGTGTAAAATGAAAAGCACCCTGCCAGGCCAAACGAGCCAACACGTTTTCCCTTGTAGCGGGCTCCGTGCGCCTGGCACGCATCTTCAATCAGGATCTTCCCGTTTTTCTCAGCGAGCTCGGCCATCCCTTCCAAATCAAAAGGCGTTCCGTAAATATGCACGGGCAAGAGAACAGAAGTATCCCGCCCAATTTTCTTTTTCACTTCAGCGCAGTCCATGGATCCGCTTTTGCGTTCCACATCTGCGAACAGCGGGGCCATGCCCGCCTGAATCACGGCATTGGAAGTTGCTATGAACGAGTTCGGAGTTGTCAACACTTTTCCCTTAACTCCAGCAGCAAGCAGGGTGAGCTGCAAAGCCGCAGTCCCCGAGCCAACAGCCACCGCGTACTCTGTTCCGCAATATTTTGCGAATTCAGTTTCAAATTTCGCAACATTCTCCCCAAGAATAAACCTGTCATTCTGCAATGCCTGCATTGCAGCTTCAGTCATTTGTTTCGTAAGAACCGGCTTTGCTAGAGGTACTTTCATCAACAACACCTTTCCTGTTTGCCGCCCAGAACCCACCGGGCCAATTCGACTCCCACCAGGCAACTTTTCTCAAGCATATTTCTTAAACATATTTATCGCAATCGAGCACGCTACGCCTTAATTTTTCGCCCAGAGCATCGATTGGACCATTGCCCTTAACTCACCCAAGTCAAATGCCCTGAGCAAGACCAGCGCACCTGCGTACAAAATCGCGAATAGTGGCGCAAGAACCAGGAAGCCGGTCATTCCGCTGGAGAAAGATGAGCGCAGGTAGTTCACCAGTGCGAAGCATGCCAGCGATGCGGCAAATGGTTTCGCAATCTGTGCCGGTGGATAAGTTATTTTCAGGGTTTCCAATGCTTTTATCGCGGCCACTAGCGACCCAAGAATCCTGATTAGCATGATCACCACCGCAGCGATGGCAACATTTGAAGTGGTACCCAGCACCATAAGCGACGCGATTGTCTGGCCTAATCCCACCCCCGTAATTATCCTAGTGGAAGTTTCTATCTCCCCCCTGCGACACAGCACCGAATGGGCCGCCCCATCCAAGGCCATCTGGATAGCTATGAATGATAAAATCAGAAAGGGGGGGGGGGGTGGTGGGGGGGGGGGGGGGGGTGGGGGTGGGGTGGGGCGGGGTGGGGTGCGTGTGGGCGGAGGGGGCGGGGGGGTTGGGGTAGGGGGTGGGGGTCGGGGAGGGCTAGGGGTTCAGGTGGTCGGGGGGCGAGGAGGATTAAATCTGCTGCGGGTGTGAGT
>CABMDC010000017.1 GCA_902384795.1 Candidatus Gugararchaeum adminiculabundum | reverse complement strand
TCTACACGACCCATGACATGGAAGAGGCGGACAAGCTATGCCAGAGAATCGCAATCATGGACCACGGTAAAATAATCGCCCTGGGCACTCCCTCCGAACTAAAGGAGAAATACGGAGGCTACCACGAGATCCAGCTCAAGCTCGACAGGTACGACCAGAAACTTCTGGGCGAGCTCAAGAGCCTGGTGGCTGCAAAAGACGTGCAGGTACAGGACGACATAATCACACTCTACGTGCCAACCATCGCCGGGGACGTGCTCTACCGGGTTTCCAACTTCCTTTCAGGAAAGCGGATAACCGTGCACGATTTGCGGGGGTCCGAGCCTTCGCTCGAGGATGTTTTCATAAACCTTACGAAAAAGGATGTGAGGGACTAGAATCGGAAAAAACAATTGGAAGAAATGACAGGGGATTTAACAATGGCAAATGAAGCGACAGAAGCAAAGAAAGGGGGTTTCCACGCCAGCCACAGCCATGGCGAGCGCCTTTCCAATGGCAACGGCTCCGTAGAGAAATTCCTTGACTTCAAAAAAGTCTGGGCGATCGTGCGCAAGAATTGGATGGTGCTCAAATCCGACAAGGCGCGCCTTGCCATGCTCATGATTTTCCCCCTGATAATGATAGTTGTTTTCGGCTCTACTTCCGGCGAGGCGCCAAAGCACATTCCCGCGGCAATCGTTGACTATGACAACTCGCCCATGTCCCATATGGTCATAACGGACCTTTATTCCAACCAGCTTTTTTCAATAGGCCACCAGCTTGGAAGCCAGGACGAGGGGAAACGGCTCATCGCCTCGGGTGACATCAAAATCCTTTTCATCATTCCCTCTGGTTTCGGAGATGACCTAGCCGCAGGCAGGTCCGCCACTCTTTCCATAATCGTTGACGAGTCCGATCCCACCGTGGCGCAGATAACGCGCGCGTCAACCCAGGGTTTCATCCAGCAGCTTTCAACGCAGCTTTCATTTGAGCGCGTGGCTGCGATTTCCGCCAGGGCAGAGCGCGCCCAGGGCGAGCTTTCCACGGCAAGTTCTATCATCCAGGACACAATCGACCAGAGCGATGCGCCAAGCTTTGAAGCAATGCAGGGCAGCTTCAGGAATGCGCGCTCCATTTCCTCAAGCACCGGCGCGGGGCTTTCGCAAATAATCCTGGGCCTTCAGAATTCCGTCGGCTATGTGATTAATCCGATTGAAACGGCATCACTGCCCCCAACCTACGGCCCGCAGTCCGCGCTTTTTGAACTGCTCGGCATGAGCGACACGCAGGACGCGGCATTCCAGCAGATCGCATCCTACCAAGGGCTGCAGGGCGCGAATGATGTGCTCTTCCGCGATGCGGCATCAATCTATGCGAGCGCCAACACCATCTACGCCAACTCGCTAGCGAATAAGGCAGCGCTTTCAGTTTCGCTAAAGGCCATAGACTCGGCAACCGGAGAGCTCTCCGACATAAATTCCGATGTCCAAGCCGCATCCTCTCCGGCGCTCACGCTCAATGAAATAAAACCATACGGCAACGGAAGGCAGGGAATCGATTTCCTGATTCCGAGCATAATAGCGCTTGCGGCATTCCAGGGCGCGGTCATGGGGATGGGCAGGGCAATCGCCGGAGAGCGCAGGGACGGTTCGCTCACGCGCGTTTTTCTTACTCCAACTTCCAATGTCACCATAATTAGCGGTACGCTTCTCTTCTACATACTTCTCGAAACCATCCGCTCGCTCATACTGGTTGTTTCTGCAGTTTTACTTTTCGGTGTAGTGATAAGCGGAAGCCTGCTCAACATCGCAATCATCGTTGCCATCTACGCGGCAGGCTCAACAGGAATCGGAATGGTGCTTTCGGTCATGTCAAAATCGCAGGATCAATACCAAGCGTTCGCAATGCTGATCAGCCTCCCATCCATGTTCCTTTCCGGGGTATTCCTGCCCGTAGAAACAATGCCCGCGGCATTTCAGGCAGTTACCAAAGTGCTGCCCATAACCTACGCGTCCGACGCGCTGCGCGGAGTGATAGTCAAGGGATTTGAGCTCAACATGTTCATACCCGACCTGATATTCCTCGCCGGGTTCTTCCTGCTTACGCTCTCGCTTTCAGTATTGGTTTTCAAGCGCGAACTTGTATGATTGTGAAATAAAATTATGAATTGATAAAAACGACCATATGATTATGGGGTGAAATAAATGAAATCAACGAAGCAAACAAGACCAAAGGAAAAAACAGAATCAAAAAAACAAAACAGGTTTAGCCTAAGTTTCCTAGCTGTGTTCGCCCTTCTCGCATGCCTGGCTAGCGTGAGCTTTGCATCGCTCAGCCCCCAGGTCCAGCTCCAGAATTATTCGCTGAGCGAAGTTCCAGCGCAGCCCGGCCATGTGGTCAACCTCACGCTTCACTTCAAGAGCATAGAATGGGACTACTGCGCGGACAATCTGGCAGTGCAGCTCGTGACCTCCTATCCTCTTTCGATTCAGGGACCGGATACCCAGTACCTTGGCAGCCTTTGCCTGCGCGACCCTGACAGCAAGGGCACGGTTTCATTCCTTTTGCCGGTAGAGCCATTGGCGCAGACAGGCACCTACCAGGTTTCAGTCAGCACGACCTACGAGCACAGCTTCTCAAAATTCTCAGACTCCAACATACTGAATTTGCGCGTAGGCGGGGCGCCCTCGTTCACCGCTTCAGTGGTCGCGTCAAATCCCATTGACATCTATCCGGGCGATTCGGCAGCAGTGACCATCCTGTTCCAGAACAATGGCAGCAGCACCGTAGAGTCCGCGCGCGTGCGCCTTGACGCACCCGAAGGAATCGAAGTAAAATGGGCAGGCAAGGAGCAGGAATTGGGCCAAATCCCGCCGCGCGGAAGCGCGAGCGCCACCTTCAGCATTGAGGCGGCAAAGAGCGCCTGGCCCGGAATTTACAACCTCCACGCAACGCTTGACTATGCCAGCGAGGATAAGACTTCCAGCGAGCAGTCCTTTGACTTCGCCCTGCCGCTCAAGACCAAGGCGGATTTCTCGGTTGTTGTGCAGAATACGACCTCCCTGGTTGTTAACAGCGACAACCTCGTAGCCATCACGCTAAAGAATACGGGCACTGACACTGCAAAACGCCTTAAGGTCAGCATCCAGCCCATATTTCCCTTCAGCACCGACGGCACCGTGCGCTATGCCGATTCGCTTGCGCCAGGTGCGGAGGAGAACCTCACCTTTCTCATCCACGTTGACAAGGACGGGACCCCGGGCCAGCAGCTCTGCGGCTATATAGTCAACTTCGAGGATTCGCAGGGCAAGAAATTCAGCACCAGCGATGATTTCGCCCTCACTGTCCGGACAAAAACTTTCGGCGAAATGGTTTTAGACTACTGGTATATCGCAGCAGTCGTAGGCTTCATACTGGTGATCATGATTTTGCGCAGATTGATGCGTCTGGTCCGCGGATTTTTCGCAAGGAAAAAAGAATGAGCGCAATCATTTAATATCAAGGAGCGCAATAAACTTCCGGGTGATACCTATGGCAGCGTTTGAGCACAAACCAGTTGATTTTTCCAAATTAGCAAGCGAGATTGAGGGCCTGAGTGACAAGCAGATTCAGGCGCACCTCGGCCTGTACAACGGCTATGTGAAAAAGCTAAATGAAATCGAGACCAAGCTCACAAGCGCGGACCCGAGCGCGGCCAACTATTCCTTCAACGAATTCTCCGAACTCAAGCGCAGGGAAGCAGTAGCCTTCAACGGCGCCTACCTTCACCAGCTCTATTTCGAAAACCTGCGCAAAAACGTGCAGATTCCTGCGAAGTTAAAGGCAGCAATCGAGAAAGATTTCGGCTCCTTTACAAACTGGGAAACGCAAACAAAAGGCGCGGCACTTTCAACTCCCGGCTGGGTCCTTCTCACCTACAACAAGGTTGACAAGAAACTGCACAATTACATTCTTTTCGAGCACCACATCGGCCTTCCAGCCAAAAATGAAATCATTCTCGCGCTCGACTGCTGGGAACACGCCTACATGATTGATTATGGGACAGCAAAAGCCGATTACCTGAAAACTTTCATGCTAAACATCAACTGGGAAGTTGCGGCAAAACGGCTCGAAGCTGCGTCAAAGTAATTTTCAAATCAAGGCTAATCCATGGACGAATTCATAAAACTGGCAAAATCCCTTGGCGCAGATGGAAGCGAATTCTTTTTCACCAGCATGCGCACCTTTTCCTTTGACGCGCGCGGAAAGGAAATCTACTCAAAACAGGAGGACAATGAATCAGGCTGGGGAGTCCGCATCCTGAAAAACAAGCGCATCGGCTTTTCATTTTTCTCAAGAAAAGAGGATGCGAAGCGCGCAATCGAATCCGCAATCACCAGCTCCAAATATGCGATCCAGTCCAATTTCTCGTTCCCGGAAAAATCCACCTACAAAAAAGTCGACTGCTTTGACAAGAAAGTTTCCGAGCTAGGCGCAAAAGAAGGCGCAGAGCTAATGAACGAAATGCTGGCATCAGCTTCGCAAAAAGGGTTTGAGCCAAGCGACAGTTCTTTGGCAATCTCAACATCCCGCGCAGAAATTGCCAATTCCAGCGGCCTCTCAGCTTCCGAGGATTACTCCTCCATTTCCTGCGCAACCCAGTGCCACAAGGGTGAAACAATCGGGCACGACGATTTTGCAGGAATTCACTATTCATCCGATTTTGCGCGCAAAGTAGGCGAATCAGCAAGCTCGGTCGGCTCGGAAATGCTGGGGGCGAAAATGATTGACAAGGGAGAATACCCGGTAATTTTAGACGAACGTGCAGTCCACTCGTTCATCGGCGAGATTCTCATGCCATCTTTTGATGGAGAACTAATCCGGCGCGGCGCCTCATTTTTGGCAGGAAAAAAGGGAGCAAAAATCGCCTCCAATGATTTCACTCTCACCGACGACCCGAGCGCGCCTGCTTTCTCCTGCAGCTCATTTGACGGGGAAGGGATCCCTTCGCGCAAAAAAATTCTGCTGGAAAACGGCACAGTGAAAAACTTCCTGTTCGACACCTTCAACGCATCCATTTCCAATGCCACTGATTCAGTCGGCAATTCCTCGCGCGGCGGCTACGCTTCCCCGCCAGGCATTTCCGAATCCAATCTCATCATCTCCCCCGGCAAAACAAAGGACGCGATTGCGGAATGCAAAAATGGAATTTACATCCGCTCGTTTTTCGGGGAGCACACGGCCGACACAACAACCGGCAATTTCTCGGTTTCCATTGACATCGGCTGGCTAATCAGGGATGGAGAAAAATCAATTCCCCTGAAGAAAGCCATGTTCGGAGACAACATTTTCGAGCTCCTCAAATGCGTCTCAGCCGAATCAAAACAGCATACATATATAGATTTCATCTCCCCAAAACTATTGTTTGAGAAAGCCAGCATATCCGCCGAGTAACGGCGCGCCTGGCGCTTGATTCTTATGGCATCACTTTACGAGACCTACAAATCAACGAAAGAAATCCCGGTTCCGCACAAACTGATAGACCAGGTCATAGGCCAGGACAAGGCGGTTGAGCTCGTAAAAAAAGCGGCGGAGCAAAGGAGGAACATTCTATTCATAGGAACTCCTGGCACTGGAAAAAGCATGCTCGCCCAGGCAATGGCAGAGCTCCTTCCTCCTGAAGAATTGGAAGATGTTCTAGTTTACCCAAACCCTAATGATGAAAACAAGCCGCTAGCGCGCGTAATCAAGACCTACTCCCCGCTGGACAAGCAAAGAATGCTCCGCGACCAGCCCATGATTGACAAGCGCTTTGCTGAAATCCGCGCGCGCCTAAGGCCGGGCGAGCAGGCGCCTTCGCGCAAAAAAGTGGAGGAAATGCTGTTCCCGGGCCAGGGCCGCCAAGTGGTTGCGCAGGAGCACAGCAAATTCAACATAACCCACAGCGGCGGAATTTCCCTCTCAATGATTGCAATCCTCATAATGATCGGCTTCCTGCTTTTCATCGCATTCGGAGGCGGCGGGGAGCAGGATGATTCCACAAAAATAATGATCGCAGCGGCAATTCTAGGCGCATTCATTTTCGCAGGCCTGTATGTCGCAAGCTCGCAGATTTCACGCAGGGCAGGCCCAATGTTCCCGGGCGCAAGCGCAGAGCCGAAACTAATAGTTGACAACACAGGAAAAACAACTGCCCCGTTTATCGACGGCACAGGCTCCAAGGCAGGCGCGCTCTTTGGGGATGTGCGCCATGACCCGTTGCAATCGGGCGGTCTCGGCACGCCCGCACACTTGCGGGTTGAGGCAGGGGCAATTCACTTCAGCAACAAAGGCGTTCTTTTCATGGACGAAGTCTCTTCGCTCAAGCCGACCTCGCAGCAGGATTTGCTCACCGCGATGCAGGAGAAAAAATTCCCCATTACCGGTCGCAGCGAACTTTCCTCCGGGGCGATTGTCCGCACAGAGCCAATCCCCTGTGATTTCGTTCTGGTTGCAGCAGGCAACACGCTGGATTTGCAGAACATGCACCCCGCGCTTCGCTCAAGAATCCGCGGAGCCGGCTATGAAATCTATTTAGAGGACACAATGCCAGACACTCCTGAGAACAGGAAGAAACTGGTTCAATTCGTGGCCCAGGAAGTCACCAAGGACAAGAAGATTCCGCACTTCACGCGCGAGGCTGTAGATGAAATCGTCGAGGAGGCAAAGAAGCGCGCAGGCAGGAAGAACAAGCTTACGCTCCGCTTCCGCGAGCTGGGAGGAATTGTGCGCGCGGCAGGAGACATCGCCAACATGGAGCATGCGGATTTGGTCACGCGCGATCACGTTCTCAGGTCCAAGGGCTCTGCAAAAACAATGGAGCAGCAGATGTCCGCGCAGTTCATCGAGCAGAAGAAGGATTACCAGATTTTCGTGACCACTGGAAAGGCAATTGGAAAAGTCAACGGGCTCGCAGTGCTGGGTGACGCTTTCAGCGGCCTCATTCTCCCGATAGTCGCTGAAGTGACAACCGCCAGCAGCAAATCCGAAGGCAAAATAATCGCCACAGGAAAACTCGGGGAAATCGCAAAAGAGGCGGTTAAAAATGTCAGCGCGATTTTCAAAAAACACTTTGGCAAGGATTTCACTTCCTATGATGTGCACATACAATTTTTGCAAACTTACGAGGGAGTCGAAGGCGATTCAGCCAGTGTCAGCATAGCGCTTGCGGTCATTTCAGCGCTTGAGGAGATTCCCATTGACCAGTCCATTGCGCTCACCGGCTCGCTTTCTGTGCGTGGCGAAGTCCTGCCGGTTGGCGGAGTAACCGGCAAAATAGAGGCTGCAATCGAGGCGGGCCTGAAGAAAGTTTTGATTCCTGCGCGCAACCGCGAGGACGTCTATTTAGGAAAGGAAAATGCCGCAAAAATAGAGATTGTCTCCTGCTCCAACATCATTGATGTGCTTGAAAACGCGCTGGTCGACTGCCCGAAAAAATCAGCGCTCATAAAGCAGATGATGAAAACCTATTCCGGCTAATTTTTTGGTTCGGCAGCAACTGAAGACAACGATGAAACCAGTTTCTGCATCTCATTTAGGCGCCCGTTAAATTCTTCCAAACCTACGTCAAAAATTGCCTTGTTCATCAGCGGTTTTCCGTCATCTTTCTGTGTTGTCAATTCACTTTCCAACATTTTCATTTCTTCTATGAACAAAGCAAAAAACGAGTTATACTTTTGCATCTCCCCTGTCACATCCTCTGGCAGCCAGTCCCCCTCCCCGCGGTATTTAATGAAGATTCCAATCCTTCCGGCTGCCAAATCCAGCCAATCCTTAATTTCATTGAACTTTTTCATTTCCTCACTGGCTCCGGCAGGCTTTAATCCGGAAAAAACCATCCCTGTGGTTCCATCAATGGTATGCACATGCAACCTATACTCCCTCATCCGGTCGTCTGTTTCATCTTCTGATTTTTTCCCATCTCCGAAAGCCAATTTGAAAGTTTCACCGAGCAGTTCAACCAGTTCCCTCTTGAATGCGATCAATTCCGCATCCCTGCTTTCCAAGTCGAAATCCACCAATAGCCTTGCGGTTTCCTTTGCGCTTTCACTATCCCTCATACGGGATTTAAGCTCAGAAAAAGCTTCTCCGGCATCTTCGTATTTTCTTAGGAAATCAACCAACCGCTCCTCCTTTTGTTTGCCCGGAACAGGTTGCTTTTCAGCCAAATCTATTATTTTATTTATGAGCTGCGTTGCGAGATTTCTCATTTTCTTGCCATTATACACTTCATCAAAATGCACGGCTAAGGACGCCCATGCACCAAATACGCCAAACAAGCCTCCTGCGCCCAGGCCAATTTTCCAAAAAGCGTTCAAGGATTTAAACATGTCTACTACACTTTCATAGAGCGCCGGAAGGCCAAATCTAACTGCAAGAAGCAATCCAATTCCAGATGCAAGCACTATTTTCGCAGCCTTTTTAGGAGCATTTACGCTCGCTGCAGAAAGAAGCGCCTGTCTCCAACTACTGTCCGCAGCAAATGTTGTCTTAATTATCTCCAGGCTAACTTTTTCCTCAAACCCTGTGCTCCCTTCCCCCATGTTTTCAGTGTACTTTCCAAACCAGTTTTGAAAAACCTGTTTTTGGTCCGTCTCTTTCTTTCTTAACACATCCAAAGCATGGCCCGGGAACACCGAATCCATCGGTTGCATGTCCCTCATCGCACAAACGCGTTCAGCTACCTGATTTCTTACTTTCCTAAAATTACGCTCAGAACCAAAGTGTTTCTTGATTGTGTCCTTTGCTATGAGAATTGCTTCAGTCATGTTACTGCTATGGCTAGTAGAATATAAAACTGTTTCTACTAATGGTAAATTACGTAATAAAAATAGTTATTCCCCTCTACGTCTTGATCGTAACCCTTTCCCCGATCTTTCGGATGTTGTCAATTTCAATGTCAATCTTGTGCCCGAACTGGGTCTGCACTATCATTACTCCCCTTCTTCTGTCCACGCCAATTGTCTTCCCCACATAATTGCCTATGGTATCCAGCACTTCCTTGTTCTCCAAATTCATTCCGGCGGCTATCTGCTTGCGCGCATACCTCATGCCCTCAATTGACAATATGGCGGCAAGAACGCTGACAATCACCGTGTAAACAAGGTCCTTGAAGCTCGCCCTTGCCAGTATCCAGTCGCTCGCCACATTCAGCACAACCCAGCAAAGCACGATTGAAATCAAGTACATCCCATACCTCGCAAGTTCGTATCTCCGCCTCTCGTGCATCAGGTCGATCGCCTTCCCGGCAATCAGCACCATGATCCCCCAGGGCAGCAGTAGCAGCAGGCCCTTTAGCGCGGCAGCGGCAATTTTCAGCGGATCCCCGCCAAGAAGCACCTGCTGTATGTAAACCTCGCGCGCAAGCCAGAACGACATCACTATGAAAATGAACGCTGCGATGTAAATTATCAGGCTGATGCGCTCCACTGAAAAGCTGAAGAAATTCCTGTACATGCTGATCAGGCTCTCGTCCACGTCAAGCATTTTGATGATCAGGTAAAGCCCGACCACAAAGCTGACCGGCTGCCAGCCATAGCCCATCCATCCCGAGATTGCGAACATGATGAGTATGAGCGCAGGCAACCCGAAGAACAGGCTCCTGTAGTACGGCTCTTTCAATTTTTCCAGAATCACAAAGTAAGTTCTTTCCAGCTGCGCGGCCTGCTTGACCACCACGGTTTTCACTGACTCGATTTTCAGTCTGCTCTGGATGATCGGGAGCACCTGCTCATCGCTTGCCCCATCGGTTACAATTATGCATCTCTCAACCTGGAATTCGGAAAGCACCCTGTACAACTGCTCGCCAATCTGCTTGTCCGCCGCGTATCCCAATCTCCTGTCCCCTGTAAGTGTCACAATTTCCGCCTCTCCCTCAGCCGACACCTCATCATACATTTTGATTGCCTCGAACATGGTATTCGAATCCGATTCCTCGGGGTCTGCCACCGCGAGTTTCATGGCAGCGTCCAGGTTCGCCTTTCTCCCGATAACGGGCCCGGCTACCTTTGCTTTTTCAAACAGGTCGTTGTCCCTGTCCACGGCTATGACAAGGATTCTTTTCTTGTTAGAAGCTGCCATGGCTAGTCATTCTCTTGCTAGCTTTAAATCCCTTTTCCGCTATACCTATAACATGGACGAAAAAACCAAGAAGGCATTTGGGCTGTTAATATTTCTAGTAATCTATTGCGCCGGCTTAATGCTCATTTCAGTCTGGCAAAACCGCTTCCATCCTAGTCAGTGCATTCCCTATTTTCAGGATCAATCCGTACTCTTTACCTCCGGGTTAGGTTATCCATTATACACCTGTGACTGGGATTTTTACCACATTCTGCTAACAGTTGGGCTCCCCTTGCTTTTGGGTTACTACATCTACCAGCCAAAGCCCAAAAGCCAAAAATCCAACTAGTCCGCAGGTCCCACCAACTCTATTTATGCCTTTTCCGACAAAATACCACAAATGGCAGAATTCCTGAACATGCTCACGCCAAGGCAATGGCAAAAGAGCGACCTGGTGAGAAAGGACGGGATTAGCGACCCAACTGTAAAAATCGCCACTCCTTACGGACAAAAATTAATTTCTTTCCTTGAAAGCATACACCCCCTTCATGAGGAAATTTTCAATGCGATTGTAACGCGAAACAAAAAAGGACGGAATGAAAAATACGCAAAATACGTGAACTCAGTTCGCACCGGGAACTCCCTAATCCCGCAATCCCAGATCGAGATAACCGGTTCTCCGCTTCCTTTCACTTTGATCGAGAAAGTATCCCTGCCCCAGCTTGTAAGGGCTGAAAATCGCGCCTACAACCTGATTTCAGGGCGCTTCCAAGAGGCGTGCGAAAAAACAGGGGGCGACCCAGAAAATTCCATAGCAATCCCTCCCGGAGCGCCGCCCGGGTTCGGGCTGCAGCTCTTTTTCCCAAACATTGTTTTTGTGCAATTAGCACAGTTCGAATCTGATCTGCACTCGAACCTTCCATTCCAGTTCATGCTGCAACTGCCCGCAACTATCATGTGCCCAAGGCCTGATTTTGGCCAGAACTATTCCCTAGGATTAAAAATCGGCTTTTACGGGGAACTGCCTTCAGACATCTCAGAAATCTCAGACATGACTCTAGAGGTGAATCACCGCTTCGCCACAAGGCGTTTCCTGGCGGATTTGCTTCAGCTCCAATACAGCAACATACTGCACATAAACAGGGAAGCGATGTTTCTCAGTTATTCCTTCAAGTCCCAATTCATAGACGATGGTGAGCGGGTCCTTCTGCAGGTCTTTATCCATGACCCGATGCTATCGACTCTTGTCTGACGCCCCTGATATCCATATAAATCTTATATCCCCAAATATAGCCAACAACCAAGCTTATTTTGTGATTTTCATGGAAGAAAGAATTGTTTTACCCGGCGAACTATTGGGGACCGAGGAGGAATACCTGGTCGGCTCAGGGACATTCGCTGACAAGCATGGCGTCATCTATGCCACATTGCAGGGGATGCTTCATATAGCTGCAGACAAAACACTCTCGGTAACCCCGAAGAAAACAACCCCGCAACTGCTCACGGTTGGAATGACCGTGGTCGGCATGGTCGAGCTCATTTCAGACCCCATAGCCCTGGTCCGCATCGGCCCAATGCACGAAGGCCATTTGCGCCATGTAAGCAACATGAACTATTGCGTTCTTCACGTTTCACAGATAAAGAAAGGATACCTGAAGCAGATCCGCGAAGTGCTCCGCATCGGCGATGTGATAAAGGCAAAAGTTTCCAAGGTAACCCCGGAAGAAACCTATTTGTCCACCGCAGACCCGGGCTTCGGAGTGCTAAAGAAACGTGGTTCATAAGTGGAGCGAGGAGCGCAAGAATAAATTTAATCGATTATGATTTTGGAGAGTGATATGATGGAAGTCAAATACCTGAAGGACGAGGACAACTATTTGGAGGTTCAACTAACCGGGGAGGAGCACACTTTCCCGAACATGCTGCGCGACATACTCATGGAAGACAAGGATGTCACGTTCGCGGCCTATGTGCTTGACCACCCGCTGGTCGGCCAGCCCAAGATAATCATCCGCACAAAGAAGGGCGACCCGAAAAAGGCGCTCAAGGCAGCGGTAAAGGAACTCAAGGACAGGCTGAAGAAATTTGAATCGGCCATTTCCAAGAAATAAATCAGCTGCTCGCGGGTGTGAAAGCTGGAAGAAAAACCATCAATGAAAAAAGAGCTTTACTCTGTTTTTTCCTGGCTAGTCGATTCCAAGGCACTTTACATCGCGCTCGCAATTTCTTTTCTTCTGGCTCTTTTCCTAAAGAGCAGCCTGTTCGGAATTCTAACCGCAATTTTCCTTCTTCTCGGTTTAATCGCTGAAATCTATGTCGGCCTTCAGCGCGGCGGAGTGAAGAACGAACTAAAGGAAACGGCCATCGCGCTCCTGATCGCAGTGGTGATCTGGTTCGGCGCATCGTTCATCCTCAGCGTTCCATCCCCATTGAACGCAGTGGTTTCCTGTTCCATGCTTCCTGAACTGCAGGTCGGGGACATGATTCTTCTGCAGGGCGGGGAGCCCAGCGCCCCGGTTGCGCAAATTTCCGATTCAGCCATTGCAAAAATAAACGACCGCTTAGCGGTTACTGTTTCTGCGCCAGGAATCGGCACGCTGGGTGTCCCCAATGGCATTTACCCCTACTGCACGAACATTGCCAATTACAACAAGCCCATCTGCATCCTGTTCACAACCCACCCAGAACAAATCATTGAGCACCGCGGGCCGCTGGATTTCAAGTTCGAGGCGTGCGAAAGGATTAATTTCAACAACACTCGCTATCTCATCCCATGCACGCGCACGGTTTCCATAAACGCGATGGAATTCAAGACCAATTTTTCCACCAGCGTGATTGTTTACAACGCTCCGCGCGACCAATTATTCGGGGCGCAGGGCGACATAATCCACCGCGTGATTGTGAAATTGAAAACAGAGAACGGCAGCACCTATTATTTGACAAAAGGAGACAACAACCCGATTTTTGATTTGCAGGCGTTTTCCTCATCCTATGAACTGGGCAACAATTTGGCTCCGAGCATGGCTTACAAGGGAAAAATGATTGCGCGCCATCCGTACCTGGGCTATTTCAAAATGTTTCTGTTCGGAAGATTCTCTGGCGGGGAAGGCTGCGACAGCACTTTCACAACCAACTAAAAAACTAAAACAAAATCAACTATTTATCGAATTGGCCACGGCAATATTCTGCTGTCTTGTTGAATTTTATTAAATCACAAATAGCCAAGTCCTTAGGAGACTTAACCAACTCAAGATAGCAAATATCTGCATCCCCATTACTTCGTATTAAGCCGCATGTGGCAGGATCTTTGAGTTCAGAGGCTATGTGGTAATAGCAATAATCCGTCTGCTGGCTGTTATTTTTTATCGATTTGCATATCTCCGGATTCCCGAGATCTTCAGCTACCAAGTAATAGCACCCATTAGCTATTGCACTGTCTTGTGCCGAGTTGCACACCCCTGAATCATTGAGTTCTATCGCCAAACTATAGTAGCACCTAGCTATTGTGCTATTGCCTATCACTCGCCCGCATAAAGACGAATTTTTAAGGGCGAATGCAACTTGGTAGTAGCACTGGCTTGAGTTTTCAATGTCATTACTAGCGCTGCAAGCATTCGGGTCATTGTTGGCGATTGCCATTTTTACCATGCACCCAGGGCTTCTGTTCAATTCGTTGCAAGTTTGACTCGCGTATCCTCCGCTTTCATTGGTCCCATCTGTGGATTTTGACTGTGAACTGCATCCTGCAAGAAATAGAACAAACACAACGATGGAAAGCAATATGAGTTTCTTAATAGAACCACCGAGTTAATCTCTCGCAATCGAATTTTATAACACTTCCGAAAGCCATCTGTTCTCAACGCAGCTGTGCGCCGCGCCACAATTTTCGCAGCAACCCCACGCGGTTCCAACCATCAAACTTTTTCTTACAGCTGTGCGAGCTTCAACATTCACGCAGGCAGCTGCGCCTCGAAGGGCGACGCCGCCATTACCAGCGCCGCGCCCGCGGTTGGCGCTTTCGGCGCCAAGTCGCCACGAGGCGACCGGCTCTCGGGAGCCGCCGCGTCGTTTGGCGGCTGCGCTGGGCGCGTCGCCCCTATTGGCGCAGCTGCCGTTACCTGTTTTGCGGGTGTCGCCGCTTCTGTAAAAACAATTAATAACTATCCTGGCGAAAAGTGATAAGTTCGTGGAGAGGTGGACACATGTTCAACATTACCGTATCTGATGCACACTATTGGAAGGATTGCATAGACGCCATAGTCAACCTGATTGACGAGGGCTCACTGGAAATTTCCAAGGAAGGCATTTCCCTGCGCGCCATGGACCCGAGCCAGATCGCCATGGTGGTTTTCAACATCCCGAAATCCGCCTTCTCAGACTACAAAGTTGAAAGCACTGTTCGTGTCGGATTGAATTTCGAAAACCTCGCGAAAATCCTCAGCAGGACAAGGGGCAAGGAAAAGCTGGAAATGTCCCAGGAAGAAAACAAGTTCGTGCTTCATTTTTCCGGAGAAGGTTCCAAGCGCTCGTTCAAAATCCCGCTTATTGATCTGCAGGGCGGAGTGCAGAAAGAGCCGAAAATCGAGCACGATGCGGAAGTGAAAATTCTCGCAGGCTCTTTCAAGGAAATGCTGCGCGATGCGGCGCTGGTTTCCTCGCACCTGACTCTGGAGGCAACCGAGCACGCGTTCTCGGTCGGAGTCGCAGGAGACAATGCGGATTTACACTCGGAAATGGCCAAGGGCGGCGCGGTCGCTGGCATCACAACCAAGAAGCCCGTGAAGGCGACTTTCCCGCTCCAATACCTGGACGACATTGTGAAGGCTTGCGCTGACAAGAATGAAATCAAGCTGAGCCTGCGCACCAACGTCCCGATAAAAATCAACTACAAGATTGAGGACGCGGATCTGACCTATTACCTCGCACCAAGAATTGACGCAGACTAAATAAACTTTTAAACCCCGGCAGCCTTAATCCGTCCGGTGGTTCATTTGCGCAAACCAATTCTTGTCTATTTCCTAACCCTGGCATTAATCGTTTCATTCGGCTGCACAAACATCCTGGGCGGAGGCCAGCCTCCTGCAACGGAAAACAATTCAATCAACAACACCCCTGCGCCCGCAACCAACACCCGGCCTCCAAGCACACCTGCTGACAACACGAATCAACCAACACCCGCCGGCAATGATACCCTAGACCTGTCAAACCTTCCAATCGAAACTCCAGTGGAAGTTCTTCCGGCCCCAAAAATCGAGCCGGAGTATTGCACTTCAGTGCTCACCCAATCCACATTCACATTCGCTTCCTCTGAAGATTCCACCCTTCCAACAAGCGAATGCACCCTTATTTCCGGAATAGCAACAGGTTCAGATCAATACCTTTCATTCAAATCCCCGTCCTCCGGATTCTTGCGCATTGCGTTCTCCACATCCAATGCACGCAATTTCAGCCTGACCGCAAGCCAGGGGAGTTCAATCTCCACCCACGGCACCGCCGGCCAGCTCCTGGAAGCCACTGTTTCAGTGCTTGACGGAAATGTCCCGATTGCCATCCGCGGGCCTGAAGGCCAGGCATTCCAAATCCTGCTCGAATACGTTCCGACCCCGGACGAGTTCGAGCCGAACAATGACGCCTCCTATGCAAAGGCTGTTTCGCTTGGAGAGCCCCAGAAAGCGTATCTCTTTCCTCCGCGCTTCAGCTCGCTGCCAGACCTGAAGGAAAGGAAGGATGTCGATTACTACAAGGTAAAGGTTTCAACAGGAGGAAACCTGATAGTTGATGTTTCCACTGTCCCGGAAGGGACAAGCGTAAAAATCGGCATCATCTCGCCAAGCGGAATTGAGCACGTTTCCGCAACTTCTGGCTTCGGCGCGCCATTGAAGTTCTCAGCTCCGGTCACCCCCGGCTGGGCAATTTTCTACATAACCTCCGGAGAAAAAGGAGACCCGGGCTATGCCGCCTATTCCACTGACCCCTACACATTTACAGTGACCACTCGGCCTGGAATAAACTAAATAAAATTAGAAAATCTATAGGACTGCCTAGCACGTGCCTCTTGTCCTAGTGCGGTTTCCTGTTCCTGGAGGTATACCTTTTCCCGGCACTTCTGCCTTCTTCATCACGGTTCTCCAGTTCTGCAAGCCATCGGGAATTCTTGCTTGCTCTGTTCCACTGTAGTTGTAATAATTGCGCCAGGGCGGAGGCCTCCCTCCCTTCTGATCGTTCTTCTCAGGTTCTTTCTTCTGCTTGCTCCTCTGCCCGCCAATTCCAGTGTTTATAAATTTCAAGAGTGTTTCAATGGCTCTCCTGTCAGGCCCATTCAATCCATTTCTAATTTCTCCAGTTATCTGCTTGCTAATCCTGCTTCCGTCTTTCATCACTGCCTTGAACCAAATCGTGTAATTAGTGCCAGTGGGCTCTGTTTCGCTTTCTTTCCCAGTGCCGGTCCTGTAAACAATTTTTGCGGATTTAATTTCCATGTACTTGAGATAAGTGGAAATATTCAGAATGTCCCTGGAAAAAAATTCATTGGCGAAAATCCAGGCCCCGTTTTTTTCAGCGCAAATTCTTGCAAAGCCCTTTTCAAAAGTTTCGTGCGCAACCGGCCTTGACGTTACATCCTTCCAGGCACCCCTAATAATCAGTTCCTTTCCCTTGTTAAAAAACAGCAAAAGCGCAGCAATCGCGCCCGCCGTAACCACCAGTTTCAGCGCGGTTTCAAGCCAATCCTTTTTTTCAGGAGTTTCAGGGCTTTTTTTACTGGGCAGCGGCTTCTCATACTCGGGAGCTTTGGCGTTTCCCTTGTAGCCGAAGCACATCAAACTAAACCCAATTCCACCAAAGAACCATTCCCCAGGCTGCATTTCCTTTACTTTTGCCCTGTTTTTTTCCTCAAACGTTTCTTCCATTCCTTTCGGCCTTCTGGGAATATGCAGCTTCTCTTTCATCTTGCCGCTATCCAGGAGCATTTTTCTGACTCTATCCAGTTTTTCCCTATTAATCAGAACAGCTGGCTCGGTTTTTTCCACCCACTTAGCTCCCCCCCTAATCCTCTTCAATTTTTCATCCGGGGATTCATCAATCCTAACAACTTCAGCCGGCGCTTTCCCTTCCTGCATTCTTTTCAGCGCTTCCATTTCACGCAGGGTTCTCCTCACATAATCTCTCCATGTTTCCGGCTGCGGCTCTGGTTCTTTCCCCTTTTCAATCTCCTTCCTCCATTTAGCCATCGCATCAGCCGGTTTAAACATTTTGTCAGGTGCCATATTTATGACCCATTTTAAGCGTATATTCTAACGTATTATATGATTTTAGAGGTTTATATACCTTGTGGTATTTAGTGTATTTATGTATTAACCAAAAACGCCCTCTCTCGGGCCCCCTTTTCCCCTCTTTTTACAATAAAATTCACAACCCTTAAAAACAAGCGCAGCAATATTTTAGCCTGCTTTCGAACACCGTATTGTCCTTGATGCCAGACGGTTCTTCGGGCGAAAATTTTCCGTTAATTACAGGTGTGTGGGATGGTGGAGAGCGAGGCTGCAATGGTGGTTAACATGGCTGATTCCAACTCAACTCAGGTCAAGCAGATCCGCAAGCGCGATGGCAGAATTCTCCCCTACGATGAGGAGAAGGTCATAAACGCCATTTTCAAATCAGCGAAGTCCATAGGAGGCAGGAACCGGGACCTTGCGGCAAAGCTCGCCAAGCAGGTGACCATTGCGCTGGACAAGAAGTACGACGGCCACACAATTCCCACGGTCGAGCAAATTCAGGATGTGGTTGAAAAAGTTCTGATTGAGGACGGCCATGCGGCAACCGCCAAGGCCTATATACTATACAGGCAGGAGCGCGCCCGCATCAGGGCAATGGAAAAAGCCATCCCAGAGCACGTGAAAAAGCTCGCCGATGAAAGCAAGCAATACTTCCGCTCCCCGCTCTGCGAATTCGTCTATTACCGCTCCTATTCAAGATGGATTGACGAGGAAAACAGGCGCGAGACCTGGGTCGAGACCGTAGGCCGCTATTTGGAATACATGAAATTCAGGCTCGGCAACAAGCTCACCGAAGCAGAATACAATGACATCAAGCACGCGATTCTCAGGCAGGAAGTAATGCCTTCCATGAGGCTTCTCTGGTGCGCAGGCAAGGCGGCCGAAGCATCCAATGTGGCAGCCTACAACTGCTCCTATATCGCCCCCTCAATCCTCCAGGATTTCGGGGAAATCATGTACCTGTGCATGTGCGGCACTGGGGTCGGATTCTCGGTCGAGGAGGAAAGCGTTCAGCAGCTTCCGCAAATCAAGAGGCAGACTGGCAGGCACCAGCCAACCCACCTGGTTGTGGACAGCAAGGAAGGCTGGTCCAATGCCCTGGTGCATGGGCTGAAGACCTGGTACAACGGGGAAGATGTTGATTTCGATTTCTCCAATCTCCGCGCACGCGGAGCAAGACTAAAAACCATGGGCGGCAGAAGCTCGGGCCCTGGCCCATTGCGCGCTGTTTTGGAATTCACGCGCTCCAAAGTCCTTGCCAAGCAGGGCAGACGGCTTGCAACAATCGACGTTCATGACATTATTTGCAAAATCGGCGAAGTAGTGGTGATGGGAGGCGTGCGCAGGACAGCGCTCATCTCGCTCTCGGATTTGGACGACCATGCCATGCGCTATGCCAAGACAGGGCAATTCTATTTATCAGAACCCCAGCGAAGCATGGCCAACAACTCGGCAACCTACAATGAAAAGCCCAGCGCAGCCCAATTCCTGGATGAATTTTTAGCACTCGCAAAATCCGGAACAGGAGAGCGCGGAATTTTCAACCGAGCCGGCCTGCAATACCAGGTTCCGGAGCGCAGGTGGAAAACCCTCAAGGATCACATTTCCAATGTGGGCATCAACCCTTGCGGTGAAATCATCCTCCGCTCAAAGCAATTCTGCAACCTTTCAGAAGTGGTCGCAAGGCCGGATGACACAGAAGAATCCCTTCTCAAGAAAATAAAAATCGCCACAATTCTCGGCACATTCCAGGCAACGCTTACCAACTTCCCTTACCTTTCACAGGAATGGAGAAAGAACTGCGAAGAGGAATCATTGCTCGGGGTTTCTATCACCGGCCAATGGGACTGCCCTGCTGCGCGCAATGCAGAGACCATGAGGAAACTGCGCGACCATGCGGTTGAGGCAAACGAGGCATACGCAAAGAGATTCGGAATAAATAGGGCAACGGCAGTCACCTGCGTAAAGCCCTCGGGAACCGTTTCGCAGCTGGTTGATGCTGCTTCAGGAATGCACCAGCGCTATTCGCCCTATTACATCAGGAGGGTGAGGATTTCCACCACTGACAGTTTATTCCGGATGATGAGGGACCAGAAAGTTCCCTATGTTCCGGAGGTCAGCCAGACCATTTACAATGCCACAACTTTCGTTCTGGAATTCCCGGTCAAGGCTCCCAAGGACGCAATTTTCCGAAACAGCGTTGGAGCGATTGAGCAGCTCGAATACTGGAAAATGGTGAAAGAGAATTACACTGAGCACAATCCATCCGTGACAATTTCCATCGGAGAAGAGGAATGGCTGGAAGTCGCGCACTGGCTCTACAAGAACTGGAACATGCTCGGAGGATTGTCATTTTTGCCAAAAGAAACCCACTCCTACACGCTCGCACCTTACGAAGAGGTGACCAAAGAGGAATACGAACGTTTGGTTAAGGAATTCCCGAGCATTGATTTCTCGCACATACTCCTTTACGAAAAGAACGACGAAACCCAGGGCGCGAAGGAGCTCGCGTGCGCAGGCGGAAGCTGCGATTTGGTCTGATTTTTCCTTTTCTTTATTCACTCTTTCTCGCTGCCAGAAAGCCTTTTATACATCAATCTATAGAACATCTATGGTGGTTCTATGGTTAAATACACTTCAATCCAGCTAAACCCGAAAACACGGGAGAAGCTTTCCCGCCTGAAGGAAAGAAGAGAGACTTACGACGACCTAATCAACAAATTTCTTAGTCTAGTGCCAGAAGGAGACGATGAAGGCAAGTATTCCCAAGAGTTTAGAATCGGTCTTCTAAATGCCCGGCTCGATACAATGGCAGGGCGTTTCATCTCCCACGAGGATGTAAAGAAAAAACTCGGCCTATAAATTCTAGCGACGATAATCGCAAAGTATATTAAGCAAAAAAACCGACTGTTGCCCAATGAATTTAAAATGGAAATTAAGATGGTCTCCTCTGGCTGCAAGAGAATTCAGCAATCTAGACAGAGCAGTTGCCATTCAAATTACCAAAAAGATTGAGCAAGCGGCCCAGAATCCTGCCCATTATTTCAAACGCCTTGTTGACAGGGAAGAATACAAATTGCGCATAGGCGATTATCGCGTTATAGTATTTTTAAATCATTCAGACAATACAGTGCAAATCCAGCGGATAGGTCATCGTAAAAACATCTATGATTTGTGATTTTATGCCAAAACCAGAGTTCGTTCAATCAGCAGCATTACCCAAATCCGTGAGCGCAGCTGACAAAAAGAAGCTCGCCAAAACTCTCGCTGTTTCCAAGAAAATCCTCGCAGACAAAGAATGCTTCAAATTCTTCTCCTTCAGCGGCCCGGCAATCGCCTATGGCATGCGCGAACTTTTCATCGATTACATCCAGCGCGGGGCAGCCGACGCGGTAGTCACCAGCGGCGCCACAGTGGTCCATGATTTAATCGAATCCTACGGCGGAAAGCACGTGGCAGGCACATTCGCAGCCAACGACATCCAGCTCCACAAGCAAGGGTTTGGAAGAATGGGCGCGGTTTACGTTGAAATGAAATACTTCGCATTGTTCGAAAAGAAAATCACGGAAATTTTCAAGGACATTTACAAACAAAAAGACGAGGCAAAGCAAGGCTGCAAACTTTCCATCTCAGATTTCTTGTACGAAATCGGCAAGCGCCTTCCAAAAGGCAAAAGCTTCCTGGCAGCCTGCGCAGAGAAAAATGTGCGCGTCTATTCCCCCGCATTCCAGGATTCCATGCTGGGCTTGCAGCTTGCAATTTTCAATCAGGACCACAAGCTAATCATTGATTCAACTGCCGACATGATGCCTTTATTCAACACCCTGCACGATCAGAAGAAAGTCGGAGCCATAATTCTTGGTGGCGGTTATTTCAAGCATTACACCCTGGGCGTAAACGTGCTGCGCGGCGGAATCGATTATGCAATTAATATTTGTTCATCCGATGAAAAAGACGGCTCTCTTTCAGGCGCAAAATTAGAGGAAGGAATCAGCTGGGGAAAGGCAAGCGAAAGCGCTACCCTCGCGACATTGAAAGGGGACTACATTAAAGAATTCCCGAAACTTTACAAGTTATTGGTGGATGAGCTTGGCTGAACCTCTGTCCTACATTCTGCTTGCAAGCGTTGTATGCGCAGTCGTCATGAAGCTAGTTGACGAGCTTGCGGACAATCACGTGAACCTGAAAGGAGCCGAAGTTTTCGCAGTGGGCTATGGATTCATCCTTGCCTGGCTTGCCACAAGAGCTGAACTTTTCCCAGTCTTTTTAGCATTGACAATCGGAGTCTTTGCAGCTGGAAAAATCGACCACATTCTCCATTACATCGGTTTGGCAACATTCATCGTTCTATTCCTATTTTTCTATCTCACAGCAGCGCCAGGAACCCAGCCTGCAATCACTCTAGCCCCGCTCATCCTCTTAGTTTTCCTTTCCTTGGCTTCCTACTCAGATGAACAGCCAGCCTCTCGCTTCCCAAAATTTCTGGCCTACGCAGTTGAAAACCGTTTATTTCTGGAAGTCGCCACCATCATTGCGGCAATCGCCACCAATAACGCAATCCTGGTCCTTTCGCTAATCTCCTTTGACATCGCTTACAAAGTGACTGCCAAATCCATGCAGGGCGTGCAGTATTCTTCGGTTAAAAAATAATCGCTTCCGCAGCTTTTTCAAACCCGCCCTTCATTTGGTTCAATTCTACTATCTCCCCGCGTATCCCCCGAATTTTCTCGCCAAACTCACGATGCGCATAGCTCATTTTCCTCAACGCTCTCATTTCACTGTCAATCTGCTCCTTTTTTGAAATAAGTTGGTTCTCCTTTTGTTCAATTTCATTTATTTTTGAGTTCACTTCACTCTCACTATTTTCTCCAAGTGCCTGCTTTACGTATAATACAAGAATTACCAGGCGGGTTTTATTTTCTTCGCCCCACAGTGCCGGATATCTAAATTCTTCATAGGGTGTCAGATCTATGCCATCATGCCAAATCTCTCCATCATAATGTCCTGGTACAATCTCCACCCCATCTTCCACAAGACCGTGCCCGCAATCCGCCTCATCTGCATATTTGTATTTTTTTTCAGTATGTTCTGTAATCCATGTCGATTCCACATACCCTGGTTCTTCTTTTTGCGGACCAGCTACGATCCGTTCCTCCATAAAATGTTGATTAAATTTAGCTTTCTTGTATTTCTCGCGGATTAACGGAAGCAAATGGGTTTCCATAATTCTCCGGAAAGCTTTCTCATTAACTACTCCCCCCCTAATCTCCCTAAGTTTCTTCTTTATTTCTGTCTCGTTCATTGCTGTCTTTGCAATCGAATTCACGAGTTCTGCCGAAGCCTCGTATACCTTCAAACCCTCATTTCTTTCAAAAAAACTGTTACTCCCCGGAGTTTCATAAACAGGCCTGTTTTTGTGGAAAAACCTATTGAACGCAGTCATCGCGCGCGCATAAACAGCAGCAACTTTCTCAATTTGCCGAGATTGCCTCGTATCCGAAGGCATCTCTTTTCGTTTCCACACGTTACCATTTTTAGGCGTTTTATGTTTATAACCCTTTTCCAGGGAGTACTCTCTCTACCAGGTGTCCGCATCCTCTTTTAACTTATTTCACCCATATCCTAGCGGGAGGAGTCATGGTCGATTACAATCTAAATTTATGCGCAAAATACCCCTTCACTAGCGAAGCAAAAGCCTTTGTTTCCGTAAACAAGCCACAAATCTCCCCGCCATTAATCGAGCTCGGCCAAAAGCGCATTCTTTCCGCACTTCTCAAGGGCGAAATTCCCAAGCAGGCGGTAGTGCTTGATGCAAAAGAGCTGGTCTACAGCTATGCAGTCGCGCGCATGATAATTTCCCAATTCAGCAGGTTCCACATTAATAGGTACGCAATCGCAGAGGCAAAGCGCGCCTCTTCTCTCCTTGAATCTTCTTTGCGCGAATCATCCGGCCTCCAGGACTCGCTCCTGGTTCTAGGCGGGCTCGGAATCCATGCAAAAATAGTTTCTGAAAAGCCGGATTTCATCGCCGATGTCCCGGTTTTTGAGTATTTGCGTTTCGCCCCGCGCTCAGTTGACTACAAGCTCATCAACCAAAATGTTTCAGGAGGATTTGTGCGCTCCCTCACCTGGCACAAGGTCTGCAGGATTGCGGAAGAGGCAATCAAAATCCAGATTCAAAACTCGCTTCCATTGAAAATTCCCAAAACAGACTACCCGCAGGAAATTCTAAAGGCAGCAAAGGAAATCGACAAGCTCCTCCCGCGCGAAGAATCAGTGGTAATCACAAAAATTCCCAGCGAGAATTTCCCGCCCTGCATAGTCAAGCTTTTGCAGGACATGCACATGCACGAAAATTTGCCGCACACGGCGCGCTGGTTCCTTGCCACCTATTTACTTAAAGCAGGCGTAAAGCCCGAAGAAATAGCGGCAATTTTCAAGGACGCTCCGGATTACAATGAGGAGACCACGCGCTATCAGATTGACTATCTAGTGAAGAAAACTTACTCCGTCCCTAATTGCGATTCCATTGACAGCTATGGCCTGTGCGTTGCCGAATGCGGCACAAAAAATCCCTTGCAATTCAAGGCAGCATACCACGGGAAGAAAGTTGAAAGGGACAGGCGCGAGCGCGATGCGAATCAAAAGCGCGACCAGGAGCAGGGTGAAATCCAGTGACTGATTTGGAACGGACAGTGGAATTCGTGCGAAGGAAATTCGCAGACTTCTATACTGCCCAGTCCGAGGTGGGCCCTTCTTCCATCGGCCAGCGTGAATTCGGTTTCGGTTCCTGGGAAAGGAAAATTGAAACCCGCCATGCCGCCTTTCCAACCAAGGCAGACCTCAGGAAATACCTGGTAATGAACGCGCCATTTTTCATTTCCCATTCCATTGCCTACTATGAATTCCCCACAGGAAGGCCCATGCCCAGGAAAAACTGGCTCGGCGGAGATTTGGTTTTTGATCTGGACGCAGACGAATGCCCCAATCATGCAAAAGGCTGGATTTGCGACACCTGCTTTGGCAAAACCAAATCCGAAGCCATCAAGCTCATAGAGGAATTCCTAATGCCAGATTTCGGCTTCTCTTCCAATGAAATTTCAGTCAATTTCTCAGGCAACCGCGGCTTTCACGTTAGAGTTGAATCCGAAAAAGTAAAGCAGCTTGACCGCGAGGCCCGCCGCGATTTGGTGGATTACATCGGCGGCACAGGCCTATCAATTGAAAATTTCTTCAGGGCAAAGGAAAAAAGCTGGATGGAAAACGACCGGGTTAAGCGCCAGCTGCAAAACATGGGCCCAAAACCCACAGACCCTGGCTGGGGCGGCAGAATCGCCAGATTTGCCATCGACCCTGCAAACATTGCCCATCTTCCAAAAGAAGTACAGAAAAAGAAATTCCCGCTTTTCACCCAGGGGGTAAAGGAAGGAAACTGGGACAAGGTGAGAATTGCCAATAAGGAAACCGTATGGGGCGATCTCGGCAAAAAGGTCGGAGTCCACATGGGCGACCAGATAGACCAAAACGTAACAATTGACACCAGCAAACTAATTCGCATGGCAGACTCGCTCCACGGCGATTCCGGCTGGGTCGCCAAAACCTTCCCGCTTTCCCAGCTCCAGTCCTTCGACCCAAGAAAAGACGCCCTGGCATTCTCCTCCTCGGAAACTGTAACGCTTAATATAGTTGAAGCGCCCAAATTCCTGTCGCGGGAGGAGGAATTCGGCCCATTCAAGGCTGAGAAGCGCGAGCTTCCATTGCACGCTGCCATGTATCTGCTGTGCAAGAAAGCCGCATTACTCTCCGATTAGCGAATAAGTTCGATTCGGTGCGATTATGGACATAACATACGACGAGTTGCGGAAAATCCAGCGCCTGGAGCGCGATAGTTCCCTGCCGACCCAGCTGCCGGACGATTTCTACCCCTCGGTCGAGACCGCGCTCAAGGAAACCCAGGGCAAATTGAAGTCCGATTTCACCCTCGAGCTCGCCCGCGAATACGAGAACACTTTAAAAATACTTCGCGACATATATGAAAGGAGAGAGGAAAAAATTCTTCTAATGGCTTTAAGGGCATCGCGCACAGGCGCATCGCCCCAGAAAATGGCTGAGAACGAGGAGAAGCTTTTCAAGTCAGTCCTTTCGATTTTGAACGACCAAAAAATGGTGCTAGAGCACCTTTTAGCCGCAAGGCCCGCCAACGGAAACGGCGGAAACGGCAACGGTTCGGGCTCAAACGGGGGAAATGACAGGAAACTCAGGCTCAAGCTGCTCGCAGACATCCCGCGCTTTGTGGGCGTGGATGCGCGCGAGTATGGTCCGTTCAAGCAGGGTGAAAACGCCCTGCTTCCGGAAACTGAAGCCGAAGTCATGTTAAGGCAAAAAATTGCGGAAGTGATACAATGAAATTCCCGAAAGAAGTGAACAAGCATTGCCCCAAGTGCAACAAGCACACGGTTCATACTGCAAAGGTGGCGAGCAAGGGCAAGGCCCGCGCCCTGGCCATGGGTCAGAGGAAGCACGAACGGAAACTCACGGGCTACGGAGGAAAAGTTGCAGGTGAAAAATCCGTGCGAAAGCAGGGCAAGCGCCAGAAAGTGATGCTCACCTGCAAGGAATGCAAAAAGAAGCACGAACTGGTTGTTGGTTCCAGAACAAAGAAGAAAATCGAAATCAAGGCTTAAGTTAGCTGAATGAAAATGGATGTGAACTTATGAGCAAATTTTTGAAGGTAAAATGCGAGTGCGGAAACGAGCAGAATATTTTCGGCAACGCCTCGCGCACAGTGCACTGCAGCAGCTGCAAGGCGGTCCTGGCAAAGCCAACCGGCTCGCGCGCCAGGGTGTCAGGAAAAGTAACAAAGGTGCTCTGAAAATGGAAGGCACGCCAAAGCAGAACGACTACGTTTTGGCTACTGTCAAAAAAATCCTCCCCTACGGCGCGTTCTGCGGCCTGGACGAATACGGGGGAAAGGAGGCATTTTTGCACATTTCAGAAGTCGCCCCGCGCTGGGTAAAAAATATCCACGAGTTCCTAAAGGAAGGCCAAAAATTAGTGGCCATTGTCTATCGCTTGGACCTGGAAAAGAACCAGATTGACCTTTCGCTCAAGCGCGTGACTGATTCTGAAAAGAAAAGGAAAATGGAGGACTTCAGGCTCGCGCGCAGGGCCGAGAAATTAATCGAGCTAGCTGCAAAAAAGATTGGAAAGCAGCAGGAATCCCAGGAAGTCATCAATTCACTCTCGGCTGCATTCACTCATCCCTACGCGGCACTGGAAGAGCTCAGCGACAAAGGGGTATCAGCGCTTGACAAGACCAACCTGAGTGAGGCATGGAGAAAGGCACTTCTTGAAACTGCAACAACCAACATCAAGCACTCCAATGTAAGCATCAAGAGAAAATTCATCATCCGCGTCCCCAGCGGGGACGGAGTGGTCCTTTTGCGAAGCGCGCTCACTTCCTACAAGCAAACTCCTGGCGCAGAAGCCAAGATCCACTATTTCGGGGCGCCGCACTATTCCATCGAAGTGACTGCGGAAGATTACAAAAAAGCGGAGAAAGCGATTGCCCAAATTCTCGAGCAGGTTGAAAAAACAATCGCGCCCGCAAAGGGAACAGTCGCTGTTGAACAGGAGAGCAAATGAAGCACCTACGCAAATGTTCGGTGTGTTTTAAATACACGCTGAATCAAACCCATTGCAGCGCAGCCACAGTGACCGCGCACCCTCCAAAATATTCCATCGAGGATAAATACTCGGAATACAGGCGCAGGGCAAAGGGCCTCTAACAGGTTATGCTTATGAAACACACGACCATTTTTCACAAAAAGAAGCTGAAATTAAAGAAGCCGATTCTGATTGAAGGGCTGCCTGGCATCGGATTAGTGGGCAAGCTCGCAGCAGATCACCTGATCAAGGAACTAAAAGCCGAAAAGGTCGCAGAGCTCTATTCGCCCTCTTTCCCTCACCAGGTGATCATGCAAAAGAAAGGCACTCTCAGAATGCTCAAGAACCGTTTTTATGCCTGGAGAAATCCCAAGAAGAACGGCAATGACCTTCTCATCCTAGTGGGCGATGTGCAGGCAGTCACCAGCGAGGCGCAGTACGAAATCTGCGGCGCAATGCTTGATTTCTTCCACCACCAGGGCGGCAGTTTCATTTACACTTTAGGAGGCTATGGCATGGGCACTGTTTTGGAAAAGCCCCGCGTGCTCGGTTCAGCCACTCACAAAGAACTGATTCCAAAGCACGAGAAATACGGAGTGGTTTTCGGCCAGTCCCAGGGCTCCATCATCGGAGCGGCAGGCCTGCTCCTAGGGCTCGGAAAGCTCAGGAAAATGCAGGGCGTGTGCCTCATGGGCGAGACCCATGGCGGCTATGTGGATGCGAAATCCGCGCAGGCGATGCTCGAAGTCCTTTGCAAGGCGCTGGACATCAAGGTCAATTTGGACAAGATAGTTTCGCGCGCCAAGGAAAGCGAGGAGTTCATGAAGAAAATGGAGCAGGAAACCCAGAAGCAGGAAAAGCTCGCAGAATCACTGGGCAAGGATTCCGGCCTTTCCTACATCCGGTAAAAATTGCGCGGGGCAGTTTGCATGAAGCTTCAATTTCCATCCTTTTTTTCGTTTCTTTTTTTCGTTTCAATTTCCCTCGCCCTAATATTCTCAGTTTTTGTTTCAGCAGATGGCACGCTCACCACGGTCCAGCTGAACGAGGACGGCTCAGCGGAATATTCCTTCTACTCGACCGCCCCCAGCGCCTCCTTGCCCGCGAATTTCTCGCTCGAAATAAATGCCGCGAATTCCCTTTCTGAAATCACTTTCCACGGTTCCATGGACGGCCTTGAAACCGGGGATACCCAAGCCTATGCCCTGCTAAGCATTCAAAACAACATCTCAGGTTCGGAGGCAACCAAATTCCGCGCTTCGCTCATTTACCCCGCAGCCTACCGGCTAATTTTCGAGGATTACGCCGGGTTGCTAATGCAAATCAATTCCCGCGCCTCTGGCAAAGACCAGCTGATCTCTGCGGGTTTCGGCTTTCCAAAAAACCTATACCTCAAAAATTGCGAAGCCGAATGCGTTTACAACTGCTCCTCGGGCTGCTATGCGCAAGCCGATTATTTCAACTGCTCATCCAACTGCTCGTCCAACTGCACCCCCAAATGCGCAGACGATCTCCACTCATTTTCAAAACAGATAGCGGAATACCAGTCAAACAGCTCAGTGCTTTCCTCGGCAGAAGACTCCCTGAACAGGGCATTTGCAGAAGCATTAAACGAGTCCACTAAAATTGAAACCAGCGCGCGATTCAGGATCAACAGCCTAGCGGTGCAGGAAGGCGATCAGTTTCTTATCAGCGCAAACCTGACCTGGGCCAATGCCAGCGACTATTTCGCGCAGGCGCTCAGGCAGGATGATTTTGAGGCAGGCCTCGGGTTCCCAAGCAATTCCTATTCGAGCCAGTTGCGCGAGCTTTTCCTGGGAAAGCGGGACAAGGACTACTATAGCAAGGTCTCCTTTGACCTCATCTCATTTAATTTTTCCACCACAGAGCAAGGGGCAAGCGCTTCCTTTGATTCGCTAATCTCCGCCCCTCCCACTCCCGCAGCTCAGCTCAGCTATTCATCGCTTTTCGCAGAGCTAACCTTGAAGGATGAAAAAATGGAGCTCACAGGAAACATGAGCGGGGTCAGGAACCTGGACACGCTCCTGCGGCTCATGTCCGCTTCAGAACTAAGGAGCCCGGTGAGCCTGGAGTCACTCTCTGCCAAAATATGGATGAATGAAAACGAGACAGCAGTTTCCATTGACATGAACCTTTCAAACCATGCAAAAAAGCAAGGAGATGCCTGGGTTTTTGACCTGGCCTCGCTTTCAGCTCAGAATGAAACCCAGTTCGACACTTCCGACCTCACGGTGCTCCTTCCAAAGGATTCGCAGATTCTCAGCTCTTCGGATCACTTCCAGCGCCTGGAGCCAAAAGACGGCCGCCCCGGGCTGCTTCTGCCAGCAGGCAAATATCCCATAGAGGAATTGAAAATCTCCTACCGCCTGCTGGGTGGAATTTCCAATAGTTCAACTCTTCCTATAATAGCAGTTGTTTTGCTTGCCTCAATTTTGGCAGGAATAGTTTTCCTGCGCTTATTCAAGCGCAATTAGGTTTTTCTAATTCTCTTTCTCCTTTTCCAGGAATTCCCTGAGCGCAACAGTCGCATAGGCGCCTGACTGCAAATCAAACCTGAATTCGTTCTTTCCCCCATTCCCGTTGAATTCAAATGAAACCAACGGAGTCATCAAGGTTCTCACCGACCCTTTGGCGCTGATTTCAGGAAAGCTCTTAATGTGGAAATTCTTCTGCGTAATCCCTTCCTCTTCAAAAACCTCTTTTTCAGTTTCATTCAATTTCTCGGTCTCATAGCCCGGAATCTGCGTCACAACAAAACTAAAGCCAGACTCCGTTCCTGCCTCCACTCTAATCTCACTATCGGGAAATCCCCCGGCTCCGATTTCGCAATAGTATTCTCCCTCCATTGCTTCGTCAAAATTCCTCTCCCTCACCCTTTTCTCCAGAATTTTATTGAACAAATAGGACTGGTACGAGTGCACAAACATGAGCGAAAGCCCGCGCGGAATTTTCCGCAGGGCATTCACATAATCTGTAGGATTGTTTGCCAAATGCCTTAGCATCATAATCTCATAGTCCAGGATTCTTGGGAAATATTCCAGGGCTTTTTTGTAATCCCTTTCCTCCCCCAACCTTTTCCTTGCCTCAACCGCCTGCTGGTTCCTTTCCCCCTCATCAGTGTAAAACAAATAATTTTCAACAGCTTCCTTGAATTCGCCTTTGCAAATATGCCTGCCCACCAGGTGCGTGTTCATGCGCGCGCTCCCGAATCTCTGCTCCCCAAAATAATTCGGCACAACCGGAAATTGGCTTGCTTCACTCGCCAGCTCGCTTCTGATTTTCTCCACAATTTCCCCCGCGCCTTCGTCCGCCCCGTTTACCCTAATGTAAAACCTGTTGCCCGCCAATCCTCCCATGGAAACTTTATCCTTCGCGCTCCAGCACGCATTAATCTGCACATCCTTTATTTTCACCTGCATCAATTTCTCGCAGGGAATTTTCCACGCGCTGCACAGCTGCGTTGTGTGTGCATTCCTGTCTTTGGTGCCGGCGTAGGAAAACCGCTTCACCCCGGACCCGCACCTTCTGCTGATTTCCCTAATCACCTGCATCGTGTTCCAGTTCTTTTTTTCCAGCACAAACCAGGTGAAGTCCGAACCGCGGAGGGGGTCGCCCCCTCCCCAGTTTGAGGTTCCTCCTGACCCTCCCCCATTCGCGCTAATATTAGTATAACCAGCATACTCCCTTTTGCCTGCCTCAAGCACGGTTCCGTCCGCCATTATCTCCTCTACGCGAAAGTCCTCTGCGCTCTGCTTGAGTGTTCCCCCAATGCCGGGGATTTTTGACAAAAATGCCATCTTTTCCATATTTTTCACTTATTTTTCCCATTTTTCCCTAATTTTTTTCTTCGTCAGTATCTTCCTACGCGCGCGTGCGCGCACGTACGCGCGTATGCGCGTAATGAGAATCGCGTTTTTTCCATTCCTATTTTAAACCCCCTTAGTAAAATACCTGCCCTATGAAACTCATAGTGTGCGAAAAGCCAAGCGTTGCGAGCCGCGTAGCGCAGGCGCTTTCCCAGGGAGTCAATGGGGCCAAGAAATCAGGCAAGATAACCTATTTCGAGATCGAGCGCGATGGCGAGAAAATGCTGATCGCCCCTGCGGTCGGCCACCTGTATACCATTGTGCAGACAGCAAAACAAAAAGGTTATCCCGTATTCGACGTGACCTGGGGCCCCTCGCACAAGTCCTCCAAAGAAGCGGCGTTCACAAAACCATACCTGGACAATCTCACCAAGCTCGGGAAAAAGAAGGGCATAACCGAATACATCAACTCCTGCGACTTTGACCTGGAAGGCTCGGTAATCGGCTACAATGCAATCCGCTTTGCCTGCGGCAACACTGACGAATCCAAAATAAAAAGAATGAAATTCTCCGCGCTCACCGACGAAGACCTCGTTGAGGCCTATGACAACCGCATGCCCCTGGACAAGACAAACGTGGAAGCAGGCGAGGCGCGCCACATGCTTGACTGGCTCTGGGGTATCAACCTCTCGCGCGCGCTGATGCAGGCGATCAAAACCTCGGGTTCATTCCGCATCATGTCCATCGGCAGGGTGCAGGGCCCCTCGCTGAACATCCTGGTCAAGAAGGAAAAATCAATCGCAGAATTCATTTCCGAGCCCTACTGGGAACTGTATGCTTCCTGCAAGGGAGTAAAATTCCAGCACGAAACGCGCAGGTTCAAGGCAAAGGAAGACGCGGACGAGGCAAAGGACAAGAGCTCCAAAAATTCCACTGTTTCAAAAGTTGAAAGAAGGGTGTTTGCCACTCCTTCCCCGTTCCCCTTTGATTTGACCACGCTCCAGGTCGACTCCTACGCGGCATTCGGCTACTCGCCCAGCAGGACGCTGGAGATTGCGCAGACGCTTTACGAAGGGACGTTAATTTCCTACCCAAGAACCGCTTCACAAAAATTGCCAGAGAGATTAAACCTCCAGAAAATAATCAAGGAGATTGCCAAAAACCCAGAGTACGCGCATCTTGCAAACGAGCTGATTCATGACCGGCTATTCAAGCCCAACGAGGGCAAAAAGGAAGATGCCGCCCACCCTGCAATTTTCCCAACCGGGAAAATCCCAGCCAAGTCGCTGGGTGCGCAGGAGAAAAAACTTTACGATTTGATAACAAAGCGCTTCCTTGCCTGCTTTGCCACTCCTGCCAAGCGCGAGGAGCTGAAGGTCGCGCTTCTTTCAGGAACCGAGAAATACACCCTTAGCGGCAGGCGCACGATTGAGGAAAACTGGATTTCATTCTACAAGCCCTATGCGGATTTCAAGGAAACAACTTTGCCTGATTTCAAGCAGGGAGAAAACGCCTACATCGACAAATTTGAAATCCTGGACAAGATGACCCAGCCGCCCAAGCGCTACACCGAAGCCAGCGTTGTGCAGGAGCTGGAGAAGCTACAGCTGGGAACAAAGGCAACGCGCGCATCCATCGTGGAAACACTCTACAAGCGCGGTTATGTGGAGGAAAAGCAGATTCATGTCACCGAACTCGGAATGACCGTTTCCTCGGTGCTCGAGAAATATTCCCCGGCAATCATGGACGATGTCCTCACCCGGAATATTGAAATGAAGCTGGAAATGATCAGCGAAGGCGGGATGAAAAAAGAGGAAATCATCCAGGAAGGAAAGGACGTTCTTAGTGAAATTCTCACCGGGTTCAAGGAAAAGGAAATAGAGATTGGCGCAGAGCTTTCAGTCGCGATTCGCGAAGCAAAGGAAAAAGCCAGCCTGCTCGGGCCATGCAACAAGTGCGGCAAGCAGCTGCGCCTGATAATCATGCGTGGAGGAAAGGCGTTCGTTGGCTGCACCGGCTATCCCGAGTGCCACAACACCTATCCTGTCCCGCAAATGGCGCTGATAAAGCCGCTTGGAAAAATGTGCGAATTCTGCCACGCGCCCATGATAAAAGTCATCCGCAGGGGCAAGCGCCCATTCGACATGTGCATCACCGTTGGCTGCAAGAGCAAGGAGAACTGGGGAAAGCACCCTTACATTAAGAAAAATGCAGACGGCACAACCACCACCATAACGCCCGCTGCCGGAACAGCATCCGCAACAACCGATGCCAAGGCAACAGCATCCAAACCCGCAGAAGAGAAAAAAGAAAAGCCCAAGGAACCACCGCTCGAAGACGAAGCACCCGAGGAAAAAGAGGAAACCTAAGAGCAGGTCGAGGAAGAAATTGCCGAAGAAGAGATTTCCCTGGAACCGCCAAAAGCCGGCTAAAATTCAGAACCACCTAAACTACTTCTATTTGCGAATTCAGCTCCAGTTCTGCATTGCTTTTCCTACCCTTTCAAGCATATTTCCCACGGCTTCAGCTATGCTTTCAAAACTCGCAGGTGGAAGCCATCTATAGGTTTCTACGACCTCCTCCATATCCGCAGAATAGGTTCCCAGCTCTCCCTTTTCAATTTTCACAATAAAAGTTTCAAAAGCCTCGGCAGCTGCAATCATGCGCGCCATTGGCGAATCTTTCAGCACCCCATTCTCCCGCCACCTTCCTTTCAGGCCGCTTTCCATCCTGTCAAACCATAAGGTGTGAACCTCTTCTTCAGTTAAAATGGCCGTCTCGTTCAGGGCCGCCTCAAGCCTGGAACCCCTTTCCATAAAATGCGAATTAATGGCAATTGCCAGAAATGCAGGGTCGTTTCTCTCCAGGAATTCAAATGCTTCAAACACATGCGCCACGGTCCTTGCAAAAAGAGTTTTTGTTTCAGTCCCAGTGAGCAAGAAAAAAGGAGACACTGCACTAACCTCGAGCTCCGAAGTAATAAACCCGTCAAATCCATTGTCCAGCGCAAGCGCATGGATTTTTACAAACGAATCGCTTTGCATGTTCTTGAAAAATTCCAGGTTTTCCAAAAGGATAAAATAAAGAATATCATGGGTTTCTCCCCTACCCCAGCGAATCCTGTCCAGCAGCTCCAGCGTTTCTTTTGCCGAGGAAAAGATATCCTCGCAATGGGGAGAAGAACTGTCGAACGCGTTAATGAGGCTTTCCAAAGCGCTTTCCCCCCGTTTTGGAACATCAAGAAAGCTTTTAGCATATTTTTCAAACAAGCTTATTTCAGAAACCCTCGCGGCGCGCAAAGGGTCCAGCCCATTGGCCTCCATAATCTCCTTTGGCTTTTTGTTTCCAGTCGCAAATTCCTCGTTGATTTTCGTTTCACTGTCCTTTTCAAGGCACGCAAGCCTCCTCACCATTCCAAGTTCCAGCCCGGAAGGCCTTCCCTCCAAAATGCTGCTCCTAAAAAAAGCCCTGCGCGCCATGGCATAGTCTAGCTGCCCGCTCCTTCTCTTCGCTCCAAAATTTGCTTCGACTATCTCTCCCATAGATATCACTGACAGTGTGTTTCATTGTATTATGCCCGAAGCGCTATATAAAGCTTTCCGCATAAGGACACTTATAATCACCTAAAAACATGGAAAAACACAGAGAAAAGAGCCATGCTTGCGCACAGCAAAAAAAAACTATAGCCCCGACGCAGGGCCAACCATGTTCTACATTCAAAGCCCCACACCCCTCATCATAAAATGCAAAACCTGAAACCGCGGGAAAAAAGCTCGCGATTACTCGCTCTCTTTTTTCCTAAACTAGTTCGCATAAAAAAACTATAGCCCCGACCGGATTCGAACCGATGTCAAGAGGTTCAGAGCCTCCGATCCTTGACCACTAGACGACGGGGCTATAATTTGAACTCAAAACCTCTGCACCAATTATTTGCTCGCAAGAAATTAATAAACGATTACTCCCTACCAGGGGACCTTTTTCAGCCCGATTTGGTGCGACAGGAAATTGAAGAACGCGTGTATGGCATAGGTGACAACCGTCAGGAACAGCACCGCGAACCAGTCCAAATTAAACGGCACAGCCGCAATGGAGAAAGCAATCGCCACATACAAAAATGTCAGCTGGTCCAGCAGCACAATCGGCCTTCCCTGGTCAACCCTCATCCTTCTTTTTATGAATGAGCCAAGCGAATCCCCAATCATCGCCCCAATTCCCATGAGCACTCCGCTGATGTAATAACTTTCCCTGTTCGCATAAATGTTCCACTGGCTCGGGCAAACATAGGCCGCAATAACCCCCATCACCGCTCCTCCCAAAACCCCAGCCAAAAATCCCCGCCAGGTTTTCCCGTCCCCAAGAATCCTTGTGTCATCCTTGAATTTCCTCCCGAAATCCATGGGTGTGCCTCCTCCGAATATCACCGGCACCGCGTTTGCTATCCAGGAAGGGAACACGAACACAATGAGCATAAGCAGCTCGGTTTGCGCCTGGTAGGAGACCATGGATTTTTTTAATCTGCGGAAGCTTATAATCCTTGATGGAAAGCTCCAGGGGAATCAGGGCAATGGGCGTTTTCTTTTACATCTCACTTTTGCTAGTGCTAGCCTTCCTATCCCTAATCGTCTACCATTTTCTCACCTTCGCCCCTGCCCAGGACTTAGGTGGCCAATGGCAGCCCGGCCTCACATCCGGAACAAAATCAAATTCATCTCCCCCACCTTCCGCTCCAGCGTGCACTGAAGGCGCGGTAGAAAACTGCACGCGCGAAAGTGATTCATGCCCAGGCACCCATTCCTGCTACAAGGGAAGATGGTCAGGCTGCGCAGTTCCCAAAATCTGCGTTCCTGGCAACAGGGTCAGCTGCGCGACCCAGGACGAAACCTGCAGCTATGGCGCAAAAGTCTGCAATCCCTGCGGAACAGGCTGGGGCGACTGCACACTAACAAATTAATATATAAGGGCTGGAAATATGATAATAGACGAAGAAGCTTAGGAGGTTTAATTTGAGGCGTGCTTTCATTTTCTCTCTGGACGGGTTTACTTCCCTGTTTGTGGCAATACTAGCGATATTCACGCTCTACCTGCTGGTGAACATCCCGCACTCCTATTTCTCGAGCTACGAGCAGGCCTATGACCTGGCAAGCGACGGCATAGCATTCCTTGATTCTACGAAAGTGAGCGACCCTGCGGCAAACAATCTCTACCACGTATACGACCCCAGCTCGCGCCTCACGCTTCTGGAAACAATGGTCCAGGATTTCGCAAGCCATGACGGTCAGAATCCGAACGACTGCAAGAGCAGCCCAAAATGCGGAAAAATAGCCGATGACCGAGTTCTCGGTGCAACAATTCCGAAGCAGTTCGGCTATTCCCTGGAATATTACGATACCCAGGACAGCAAATGGAAACTGATTTACGAGCGCGAGCCGCAGATCGCCAATGCGCAAACAAAAGTGAGCGCCAGCGCAGTGCGCGTGGTCACAACCTATGCGATCCCGGCGCAGCCGGGCGAATCACCCTACTGCGCAATAACCTGCCATGGCTTCACGGGCTACGATGCAACCGGAGCTCCGGAGTACAATAACGACGCTCTCCTATGCAAGACCGCAGACCCTAAATCGGTTCCCTGCGCGCCTCCCACGGCAACCAATTCAAACCCCGGCGAAATAATCGGACCGGCAGCAGTAAGATTGACGGTGTATGTTTAATGAAAAACAAAAACGAAAATGAACGCAGCACGCGCGGTTTCCTGTTCACTTTGCTAATGCTCATCATACTCGGCTTCATGCTAATCACCGTGAGCTTCTATGTCACGACCCTGGAGCAGAAGGAGATCATCGTGCCTGAGAAATTCAAGACCAATGCCATGAAGCAGATGATCGATTCGGTTTCCGAGGACAAGATGAATTCCATGACCTCCATTATAGGGCTCAGCGCCATGAACGGCTATGTGCTGAACATAAAGAACAACCAGCAATTCCCCGCTACGAACGCCGATGATCTGCAAACCCAATACAAGTACATGTTCCTGGACTGCACCCTCGGGCCAGGCCAGACAGCGGTTTCGGTCAATGACTGTGATCCTGCGAAATACACTTTCAACAGCTGGGTCAAGAAAATGGACGACACGGCAAACCAGTTCGGATTCGCGTTTGATGCGAAAATAAACGATGACGGCGTTGACAATTTCTTCCTAGTGAAGCAGGTTGACTATGAGAACATCAGCATTTCCTACAACGCAACCATTTACCTAAGCGAATTGGACGGCACGAAAGTCGCTGAAAAGGGCATAAACGTGACCTCCAATTTCTCCATTGACGGAATGATCGACCTGATGGTATTCGACAAAACCTCCACTCCCACCACCCGGGGTGCAGTCCGCCAAATCTATTTCCGCGATGGCTATGCGAAACCAGCGGACCTGAAGCCAAAACAATTCGAAGGATCCCGGGGCAAGGGCTGGGTGTTCGGCCCATTGGTTTTGAACGAAACTCTCCCAGTCGACACTCCTCCCAACCAGCGCGCCAAATACATCCTATTCTCAAAAAAATATTATGACGGGCTTAATCTTCAGGCAGATGGCTATGCGGGCCTGATTCTGATGGAAGAGCCAGAATTGGAATCCCCCCCGGCCATCCTTACCACTGCTCCCAAACCGCCCATCTCTTACGATTACACCACTTCGGTTTCCGGCACCAGTGTTCACTACGAAGGAACCTGCACGGCAACCTGCAAGTATGAGCGGACACGTGAAATTGGCAAGTGTGTCGATTGCCTTGAATTCACCGGAGGCTGCGAGCCTGGCACAACCCTCATACTATATTCCGATACCAGCGGCAACGGAAATCCACAACCAGATATAGACCTTGACCCGGCATTTCGAGCATACGTCGAAGGCAAGTGTACTGTTGATGCAACCGCCCTGGACAAGTCAACACCCTACGGGCTAAACCCCATCGCAGTCCCATTTGTCATCCGGCCAACGCTCGCAGGAGGAGGCCCTTCAGACCTTTTCGCATGGAATGGAAATGGCGTAGATAGCGCCACCCAGCCGGATGTTTACCTCCGCGGTCCTGAGCCAACCAATTCATTGAAAGCAGGCATCGATTCCCTGGGAAACCAGTCGGTGCTCATTGACAACTATGGCCTGGCAAATGACTGCACCCCGGACCGCCATTACCTTTACATCCTGGACAATATGCGCGATGCGGCAATCTGCGGCTATTATGTGCAAAACAACGATGCGCCAAGCTTCCTTGACCGGTTGATGGGCCCGACGCACTTCTCCCACCATGCAGACGATCTGGGAATTGAATCATTCGTGATCGGAGAATGGGCAAAAGACAGCACACTGGACAGGACAGACCACGGCTATTTAGTAACTCCCCGTTTGTCAATTGGAACGACCAGCGACAACTGGCTTAGGGGAATGCCAGGATGCAAGAATAAGTTGCAGTGCAGCGCCGACGATACCAAAACCCCCATCGGCCAATTTGGGCTTAGCACCGACCACATCGACAATTATTTAGTTGACGACATAACCTGCAAGACTTTCGATGCGAACGACCCCTGCACCAGTTAATGTTAGCGGCTTCCATTAGCGGCTTCTTTTCAAGCGACACCAATAGCAATATATACCAAGATTTCCCATTTTTCAGCGGGTGGTGCGCGTGTTTGGCTCTAAAAAGAAAAAAGGTCAGATATCAATCGAAATCATCATTCTATTGGCAGCGGTATTGGCAATCGCAATTCTGGTAATCACCTCCTTGCAAAAACAGGCGAACGATGCAACCAAATCCGCCGAAAAGCAGACCGGGGCCGTAACTTCCAAAATCGAGTCTCTTGACACTTCAATAGGTACCGGCAAGAAGGTGGGCACAGATTGCATCAAATCCAGTGACTGCGCCAGCGATTACTGCGCTTCTGACAACACCTGCCAGGACAAACCCTAGTTAATGCTCATGCGCGCGCAAGTTTCGCTTGAATTCCTTTTGGTTTTCGCAGCCTTCCTAGCAGTGCTCGCCCTGATCCTCCCGCTTCTTTACAACTCCTATGCGCTCGAGCAGTCGCTTTCAGGCAAGCGCTATGCCGAACTGGCGGCCTACGCGCTCCAGGGCGCGGCAGACAATGCCTGCGTGCTTGGCGCTGGCAATACAGAACCGGTCGAACTGCGCCTTCCGTTTCCGGCGAACATCTCGGCCAGCGGAAAAAATCTCACGGTTTCAGTTGGAGGAAAAAGCAAATCAGCCGAAACGCTCTGCAGCTATAGCGAAAGTCTCGCGCTTCCCGCAGGCACAATCAGGCTATACGTTTCAAACGAAAAAATATGGGAAGGCTAAGCGCGCGGGAGAAAGAAGCGACCAGCAAAACTAAATCAGAGCCGCAGCGGTTATCCCCATGTTCTTCGCCACTTCCAGCGCAGAAACCGCCGGGCTGGCCGCAATGCTTTCCAGGCTCGTCATGGTGACCAATACGACCGCGAGCAATACGCCTGCAATCATGAGCCCGACCGCCACATTGTTCCTGTTCAGCTCCTCGATCTCGTCAATGTCCCTGGTGACCATTGCCAGCACATTCAGGGCGATGTAAATCACAAACAATGTAATCAGCAGGGCGAACGCCAGCTTCACAACTCCCACAAGCACGATTATTCCAAGCAAACTCGCGCTCATGCCGACCTTCATGTTCGTGTTCATCTCCATAACCGTGGCGCGCGTCACGAACGCAATAATCAAAATCACCGCGGCCATCACGACTCCTACGGCCACGTTCCCTTTCTTGAGCTCGCGCATTTCCTCGATTCCCTCGGTCATCCGGTCATAGGCCCTTATGCCGAAATAGACCGAGAAAATAGCCAGCACCGCCGCTATGATGAATTTGAGAATCCCTACTCCGAGCTCTGCCATAAGTTCAGCCATTAGAATCACCAACTGTTGATGGTTTCACTAAGTCGCAATATAAATAGATTTGTAGAGCGCACATTGCCTTAACAGAGCCGCTCTACGCGTTCAATATCCACAGCGAAACAAAAACTGCTCCAGATGAAACATGTTTCGGCCTGCGGGCCGAAAATGCCTCCGCAACTATGCGGAGGTGCTCGCGATTACTCGCTCGCCTTCCTCCTCCGCTAATAGATAAAATACGCCTATGGCTCTTTAGCCGCCTGAGACTGCCGGAATCAAATCAATAACGTCCCCGGCTTTGATTTCAGTGTTAAGCTGCTTCACGAACCGCACGTCCTTGCCGTTCACATAAATATTGATGAACCTGCGCGGCTTCCCCTGGTCGTCATAAATCCTTTTCTTGAAGTTCTCGCCATATTTTTCAACAAGCTTCTTGAGCAGGGCTTCAACGTTCCCATGGAATTCAACCGTGGTCTCAATCTCATTGTTCGCAGCAGCCTGAATCGCACTTGAAAATCTTACTTTTACCATTCACAACACCTCTTGCCTGAGTATCGTTTCCTTTCCATTCCTTATATTGCCTCGTGAAAATCCTATTCTTTGCGGAATATCCCCGCCTGCAATTTATTTGCTTCCTTTCCTCTTCAGCTCAGTAATCGCCCTGTCCACATCCTCGAAATTCGGCTTTGCCCTTGTCGGCTCAGGGAATTTCCCGAACAGCACATCCGGAGTTTTCAACCCGTTCCCTGTAATGTAAACAACAACCCTTTCATTCTTGTCAATTTCTCCGGCCTCAACTTTCCGCTTGAGCGCTGCAATAACAACTCCGCCAGCAGGCTCTGCAAAAATCCCCTCGGTGCGCGCAAGCAGCTTCTGCCCTTCAACCACTTCCAGGTCATTTGGCGAATCAGCGAATCCTCTGCTTTCATTGATTATTTTAAGAGCTTCAGGACCAGATGCCGGGTCTCCGATCGCCAGTGATTTCACAATGCTTGTTGGCTTCTCAATCGGGATTATGTCACTCTTTCCATCATAGGCATTGGCAATGGGCGCGCATCCATCCGGCTGGCTGCCGCAGATTTTCACCTTGTTCTCATAGACGAACCCAAGTTTCACCAGCTCATTGAACCCCTTGTTGATTGCGCAAAGCAATGCCCCGCTTCCCAGCGGAATAATCACCCTGTCAGGCGTCTGCCATCCCAGTTGCTCGCACACTTCGTAGGCCAAAGTTTTGCTTCCTTCTGTGTAATACGGGCGGATGTTGATGTTCACCAGCCCCCACTTGTATTTGTTCGCAGCCAAATTCGCAATCCTGTTCGCATCATCATAGGTCCCCTCAACCGCAATGATATTCGGCCCATAGATTTGCGCTGAAAGCACCTTGCTCTGCTCCAAATCAGCTGGAATGAAAATGTAACAAGGCAATCCCGCCTTGGCAGCATGGGCAGCGGTTGCGCCTGCCAAATTTCCAGTGCTTGCACATCCCACGGCTTCAAGCCCGAATTCAACGCTCTTGGAAACAGCAACCGAGCTCGGCCTGTCCTTGAACGAATAGGTGGGATTTACGGTGTCATCTTTCACATACAATTCCCGCAATCCCAATTTCTTCGCCAGCTGGTCTGCTTTTTTCAATGGAGTAAAACCAGGATGCAGGTTCACAATATTATTCCTGTTCTCAATCGGCAGGAGCTCAATATACCTCCAAAGGGTTTTCTCCCTGCCTGCGATTTTCTCCTTGGTCACCTGCTTCCCAATGGCCTCGTAATCATACTGCACGTCCAGCGGGCCGAAGCAGATTTCGCACGCGGTCCTCAGTTCCACTGGATATTCCTCGCCGCATTCCTTGCATACCAATTTCGATGGTTTTGTCACAGTTTCACCTAATAAGAGCGCATATTGTTTTCCCTAAGCCGCTCTTATGAGTTTCAAAATCCAGAATAGAACTGGAACTATCGCGGATGAAAGGCTCGCGATTCCTCGCTCGCCCTCATCCTACCCTAGAGCGATTGCCCCACCGCACTCACCATTTATTCCTCAGTTTCCTATTAAATCATTTAATGACAATTTTATTCCAATCGGAATATTGCACGCTTCCCGAATCCCAATGAAACTCTTATTCTAATCAGAATAAAACAAAGCCTTTATATTCCTGTAACTCCCTAATACCTATCATGTTGCCAGAACTAACGGAAATTGGAAAGCGAAGGAGAAAACTCGGGCTCAAGCAGGCCCAGCTGGCGCGCCTGGCGCAGGTGAGCCAGTCCATGATTGCAAAAATCGAGTCCGGCAAAATAGACCCGAGCTTTTCCAAGACCAAGCAGATTTTCGAGGCGCTTGAGCAGCAGGAGCACGGCGAGAGGCTCACTGCCAGGGACATCCTTACCAAAAACATAATTTCCGTTAACGCAAGCGAGAAACTCACCCATGCAATCGGCCTGATGAAAAAGCACGACATTTCCCAGCTTCCTGTTTTTTCAGGTGAAAACGTTGTCGGCTCGATCACCGAAGAAACAATACTTGAAAAGATTTCCTCAGTGGACGAATCAACCGGCCGCACAGGAAAGCAGCAAGACCTTTCCAAGCTGAAGATTTCCGATGTGATGGACGAGCCTTTTCCCAGGGTGACCGAGGACACTCCTTCGTCTCTTCTGGGCAGCCTGCTCGCCCATTCCAAGGCGGTCCTGATCGTGCGCAAGGAAAAAATAATCGGCATTGTCACCAAGGCCGATTTGCTGAAAACAATTTCAGCCTAATTCCCACAATTCCCGCGATTTTTTTCCTTCCTGATTTTTCCCAGCTGAAATAAAGTTTATAAATAGCGCAAACAAAATAATTGCACACAATTTTCATTGTGGGGGAAAAAAAGAAATGTTTGGACCGCATTTAATGATGGATTGCTACGGATGCAACAAAAGAAAGCTGAAGGACATAGAGTTCATCTACAACTTCTTGGATACTTTTCCTGGCCTGGTAGGCATGACCAAGATAATGCCCCCCTATACTTTCACCTATCACGGAGTCAAGCCCGAGGACTGGGGCATTTCCGGCGTGGTTTTGATTGCCGAATCGCACATCTCAATTCACACTTTTCCTGAAAAGAACTACGCGAGCGTGGACATCTTCTCCTGCAAGGACTTCAATGTGGACGATGCGGTCGAGCTGATCAAGTCCAGCCTGGAAGTGAAGAAGTATGAGAAAAATCTGCTCGCGCGCGGAAGGGAATTTCCCAAGGACATTTGGAAATCAAAACAGGTGGTTTCCATGCTCCGCGAACGAACCACTGCTGAAGTAAAAGAAGAAGTAAAGGCCTGAATCTAAAACAAAGGCCAAAACCTAATTCACTGGCTGGCCAACTACTATCGGCGCCGGCTGTATTACAATCACATCAGTGTGCGCCAAGGGCGGAGTATAATTCACCCTTATTTTTCTCGGCTGCTTCAGAACCCTGGCCCAAACCAGGAATTTCTGCCACCCGTTCCAGTCCACCCCGGCAATATCCTTGTTCTCGCTGGTTATCACGAAATACGGGCCTATTTCCCCCCTTGCATAGGCGTCCGCCTGCAGCGCGACAAACCTGTCCCAGTTCAGGGGCCCGTAATTCTCAAGGACGAATTCAGCTTCAGGAAGCGTTTCCTTCATGGAATCCTTGAGCTTGTCCTGGGTTGCCAGATATTTCGCTGTCCAGTAGAACGCAGAGGCTTTGCACTTTATCGCATCCCGCTCGACTTTCCTGTCCTCTTTTTCCCTGCGCCTTTGCGCGCTTAGTCTCACTTTCTTAATCGCAATTCCGACCACTCCTTCTCCGAGCGTCAGGAGCTCCCAGGCCGCGATTGCCAGGGCGAACGGAATTAACACGGGCAGCATGGGCGCGACAATCTTGAGTTTCGGCACCGCTTCAACAATCTCCTGCACCAGCTTCGGGTCTTTCAGCCAGGCAGCCACGGCAGCGCCAGGCGCTGCAAAAGTGAAAATAGCCTTCATCCAGTTTTTGATCTTTCCAAAGCTGTTCTCCCCTGTTTTCACATTTTTCAAGTAAGTTTCATCATCGGTTTCATTTTGGTTAATCGTTTTTATGTGTTCCTTCTTCGTGTTGTTCCTGTCAATAAGAAACACTTTGATCTGCCTGACCATCCAATCTATTTTCTGGTAAACCGCCAAGGCGCCATAATCAGATTCAGCCGGCTTGGCGTTCGCAAATGCAGTTTCGGCCTTATCCCCCTCGGCCTTTTTGGCAGCATCCAGCGAACTGGTCTCGCGGGCAACTGCCGCATAATCCGCCGCCTGGTGCGGGGAAATCGGAATTATATTCTCTTTTGAAACAATCAGGTTCCTTACCTTCTCCTGGAACAGGGCATTTTTGTTGCTGTCCAATTCTCCAAAAAGAACTTTCCAGGGCACCCTAAACTCAACCGGCTGCCCTTTCTTCCTGAAAAAAGCCCCATCCGTTGGTAGCCTGATTATTTTGACATTAGAATCCCTAGCTGCCATAAGTACCACGTTTCCACATATTTTATGGCTGTGGTACTATATAAAGCATTATGGTATTTATCCCTTTAAAAGCAGGTAAATGCTCGCCAGCCCGAGGAGCACTCCCGCCCCCTTGGCAATGGTGAACGTTTCCCCTAGGAAAAGAACGGCTATCACCGCGCTGGCAGCAGCGGACAGGCCGATTATCGGCACCACCACGCTCAGCGGCCCGTTGAACGCCACCAACGTAAGGTAATAGGTGGCACCAAGCAGCACGAGAATTACGAAAATCCACAGGGGCGTTTTTTCAGTCATCTTCGCCCCCTGGCCATTGTACAGGAACAGGGCCAATGCCACCAGCCCGATCACTATGATTACCGGGTAAAACGAGCGTATGTCCTCCCTGCCTGTGCTCAGTTCGGTTGTGTACAGTTTCACGAGCACGTTATAGACCGTAAGCGCCGCGAGCAGGGCAATGGATGCCACTTTCCAATCAAGCTGGGGAATTTGCATAATCCCTGATTTAACTGGTTTCAAATATAATCTTTCCCTCCCTAATTTAACCTATGAAAATAGCGTTCATCGCCGACACGCATCTGGGGCTGCAGAAATTCCGCGAGGATGCGTTTGAGCAGGCGAAAATGGCTTTCCAGAAGGCGCTGGAATCAGCCGACTGCATAATTCTCGGAGGCGACATTTTTGATTCCAAAGTCCCTGCGCCGGAGATTCTCGCCCAGGCAATCGAGCTTCTCACTCCTGCAAAGGCAAGGAAATGGGAAGTGAAATACCCGCAAAAGGAAAACGGATTCCCAGCGGTTTTCGCAATCCACGGGACCCATGAGCGCAGGACCAAGGACACCATCAACCCAATCCAGTTGCTGGAAAAAGCAAGCCTCCTGGTAAATGTGCACGCTTCTCCGGTTCTGGTCGAGAAAAACCAGGAGCGCGTTTCCATTGTAGGAATTGGCGGAGTTCCTGACGAATATTTCAAAAGCGCGCTTTCGGCGCTGAATTTTTCTCCAGCCCCTGATTCTTTCAACATCTTCATTTTCCACCAAACACTTCAGGAATTCACCCCGCAAGTTCCCAATCTCGCTTCGCTTGAAAATCTGCCGCAGGGGTTTGACCTCTATCTGTGCGGCCACATCCACGGGCGCAAATCCCTGCTTGACGGCAAGCTCCTGATTCCAGGAAGCACCGTTGTCACGCAGCTGCGCGAAGAGGAGCAGCAGAAGAAAGGCTTCATTTTATACGATACAAAACAGCGCTCCCACAAATTCGTTGAAATCGATTCGCGCCCATTCATTTACAGGGAATTAGAGTTCACCGATGCCAAGCTTTCGGAAATAGAAAACAGCATCCGTTCCCTGGTCGATGAAACTATGGCAACCCCTGCCGGCAAGTGCAACCCGCTGATTAAAATAAAACTCAAGGGAACTTTGGCTAAAGGCACCAATTCCTGCGATGTGGACGCGTGCCTGAATTTTACCGGGTGCCACCTTGAAATTGACAAGCAATTCGATGGGGATTTGGCGCAGCAGAAGATTGACATTCTCCGCGGCCTGCGCGAGTCCCAGGCAAGCGTGAAGGAATTGGGCATGAACATTCTACGCGAAAGATTGGCAGAAAACAAGTGCGCGCTTGACAAGCCCGACGAGCTGTTTGATTTGATTGTTGACGAGCCGAAAAAGGCGGCCGAGAAGCTCGGCAAGGAAGTTTAATATATGGGAAATTCCCTAAAACACTAAAAGGTGATTTTGTATGTCTGACATAGCAGAACTTGCGCAGAAATTGGTATTCTGGAAAAAGAAAAAGCCAGAGGAAATTCAGAAGGCGCAGCCGCAGACAGAGCCGCCTAGAATGACCAAACCAGGAGTGACAATCTACCTATCGCCAAAGGTCGCCGACGCCCAGAAACGAATCGAAGACAAAATGTCCACTTTACACGGAAAAGATCTCGACAACTACGTAGCCTGGCAAAAGAAGAACGCGGCAATGGCAAAGCCAGCCGACCCGATCACTGCCGAGGCATGGAAGAGATATGAGAAATCGCCACTCGCATCCTTCCCGCCTGAACGGGAAGAAGCGGAGAAACCAACGGGAAAGCAGAAGAAGTCAAAAGACAAGCCATTGATTGAGGAAGGCAAGGGGTTCCAAACCGCTTCCGAGACGGTCGACAAGGAAACCACCTGGGGCATCAAGCTTTCTCCTGAACCCGAAGAAGAGGTAAAGGCCAGGAAAAAATCAAAGAAATAAAATTTGGTTGAAAACAAACGCGCTTGACAAGCCGGCCGAGCGTCGACCTTATTATTTACTAGCCAAAAAAGGCGGCAGAGAAGCTCGGCAAGGAAGTTTAGCAAAGGCTTATAAATATCCACAATTATAACTATATTACCACTATTTACCGAAGGTCAAACCATGCTTCTCAAAACTACGGCTAACAACGCAGGAAGCGAAAGGCTCTTTCACGAATCCCCACGGGCAGGCCCGTTTTTCCATAACATTTTCCCTGCTGCAAACCGAGCCTTGGCTGGCAATCCGTTTGCCAAAGAAACCGGGCAAGATATCAAATCCGCCCTCTTCAAGAAAACATTCAGGAGAGGCTATATCTTCGGGGAAAAGTACCTGGACGCCTTCAATCCGCCAGAGGTTTTCAAAGGTTCGTTCATGAACGAGCAGAAATACGGCCTGGACAACGCCTGGGGCCGCATCAGCACTCCTCTGGAAGACTATTCTGCACGCCGGCGCATAAAATTCAACGGGAGCCGCCTTAAGTTCAAGGATTTTTTGCTTGCGAAAATCGCAGAAGCTGAAGCAAAAGGGGAGGTTCTGAAAGTTCTCGACCTGGGCATCGGAACAGGAGAGCAGTGGATCGAATTTCTAAAGGAAAATGAGGGAAGAATCGAATTCTATGGCACAGCGCTTACCATGCATTCATTTCACCCCGAGCTAATCGGCAAAGTCACCCTATGCAGCGCTGCAGAGCTCAACGAGATTTTTCATGAAGGCTTTTTTGACCTGGTTGTTTCCCATATCGGAATCTATTATCAGGAAGCGGAAGCAATTGAAAACATACTCCACGTGCTCCGCCCCGGGGGCGAAGCCGTGATAACGGGCATGACCGCAGCCAATCCTCCTGATCTGCTAAGGCCTGAAAATCACCAACAGTTTTATGAAATAATCAGCATGGAAGGAAACGGCCATTGGACATTTCACCTGCGAAAACCAATGCTTTGGGAGCGGGAAGAGCGCGAAAAACTACTCCTGGCTTCTGGGATCCTGAAACCCTGATTTTTTAAATTCGCGCAGCCAAATCTATAATTCACGCGCGGGGGCGTGGGCCAACTTGGTATGCTTCTAGGTTTGGGACCTAGCGATCTGTGTTCAAATCACGGCGCCCCCACTATTATTTTATTAACCTCCCCAGCTTATTCTAGTGGTGATTCCCATGGCAGGAAAAGCAGACGCAGCCAAATTAGCAGATGCCGATTACCTAACCAAGATTCTTTTGCCTGAGCCGGAAATTGACGCGCTCGGTTCGCTCCTCTTTGACCTTCTTGAATTCATCGATTCCAGCCCCAAGAACATCACGCTTGACGCCCTGCGCTCGGTTGCGCGCCTGGTCCATGAAATGGACGTGGACCCGGGCCCGAAAATCGTGGTCAACACCAAATCTCTCCCGCAATCACGGGTTCCGCGCATCGAGGCGCTCATCCATCTCCTGCGCGACCTGGTTTTCTGCGAAAGCGAAGCGAACCGCGTTCTCAAGAAATTCTACGCAGGCAAGAATCCGGGCAAGAATCTCAAGCGCGAGGCCTGGAGGGAACTGGAGTTCATCCAGCAGATTTTCATTGCAGGCGCAAAGGAATCCCCTGAATACAAAATGTACTGGTACAAGGTGATGCCTGTTTTCGGGCCCTACCTGCTAATCGATGCGCACGCGAAAAGGTTCAGCTTCGAGGGCTAATTTCGGGCGCATGCAATGAATAGCAAACTCTTCGCACTCTAAGCGCGCTTCGCACTCGCTCTCTTTTTATCTTTTCTTTTCCCTTTCTTTCCCATGGCAGAAATCAATGCTTATGCGGTCTACAAACTGGTTGGCGATGAGAAACCCCTAATCCATCACATCACCAACTGGGTCACTATTTACGATTGCGCGCAAGTGACGCGCACCATCGGCGCCCTTCCGGTGATGGCGCACGCGCCAGAGGAAGTTGAGCAGATGGCCGGCATTTCCGACGCGCTCGTTTTGAACATAGGCACGCTCACCCGCGAACTTATCGGTTCAATGGTTCTCGCAGGAAAGGCGGCAAACAAAAAAGGAATTCCGGTGATTCTCGATGCGGTTGGCGCAGGCGCAACCAAATTCAGGACTGACAAAACAAAGGAGCTGCTCAATTTCATCCGCATTGACATCGTAAAAGGGAACGCAGGAGAGCTCGCCACCATCGCAGGCGTGAAATCCCAGGTGCGCGGGGTAGAGAGCGTTTCCGTGAGCGGGGACAGGACTGAAATCGCGAAGCGCGTTGCAAAAGAGAACAATTGCATAGCTGTAATCACAGGAAAGCAGGACATAATTGCGGATGCAGGCGGCAAGGTTTACCTGGTTGACAATGGCCACGAGCTAATGGGCAAAATAGTCGGCACTGGCTGCATGGCAGCAAGTGTAATTGCAAGCTTCGCAGCAGTTGAGCGCGATTACGCAAAAGCGAGCGCAGCGGCCCTCTGCTGCTATGGAATAGCCGGCGAGCTCGCGGCAAAAAGCGCAGGCAACAAAGGTCCAGGATCTTTCAAGCAAAGCCTTTTCGACGAGCTCGCAAACCTGGGCGAGGCTAAGATAAAAAGGATGTCGCGAGTAAAATCTAGCCTATGAGCAGCGCCAGGCCAAAACTTGATTTTGATTTCTATTTTGTTACTGACCGGAAGGTCTCGCGCCAGGGCGATTTGGCGGATGTGCGCGCGGCACTGGCAGCCGGCTGCAGAATAATCCAGTACAGGGAAAAAGACCTTGCAACGCGCGAAATTTACTCGACAGCGCTCGAGCTTGCGAAACTATGCAAATCACACAAGGCGTTTTTCATTGTGAACGACCGGGTTGACATTGCGCTCGCAGTTGGCGCGGACGGGGTGCATTTGGGAAGAAAAGACCTCCCCTATGCAACAGCGCGGGCGCTTCTGGGAAAGGAAAAAATAATCGGCATTTCAGCAAACTCGCTTGCAGGCGCGCTGGAAGCGCAAAAATCCGGCGCAGATTATGTGAGCGCTTCCCCTGTTTTTTTCACCCAGACAAAATCCGACCTGGACAAGCCAGGCGGGGTGGCGCTGGTAAAGCAGTTCTCCCAGAATTTGAAAATCTCGTTCACCTGCATAGGCGGCATCAACCTGGCAAATTTGGACCAGGTGCTGGATGCAGGCGCGCGCAGCGTTTGCGCAATCACCGCAACGGTCGGCTCGGATGATGTGGAGGGTGCGGTGCGGGCTTTCAGGCAGAAAATCCTGCTCAAAAAACTGGGTTAAATTGAGGCAACCTTTAAATTGAAAGCCAGTCCCAAATCCTTCATGCAAGGAAAAACAAGGCGCGGCCAGGTGGCGCTTGAAATAATCGTCATAATCGGCTTCCTAGTCCTGCTCATAGTTCCCACCCTGGTGCAGATTTTCATGACCTTTGGGGAATCGCAGGAAAAGCTCGCGGTGATACAGGCGGACCAGACCGCAAGCAGGCTCGCGCGCACCATCGAAGTGGTCGGCGCCTCGGGAATAAATTCAAGCATCACAACCGAGCTGGTAATCCCCCAGCTAATCACCGGAATAACGGTGAACAACAATGAGCTGGTTTTCAAGCTTCAGACCTCGCACGGCCCGACCCAGATAGTGAAAAAAATCAAATACTCCGCCCGCGCTGAAAATCACATCCATGTGGATCCCTCATTGGCAAACCGATTCCTGGACATCGAGTATCCCGGCAATTATTTCGTTATCGTGGCATCGGTGCAAGCGGATCCGTTCAACCCGGGAAAAAGCGTAATCGAGCTCAGGGTCAAATAAAAATAAAAAAATAGTAAAAGTAAAATAAGCAAATCAAGAAAAAAACAAGCAAATTAAAGCAGGCACTATTTCTTGTTCCTTACAAACTCCTCAATCCCGTTCATCGCCTTTTCCAAAATCTCTTCCTGCGCCAAATAGACGATGCGGAAATATTTCTCCTTCAGCACCGGCGAAAACCCGGAGCCGAAAACAGTGAGCACTCCCTTTTGCTCCAAAAGCTCGTAGACAAAATCCCGGTCGTTCTTCCATTTGTTCGAGGAGATTTTCGGGAAGACATAGAATGCTCCTTTGGGCGGAACGCAGCTCAGCCCAGGAATTTCGTTCAGCCTTCGGGCAACGAATTCCCCCCTCTTTTTCAGTTTGGAAATCATTCCCGGAATATGATTCTGCGGGCCCTCGAGCTCTGCGAGCGCCGCATACTGGGCGTAAATGTTCATGGACAATCTCAACCTCAGAAGTTTTGCAACCCCGTCCCTGAGCACTTCTGTTCCAGGGTAAAAAACGAAATAGCCGACCCTCATTCCTGGCGAGGCATAGGTTTTGGAAAACCCATTGGTGACTATTAGCGGGAATTCCCCGTTCTTTGCAAACTCTTTTGGCGAGACGAATTTCCCCTCGTAAACAATCTTCTCATAAATTTCATCGCTTATCAACGGCAATTTGTTTTCAGCGGCAATGTCGCAGAATTCCTTCACAATATTCCGCGGATACACTGCGCCGGTCGGATTGTTCGGGTTGATGAGCAGAATCGCCTTTGTCTTTTTGTTGACCTTTTTCCGCACATCATCCATGTCAGGAATCCATCCCGCCTGCTCATCGCATGAGTAGTAATTGTCCTCGCCCCTCCACAGCTTGCTCATGCCAACGTACTGCGAATAGCTGGGCGAGGGCATCAGGATGTTTTCCCCGGTGTTCAGCAGGCAGGAGAAAAGGAAAATCATCCCCTCGCTGATTCCATTGGTCACCTGCACATTCTCGGCAACCGAATTCTCCCTTTTCGCAATCGCGCTTCTCAGTTCAATGATCCCCTCGCTCGTCGGATAAATCGGCTTTTTGTCCATCATCGCTCTTGCGCCCGCTTCCTTTGCCTGCTGGGGCATGTCAAAATCATAGAGCGCAGGATCCCCGATATTCAGGTAGATTATTTTTCTGCCTTTTTTCTCGAGCTCCGCTGCCTTTAGCACCACGTCCCTGATGGGACTTTCCAGGCTTGCGACATTGTCCGTGATTTTCAGCATATAACCTAACCTCGAGAAGGCAGGATTCTCTTTTGCCCCTCAAATTTTAAATTACAGCAGTTTCAGTCGAGCGGTGGAGAATGAAAGCGAGCGAGCAATCGCGAGCGCTTCATCCGAAGCAGTTCCAGTTTCGCTCCGGATACTGAAAGGGTAGAGCGGCTCTGTTAAGGCAAAGTGCGCTCTACTAGGGAATTTATTTATATATAGACCATGAATATTCAGTTTCCAGTGATTTTCATGGCAGCAGGCGACGAGGGCAAACCCAATCCAACAGATGCGCGTACCTATTATCACAAGGGCAACGCCTATTACGAGAAGGGCAACTACGACAAGGCCATTGAAAATTACAACATGACCATAGTGCTCAACCCCAATTTCTCCGAGGCCTATTTCAACCGCGGGCTGGCATACTACAACAAAAAGAACTTTGACAAATCCATCGAGGACTACGCTCGCGCAGCGGAACTTGACCCGAGAAATCCTGTCATTTACAACAACCGCGGTGATGCCTATTATAGGAAGCAGGAATTCGACAAGGCGATTGTTGACTATGACCGCGCGCTCAAGCTCAATCCCCGCTATCTGAAAGCATTCTACAACCGCGGCCTGGCCTACGCATGCCAGCAGGATTACGAGCGGGCAATAAAAGATTTTGACAAAGTGATCGAGCTCAACCCCAATTTCTCCGAGGCCTGGCACATCCGCGGATTAGCATACGATTACATGCAGAACTATGACAAGGCAATAGAAAATTATGACAAGGCAATCGAGCTCAATCCGAATTTCACAGAAGCAATAAATCACCGCGAGCTCGCGAAAGCAAAGAAGGAGCGCGGCCCGGATGCAGGCGGAGGCGCGCCCGGTACTGACGCTACAGGCGGCGCGCCCCAGCAGGGGCAGGGCACGGTCAACGTGGAAAAATTGATTGTGAAATCAAACGCGAATTTCACCAATGTCGCTGGCATGGAAAAACTAAAGGAAGAATTACGCGAGGCAATTGTCTACCCGTTGATGCAGCCAGAGCTTGCGAGAAAATACGGAAAGCTCGGAGGAGGGGGCATCATGCTCTACGGCCCTCCTGGCTGCGGTAAGACTTTCATCATGAAGGCGGCAGCAGGCGAGGCAAAGGTCACATTCATCAATGCGAAAATTTCGGACATCCTGGACATGTATGTGGGCAACACGGAAAAGAACCTGCACGCAATCTTTGAGGGCGCAAGAAAGCACACGCCCTGCATTTTATTCTTTGATGAAATGGAAGCCCTGGGAGGAAGAAGGGAGGACATGGGCGGCTCTGCGCAATATCTGAAAATGGCAGTCAACGCGCTCCTGTATGAAATGGACGGAGTCGAAGCAAAGAACGAAAACGTTCTCGTGATCGGCGCAACCAACGCTCCCTGGGACGTGGACCCTGCCCTCAGGCGTTCCGGAAGGTTCGGCAAATCCCTTTTCGTTCCAGAGCCTGATTTCAGATCCCGCGTAGCAATCCTGAAACTCAACTGCAAGAAGCGGCCGACCGGAAGAATCGATTTCCGGAGAATCGCCCGCTGCACCATTGGCTTCTCCTCGGCAGATCTGAAGGCGATTGTAGACGAGGCTGCATCCATTCCCTGGCGCGAGGCATTCAAAACAGGGCACGAGCGCCCGGTGGTCACGCGCGATTTCATCGTCTCGCTGAAGAAGAAAAAATCCACCCTGCCCCCCTGGTACGCGCAGGCAAACAAGCAAATCGGCAATATCGAGGAGCGCTCAATAATCGACGGAAAAGAGCACGTGAAAATAAGCGAAAGCAAGCTCGGGCCTGCTGAAAAGGAGCAGTTCAAGCAGCTGCTGGATGTCATCAAGAAGAACAACAAGCTGTATTACAAAATTTACAAATGGGTAATGAGAAACATCCCGCTCTACCTGCCGATTCCGAACATAATCTAGGGTTTTGTGATATTCATGCGCAAGCTTGCAATGCCAATCCTATTCTTTTTCCTGCTTGCGGTTTTCTCGGGCCTTTTTCTTTTTGCCCAGGATTCCGGCACTGGCACAGGGCAGTCAAAGCTTCCGCTGAATGTTTTTCAGGAAGGCACTCTCAAGGTTACCAGCAACATCCCGCAAAACGTGAGCTCTGAAAGCTCCGGAATCACCCTGCCGTTTGAGATGAGAATAACCAACCCATCCAGCGCGGAAGCGGAAATATTCCTTGCAAAAAAACAGAGCGACGGCTGGCTCATAATCCAGGCAGTGGGCAAGCTGTCGCCGGGCGCAACCTCCTCCTTTTCAGTTGAAATCCCCATGAACTACGCAGGTGACGCAAGCCATGCTTCCAAATACGCAATCATTGGCACAGGAAACAGCGGCTATTCCGGCTCCTCGTTCTATGTGCAGGAGGACTGGTCGGCCTATGAGCTAAATGTGAAAAAGCTCCTGAATAGGACTTACGCAATCGCGGTTCCTATCATCGCAGTCCTTCTGGGAATCTTATTGTTCGTTGTAGGCGACCTCGCCCATCTGCGCCACAGCGAAGGGATAATTTTCCGCGAATACACCGCCCAGTCGCTTTTCTTTCCAAAACTAAGAGGCAGGCCGGGCAGCGAGAAAATCGCAGACCTTCTGGTCAACCCTGTTTTTTGGATTTTTGAAATCATCGCAGCCCTGGTCCTGGGCACTGTGATTTACGACTATGACATCACCGTTCTGGGCAATGAAACCGGCTGGAGCGTGCTCATGGTCGCGGCAGCCGGCGCAATTTGCATGCCACTGGTCTATCTGATAATTGACTGGCTTGTCGATCTTTACGAGCGCGGCCCGCTCCGCTTCCCGGTCGCCATGTTCTGCTGGGGGCTTTTCGCGGCATTCCTCGCCTTCCTGCTCAACAGTTTCGGAAGCACGCTCCTAACCCAGTACCTGAAGTCAACTCCCAGCGCTTCCAATGACGTCACTTTCCTTTTCGTGAGCACCGCGCTCATGGCGCCAATAATAGAGGAGATTGCAAAGGGAATCGGAGTGGCAATTTTGGCAGGCCACCATGAATTCAAGGACACCACCAGCGGGCTTCTCTACGGGTTCGCAGTCGGCCTTGGGTTTTCCCTGGTTGAGAACTGGTTCTACTTCGCCTCGCGCGCAGACCCGTTCAAGCTCGGAATCCTTGCCTGGTTCTCGCTCATGCTCTACCGCTCGTTCTTCAACTGCCTTGCGCACGGAGTTTTCACATCCGCGACCGGAGGGGTGATCGGCTACATGAAGAGCCTGCCCAAGTTCAGCAACCACTCCCAGCTCGGCATAATCCCCGGGGTTTTTCTTGCCATAGCGCTGCACATAGTTTTCAACGTGTCCGCAATCCTTGACGGCATAGGCGTGCTTGTTCTCAAATTCCCGGTGTTCGTTTTCAACCCGCTCCTGGTGGTAGGGCTGGGCGCAGGGTTCCTCGCAGCCTACAGCTGGGCGGCCATCCAGAGGAAGCGAAGAATAGAAAAATACAGCCTTCGAAACGTAGTTGATGCCAATGCCCTCTCTTGAAACAAATCTCGGAAAGCTGCTGAAACTGAAGAATCCGCTCATTCTCGCATCGGGCATAAACGACAGCAACGCAGCCTCGCTCATCCGCGGTGCAAAGGACGGCGCAGGCGCTGTCACAAGCAAGAGCTGCAATGTGAAGGGAAGAAAAGGTCACGATCCCCCAGTTCTGATTTCCAACGAACATTACATTTTGAATGCCATGGGACTTCCAAACCCGGGCGCTGAAAAAATGCGCGATGAGCTCGCGCTCGCAGTGAAAGAATGCGCCAAGCTCGGAGTTCCAGTCATTGCCTCGGTTTTCGGAGAATCAGCAGAGGAATTCGCAGAGGCGGCGCAAATAGTTGCAGAGGCAAAGCCCGCACTAATTGAAGCAGACATCTCCTGCCCAAACACCATGAACAAGACGTTTTTCTCAGACAAGCCGGAATCGGTTTCAGCAGTTACTCGCGCCATGAAAAATGCGACAAAAATTCCCATTTCAGTGAAACTCGCGCCCAATGTCCCTTCCCTCTCGCTCCTGGCAAAAGCTGCGGAAGATGCTGGCGCAGACTGCATCACCGCCATTAATACAATGCCAGGAATGGCAATCGACCCAATTGCCCGCAGGCCAATCCTCACCAACAAGGTTGGGGGCATGAGCGGACCTGCGCTCAAGCCAATTTCCCTAAGATGCGTCTATGAAATTTCCCGCGCAGTGAAAATTCCAATCATAGGGACTGGCGGCATAATCACCGGCTCTGATGCAGCGGAAATGCTGGTTGCAGGCGCCAGCGCAGTAGGGGTAGGCAGCGCATTCTACTACCGGAGAAATTCCTTCAAACTAATCGCCGAAGAATTGGAAAAAGTGATGAAGGAAAACGGATGCTCAAAAATTTCTGATTTGCGTTTTCAGGAGTAGAGTGGGAACATGTTTTACCAGCACGCCAAAATTTCCAAAATATCAGAGGAGAATCCGCGCGTCAAAACTTTCATTCTTGACTGCGACCTGAAGACAGAGCCGGGGCAATTCCTGATGCTCTGGATTCCCGAATCCGGCGAAAGGCCCATGAGCATCGCAGGTGCCAATCCTCTCACCCTTTCCATTGCAAACGTTGGCAAAGTGAGCGCATCAATCCACTCCAAAAAAGTTGGAGACAGGATTTTCTTCAGAGGCCCTCTGGGCAAGCCATTCACCTTCCAATCTAGCTACAAACGCATAGTTTTGGTAGGAGGAGGCTACGGAGTAGCGCCTCTCCGCTTTCTCGCGTCCGCAGCTGCAAAAAAGAAAATCAGCGTGAAATTAATAATGGGCGCCAAAACAAAGGGCGAACTCATGGCTTCTCCAGACAAAAAGATTTGTGAAACAATAATCACAACAGACGATGGAAGTGAGGGGCAGAAAGGCTTCACCACCGATGCGCTCACAAATTTGCTCGCAGACAACTCCTCCACTCCAGACGCTGTTTACGCTTGCGGCCCTGAACTAATGATGAAAAAAGTCGCAGAAATTTGCAAGCAAAACAAAATCCCCTGCCAAGTTTCCCTGGAACGGATTATGAAGTGCGGCATAGGGCTATGCGGCTCCTGCTCAGTTGACGGAAAATTATGCTGCTGCGAAGGCCCTGTTTTCACAGGGGACGAAGCCCTTGGGGTTAAAGAGTTTGGCTCGCCACAAAAGAAATAGCAATTATTTGGAAGGTGTCTCATCTGATAATAAAAAACTGCAGAATTTTCACTAGCAAAGGGCTCTCCTCACTCACTAAATTAGAGTGCGAAAACGGGTTCATCACCCAAAAGACGCGCGAAACCGATTCTGATTCCACCTATGACCTCAAGGGCGCCATCATAATCCCCGGGGCGATTGATGTGCACGTGCACTTCCGCGACCCTGGCGCCACCCAAAAGGAAGACTTCACCACAGGTTCCAGCGCAGCGCTCGCAGGCGGCTACACCTCCATAATTGACATGCCCAACAATCCGATTCCAACAATCACCTTTGAAGCCCTGCGCGAAAAGCGCGCCATCGCTGCCCACAAATCAGTTTGCGACTATTCATTCCATTTCGGCGCAACAGCAGACAACATGGCTGAAGTGAAAAAAGTTTCCCCGCCTTCAGTGAAGCTCTATTTAGCGCACAGCACAGGAGAGCTAGGCATTAATGATTATAAGAAATTCCAGAAAGTGCTTTCAGCGCTTTCAGAAGAAACAATCGCCTGCGTGCATGCCGAGGACTTTGACATTCTCAAGAAAAACGAGGGAAAGAAGACGCATTCCCAGAAAAGGCCAAAAGAGGCAGGCATAACCGGCGCAAGAAAAGTGTGCGAAATCGCCACCAAACTCGGCACCCGTGCGCACATCTCCCACATTTCCACAAGCGAAGAAGCCGACATAGTCCGCGCTTCCAAAAACTGCTCGTGTGAAACCGCTCCGCATTACCTTTTCCTCTCATCCAAAAACGAAAAAGAGCTAAAGGGAATGGATGCAGTGAATCCCGCCCTGCGCAGCGAACCAGACCGGCTCGCCCTCTGGAAATCGCTCCAGTCAGGAAAAATAGACTGCATTGCCAGCGACCATGCTCCGCACCTTCCAAAGGAAAAACAAGAGGGCGCAGCAGGATTCCCAGGGGTTGAGCACCAGCTTCCGCTTCTGTTGAATGAAGTGAACAAAAAGAATCTCACCCTGGAACAGGTGGTTTCGCTCACTTCGCTAAATCCTTCCAAGCTTTTCGGCCTGCGCGAAAAGGGCGATTTAACTTTTGGCAAGCACGCTGATTTCACTGTAATCGATTTGCGCGAGGAATGGAAAATCACGGCAGACGAATCCAAGAGCAAATGCAAATGGACCCCCTACGAGGGCTGGAGCGTGAAAGGCAGGGTGAAAAAAGTCTTCCTGCGCGGCGAATTAGTTTTTGACGAAGGCGAAATCCTTGCTTCCAACGGCTCTGGGAAAGAATTGAGCAGGAACAATCTCACGCGCTCCTAGTCAATTAATTTTTAGTTTTTTCCTTCTCCTCTTCAGCAGCTTTTTTCTTTTCCAGTTCAGCCCCTGCTGCGAGCTGCGTTTCCAAATTATCCAGCGCCTTTTGCACCGGCTCCAGGGACGAAGCCAGGCTCGCCCCGCTTTCAGTCAATCTCACATACTTGGTTCTTCCGCTCGACTCAAACCTGACCAACCCGGCGTTCCCCAATTTCGTGAGCACCTGGGTGACATAAACATAGGTCAAGCCGCTTTCCCTTGCCAAATTCGAGCCAAACCACTGCCTGCTTCCATCCTTTAGAAGCAGGAACATTTTGTAGGTTTTTGCGCGCACGAACAATTCCTTAACCATAGAATTCATCTTCAGGTATGAACAACATTCACTTTTATGGAAACATTCCCCTGCAACGGCTCCACATGCTCGAGTATTGACCTTATGCCAGCCACATGGCCTGCCCCGAGCACTGCTACGACTTTTTTTCCCGGATTATTTAAATCAAGCTGCATGAGCGCCCGCGCCATGTGCTCGTTCCTCTGGGTTACAATCGTGTCATAGGTAACCGGGAACTTCTCCTTGAACTCGGCCATGAACTTCTCAAGGAATTCCTCGCTCGTTATTTTGTCCATGTCAAATTTCTTCTTTGGCCTGAAAAGCGATTTCGGCGCCTCCAGGAAGAGCCCGAGTTTTTCCTTGAAAGGAATTCTCTTGAATCCCATTGCAATCTGCTGCCCCGTAATATCAATTAGCACCAGCGTGATTTTGTGCTCGCGCGCCAGCTTCACCGCTTCCAATTGCTCGCTTCCTGGCTTGATGGCAAACACCCTTCCCAGCGCCTGCTGGAGCAGGTAGAGCATGAAGAAGAACGGCGAGCGGAGAGAATCCCTCATCCGTGGCCTTTTGCCGGTCATCAGCGCTTCCAGCCTGCTCCGGTCCAATTCAATGGCTATGAAATCAGGTCGAACAGCAAGAATGGTCTCGCGCACCAATTCCACGCTCTTGGACGACAGGTGTGCCACGGGGACAATTGTGAGCTCCATGGACAGAATTCACATGGCAAATAATTAAACCACTGCCAACTGCTTCAATTCCGCCTAGCGGCTCAGGACCCTGGAAAAGGCATCCTGGGCTTTTCGCGTTTTTTCATCAATCAGGTCATTAACGCGCTCCTTAAGATTATTATCAGCATTAGCGTGCCCGACTTTTTCTTTCAATTTTTCCTGGCTTTCATACACCCGGTCGAATTCTTTCATAATTTTTTCCCCTAACCTGGTGCGCGCGTCATAATTATTAATTCCAAATCTCATTTTGCCCAGCCGTGAAATATTCCCGTACAGCATTCCCATTCCGTTCCTGTAAGCGGCAACCGCCTTCTTTCCATCAGCATTTCCGTTCATTATGAACTTGAGCACTGCGAACAGGTTGCCCTGGCCGAGTTTTTGCCCTAAATAATCTCCCCAGTTTCCGGCAATCTGGCTGACCGTATTCCTGGGGATTTCCAAATAATCGTACATGTCCAGGCAGAACGCCGAGCTGAGCCCCTCATCCAGCCCTTTCCTGGCAAGCGCAGCCCTTGCCTCCCTTTCCATGCCCTCGTTGGCATTTTCCAATGCCGCTGCCTTTGCCTCAATGGCTCTTATTTTTGGAATAATCTCAAGAACAGGCCTTGATTCATTCATCATTCCCTTAATCTGCGAAGCCAGCTGGTCAATCGCGGCTTTTGCCCCCTTCATCTCCCTTATGTATTTCAGGAGCGGGTCATCGCCCAAAACCGCTGCCTTCTGGTCAAGCGTTCTCGCATCATTTATCCGCTCTTCTGAAGTGCTGGCAGAAGCCGCAGCTCCGCCTGTTTGTTTTTCGTTTGTAATGCCCAAATCATTCTTAAACTGCTTCCAATTCAAATCCTTCTCCAATTGTTTCCAATTCAGGTCATTCCTCAATTCCTTCCAATCATCCTTCAGCTCGTGGAAAAATGCATTTTTAACAGCAAGGGTTTCCCCGTGTATTTTAGGATTCATCCATGCATAGCGGCCGCCAAAAAAGACAACCGCTGCCATGAGGGCAATACTGACCCGTCTCTGCGCAGGCCTCGGATCATCCACCGTTACTACCCTGTTTTTGATCCGTTCATACCGATTCGACATAATCGTGCCTCAGTCTATTAGCAATCAATAACATTTGTTGTTATAATTTATGCCGATTTGAGTATATAACTCTTTCTCCTGCCCCCACACTCAAAACCTCGACTCGCAGCAGCACAGCGCGGCTCCAGGGCAGCTTTCGGAAAGCTGCCCGCGCCTCCCGAGAGGCGCGCCGCAGTTGCTTGTGCTGCTGCTAACGCCTAAAAAGTCGCCGAAACCCCCAATTCTGTGGAAAGCTTTATAAAAAGCCCCAGACAAAATCGATTCGCAAGCTTAAACGCTATAGACTATAGAAGGTGATGTGATGAGCGTAAGACTATCAAAAATGTATGGAATGGACATTTACACGGATAACGGAAAGTTCCTTGGCCGCGTAAACGACCTGATAATCGACCTTGAAAAAGGCGAGGTTGTCAGGATAACAATGGAGCCATTGACCTCCACTTCAAGGGAAGAGGCCAAGAGGATCCTTAAGGACAAGAGTGTTCTGTTCAAGAGTGTCCGCTCAGTTGAGGACGTTGTTGTGGTTGCAGCAGCCGGCAAGCCGGTCGCAACCCCGGGCGGACCAGCTGGCATGGCACCGAGATTCGCGCCCCAGGAAGAGGCAATGGACACTTCCTTTTTAGGCGGATAACTCGTTAAAAACAAGAACTACTTTCATTTTTCTTTTCTTCTGTAGAGCGCACACTGTACGACTAGAGCCGCTCTACGCGTTCAACATCCAGAGCGAAACAGGGTTAACCTCGAAAACGAGACTCGCGAAACAAGTTCACTCGCTCGTTTTCTTCTTCTTTTTTTCACTTTTTTCAAAACTAGATTTTCCTTACAACAATAGCTTCTCCTTTCTTGTCCTTTGCCAATTCTACGGTTATCTTAGTTTTCTCATCCCAACCCAGCATTTTGGCTTCTTTGTTGATGAATACGACCAATCCCGGCCCCCATTTCACGACTTTCTTCGTGCTGAGGTTAAGTGTTTCATGCGTAGGCATGCTACGTAATATTTTTATCCCTTCTTATTAATGCATATAAGTGTATCATGCGTATATGATACCAATGAAGCGTGGAGGGTGGTCTGTGTGAATCGTCTTTTGTTAGTCGCCTTAGTTTTGACTATTTTCGTATCGAGTGTATCTGCTGGTTGGGGAGATTTAACTGCTGCCTGTGTCGGCAGCGGTTCCTTTGCGCCAGGTGGAACCATAAATTTAGGGGCCACATTCTCTAATTCAAACACCGCTCAGGGCGGCGGCGTACAATTTACATCAGTTTCTATAAACGTGCCCTCGTATGTTGCGACCTCGTCTCCTACTTCACGAACTCTGAACACAATCGTCTGTTACTCAGGAGATAGCGGATGTTTTAGCAGAAACTCTGGAGCAGTATCCACCTCCACAACAACTTCGTTCTCATCATTAAGTATCGACCCAAACACTCCGGCAGGTCAATACTCTTATTCAATAACAATATCCGGTTATAACGAAGCATGCGCGTGGAATGGATGCAGTTTTGAGTCGCAATTGCGAACATCCGTAGCTACTTGTTCTTTTACAATTTCTGGTGCGACATCAAACCAACAGAATGCCCAAAATGCTATTTCGAGCGCTGCTTCAGCGATAAGCCAGGCACAGAATGCAAACTCTGCAGCTTCTTCAGAGGTTACTCAAGCGGGTTCAACCTGCACACAGGCACAATCTTCTTGGACACAAGGTCAAACTGACCTGAGCACTGCAACTTCAAAAAAATCAAGTGCAGATTCGTATTATAGTTCTGGAAGCTATCAAAGCGCCATCTCGGATGCCAATGCTGCTCAAAATGCAGCTTCGTCTGCCAAAAGTTCATTCAACGCAGCAAAATCTGCTGCCGAAAGCTGCATTTCAAATGCAGCACAACAAGCCGCTGCATTAGAACAAGCTAAACAAACTGCTCAACGTAGTATCGCCCAAGCCGAGGATAATTACAATAGCACTGAAACTTTTCTTATTGGTGAAGGTTCTGAAGGTACAGGCAGCGTAGTAGCTACTGCTTATACTAACACAATGAATATGCAATGTATATCAACAACTGAAGCATTGTCCGAGTTTAAAACTGCAGTTGAAACTATGGATACTGCACAGTCGAAATTGGAGAATGACGCTAGAGGAGCTTTTTCACAAGGTGACTATCAAAATGCTCAAATTTTGGCAAATTCAGCGAATGACCTAATCAACCAGGCCAGGAGCCATGGGCAGAAAGCTCTCGATTTGATTAATGATGCAACGGCAAAAGCTGGAGCCGCCGTATCTGATGTTAACAATGCTACTCAAGCCTTGAATCGCGCCAGAACATTGCTGATTGTCTCTGGACAGATAAACGTCAACTCTCCAGATGCCTCTACTTTGATTTCTGCCTCCGAGGATTACTATACACTGGCGAATTCTTCCTGTGGTTCTGGAGACTATTCCGGCGCTTCATCAAATGCTCTGCTTGCCAAGAGTAAGGCAACAAGTGGCGCAGATACTTTGGAACCACTGGTTACTTCCAGATTGGAGCAATCACTCAACAATACCAATTCCATTCTTTCGGCACAAGAGACTTTAGTCAATAATCTCAATCTTCGCTTCAGCTCGGCTGCCCTTAAAACAATGGCTTCTACTACAGAAAACTATATCCAAAAAAAAGATTTCGCCAATGCTCTGACATCTTACCAAAACTATAGCACAGAAGTTGGGAAAACAAAAGATGAAATTAGTAAAATTCTGAAAGTCAACGATGACTTGACCAGTGTATCCAATCTGGCAAACCAATACAAGCAAGAACTGACGACGACACCCGTAACCTTAGATTTGAACACTGCAACAGAAAATTGTTTGTCAAAATTAGACTACAACTGCACAGATGATTACATCATCCAGGCCAAAAACGAGCTCGCTAACATCCAAAACTCTCTAAACGAAAAGAAAACCAAGATTGACCAAGCATTGGGAGCTATCGCAGATGCAGAAAACACTGTGAATGAAACTTCTACCAAGAGCACCCTGATTGCCAGCCCTGATTTGAGCAAAGTAAAGGCAGATTTATTGACTGCGCAAAGCCTTGCTTATTCAAATCCAGACAAGGCACTGACTATGGCCTCAAGTGCGAAGAATGCTGCCATAAGCGAAGGGAAACGAGTGGATGGAAGCCAGTTTTATATCTATGCGGGGACAGGCATCATAATCCTTATCGGGATGGTCGCTATAGGGGGCATTTTGCTTTTACGCCATATCCAAAAGCAGCCTAAAAAAGAAAAATCAGAGGAAAAACCGATTGAAAAGCCGAAGGAAGAAGTAAAAGAAGAGCGAGACTACAAACACTGCATTCACTGTGGAGCGGCGATAAAACCCCATGCAAAGTTTTGCCCGAAATGCGGAAATAGTCAAGACTAAAGTTTCACCATTCCCACTTTCACTTTAGCCGGAAATTCCAGCGCAATATCCGTAGCCCTATATTTCTCCCCGTGCGGCAATTTCACAATAGTAGTATGACCTAATTTCTCAATACCTTCAGTTTCATGGATGTGCGCGCACACATTCAGAATCGGCATCTTCTCCTCAATAATTTTCAGAATCGCTTTGCTTCCCACATGCAAATTCTCGCGCACCTCGTCAAAATAGCCATAGGGCGGCGCGTGCGTCATCAAAATAGTTTTCGGAGTAATATTCAGCCCCTCAAGCGCTGAAGCAATTCCTTCCTCCACATACTCGCTCGGAGTTCCAAACGGAGTGGGATTGCTTCCACCAAACCCGGCAATCTCATAGCCCAGTTTTCCCAATTGTTTTTTGCGTGCATGCACGCTCACATTTTCAATGGCATCAATCACTTTCTTGTCATCCATGTTCCCATGCACAACAAAAGTTTTCTCAGCTCCGAGAATCTCAATCATCTCCAGTGCATAGGAAACCGGCCCGCGCGCAGTCAAATCCCCGTCCACCAAAAAGAAATCATATTTGTGCTTCGCTACCCTTTGCCTCAGTCTATCCAGAAATAGCTCGTCTGCATGCGTGTCTGCGAATGCAAGAATCTTGTTCATCCTTTTTCCCTAATCTGCCTTACGCGCTTTTCAAAATCATCGCGCAATTTTGGCGCAATGTTATTCTTGGTGAAAAAGTCCGCTTTAGTAGCAATTGCAATCTTCGTAGCCAGCGCGCGCGCAATCCTTCCCCTTTGCTTCTTGGGCGCAGTGGAGATGTACGCATGCTGGAAAATAATCCCGTGCTTCGGAGGAGGCGAGCCTGATTTCAAATGCTTGAACAGCGCCTTCTCAGCCCCAAGCACCTGAATGGTGCTGGCAGGCAATGTCGCCAGCCTCTGCATGGAACCAGCATTGGCAATCAATTTGGCAGCCACGGCCGCCTCGGTCAATTGGCAAACATTCGGGCAAATCCTTTCAGCCAATTGCTTCTGGTAGGCCTCAAGGCTTGAGCGCAATTCAGAAAGCGAAACAATCTCGCGTGCAAGCGTTCTCATCACTTCCACGTCCTCGAGCTTGACTTTTCCGCCAACGGTTCCCTCTTCCCTTTCCTTTGCCTCAAGAACGGCTTTCGCATACTTCACATTGTCCGCGTTCTTGAGCTCCGGGTCATAAACAGCATACCACTCGCGTAGCCTCTCGGAAAACAGGTTCACGGTCCTATCGGAATCCTCGATTGCATTCACTACCTGGCCAACCAGCTTATCCTCGTTCGAATAGGCGAGCCTGAGCCTGTCCCTGGTCCTGCGCATCATTCCGCTGCGCTTATCCCTAAAGCTACCTTTGGAGTTATCCCTAAAAGCCATGGTCATAGTTAGCACTCTAATCCTTTTAAAACGAACCGCTAGCCCTAGGCGGCTGGCGGCTCGCAAACAGGAATCCTCACTTCAATCTCCACAATATCCCCGTCCAATACTCCTGAGCGAACCCTGGCGTCGTTCTTCTGCGCAAACACCCTGGCAGTCAGCAATCCATAGCCATGCCCCTTTCCCTCACTGGTTGAAACCCCTTTTTCAAATATTCTGCCCGAATTTATCAGTTCCCTGGCTTCCTCATCTAGAATTGCAACATTCTTCACCTTTACGACCGCATAATCCCCTTCGCGCGAAAGCACAACCATCGCTGTTTCAGCCCCGGTTTTTCGCGCTGCTTCCAATGCGTTTGAAATCAAGTTATCCAAAGTCCTGTTCAGCCCAAACTCGCTCACACTGACCCAAAGCCCCTGTTCCAAACGATTCACAAGCCAGACTTTCCCGTCCCTCATCCTGATAAGCTCGGTCAGCTTCACTGTCAAGTCAATGGGCACGTGTTCCCTGTCCCTTTCGCCCTTGAGCTCAGCTATGTACAGATCCAGCCTTTCAGCGCGCAATACCGCCTTCCCCCTCTTCCCAGGGGATTCACATGCTTTCGCGAATTCCAGATATTTCCTCTTGTACTCCAAAAGCATGCCAGCAAGCCTAAGCAGGTCGTCGTCGCTGCTCTTTTCATTCAAGCCTGTTTTTACCGCACCATGAAGCGTTTCGTATTCCGCAAGAAGCCCTGTTCTCATTTTCTCCCCCAGGGCATCCCCTTCCACAGAAACCAGGCTGGTGGCAGTGTGGATATTGGCGCACAGGTCAAACAGGTCATGCCTCAGCCTTGCGGCATAGCTCGGCTCGCTCCTGATTCTCCTGACTGTTTCAAGCATGTGTTTCCGGAACCCATTGTCCTGGTCAGGCCCCTGCGGCTCTTCCTTTTCAAGCTTTGAGGCCAGATTCCCCAGCATTTGCGCCAGCATTTCCAGGGCAGCGGCATTGTTCCGCAGGTCCTCGTTGCTTTCGCCTTTTTTCTCTTCCACAAGCGCAAACACTTCCTTCAGCATCCTGTGCAGGCTGCTCGCCACGGTTTTCCGCGCATGCTCGCTTCCTGGCTCATCCAGCTTCTCGTAAGTAAACGATACCATCCTGCTAACGCTCGCCAAAATCCTGTTGGTCCCGTAATTCCCGCGGCCAGCATCCCTTTCGGCAAAATCCGAAACAATCGCTTCAACCATGTTCAGCGTGTTCTGGACCTGCGAGGCGATTTTTTCAAAATACGCGCCCTTGGGTTTGCTAGCACTAGGTCTAGGTCCCTGTTTCAACTCAATATTCATTCTACCCCACCACTAAATTTCTCTACCATTTTATCTTCTGTATGAAATACTTTTTAAACAAACTGATGATTTTTAGCTTATGTTATTTATTATGGGTTTTAATGTATTTAAGCCTTTCGTCCAGGCATTCATCAACCATTAATAATTTTAAGCGCCCAAATGCCCTCCTATGGCAGGCAATTCAGAGGAAAGAAACGAAATCCTGGAAATAGTCCTCAAAAGGAACATTCTCATCCCTTCCAATGAAATCTACGGCACCACGGGCGGGTTTTACGACTATGGCCCGGTCGGCGCTGCCATCAAAAGGAAGATTCAGCACGAATGGAGAAAATTCATCATCCAGCGCGACGGGTTCCACGAGATTGAAACCTCACTAATTCTGCCGGAAATAGTGCTCAAGGCATCCGGCCATGTTTCGCACTTCACAGACCCGATTGTCACCTGCGTAAAATGCAAGGGAAAATTCCGCGCAGACAAGCTGCTTGAAGAAAAAACAGGCAAAAATTACGATGGGCTCCCGCCAGACGATCTCGCCCAGCAGTTAGTCCATGAAAAAGTCGCCTGCCCAAACTGCAAAGGCAAGCTCGAACAGGTTGCGGCATTCAATCTCATGTTCAAAACCAACATCGGCCCTGTTGCAGACAATGCGGGATACAACCGGCCGGAAACAGCGCAGGGAATTTTCCTGGATTTCCCGCGCATCTTCCGCAACTACGGTTCAAAATTGCCAATCGGAATTGCGCAAATCGGCAAATCCTTTAGGAATGAAATCTCCCCTCGCCAAGGATTAGTGCGATTACGCGAATTCACGCAAATGGAACTAGAGTACTTCTTTGACCCAACAGCTCCAAAAATGGAGAATTTCGCTTCAATCGCAAAACAGAAAATCAGGATTTATACAAGGGCTGAGCAGGAGAAAGGGGAAAAAGGAAGCGGAAAAATCACAGAAAAAACAGCCGAAGATTTCGTAAAGGACAAGACGATTCCAAACGAAATCCAGGCATACTTCATTGCGCGCGCCACTCAGTTCTATTTACATCTTGGGCTTCCACAGGAAAAATTCTGGTTCAGGCATTTGAGGCAGAATGAAACTCCCCACTATTCCGGAGGCAACTTTGATTTGGAATTTGTCACAAGCTACGGAAAGATTGAAACCATTGGCATAGCCTACAGAACAGATTTTGATTTGAAATCTCACTCTGAAATGAGCAAGCAAGATTTGTCAGTTTTCATAGAAGAAAGGAAAGCAAAAATTCTCCCATACGTAGTCGAGCCATCATTCGGAGTTGACAGGCTTCTTTGGTGCATTCTTGAAACAGCCTACAGAAACGGCGGCAAAGGGGACATTGAAGGAAGAGACTGGGCCTGGTTTGATTTTTCTCCAGTTATCGCTCCCTATGACTGCGCAATCTTTCCATTAATGAAAAAAGACGGTTTGTCTGAAAAAGCAGAGGAGCTTTACCAACAACTCCTAGAGCAGGGAATCGAAGCATTCTACTCAGAAACAGGCAGCATTGGCAAGAGGTACGCACGGGCGGATGAAATCGGAGTCCCCTATGCGCTAACAATTGACTACGACTCTTTGCAAAAAGGCGACTGCACAATCCGCTTCAGGAACGACGGAAAACAGGAGAGAATCAAATTAAGCGAAGTAGCTGACAAAATAAAAGAATTCAAGAAAAAGAGAAAAGTCACGCTCTAAATCTAGTTAATCCAACTAACTCAAGTCAACCTGATTTTCTTCCCCTGCTTTTCCAGAATTACTCCCTGCTTGGGCACAACTTCCCCGATTACGCTCGCCCTTGTCCCATTCTTGCGCGCAATTCCAATAATAGTCTCAGCCTCATTCTTGTCAACCGCGATAACCATGCCAACTCCCATGTTGAAAGTGCGATACATCTCCCGCTCATCATTCACTTTTCTGCCCATTTCCTGGAAAATCTCAGGCGCCCTGGGCATGGAATCCAAAACAAAGCCAACGCGCGCCTGCCTTCCAATGCGCGTCAATTTCGAAAACGCGCCGCCAGTAATGTGCGCAATTCCATGAACATTGGTCTTGCCAATCATTTCCAGTACCTGCTTCACATAAATTCGAGTCGGAGTTAACATTTTTTCTCCCCACTCATCAGCAGGCAACAATCTCCTAGCAAGCGTATAGCCATTGGAATGAATCCCGCTCGCCTCAAGCCCAACCAGCACATCGCCTTTTCTCAAGTCCTTTCCAGTGATTAATCTTCCTTTCACAAACCCGACGCACGTTACTGCCAAATCAAATCCAGTTTTATCTTGAATTCCCTTGATCACATCAGGCATTATTGCGGTTTCGCCGCCAACAATCGCGCAATTCGAGTATTTCGCTCCCTTAATCAGCCCTTTCATCAATTCGGAAACAAGCACATCATCCTGCCTTTCCAGCGCAATATAGTCAACGCAGACAGCCGGCTGGGCGCCAATGCACACCATGTCATTCACATTCATGGCAATTGCGTCTATCCCAACCGTATCGTACTTCCCAAGTTCCTGGGCCACCAGCACTTTGCTTCCAACCCCGTCGCAGTGAACAGCCAGCGTATTTTTCCCAGCTTTGAACATTCCGGCATAGTGCCCGTAAACAGGCATTGAGAATTCGTTTTTAGTTGAAGCAATCGACTTGTTTATTTTTTTCTGCATCTGCCTTATGGTAGCAACATTTACCCCGGCTTTTGCGTATGAAAAATCAGTCTCCCCACTCATGCAAATACTTTGGACTCTAGCCTTTAAAAAGCTGAATCATTTCGGGTCTATCAGGACAAAAACTCGACTACTCTGCACTTAAGTTAATTTGAAGGGAGGTAGTTTTTTCTGGCGCTGGAAACTCCTTTACTTAACCCTGGAAGAACGGATTGCGCGCGTTTTATGACTTCCAGAATCTTGAAATTGTTAATTTCAGCTCCAGGCACTGCCAAGGCGCGGGTATCCGACATTATCCCGGAGGCTGCTTCTACCTCCCTGCTTTTAAGTCCGAATTTTTGCGCTTGCTCTAGCAGTGAATCCAAAACCGAAACAACTCCTAAAAATTTGGTCAGGTTGCATTCGTTTTCTACCTCAAAGCAGGTTTCGAACCTTTCATTATGTTCCAATATCGCCGCAGAACAAATCGAAACAACAACGGAGTCTTCTGGTTTTGTTTTTACTGCATCAACTATTCCCCGGGTTATGCGGAAACCCGTGTCAGCTCCGTCAAACATTATTTCAAAAAGGAACATTGCAACCGCATTGTTAACAAACTCGTTATTGCAGCATATTCCAGCCTCAACCAGATTCGGAAGCATCGAATACGTTTCATTTGCAAAGCCCCATGTTTCCTCTGCAACACGCAAATAGGATATGATTAACGTGAACGCCCACTTCATTTCATCAATCAAGAGCCTTCCAGGCTCTTTTTGCGCGATAAGGGCGTAAGCCCTGACAATATCCTCATGGATTTTAGGTGGAGCCGGATCCGGTTGGGAACGAACGCATTGAAGCAGTTCATCCGAGCCTATCCTGCTGTCTTGGTATGATTCTATAGTCCGCTCCAAGTCCACATATCCGGGCATATGCCTAAATTATGGGAAAATCGATTAATAAGGCTATGGTAATCTATGTTAACCGGTGTGTAAGCTTATAAGGTCAGACTTCCAAATATAGGTGGGTAAGCAAATGGTCGGAAAACTAGTTCCCCGAGGAGATACTAAAGGCAATGCCCCTACTCTGAACCATGTGCTAAATAGAATGGCGGATGCTTCAATTTCAACCGGAAGAGTACTCTTTCTGAATGGCGAATTCCCAGTCAACGCGCTTCTTAATCGTTTCCAGGTCGGGGTAGAAAGAAGCAGGAGAACAATTTACCTGGGCGGAAGAGTGGTTGAATACGGCGGCCGCAGGGGAATTGAGATGTATTTTGCTTCAAACACCAACATAATCGACACTCCTCTCTTCTACATGATGGGCGAAATTCAGGACCAGGGGTCAAGCCATGGGATTGTTGGAACCAAAAGATTCGTTTTGGACAGCCACCATGTCGAAACTCGCCAGTTTGATGCGGTTCCGCTCGAAATACTCGAAAAATTCAAAGGATGCGGTTATTCCAATCTTCTAAGGCTCGCAGCTGCCTTCAATCTCCCAAAATCATTCGCTCTTCCCCAAGACACTCCCGAACTTTCAGGGGTTCAAGAAGCGCAACTTCCTCCTGTTTCCACTACCGCCCTGGTCCCTGTGCATGGGGCAATTACGGCCCCTGAAAATCCCTCCATTCTTGCAAAACTTGCGAAACTCAATCCTAAGCGTTTGAGCAACGCAGAAAAAATGTGGCTCACTTACGTGAATGCAAGCGGTTCAAACAATCTAGCAGTCGATATAAGTGAGGGATTAGGCCCAGAAGCTCCTGTAAAAACACATATAATTCCAATCTTTCTGGAAGCTGAAGGATCTAAGCGCCTTTCACCTCTCCTAAGAACAACGAACGCCGACGTACTCTTCCTGGAAATGTCAAGCGACAGGGTAAGGCCCCTTGCAATAGCCGACCCAGACCTTCTAAAAATAGCCCTGGATTTCCTAAAAGCGGCAGGCATTGAATTCTCTGCAACGGGAGAAGCGAGCTTAGTTTTTCTGCCAGGAATCAATACAAACATAAACTTCGGCTCTTTCGGAGGGGTTAATATCTATGATGATCCCCGCATCATAATATCCAACGTAGGCTTCAGCATCAGAATCAAAAAAGGTTACATTGAATTAGAGGAATCACTCGAGACAAGGCGCCTTGCAGATTTTATGAACATGTTCCTGGAAAACATGGAAAAGCTCGGAGAGTTTCTAAGCGACGTAAAAAACCCTGCGCTAAAATCCTGGGAAAGTAAAAATCCATTCAAGATTATTTTGCAGCCTCTTCCCTGCGAGTGGATTAGTAACACTGAGATGCAGCTAAGGATAATCACAATTCTAAGAAAAGACGAGCCAGGCGAGGATGCAAATTACTGGCTTACAACCTTGCTAAACGCAGGTTCTTACGGAAAATTCATCGCCAATTATGGGGACGGAGACAATATCGAGCGGTTTGGCAGTTACCTACTTGATAAATCCGGGGCTTCAGCCAAAATCCAGGTTGATCTATCAAAAGAAGGGCTTGATGCGGACTATTTCGCCATGCGCTGGTTCACAGTGCGCGCCACGGGCCGCAAAGGAGAACTGGAGAAAATTCAAGACGCGTTTGAGAACAGTCCTGCTGGATTGCTGCATACTGGTTTATGGAACGACGAGCAAAGATAATTCACTCTTTAAAAAGTTAGACCGAACTGACGAGTTCTTCGAGGAATCTGCCCAAATCCGCCTTGCCCCCTGTCCGGATATTCACCCTCATCACTGCCGCATCGTGCATCTTCAGCTCTTCCTCCAGCCTCACCAGGTCATGGAGCACCTTGCCCCTTTCCACATGCTTCGCCCGCCATTTCGCAGGGCAGATGGAGTTCTTCCTGTTCTTAACCACGAATTTCTCCCGGGTAAATGGGTAGGCTCTGCAGGCGAGCGGCCGGTGCGCGTGAATCCTGCATTTTTGAGTTTCCTCGGAAAAGAAAGTGCAATAGCCGTTTTCCTTTTTCGCCAGGAACAGCTGCATATATTTCCCGTTAATCACTGCCGGGAATACCTTGGTGTTAATCTTCTCCGCCTCAATCGCGCGGGTGAATTCCCTGGGGTGCATGTTCAGGGTTTTTGAAAGGCGCGCCAAATCATGTGCGCTTAGCGTAATGGCATAGTGCTTGCAGCATTTTCCGTTGCACGAATCGCACGGTGTCTGAAGCCCGCCCTTTAGTGCCAATGGTATCATTTCGCCTTCCTCTTCCCTCGGTCCAATCGCCTGATATACCCTTTTATTATTGCGTAGTATAAAATGGTAACTATGGTTAAACTGAGCCTTGCCGAGCTCGCTGCCAGGGAAGGGGCCGATCTCAGGCAACTGGAAAATGACATTGCAAGCGGCCGCGTAATCCCTCTAAAGCACAAGGGCAACGAGCATGCGGTCCTGCTTGGCTACAATCTTTCAACCAAACTAAACACCAATTTGGGGGTGAATTTAGCCTCTCCGCTCGAGCAGGAACTGCAAAAAGTCCGGGTGGCCGAACTGCACGGAACCGACACGGTGATGGATCTTTCAACCAAGGACACCAACCAAACCCTGCAGGCAATCCTCGACTATTCAAGCGTGCCAGTGGGAACTGTTCCGATTTACAACTGCTCAGATGCCACCAGCGACGAGCCGTTCCTAAAGGCAATTGAAGACCATGTGAAAATCGGCGCATCTTTCCTCACAATTCACGCAGCCATCACGCAAGAGGGAGCCAAGCTCGCCCTAAGAAAGCGCATCACGAAAATAGTTTCACGCGGAGGAGGCATTCTTGCGCGATACATGAGTGAAACAGGAAAAGAAAACCCTCTCCTAAGAAATTTCGATCAAATTCTAGACATTATGTCCGGCACTGGCTGCGCCCTGAGCATCGGAGATTCCCTGCGCCCCGGTTGTTTGGCAGATTCCATGGACGAGGCGATGCTTCTGGAAATGAAAGTTCAGGGCGATTTAGTTTTAAGAAGCAGGGAACGGAAAGTTCCCGTATTCTGCGAAGGCCCGGGCCACATGCCCTTTGACAAAATTGACGAATGCATGAAGCTCCAGAAGAAAGTGCAGCACAATGCGCCCTATTACGTTCTCGGCCCTTTGGTCACTGACCGCGCCATGCCCTATGACCACATCAATGCGGCGATTGGCGCCACCCAGGCGGCAATTTCCGGCGTAGAATTCCTGTGCGTTCTTACTCCCAGCGAGCACTGGTCGCTCCCGAATTTGGAGCAAATCCGCGACGGAGTAATAGCATTCAAAATCGCCGCCACTGCGGCGGATGTTGTGAAAAAGCGCAAGGGGTTCATGGAAAAGGAAAATGAAATGGCAAAGGCGCGCTTCAATCTGGACTGGACAACGCAAAACAAGCTTTCAATTCCCCAGGTTCCAGTTAATGTAAAGGACAAGGCACCGTGCACCATGTGCCTCGCGCTCTGCCCCATGGCAGCTTCGCGGAAAATCAGCGAAAAGGAAATGGCAAAAATCCACGCTACGCATTCACCTCAAGTGAAAAAATGACTTCCTGCCAAAGATGCAACAAATGCTGCACCAATCACCTGATTCTCGTTACTCCGCAGGATGCGGCAAGAGTGGAAAAAGAAACAGGCATCTCAGCAGTTCTATTCCTGGATGTTATTGATGACCGGAAGGAGCGCGAGCGCGGAGAGCCAGCCTTCATTTTAAATGGCAAAGAAAAACTCCTGGTTCTCCAAAAACAGATGAACAATTCATGCATTCTCTTCAATGGAAAAGGGTGCAGCGTGCACGCAGCACGCCCGTTCCTCTGCCGCGTCTATCCCTTCAGTGCAAATGAAAAAGGCGAATTAGTTTCGCTCCCTTCCCGCGCATGCAAGGAAAAATGGTTCCCAGAAGGGGAGGAAGCAAAACAGTATCTGCAGGATGCGCGAGCCTACCAGCAACAACTGGAAGATTACAAGAAAGCAATTGAAAAATGGAACCAAATCACTTTAAAGCAGAAGCGCTCGCTCGCGGATTTCATTGAATTTATGAAAAAAGAATTCTAATACTCCCGCTCAATCAGAAAATCAGACAGCATATTCAGCTTTTCAGCAGAAGCGTTCCTGGGCAATTTCTTCAGCTCTTCCTTGGCTTTCACAACCAGCTCCTTTGCCTTTGATTTCGCATACTCAATCGAACCGCTCCTGTTCATCAATTCGATCGCCTTCAGAATCTGCTTCTGGTCGCTGCTCTTGGAATCAATAATCCTCTTCAGTTCCTGGGCGTCATTCTTTCCCAATTTGGCCATTGCGTGCAAAACAGCCAGGGTTCTTTTTCCCTCGGTAATGTCCCCGCCAATCTCCTTCTTGTACTTCTCCTCCTCGCCAACCAGGTTCAGCACATCATCTTGTATTTGAAATGCAATGCCAACATTCATTCCAAAACTCTTCATCGCTTTTTGCACATCTCCATTGGCATTTCCAAGGTACGCACCAACTTCGGCAGCTGCCGCAATCAGCGCCCCTGTTTTTCCGCCAGCCATTTTGAAATAATCCGCCTCGGTCAAGTTCCAGTCATTCCTCTTGTGCCATCCCAATT
>CABMDC010000016.1 GCA_902384795.1 Candidatus Gugararchaeum adminiculabundum | reverse complement strand
GCCACTAATTTTTCAATGAGCATAATCTCCTTCTGCATCCTTTCCTCGCCAGCGACTTTCTCGATTGCCCCGCTTTTCAGCAGCTCATACACTCCGCTCTTTTCTGCATTGGAGCAGTTTTCATAGGCAATCTTTTTCCCAAGCGCGGGATTCTTCTCGCCAATCAGCTTTTTCAAATTCTCTTTTGCAAATCCAGGGCCGGCAACAATAATTTTCGGCGCCTTAATCTCAGCCAATTTTTCCATCACTTCAGCGTAATACCCCTTTCGTTTCTCCTCGTAATTCTCATCCCGCTTGCTTCCCTTTCTTTCAATGTCAAAATGGAAATCCACCCCATAGCTGTGGAGCGAAGCGAACAGCGCAGACTCCTCATCCATCACAATCACTGCGATTTTCGGCCTTTTGGTCTCGGTCACAGCCTGCTTGAGCAATCCGACCTGCCATTCCTTCCATTCCTTTTTCACCAGCAGAAATTGCCTGTTTTCCTCGACATCCAAAGTGTGATAGCTTCCAATCTGCACAAATTCCTCAGGCGTACCGGATTTGATCACACCCGTTACGCGCAGATAATTCCCGTGCTTTGAGAACTCGGTTCTTTCCACATTCAGCTCGATATTCACCGCCTTTTTTTCTCCCGAATCCCCCTCATCCTGCTTGAACCTGCGGAAACTCCTTCCATGCACCACGTCACCTGCCTCGATTACCCTATTAAGGTGCCAGAGATCTTCCATATTCTCGGGCGTAACCTTCATGGTATTTGTTTCCCTGTTAAACATAGCCTTCATGGGAAACCTTTTATTAGTCAAAAGGGATAAATGTTTCTTCTTACAGGTAGTTCCATTATGTCCAAACTACGGATAGCGGTAATTGACCGCGACAAATGCACGAATACAAAATGCGGCTACATCTGCCACAACGTTTGCCCAGTGGAGCGCATGAACACCGACTGCGTAGTGGTGCCTGAAAAGAAAGACGAAAAAACCAATCCCAATTACCCCTTCCCGGTGATTCTCGAAGACCCGTGCACTGCCTGCGGCCTGTGCGTGAAAAAATGCCCTGTTGACTGCATCAAGATAATCAACCTCGCGCGCGAAGCCGGCACACTGATGCACCAGTACGGAGTGAACACTTTCCGTTTGTACAATCTCCCGCTCCCGCGCCAGGGCGTAGTCGGCCTCATTGGCTCAAACGGCACTGGGAAAACAACAGCTCTCAAAATCCTCTCCGGCGCCTTCATCCCGAACATGGGCGATTTCAAAAACAAGGCAACCTGGGAATTCGTCATCTCGAAATTTGAAAATTCTCCGGATTTGAGAAACTATTTCACGCAAATGAAAAATGCAAAACTTTCCTACAAGCCGCAGAATGTTGACCGGCTTTCTGAAGTTGTTAAGGGAAAAGTGAAAGACCTCCTGAAGAAAAGCGACCAGAGAAAAGTTCTGGACGAAGTAATCGAATCCTTTGATTTGGGCGAAGTGGTTGACCGCGACATCAAAAATTTAAGCGGAGGCGAGCTCCAGCGCGTGGCAATCTCCGCAGCCTACATGAAGGACGCGGATGTATATTTCTTCGACGAGCCCTCAAGTTATTTAGACATAGACCAAAGGCTCAGGGTTGCGCGCGCTTTCAAGAAATTGGGCGAACAGAAAAAAATCATAGTGGTTGAGCACGACCTGGCGGTTCTTGATTATTCCAGCGACTTTGTCCAGGTTTTCTACGGCACCCCCGGGGCTTACGGAGTTGTCTCGGCAGTCAAGGGTGTGCGCTCAGGCATCAACGAATTCCTGGACGGCTATTTGAAAGATGAGAATGTGCGCTTCAGGCAGAACGAGCTGAAATTCACGACCGAATCCAGCGGCGCAGGGGAAAGGAAAGGCGCCACCAAATATTCCTATCCTGAAATGAAGAAAACCTGGAAGGATTTCAAGCTTGAAATTTCATCAGGTTCAATGAAGGCGGGCGAAGTGATCGGCATAGTCGGAAGGAATGCCATCGGAAAAACCTCGTTCATGAAGCTGATTGCAGGCGCAGACGAGCCTGACAAGGGAAGTGACAAGCCGGAAAAGAAGTTCAAGGTTTCCTACAAGCCCCAATACATTCAGGCTGATTTTTCCGGCACAGTCCAGGAGCTGTTTGATTCCGAGAAATTGGTCAATAATGTTCTCAACGAATGCATGAACCGATTGGCCGTGCGCGACCTGCTCCTGAACCAGGTGAAGAATCTGAGCGGAGGGGAACTTCAGCGCGTTGCCATCACGCTCGCTCTTTCGCGCGATGCCGATGTCTATCTGTTCGACGAGCCGAGCGCATTCCTGGACGTGGAGCAAAGGCTGCACTTTTCGCATCTGCTCCGAAGCGTGATTGAAAATTCCGAAAAATGCGCGTTCGTTATTGACCATGACATAGTGCTGGTTGATTCGGTTTCCAGCAGGCTGATTGTTTTTGACGGCAAGAGCAGCGTTCACGGGGAATCCAGCTCGCCCCAGGAAAAGCGCGAGGGAATGAACAGCTTCCTGGCGCAGATGAACGTCACCCTGCGCAGGGATCGGGACACCAAGAGGCCGCGCGTGAACAAGCTGGATTCGAAAATGGACCGGGAGCAGAAGGAAGCAGGGGAATACTATTACTATGAAAAGTAACTGTTTTCAGGATGAATTTATGAAAATCTTGTGTCTTGACTGCAACTCGTTTTCTTTCCAGCTAGACCATCCAACGCCTGTTGCCGAGAAAGTTGATTCCCAATCAGGCAGTTACGCTGATGCCCTAGTTGCTTTCATCGCGATTGAGCCGGGCGATTCCAAGAAAACAGACGATTGCGCGCGAGTTCTCAAGGAGCTAAAGGAAAAATCCGGCAACTCTAATCTTCTCCTAAATCCGTTCGCGCACCTTTCTTCGGAATTGGCAAAGCCAAAGGAAGCGATAGAAGTTCTGGATTCGCTCTGCAAAAAAGTTCCATGCAAGCGTGCATCTTTCGGCTGGTACAAGAGTTTTACCGTCAGCGTGAAGGGGCATGCAAATTCGCAGATTTTCAGAAGCGTATGACTGGTTATTAATTTGGTGTTGTTTGAATATGCCTGACCTCATTTTCTATTCACTGGGTTTAATCGTATGCTTAGTTGCAGAGTTCGTGGATGTGATGGTGGCCGTCTCCAGCGTGTTCACCCTTCCGTCTCTCATCATCCTCGGCGTTCCCATCTACACTGCGATTGCAAACAACCGGTTCTACACCATATTCTTCTCGCTCGCAGCCTCGCTGAATTATCTGAAAAAGAAAGTGAGATTAAACTTCCGGCTCATGGCCCTGTTCATTGTTTTCCGGATCAGCGGTGCCTATTCCGGTTCAGTTCTTCTCCTGCATTTTTCCCCCGATTCAATAAAGCCGGCAATAGGCTCCCTGCTCCTGCTGGCAATGGCCACCATCCTTTATCTTGAAACCAGGCGCGCCTCGTGCAAGCCAGGCAAAAGGGACGAGAGCCCGAGCGAAATCAAGCTTGCGATCATCTGCTTCTTTGTTTTCGTCCTGGGAGTTTACGAGGGATTTGTCGGAGGCGGGGTGGGCACGACCTCGCGCCTGATTTTCATCCTGCTGCTCTGCTACACTCCGCTTGAGGCCGCGCTCGCAGAGCTTGTGCTGACCGTGTTCGGTTCAAGCGTTGCGTCAATAATCCCGCTCACTTCCGGAAGCATAGATTTTGTGCTGTTCATCCCCATGGTTCTGGGCGGCACAATCGGCGCGCTTGCCGGCTCAAGCCTTGCGCTAAAGGCCGATGAACGGTCCCTGAGGCACCTGCTGTTCGCAGTGGTCGGAATTCTGATTATCAAAATGCTGTTCTTCTGAGTTCTACGACCCCCGCTTCAACTCACAATCCCATCAGGGCGCGCACGTCCTCGCTCGCCTTGTCAATGCTCCAGGGCGGGTCAAAAACAAGCTCAATCTCGATATCCTTCACGCCCGGAATCTGCATGACTTTCTGCTCAATCTCGGCCCTCATCTGCGGGTAAAGCGGGCACGCGGGGCTGGTCAGCGTCATGGTGATTTTCACAGTGCTTCTGTCCACTTCCACCCCGTAAATCAGCCCCAAATCAACAATATTCAGCCGAAGCTCGGGGTCATAGCATTCCCTTAAAACAGCCATCACTTTTTCCCTTAGCCTCTCTTTCTGCGCTTTCGGTTCTGCTGCCATATCGGTTTACTCCACACTGAGAATCTGGCCCGAGTCCTTGGAAATAACGGCAGTGACCGGCATAGACGCTTCCTTTGAGTTCCATCTCACGAGCCACACATTCTTGAGCCCGTTGTAATCATCGCGGAAGTTCGCGCTCGCGCTTGCATCGGAGTAAGCCGCAATGAACTGGTTGATCCTTTCCGAGCCAGGCATGATGTGCGAAGCGACTATCGCCTCCTCCTCATAGGAAATCAGGCATTGGGGTTTTCCCTGGCATATTTTGCAGTCCTCCCCGACTATCGTTTCCCTGGGCGGAAGCACGAACGCCTCGCTGGTAATCCCTGTTTCCGGATAGGTGGTAAGGAAGTGGTATCTCCTCGGGCATTCGGTTGTCAACCCATAGGAAACCCGCGCCTTAATCTGGTAATTCGTCCCTTTCTTTTCAATGCTGAAAACTCCGACCTCGTCCGCATCCGGGAATTTTCCTTTCAGATATTCGGTCATGAAAGTTTTAGCGTCTTCCTCGCTTTTCAGCCCGGCCTTCGGCGATGCGATTAAATAGACTGCGCCCGCCACCAGCAGGACCAGGATTACCAGCACTGCGATTTTGTTCATAGCACCGGACTTGCCTGCCCATCTATTTTAATCTTGCGTTAACCATCAGCCGCCCCGAGCCCCGCGTGTTGTTAACGGAAAGGTTTATTTATGGGTTTCTGCAATATTCTGCCAGTTAATCAATTTTTTACCAGGTGCGTGCGTGAGTAATTCCGAACTAATAACATCCAGCCCCGGGGCGGGCGGGTTAGCGCGAGGAGTCGTTTCCAGTGCATTGAAAATAGACACAGCCTCGGCTCTTTGGATCATTTCCAACGCCAAAATTCTAATCGAGCTGCTCGAGGCAAGGCAGGCGCTGGTGAATGGCGGGGCAGTGGACGCCCGGGCTATTCCAAGGCTCACAAAAGAACAGCGGCTCGCGCTGGTTGGCAAATTCAGCGGGCAGGTGCCGAATTTCAAGCAAATGTCCATAGCCGAAAAAGTGAACGCGCTCCGCAGCATCCGCAACAAGGCGATATGGGAGGTGTTCCTGCAAAATACCCTGTCCATGTCCGATGAAGTCAAGCAGGTGCACCTGCACCAGTCCGAGAAAGGGGACAGTGTTGTCGTTCACCTGAACGGCTATATCCCGATCCGCAATTTCCACCTGGCGTCCGAGGTGGGGATAATCGTTATGATTGACGCGAAAAAAGGGGAGCAGTCCATTGTCCTCCCACGAAATTTCGCTGCCGGCCCAGACTCGTCCAACCTGTCGAATCTTCAGGATGCCGTCTGGTCCCTATTGGACTCCTGCACCGCAGCGGCCAAGCCGCAAGCATCCGTGCAGTTGGAATTCTTGCCCCGGCTGCCATCTCCGGAGCCGCTCGCATTGGTGCGGTCCCAAGTAAATGCAGTAATCCTGGCCCCGAAACCTGCAGCGCCCGCCGGGGAGCAAGAAGCGCAAGTGCTTCCATCCTCCGCACAGCAAAAGCTGGAAATGATTGACACTTTCGAATCAATGGTAACGGAATACGGCACAGGCAAAAGGACTCTGAATTCAATTTCCCAGTTCAATTTTTACGCGGGCGAAGATGAAAACGGGAAGCCCCGGGGAGATTGCCTGGGCCAGGAGATCTGGTTCAGATACACCGGTCCCGGGCTTAAGAATTCCCCTCCGCAGGAAAGGAAGTTCGCTATTGTCAAAGGCAAGGGAAACAAATGCTACACCGCCCAGGACAAAAGAAAAGTTTCAATCAACCAGGGCGAACTGTTCGATTTCATAGTAGAAAACAATCTTACCGAGTTGAGCGCTCCCGAATTAAGCAAGAAACTGAACGCTTTGCGCGCAGAGATTTTTGGCTTGCCGCAAGCGGTGAAAACCCATAAAGTGGATTTGTTGCAGCCTAAAACAACCGCGCTGGATTTCGCAATCCAATCCCCTGCAACAGGCGCGCCTGAATTCCAGATTCCGCACCAAGTGGCTACTGTTCCGGTGGAACTGCTTCCAACCCAAGCCCAGGCAACTTCCAAAAAACCAATCAGAATTCCCATGGAACTTACGCGAGTGCGCTCAACCGCGCAGCAATTGTCCGATCTCCTGTCAACCAAGGATCCCGCCTCATTCCAGGACCAGTCCGATGTTCCGCTTTCAGTGCAATTGGCGTGGTATGTGGAATATCTAAACCAGAAATTTCCATCCCCCGGCCCTTCAGCTTTTGAAACAAATCCGGAGCTGCAAAGGCTAAGGGCAACCACGCAGATGCAGTTGGCGCTTCTCCTGTCAAAGACAGATCCCGCAGTATTCCGGCCGCGATCCATTACTCCGCTTAATCCAATTCCATTTATCGAGCCAGAAACAACCATTGAGATTCGGCGGCTTGCGGACTACAGTCTTGCCTACCGCCTTATTCCCGGAAATGAAAAGAGCAGGCACTTTCCCGCAGCATTGGCCGCAGGCATTTTTACGGCTGCCTTTATAGGAACATTTTTTGCCTACCACCTATCCTCCACCGGCCCAGCGAAACACCGCGATTCACCGGTGCCAAAGCCTGCGGCAGCTGCCACTCCCCTTGCAGGCTATCCCGCCCTAACTATTCCAAAAACACGGCCGCAAACCAGCAAACCAATATTGCGGCACCTAGGGGCGCGGGCAGGCATCCGTGCCGCGCGCCGGTTACGCCGCTATTCCAGTGCCGAATATCCCGCAGTCAAACTCTCACCCATAAATCCAAATCCGCTCACAGCAAAGTTTGCTCCCGGAGTGCTCGCCAATCTTAGCAATAGAAGGAACGCCCAGCCGGAGTTTCCGCCGATCCTCGCGCCAGATCCATCGCCAACCGCCACTGCAACCGTTTCCGAGCCAGCGGCTACTGCTCCTGCCCCCGTGCTATTGCGAATACCCCCAAAAGAAATAACCCCTGCGCAGCCAGAACCGCCAAAAACCGCTGAAGCGGCAGGCATCCAAATGCCCGATCAGTTCGAACGCCGGCACCTGGATACATCGGAAGTAACCGGCCCTGGGCAGCCTTCAGTTGTTGCACCTGAAAAGCAAACAAAGCGATCTATTTTTTCACTCGGCGGATTCAGGAAGCAACGCTGATTAAATTAGAAATCAAAAACCCGCCATCCCCAAAATAGTCGGTACTATTATTACTCCCATAAAATGTGTTCTTTTCACCCCGGTGAACGGCCCTATCAGCCCGATCATGGCGGAAGTTGCGAGCACCAAAAGCCCGAGCGGCCCGCCCATGGCAAATGCCAGGAAAATCAAATAGCCGAACACAAGCAGGTTCATTTTCCTCTCGTCAATTCTTGCGAGCGATTCCATTTTCCCTGAAATGAAAAGCAGGCCAAGCGCCCCTATCGCGATTGCCACAATGCTCAGGCCAATCATTTCCGGAAGGAGCAGCTGCGAAAAATCCGCCGCGCTCCGCAGGGCTATGGCCGAGCCTGTTCTCGCAACCCCGATCTGCGCCAGGGCTGTGAGCGAAAAAACCATGTGGCTTGAGGCGAGCGCGCTGGAAAAGGCAAGAAATCTTAGCGAATCCATGGCAATCAGCAGCGAGGCGAAAACCGCGATTTGCGCAGGCGTGCTTATGGCAGGAATCAAATCAGCGGCAGCCCCGAAAATCACCCCAAGCAGAATCGCAGGCAGCAGATTTCGGAAATCAATCTCCCCGCTCTCCTGGTTTCCAATTTTTCCGCTTCCCCCCTTTTTCCTCAATGAAATCAAAATGCCTGAAAGCGCGAACGCCCCGGAAAATGCGGGCAAAAGCGGCTCGTTCACCACATTTGAATTCAGAAGAATAATCCCCAGCGCCCCGGATAAAACAAAAATAAACGCGGCAATCAAAATTTTCTTTGGCTCGCGCTCATGGAGCAAAAGGAAAACAGAGGCAAATGAGATTACCGGCAAAAGAAGCGGGCGGATCGCATCATTCACTTTTGGGAGAAAAGGTGCAACTAATGGCGAAAGAAGCGCAGTGGCAACAGCGGCCACGAGCGCGGAAATTGCAACCGCATGCAGCGCTTTCCTGCCTTTCCCCTCAAGCACCATCCTATGCCCAGGCAATACGGAAACAATTGTTTCAGCTTCGGGAATTCCCAGGAAAAGCGCAGGCGCGAATGAAATCACCACATGCACGGCAGTCACTGCAATAATCACGGCTATGAGAAAATTCGTCTCAGTCCCGGTGTGAAGCAGAAGCGCGGCAATGGTATTGGAATGGATTCCCGGAATCAGGCTGCTGAAAATTCCGAGCAGAATTCCAACAATCGCCCCAATCAAATCCATAATTTATTCATCTCGTTCTTCACGCTTATTTTTTCATTTTTCACTTTACAGCCTCAACAATCACTTTATCAGCAACAATCTCCAGATTCCCCTTGTACAGCTGAACTTCTCCAGTAACCTGCGCGCCATAGCCTGCTTGCTGAGTATAGTCCTTGTCAAACGAAACAACAGAGATGCAGGCGCTATCATTCGCCTTGCTCTCGCAGAAATCCATCATGCAGGTTTTTCCGCTCATTTTTGCGCTTGCAATAATTCCATTAGCCTCGATTTTTTCCCCTATATTCTTGTAGCTCAATTCTCCGATTTTCATCGGAGTTGCGCCCGTATTCTGCGAAAAATAGTAAAGGAGCATTACCCCGATTAGGGCGATTAGTGCAGCTGCGACCGCTGTTTTAGCCTCGTCCACGCATTTTTTTGGGCAAGTCAATTATAAAAACAGCCCCCTTCCTATCTCTAGCAATGAAAACCCTGTTCAGGAACGCACTGGTCGTTACGCAGAATTCCTCGCGTGAATGCTCGCGCCTAGATGTAGTTGTGGAAAACGGCGCAATCACAGAGGTAAGCAAAGAAGCCAAAGGTTCAAACTACGACGAAACAATTGACTGCAAGGACAAGCTCCTTATGCCCGGCCTGGTGAACACCCACACCCATGCGGCAATGAGCCTGCTCCGCGGCTATGGGGATGATTTGCGCCTGCAGGAATGGCTGGAAAAAAGAATCTGGCCAGCGGAATCCAAGCTTACCCCAAGCGACATTTACTCCGGCTCGCTTCTCTCGTTCATTGAAATGCTCCGAGGCGGGACAACCTGCTTCAATGACATGTATTTCCAGATTTCGGAAATCGCAAAAGCAGCCGAGAAAATCAGCATCCGCGGATTAATCGGCTATGGCATGATTGATTTGGGTGATTCCAGCAAGCGGGAAAAGGAGCTAAAGGAATGCAAAAATTCAATCGCCAGCATCAAAGCAAGCAGCCCGGGTGGCCTCATCAAGGCAAGCGTCTGCCCCCATGCGCCCTACACCTGCTCCGAAGAACTTTTGCGCGAATCAGCGCGCATTGCCAGGGAAAACAGCCTGAAGCTTCACATTCACCTGAGTGAAACAAGGAAAGAGTTAGCTGACTCGCTCAAGCAGAAAAAGAAAAGGCCGGCCGAATATCTGGATTCCATCGGCTTCCTTGGCCCAAACGTGATTGCCGCCCATGGTGTCTGGCTTTCCAAGCGCGAGTGTGAACTCCTAGGCAAGAAGGGTGTTTCCATTGCCCACTGCCCTGCAAGCAACATGAAATTGGCAAGCGGCGGAGTCGCGCCCCTTCCCGAATTGTTCGATGCAAAAGTGAAAGTCGGCATTGGCACGGACGGGGCAGCAAGCAACAATTCCCATTCCATGTTTTCTGAAATGAAGCTCGCCTGCCTGGCTCAGAAGAATCAAAGATGGGACGGGACAGTAATGCCGGCCCAGCAGGCGTTGGATTGCGCCACAATTAATGGCTCAAAGATGCTCGGCTTCAATGGCGGCTCGATTGAAAAAGGAAAAGATGCAGACATCGTTCTCTTGGACCTGAACTCGCCCAATTTGCGCCCGCTTCACAATGCGGTTTCGCAAATAGTTTACGCGGCAGACCCGTCCAATGTCACTGATGTGATGGTTGGCGGAAAATTCGTAGTGCGTGAAAAAAAGCTGTGCGTGAAAGGAATAAACGAGGAAGAAATCGGAAAGCAGGTTCAGAAGATAGCCGAGAAATTCTAATTCTTCGGCTTTGTCAGTTCCAATAAATAGACCGATTGTGTCATCACCGGTGAACCGAAAGAATATCCTCCCATTTCAAAATATCCCTTTGCGCTATTCGATACTACTCCTCCGCATTCCATTATCGTCAGCAGTGTTCTGAAATTATCTATCAGTTCTATATCTCCCCGGTTTTCCAAATATCCGATAAAATCAATGGGTTTGCCCTCCCTAAGCTGCTTTTCGAAATATTCGTGTATTCCACTAGTTCCAAAACCACTTCTTTCACTGTATTCCAGTAGTTTTCTCATGGATTTGAACTCCTCCATAGAAATAAACGCCTCCCCTTTCGGTGCATATTCCGGTATCCCTGCCCAAGCATAGTAACGTCCGTCATGGGAGACTTTTTTCCACGCTTCATCAATCACTCTCAAATTTCTGCTTCTTTTCACCACACTTTCATAGCCAGAGACAACCGCCCTTCCCCCTGGCCTCAAAAGTTCGTTTATCAAATCAAAGTATATCATTGGGTCCACGGAGTAGACAAGGGAGTTTGCAATTACAAAATCCGCCTTGCCTAGCTCGGCTATTTTTTCATTTTCAAGAAGTTCAAGGGAATCGCAGTTTATCGGGTTTATTTTGTCCCTGGGGAATCCTGTTTCCGCAAGTTTTTTGACTGCAATAGCAAGCGCGTTTTTGCTCCTGTCAACCAGAACAATCCTCACTGCCTCAATCCCCCTCTCTTTCAGGTGCTCGGCCATGCTGCATGCAGAGCTTCCACTCCCAGTTCCAAGGTCAATTATCACCGCTTCCCTGGCAGCCATCTCCTTCCTGTCGTTCCTGATCATCTGAATAAAGAAATTCGCAGTCATCTCCCTAATCTGCATAACTTGGGGTATAAACGGTGCCAGTTGCCACTCCTCCGGGCTTCCTCTCCCCCCAGGTCCGCTTCTGTCCGTTTCCACATTTCATTGCCCAGAAGATAACCTCTTACAGAAACTGCCGTTTCAATAATCACTGGCAGCGCGTCCTTTTCAAATTCCCGCGACGTCTGCATTTTGCTTTTGACTTTTCCAATCAGATAATCATGAAGTTTTTTTGTGTCCAGCCCCCAGTGTTCCCAGACCGAACTTGAAAAATGGCTCACGTCCCAGCCCCTTCTTGGCGTAGGCTTCAAAATGCCGTCAAGGGGTTCGCGCAATAAAAACTCCGCTTCATTCCCTGTAATTCCAAGTTCTTTGAAAATTATCCCAGTTGCGAAATTGACGCGCTCCTCATTTTGCATCAGCTTCCCGGACGCTTCCTTTCCGAGCTTTTTCTCCAGCCTTCTCCTAACAATAGAAAAATAGCGTTCACTCACGTGGTACCTGCCAATTTGCGGTCCTGAGGATTTCTCCTGCGTCGCCTGCATCCCCGGAGCCGCGGCTCCAGCTGTTTTTGTTTCTTTTATCCCGCCAGCCCTTTGCATAGCTATCTGATACGCAGTTAAAAGTGGTCCATTGTCCGCCATCACTTAATTATGTCAAAAAGTGTTTATTAATGTTATAGTCCTAGAGCTTAAAACTCTTATCCAAGCGCGCGCCAAACTGCTCCACTTTCTTGGCTGCAATGCGCGACCCGATATCCCCTGCTTCCTTCAGGGTTTTCCCCTGCGCCAGCGCATACAGAACCCCGCCGGCATAGAAATCCCCTGCCCCGGTCGTATCAACCGCCTTGGCCGGGTATACTTTCTGTTCGTAGCTATCCCCGATCTCATCCTTCAGGATCGAGCCTTTCTTCCCAAGCTTCACGCAAATGTTCGGAACCAAATCCTCGATCTCCCTGATCGCCGCATGGGGGTCGTTCAATCCGGTGAGCGCAGCCAATTCCGAACGGTTGCAGAAAAGCACATCCACATGCTGCTCCACTATTTTCATTATCTTGTCCTTTTCCTTTTTGATAAGCGGCGGGCTTTCCAGCGCATAGGCGACCCCGTTGTCCGCGTGGTTTCCGGCATACTTCATGCATTCCACCGACGCTTTCGCAATATTGGTGTCCCAGGCGGTTGTAATGGAAGTGCAGAAGAAATATTTACATCCATCAATCTCCTTTTTCAAAATGCGCGAATAGGAAGGCGTGTCCCCCAAATTCACCACGAACGTGCGCTCCAAATCCGGAGTAATAAAAGTGATAATTCTCCCGGTGCCGGCTTTTCCTCCTGTTTTTTCCAGCAGGCTGTTGATTCCAATCTCCTTCAAATTGGACTCGAAAAATCCGCCTTCCCTGTCATCCCCAATCATGCTCGCATAGGCAGGCTTGCCGCCAAGCCGCGCTACCGCTTCGCACACATTGCGCGCATTGTCCCCGGCCGCTTTCATGAAAATTTTTCCTGAAATGCCCTCAATCAGATTCTGCACAATCGCATTGTCATAGAAATTGGAAGCGCCTTTAACCAAGCCAAGCTTGGCCAGCTCCCTGTCATCGCACTTGGCGAAATAGTCCACAACCGCGGTTCCCAATCCCAATACGTCATACATAAAAGAAAATTAAAGAAAAAAGATAATATAAACTAGGTACATTTCCCTACGAGCTCCTTGTCCCCCTGTTCCTGCTTTCCTAGCAGGTTCTTGGTGTTGTAGGTGATCACAACCCTATAGGAGAACTGGGTGCCCGGCCCGGTGCAGCGCACTCCCGAGGGAATTGTCCCGCTGATGGTTTTCCTCTGCCCTGCGGTCAAATTGGCGTTAGTCAGCCCTGTGAGCGCGTTCCCGTCGAATGAAATCGAGGTGATTGAAACATCCTCGTTAAGCGTGTTCTGCATGTCAACCTGCGCGAGGCCTGTCCCGCTTGCAATGGTGTAATCAATGATGCTTATGGGCGTGATGCTCTTCCAGTAGATTTTGCTCTGGTCCTCGCTGATCCCTCCGGTCAATCCGGGGAAGAATCCGAGCAAATAGACAACGACCCCTGCCACCACAAGAACTATGGCGAGCAAGACCAAATATTCGGTTGAACCCTGTCCTTTTCTAGTTGAACTATACAAACCATCACCTTCTGTTTAACTCTTTTTTGTTTGTTCCCGCCTTATTTTAATCTTTCGCTTAGGCAAAGCAAATTCTGCTCAGCTGAACGCGAGGAAATTGGAAATCACAATCCTCGCCCCGAAGAACAGGATCACCGCGCACAGGGCGATGGGGACGAAATACTTCACCCCATGCTGCATCTTGCCCTCGGCAATGGCTCCCACCAGGAGCGATACCAGGAACGCCGTGATAATCATGATGAAATAGGAAGTCTGCTGCACCAGCACCGGCGAGAGCGGCGTGCCCCCTCCGCTGACCATCCCCAGCCCGATCTGCTCCGGGATCTTCGTGTTGGTGGTCTGCGCATTCACATCTGAGTAGATCAGCAGAAATTGGCCTGAAATCGCCAGCAGCACCGGAATCCCCACGGCGACAATGAACAGCAGGAAAATCCCATAGGTCCTTGTGCTTCCGACCAGTTCGTTCTTCAGCTCCTGGATTTCCCGCACGCTCTGGGCGCTCGATTCGAGCAGCTTTGCCATGTGCCCTCCGCTCCGCGCGCCCTTTACGAACAGGGCGACGGTTTTCTGGAGTATGTTGGAATTGACCGTGGTGGTCAGGTGCGAAAGCGCGCTCTCAAAGGATTCGGTTCCCAGCGATTTCGTTGTTGCAATTTGAATTTCCCTTTCCAGCGGCCCGAACTCCTTCCTGCTGCTCGCCCTGAACGCGTTGAACGGGGTCATGCCCGCGCGCATGTTCGCCGCCACCAGCATCAGGAAATCCGGCAAAACTTTCTCCACCCTTTGCGTCCTGTCCTCGGCGGCATAGTACATGGAGAAATAGTAGACTGACATCAGGAACAGGTTTGTGAAAATGAAAACTCCCAGGGCAACCAGGGCCCCTGCAACCATGCCCGCTTTGCCGGTGCCGAATCCAAACAGGTCAATCCTGAGCGCGACAATGACAAGCGGAACAAGCATCAGCAGGAACGAGATTATGCAGGATGTGAAAAGTCTTTTCCCCACCAGTATGTCCACGTCCTCCTCAATGCCGGCATACACCGCGGTTTTGGCAAAGCTGTCGCGCATGCCCCTGGGCAGGATTCTTCCTAAAATTTTCAAAAATCTTTTGAACAAACCCATAATTGTCACTCTGCCCTACGCATTTCATTCACTCACATGCCGAGTTCCGGCCTCCTTGACCTGATTATGCCGATCAGTATCACCTGCGCGACAAACGAAAGCGCAATCATCGCCATGAAAAATTCCGGGGTGATTTTTATCCCGCCAAACCCGGAAAGCAAAATTATCAAGGTCAATCCAATGGAAGGGGTGACCGCCGCGAACAGCAGGTACATCAAAATCATGAAATTCAATTCGCTCGAGTAGCTCTTGATCGCCCGGTATTTATACGAAAGCAGCAAATCCACCTCGCTTTTCACCGCATTGGCAACCGACGAGCCCGACCGCATGGCGGTTATAATCTGCCAGAGCGCGCGCTTCAAATGTTCACTATTGGTTCTCAGCGCCATCCTTTCCAGCGCAACAATCTCCGGGGTCCCTGCGGTCACCTGCTTGGAGGAAATGTCGAATTCCCTGGAGACTTTTCCGTAATCGGATTTCGCGATATTGGACATGGCCTCGAAAAGCGGCACTCCCGCGCCGACCTGCATGTGCAGCTCCTTGAGCGCGAAAATCAGCTCCTTCTCAACGCTCTCCGCAATCTTGCGCGCAAGGATTTTCGGGTACCATAAATGCAGGAAAAGCAAAAGCGCAAAGAAAACAAAGCCCACGGCCCCCGCCGTGATAAACGGGTGTGCAATTCCCCTGGCAAGCGTTGCGATCAGGGTGAAAACAGCGAGAAATCCCCCCCACATCAGGGAGGAATAGAAAGAGGCGGTGCAGTAATACTCCGGCGTGAATTCTATCCCCGCCTCGCGCAAATCATATTCCAAATTCGGCTGCCTCTTCGCAATCCTTCCGCCAATGGTTTTCTGAAAAGGATTTACCAGCTTGGACAGTTTTTTTACCGGGAAAATCATTACTGGAATTTTGTTAGCCAATCATTCCACCCAAAAACTAAAACAGTTCAAGCTTTTTCCTGGAAAACTTTCGCAGGATCCAAATTCTTATACGCGGCATCGATTATCTCATCCGCACTCGCATAGTAAGCGCTCATCACTTTTCCGACATCTTCCGTCTTGTCAAGCTTCTTGTTCTGCATCCACGAAAGCACCGCGTTCCTGTCCTTCAAATCACGGGCAATCTCCTTTTCAGTCATCCCCGTGTGCAGGTTAAGCGCTTCGATCATCTTGGTCGGCTCCTTGAATTTTTGGAACGAGTCCTCCCTCGGCCTCCACAGCCAGACGCGGTTCAGGCCCAGCTTCCCCTCGGCCCCGCCGCTCGTGACCTCGCTGATTTCCAAAGTCCTGCGGATATTTTTTCTCCTGTCCCTGTATTGCACCACCAACAGGTGCAGGGAATCCATTTCCTCCTCTGGAATTTCCATGGGAGGCTGGGTCATTCTCCGCAGCACCTGGGAAGCCGTATCCGCGTGCAGTGTCGAATACACCGCGTGCCCGGTATGCATCGCCTCAAACAGCACCTCCGCCTCTTCCCTCTTTCTTATTTCTCCCAGCACTATCCTGTCAGGCCTCATACGCAATGAGTGGATAAGCAAATTCAGCATGTCCACCTGGCCGACTCCCTCGGCGTTCGCCTCCCTGGTGGTAAGGGGCACCCAGTTCCAGTGGTGGGACGGGAACATCAGCTCCCTGGTGTCCTCGATGGTGACCACCCTCTGGTGGGGCGGAATGAGCGCGCACATGGAGTTCAGCATGCTGGTTTTTCCGCTGGCAGTTCCTCCTGCCACAATCATGTTCAGTTCAAAGTGAATGGCCTGCCAAATCAGCGCGGCCATGTCAATGGAAAGCGATCCCATCTCCTCGGAAAAGAAGTTAATCATTGTCCAGGGGTCGCGTGCGAATCTCCTTATGGTGAGCGTGTTCCCCCTGCTGGAAATCGGGAAAAGCGTTGCGCAGGCCCTGTCCCCGGACATCAGGTGCGCGTCCAGGATCGGCTCAAGCACGGTAATCTGCCTGCCCACCTTCCTTCCAATCTGCGACGAGTAATTGGCAATGTCGTCCTCGGTACTCAGGTAGATGTTGGTTTTCAGCCAGCCCAGCCTCCGGTGATATACGGAAATCGGGGTGGCGGCGTTGTTCACTATTATTTCCTCAAGCATGTCGTCCGCCATGAGCACTTCGATATTCCCGAGCCCGTACATGGAATGGAGCAATATGCCCGTAATCAGCCCTGCCTTCTCCGCGTCCTTGCCGAAATACTTGGCCACTTCGGCGGCAGTCACTATCTCAAACTGGTGCTTTATCTCGTCGCTCATTTTCACATCCAGCAGCTGCTGCGTCTCGACAGAAACCTTTTCCGCGACCCTGTCCTTCAGGTGCTCGAGGAAAATCGCGGTGTAGGCGCCTGTCACTGGGATGAGTATATTATAGGTGGGCCTTGACTCTCTCTTGGAAGCTGAAATCACAACCTTTCCCGGAACCCTGTCCGCTTTCAGGTAATAGGAATCAACCAGCTTGCCCCCTTCCTCCTCCTCCACCGCCCTTGGGAGTTTTTTCAGGAGCGTGATTCTCGGCTGCTGGACAACGGTCATGGGATAGTTTCTTTTGATGATGCCGCGCTTTTCCAGCACCTCGCATATCTCGTCGACCATCTCGGGTTTCCAGCCAAATTTCTTGGAAATATCGGAATAGGCAATGGGCCCCTTCTCGGCCAGTTCGCACAAATCGTCTATCTCTGTTCGGATTATCATAGCGTTCTCACCTTTATTTATCCCCGTTTATTAAGTTTTGCAACCATGTTTACCCTCTGCGCAAAACAACCGCGTCCGTTATTTTTTTCACTCCCTCATTTTCAATTGTCAGATGCACCGGCACCTGGTAGGACAAATCCTGCTCAACGGCCATCGGCGCCATGCTTGCGGTGATATTCACTTCCGAGGCGGTGTACCCGTTGGCTGCAATTATCATTATCGCCCCTGTCCTGACTCCGCCCAGGTCGCCAATCCGTATCTCCAGCGTCCTGCGCGGCTCTTCCCCGTATTCCATGGTGAACCGCTCGAGCCCGGTCGAACTCATTATGCCATTCATGGGGAAATACCCCTCGCCATCCGCGTACCTGACGTTCACGCCCATGTCCCCGTCGGGGTTGAAGGCAAACTCCTGCGTCCCGTTCCTCCCGCTCTCTTCGCTTGAAATGTTGATGGACAAATCCGTGAATCCCGTCCCGCCGTTCGAATTGTAAATAGTTATGATGCTCGTGTTCTCCAGCGAGTAATTATACTCGTATACGATTCCATTGCTGAACTCGATGCGGCCTGTTTCGTCCAGGCCCAGGCTGATGTTCACATTCTGCGCCTTGGCATAGGTGTTCTCGATAAAATCCTTGTACCCGTCCAAAACATCGCTCATGTTCGCAGGTGCGATCTCCGTCCTGAAGCGCAGGCTCAGCGCTGTCTCATTCCTTTCAAAATTCACGTCCACTCCCATGAGCTTGGTGAGGTCCCAGCCGATGTCATCCGCAATATACCCCGCCCTTGCGATATACTCGGCCCCGACCGCATCCTCCTGGTACTGGGACGAGAGCAGCAAATAAAACTGGGCAAAATAGATGAGCATGGAGAAAATTAGCAGAGTGGCGATGGTGAACACGAATCCTTTCTTAATCGATGCAAAGCCAAAATGCATAATCACGAACCCCTGCTCCAACTGCTTAGCACAGCCAAATGCTCCCTGTTGCCAAAAATAATCGTGCGCGAATTCACGCTCACGTCCTCCCCGTGCGCGCTGCATCCCTGCTTCACCATCGCTACCTCGGTTTTGTTCTCATTGTCATAGACCCTCATCATGTAGCAGTCGTTCTGGCGCGTTTCCTTGAGGAATTTCTCAAGCGATGCCGGGTCGTCTTTCATCACCGCGCGCTCAATCGCGCCCGTTTTTTCCATCGCCGCAAGGATGTCGTTGGTCATTTTTATGGAGTTCAGCTCCTCAAATGTCTGGCTGTTCGTCTTTCCCAGCATCGCGTTCACTCCGATGACCATCATGAACATTACCGAAAGGGCTATGATCGAATCAAAGGAAATTACCAGCCCTTTTTTCGTTCTGTTTTTTCGTTTTTCTTTTTTGTTTTCCATTTTTTTCCTCAATTTCTTTTTTTCGTTTTTTTCTTTCTTCATTTTCATTTCTCCTTTCCTTCTCTTCATCTATTCTCCATTTTTCTTTTTTCCTCATTTTTCCCTTCATCCATTTCTTCTTTCTCCATTCGGGGCTGATTTTACTTCCAGACCACCACGTGCATTTTCACCGGCTCCCCGTTCAGGCTTCCCATTCTTGTGACAACTATGGACGGGCTTGTCTCCGGGGGCGGCGCCCCGAACTCGTGTATCCTCGTGAGATTGCTTTCAAACGAAACATACAGCTCAAACTTCCCCGCGCCCAGTTTCTGCTTCGCCTCATCATAATCCTCATGGCTGGCGTTCAGCTCCTCAAGCCTCAATATTTTTCCCTCGTCAAACTCGCCGTAGGTCGTAGCCAGCCCGATCTTGCCAATCCGTTCCAGGTCTGTCTCATTTTCCCAAAGCGCGGGAATCCCGGGCCCCTGGACCAGCTGCTGCGCGGCCACCCAGGCGATCTCATTTGTTTCCCTCTGCTCCTCAAGCTTTGCCGTTTTCTGGAACGCGCTGTTCCAGGTCGTGAGCGCAGTGAGCAGCACCACTAGGAAAATGGTGGCTCCGAAAAGCACATCCAGCGAAAAGAACTGGCCTTTGCGGGATTTATTTTCAGTTCCCTGCGCTCCGCGTTTCCTTTTCATGAGATATACACCACTCCATCAATGTTCCTCACGCTCGCGTATTTTCCAAAAGAAGTCGTCATAACGGTCACGTTCATGGTGGCCAACGGGAAATCCCCGATTATCCTCTTCTCCTTTTCCACGACCAGGATATTCGGCGTCGCTTCCAGCGTATAGCCGCTGTCTATGAAAACTTTCGCTTCGGTCCCGTCCCCTGCGAAATAGACCTCGTTCACCGTGCGCGCAACCCGGTAGGCGATGCTCTTCCCTTGCAGCATGTTCTCAAAAGACAGCTCCGCCTTTTTGAAATTGTACGAGGCCCCGTAGGCGAAAAGAAGCACTCCGAGCAGGGCGATCAGTATGATAAGGAACTCGGCTGTCACTTGGCCTTTGTATTTTTTCATTTGCATCTTTCCCACAGGTTTGCTTTTCGCTTTCATTTTTCCCGCATCATCAATCATGAAACATAAATTGTTTTTTCAGCAGTGACATTCACCCGCGTGTTGTTCGCAGTGACGCTGATCTTGTTCACTCCCGCATTGACGGGCACATAGGAGAAGTTGTAGGTACCTCCTCCCAAATCAATGACATCCGTGACATAGTTGTTCCCGTCCCCCACATCGAGCATCATCCTTTCCTCGCTATTCAGGCCCGCCACTCCCACGCCCTGCAGGTTCTCAATCCTGAACCGCACTCCGACCAGTTCTCCAAAAGCATAGCTCTTCCTTTCAGGCTCGCTGATTTCAATCCTGTTAAGCTCATGGGTGCCCGTGCCCACGTAGAATTTTCCCGTTCCCACCGTGCAGTGCGAAACCGTGATGTTCCACGCCCCAGTGAGCGGCACGTCCGGCACCTGGAAAAAGTTCAGGTAGGTCCCTGTCGCGTTCCAGGTCGAGACGTCCATTTCCTGGGTCAGGTTGCCCACCGGGTCGGATATTTTCACACGGAGAGGGGTGTTTGAAAGCACCCCGTTCTCCTTGTAATTCCTCACCGAGTAATAGACATTTTCCCCCGGGTCAAACGCTGTTTTTTCCACCGAGTAATCCGAATTGGCAAAAGTCTTGATCTCATAATACGCCGGCACGCATCCGGCCACAAGCTCGCTGCATCGCACGCATTCCTGGTTCACCAGGTTGACCGCCAGGTCGACCCGCGCCTCGTCCCCCTTGCTGGAGTTCATTCTTATGTACCCGTTGAAAGACCCGATGGAACTCGCGGTCGTGTAAAAGTCGACCAGTATGGTCCTGCTGGCGCCGGGCGCAAGGGTGAAGCGGTTTGCCGTGTTGTTTATCCTGACCGTCACATTCGCCTCATCCCAGACAATCAGCACATCAACGGTTTCATTGTAAACGCCCACATTGGAAACCTTGAAGCTCTTCTGGTAATACTGGTCGAAATTCGAGGTGAACGTATAGACCACCAGCAGGGTGGGGTCTATGTCCAAATCCACGGACCCGATCCTTACCTTGTTCCCCGATGAAACAACCCAGAGCCAGTGCCCCCCCTCTTCCGGCGGCACAGTTCCATAGAGCTCGCCTTTTGATGAATAGGGGGAAGTATCAGAGCCCCTTACGCGCAGGGAAACATAATGGCCGCTCACGTTCGCCGAGCTTATCCCTCCCGGGAGCTCGACCCAGATTTTCTTTTTCGCCCCGCTCCCCTGCAAATAGACCTGGTCCGCGGCGGTGACAATCTGCTTCACCGCCAGCTCGGCCTTGTTTTTTTCCTGGAGCGCATTGTACGCCCGTATCTCATTATTGGCAACAATCACGACCGCGCCGAGTATGAACAGCGCTACGGCAAGAAGCACGACCAATTCGACTGACGCCTGACCGTTTTTCATCCCCATTTTTGCACCAATATATGGATACATTTTTTAGTTTTCTTTCTCTCCATTCGGGGTCTCTTTCTTTTTTAAAGAAAGAGAGGCTGAACTTACATTTTTGAGCGGATGCTGATTCCCTCGCCCGCAGTGAACTCCAGCGGAAACACCCTTTCCGTGTGCTGCGAGCCCCTCATCTTGAGCACTTCGAACGCCCTGACCCGCTCGCTTTCCTTGTGCGAGTGGTAGAGCAGCAGCACGCTGTCGGTCAGGAATTCCGCGCCCCCTCCGTCCAGCGACGCCCTTCGCTCATCCAGCGCCGAAACCTCTGAAACAAGCATGCTCGTGGTTTTCCAGTTCCTCAGGAGCTCGAGAAGCTCGAGCTCGTTTTCCCTTGTCTGGTATTGGCTTTCGAACAAAAGCCCGAAGCTTGTGAGCGAGTCAATCGCCAGCCTTTTCGCGCCTATTGAGTTCACCAAATCATAAACTGTCCCGCCGCCCTCTTCGAGAAGCTTCTGCACCTCGTGGGGCTTGTACTGCAGAATCGCAATCTTTCCCGCCCTTTCAAGTTTCTCCAGGTTCCAGTTATACTCGCTCATGTGCCTCAGCAGCGCCTCGCGCGGCTCCTCGAACGTGATGTAAACACCCGGCTCATCGTAGTCCTGCGCGCCCTTGTAAATGAACTGCATTGCAAAAGTGGTTTTGCCCGAGCCCGCGTCGCCTGCAAGAAGTATGGAGCTGTTCCTCTCGAACCCCCCGCCAATGGTTTCGTCCAGGCCCGGGATGCCGCTCGGCACCCGGTCCAAGTCAGGTTGTTTCTCTACTTTAGTTTTGTCGGTTGCCATGCTCCATTTTATCCCTGCGAGGTATATATATTTATTGCGCCAAATTTTTCCAAAACTTGTTCAGCCAGGGAAAAGCCCAGGGAAGTATTTAAGTTTGCTGGCTGAAAAGTTTTGTATGAGCAAAGTGAAAAATGAAAAACTCGCCGCCGAAGGCGACCGGGAACTGGAATGGGCGCGCGTGAACATGCCCGTGCTCGCGCAAATCAGGAAAGATTTTGAGCGTGACAAGCCTCTCAAAGGTTTGACCATTGGAACCGCCCTTCACCTGGAAAAAAAGACCGGCATACTTTTGGAAACTCTCGCAGCCGGGGGCGCGAAAGTTTTCTGCTCATCCTGCAATCCGCTCACAACCGATGACCGCGTGGCAGCGGCGCTCGCAAAGCAGCCCAATATGAACGTGTTTGCCTGGGCAGGGCAGACTAAAGATGAATACTACTCCTGCCTGAATTCCGTGCTTGACGGCAGCCCGGACATTGTGATTGACGATGGCTGCGATTTGATTTTCGCAATCCATGAAAAACGGAAAGAGCTGCTCAAAAAAATAATCGGCGGCTGCGAGGAAACCACCACCGGAGTAATCCGATTAAAGGCGATGCAAAAAGACGGGGCACTCAAATTCCCGGTAATAGCGGTGAACAACGCCTACTCAAAATATTTGTTTGACAACAGGTTCGGCACGGCGCAGAGCACATTGGATGCGATTTCCCGCGCCACCAACAAATTGATTGCTGGAAAAACAATCGTGGTCGCAGGCTATGGCTGGTGCGGAAGGGGAATCGCCAGCCGCGCGCGCGGGCTCGGAGCAAATGTAATAGTGGTTGAAACAGCTGGCACTTTGGGTGAACACGAGTCCGGTTATCATCGCGCGCTCGAAGCCTTGTACGAAGGCTTTAGAGTCATGAGCATGGATGAAGCAGCAGGGTTGGGAGATATTTTCATCACCGCAACCGGAAACAAGAATATTATTGACAAGCAGCATTTGCAAAAAATGAAAACTGGAACAATTCTTGCAAACGCAGGCCACTTCAACAATGAGATAAACGAAGAGGCGTTGAATTCGCTCGCAAAAGGCAAGCGCGAAATAAAAGAAAATGTTGACGCCTATGAATTGAAAAGCGGCAAAACCCTGTACCTCCTCTCTGAGGGGCGCCTCGTGAATTTGGCGCGCCCAAGCGGCCAGGGACACCCCATAGAAATAATGGACGGCTCGTTCGCGGTCCAGGCGCTGAGTGTGAAATTTTTGGTTGACAACAGGGGCAAATTAAAACCAGGCGTAACCAGCGTTCCAACCGAAACCGACAATTTAGTGGCTCGGCTCGCGCTGGAATCCCAGGGAATAAAACTTTCGCCCCCGACAAAAGAGCAGGCGGAATACGCGAACTCGTGGAAAGAAGGAACGTAATTTTTTTCTTTCAATTTTTTCCCAACTCATCCGTTCCTCAGTGCAAGCCTTATATACCCGGTCAATTTCAATCAACTCAGTTGCATTAATTTGAGATGATGCATTTGCCAGAAGATTCGAATCTACCAAGCGGATTGAGGGGAAGGAAACCGCTCGCCCCGCCATCCAGCTATCAAATTCCAAAGTCAGCGGCACCAATTTCTAAACCGCCTAGGGAAGAAGCCGCGCCAGCTCCGGAGTATAAGGCGCCTGAGCCAAGGCCTGCGCCTGCTCCAACCTACTCGCGCCCGGCACCCGCCCCGAGAATGAGCGAAGATGGGGAAGGCGGAGTGGGCAGCAAGCTTCCGCTAATATTAAGCGGGCTCGCGCTCCTGCTCGCAGTGGTCGCACTGGCAATGGTTTTCATGGGCGCAGGAGGAGGAATCTCCAAGGCCGAACTGAAAGGAATAGTCAGTGATTTGAAGGCCATGAAGGACAAGTCCATTGAGCTGAACACCCCGCTCCAGGGCACGGTCGAACTCGCGACCTCGGTGCCGGCTGCAAATGCAATGCCTGCGAAATTTGACCTGGAAGTCCCCTACACTCTGCCCATCGACACAACAATCACTGTCAATCTTCCGGGCGTAGGAGTCTCGCAAGTTCCGTTCAAGGGTTCCGCATCAGGGACAATGAAGCTTTCGATCGATGCCAGGACAGCGGCCGCCGGAAAGACGATCGATGTCAAATACTCGATTCCAATCAGCTCCAATGTTAACGCAGTAGTAAAGACCGGAAATGTCTGGGGCACCGAGCTTGACGACATAATCAGCAGATTGGAGAAGGCGTCTAACTAAGCCAGTTTCGCCTCTACAATTTCGTAAACTCCGTTTGTTTTTTCCCATTTTTTCTCCGCTTTTTTTATCTCAATTCTTTTTTTGAAAAAAGGGGCGTTGCACACAAAAGTCTCGGCCTCGCCGCCTTCAAAAAACGGGTCAACGCCGAATTTTTTATTTAGTTTTTCAATCTCGCCCAGCGCAGCCGAATCAATTTTCCTTCCCAGCCATTCCTTTCCCAGCCCCTGGGCTGAAACAGAACTCAAAATTATTTCAAACTCCTCGCACAGCTCGCGCAAAAATCCGATCCCCTTTCTCCAGAGCGGAGAATAGCTCGCAAGCTTCAGTTCCTCCGCGATCTCCTCGATCCTCTGCTTCTGGTATTCGCTCGCAACCGCGCCTGAAACAACCCCCTGGATTTTCATTTTCGCGAGCGCATTTTTCAAATCTCCCAATTCATTTTCATTCCCTGTTTCAACAAAAGTTATTTTCGCGCCAATCGCCTCGGCCTGCAATTTGCACCATTTGGTGTTCGGGTGATGGAACATCATTGAATTCTCTCCGGAAACCATGGTCATCAGTTCAACCTCGAACCCCTGGGAAATTGCCCAGAAGTAGGCGTAATTGGAATCCTTTCCCCCGGAATACAAGCAGGCGACTTTCATGTTTAATCATTTGGCAAGACGCAGCATAAAACAGTTGCTCCAAAACCAAAAATAGCTTTTTAAATTCTCAACCCAAAGCAATCTGCGGGAGGCGCGTTCTCATGGCGAAACTATCCTTTGGAATATCTGCATTCGCGATTGCAATCACCCTTCTATTATTAGTGTCCATGGTTTCCGCAGCCACGGGCAAAAGCGCGGAAGTCGACGATGCGACGCTGCAGCGCATAAAGGAGGCCGCTGCGCAATTGGGAATCAAGGATGTGAACGGCGGCGCGGTTCAAAAGGTAAAGGAGTTCTACGAAAACATGACTCCGGAAGAACTGGAACTCTGGCGCACCAAGTCCATGATTGTCATAGGCAGCCAGCTCACCGGGTCTGAAAAGGCCTCCTGGGGGCTTTTGAAGGAAAAATTCCCGGAACTCAAGGACGTGCAGATCGTAGAGGACACCCCGGAGAATTATGACAAGATAATAAATTCCGACGGCCCGGTGGTTTTCGTGGGCGGCCCGAGCCAGAATTTTGCGACCAGGCTCGCAAATGAGCAGGGCATGATAACCGGCACGCGCGCCACCAGTTTCGGCTTCCTCAACGCGCAGGAGGGGACCACCAAATCCGGCCAGAAAATCCTCGTGATTTCAGACTCCAGGGGCTATGACAACCTTCCCAGGGAAGGCGCAGCCAAATCCCCGCTCAACAGTTTCATCCCCAGGGAATACGTGCCCGTTGCAGCGACCGGAATCTCCGTAATCCTCATGCTCATCGTGCAGGCGCTGTTCCCGTTCGCCCAGTCCATCGGCGAGGAAAAAATAATCGAAAAGATCGGCGAAAAAAATGTGAAACTTTCCAAAGAGGCGAAATCCATCTTCGGAATCAAGATCCGCGAAGTCATTGCCATATTCCTAGGATGCGCGGTTATCGCAATCGCAGTCACCTACTCATTCACTGGCCTGGTTTTTCCGGATTTCACCAACCTTTTCATCCTCAATTTAGTAATCTGCCTGATGGTCCAGGTTCTCCGCAGCACCATCCAGGAGATTGCGGAGCAGCACTACAAAATCGATGCCGAATATGTTTTCTGGAAACAGGGAAGCGCGCTTACCCTGGTCTCCTCGGTGCTGGGAAACCCGTTCGGGCTTGCAGGCTTCATGTATGTCCATGAGGACGAGGAAGAAGAGGCGAACGAGAAGGACGAGGAAGCGCAAAAGGCGGCTGAAGCCAGGGGAGAAAAGCCGAAAACAGCAGAGGAGCTGAAGCAAGAGCGCGAGCGCAAGGAGACAAGGAGCGAGGCAATCGTGGGAATGCTTCCATCGTTGGCGTGCATGTTTTTTGCAGTCCTTTTCGCAGGAATCAATTTCTTCTTCCCGAGCGAATTCCTGCAGATGTGCTTTACCATTCTTTCATTCTACACCATGCTGGAAATCCTGCCTATACATCCGATGCCGGGCAAGGATGTCATCAAGTGGAATTTCTTCATCTGGGCATTCCTGTTCTTCCCCATATTGTTCACCTACATACTGATCAATTACCTGATCTAAACGGAAGAATACCCTAAAATCAGAAATCAGTAAACCATCCGTTTGAGCGGAGCGCCCTGGACAAAATTAAACCTACCGCTCTGCCTATTGCGCTGCAGCACAAATGTCTGTCCGCCTGCCTTTGGAAGTTCTGGCATTTTTTCAAAATAGTCCCTTAATGTTATCGAAGCCTTTCCCTCTTCCACTTCTTTCTCCCTGACTTTTTCCAGCGTCCTCCTAGCCGCCATTCTCACTTCCGGCATCTCATCTTTCATGAGTTTAAACAGCGCCTTCAGCACTTCGCCATCATCAGCAAAATCCTGTGCCATCCTCCCTGCGGCCAGTTCCCTTATGAACGGATGCCCGCTCTGCATTCCTTTTAGCAGCACCTGCTTTCCAAGCTCCCTAAGCTGCTTGCAGAGTTCCACATCTCTATCCTCCTCTTTCTTCTTGTTTTCGTTCCTGAATCTCGCAAGCCCCGCCACCATTGCCATTCCCTGTACGTTTATGTCCAGGCTGTCCATCGCCCTTAGCGCCCCAAGAAGCGCTGGCTTTGCACCAGCATGCTGTTCGATCTCCCAGACGGCAAAAACCGATATTTTGACAGCATCTTTCGAACCGGCAGCATAGAGCACGTCCACTGCTTCATTGGTTCCAATCTCGGCCAGAAGCCTGGCGGCATGCTTTTGGTCTGTTAGTTTGCGGTGATTCCTGAGCGCTTCTCCGAGCACTTCTACAACAACGGCGTTCCCACTCTGGACCTGCTCAATCAGCGTGTTCTTTATCCTCTTAACATCCTCCTCTCCCCTGTAACTTTTAAGTAGCCTTTCCACCGCTTCCCTGTCCATCCATTTGCTAGCTGCACTGTTCTTTTTCATATTTCTCCCCTATTCAACCGTTATCATAGCTGTTATAATTTACCTATTATTATGTTTATAATAATGCCGTCTCGGCTTCAATCTAAAGCAATTTGAATTGCACCGTTCAAAATTCATCCATGGCAGGTTCAGGCAATTCGATTTCAGGTTTCATCCCATTCGACATTTTCCAGAAGCAGGTGAACGAGGAATATTACTCGCGCAAGGGCAGGGCGCTCTACAGCGACTTTTACACCCTGGTTCAGAAGTGCGAGAAAATCGCCGTTGCCAATTCAATGGAATTCCATTACCGCCTAGTCTCAGCGAAAAGCAAAGGCGCGCTCCCAAAAGAAATCCATGTTCATGAATATGGAATAGGTAACGGGCAATTCGCTTTCAACTTTCTCAATTCAATGAAATACCTGGATGAGATCGAGAAAACAGATTTCTATTCGCGCATCATTTATACATTAGGTGACACATCTCAAAAACTGCTCGACCAAGCCAAAAATTCAAAATTTGGCAAAGCCCATTCCGCTCATCTTCATTTCCAGCTTCTTGATGCAGGCGCAGCTCTCCCTTTCAAGTCCAATTCAGTCCATTACATCAAAACCAACGAGATGTACGACGATCTGCCATCAAAAATTCTCGTGAGGAGCGAAACCAATGGAAAACTAATGGAAGTTTTCGTGAAATTAGGAAAAGGCAAAACTCCGCTTGAGAAAAATTATTCCGAGGCAAAAATCTCCTCGCTTCCTTTTGCCCGGGAAGCAGCTTCCCTGATGAGCCAGATCCCGGAGGGCTATGAAGTTCCAATCAATTTCGGTGCAGCGAAAAATTTTCAGGAAATCAACCGCATCCTGTCGCGGGACAATTTTTCACTGATGCAATTTTACGACTACGGTTTCCTGGACCTCTCAGAAATTTCCGCAACTCCAAAGCCATTCTGGAACGAATTTTTAGCGCGCGAATATGGCGGACAATATACTATGGATGTGAATTTTCCTTTTCTTTCTTTGGCTGCAAAATCCCTGGGCTTCAAATTCAGCGCAGAATCAATTAGCGACTACCTGGCGCGCGTTTTTGGGCAGAAGTTCGTGCAGGTGGACGAGCTTCTTCTCTCCTCCTCTCAATTGCCCAAATTCTCCAAAAAATTGCTCTCCAAGGGCTTTACCCAGGATTTCCTAAAAGGCCAGATTTTCGAGGAAGAGCCCTACTTCCACGCCACTGTCTCCCGATAGTTGTGTTTATTAACAGTTAGTTGCCAAATTCCTCAGATTAAATGAATTATGTGCGTGGTGGGTTCTATGGGTCTAACTGATTTCAAAACTATCTTTTCCCTGTTCATACTGTGCGTTCTGCTCGGTGCGGTTGTCTATCTGCTTGACGTTTACCAGAAAAAGTTCGGTTCTGCCATTGATTTCTCGCCCTTCATCCTTCCGACAATCGAGGCGATACTGGTGATACTCGGCGCCATAATCGCGCGCGAGCTACTGCTGGTGGTGATAGAAAAATCCTCCACCCGCCACTCGGTGGATCTTGCCAAATCGCTGAAAACAGTGATTAACTTTTCTTTTTTCGCCCTTACCCTGCTCCTGATATTCGCCATATTCTCCAAGGACCTGCTGGTGCTCACCATATTCCTGGCAATCGCATTCGTCATGGTGCTTTACGCCTCCCGCGACCTGGTCGAGGATTTCATCATACGCCTGATTTTCCTGGCAACCCCTTCCGTGAACATCGGAGACTATATAGAAACGGGCGAAATCAAGGGAAGGGTTCAGGAGTTCGGCCCGCTTTTCACGGTCATAAAAAGGGATGACAACACGATCGTATGCCTCCCGAACAAGAAGCTTGCAAGCTCCCATGTCATCAACTATTCCAAGTCCCCGCACCTCAAGCTGCAGGATTCGCTGGAGCTTCCGGTTTCCGGAAACAATGCCGAGCTGATTGCGAACAAGATACAGCAGGAGCTTTCGCTCTCGGGATTCGACAGGACAAAGGTGGGCTTTTTCCAGACCGCCCCTGGCAAGACAAAATTCATCGCAGCCATTAACCTGAACGACCCGGCTTCGACCCTAGCCGCGCACAAAACTCTCACCAAGGTGCTGAAAAAAATATATTCCGAATTTACCAGTGAAACACAGCATTAAGAGTGGCCCCTATGAAATGTGAACAAACGCAAGAGGTCCACCTGAAGCGGGGCATGGGCCTGCTAGGCAGCTTCTCCATCGGCTTCGCCGATGTGGGCGCAGACCTATTCCTAACCCTCGGATTAATATCTGCCTATGCGGCAGGCGCGCGGCCTCTTGCAATTCTGATCGCAGCGCTTGTTTACGCATGCACCGGCTATGCCTATGCCGAGCTCGCTTCCGCAATGCCTGTTGCAGGCGGCGCAAGCTCCTATGGAAGAAGGGCGTTCAGCCCGTTCGTGGGTTTCCTCGGAGGCTGGGGGCTGATTTTAGACTATACAATTGACATCTCGCTATTCGCCTATGCCGCGGTCGGCTATCTCACTTTTTTCATGCCCTTCCTGCGCGAGACTTTCAGCGTTGCGGTTGCAGTGCTCATTGTCCTGCTAGCGCTGATTAACATGCTCGGGATAAAGGAATCGAGCAGGTTCAACACCATGCTCACCATGTTCACCATCCTGATTGTCTCCTGCTTCATCGCCTTCGCGTTCTCCACAAAATTCGACACCAACGTGTTCATTTCCACAATCAAGCCATTGCAGGAAGACCCAGGCGTGCACAATTTCCTCTATGCCATCACCATCGCCATGGTCACGTTCATCGGCATTGAAAGCATTTCCCAGGCGGCCGAGGAAACCAAGGACCCGGGAAAAATAATCCCGCGCGCCACGGGCCTTGCCATTTACGTTGTCATAATCTTCGCCCTGGTCGCCTCGGTAATGGTGCTGGGAATAATTTCGCCCCAGGAGCTTTCCAAGCCCGAGAACATTGACAACCCCATGACAGCGGTTGCGAAAAAGCTGCCGTTCACCAACATACTAGTCCCGATAATAGCGTTCGCAGGCGCGCTCATCTGCACGGTTTCCGCGAACACCGGAGTGATCGGCTCATCGCGCGTTGTCTACGCGCTGAGCAAGAACGGGATGATTTCGCGCAGGCTCTGCTGGCTCCATCCCAAATACCGCACTCCCTGGGTCAGCATAATTCTCTTTTCCTCATTGGCCATAGTTCTCGTATTCGGAGGCGATCTCGTATTCCTCGCGGAATTGTACGCATTCGGCGCGCTCATCGCCTACCTGATCGGCAACGCGTCCGTGATTTCCCTGCGCATAAGGGAGCCTAATCTTTTCCGGCCTTACAAGGTCCCGTTCAACATCAAAATAAAAGGCTATGACATCCCGCTCATCTCCATTGTCGGAGTAATCAGCTGCTCGGCGGTTTTCGCCCTGGTCGCATTGCTCCACGAGCAGGGAAGGACATTCGCTTTCCTGTGGATGGTTTGCGGGATAATCATGTATTTCTCCTACAAATATTACAAGCAGAGAATACCTGAAATCGAGAATATGTTCCTTGAGGACAAGACCCATGAGAGCACAATTCTCGTGCCCCTGCGGCTGGTTCATTTTGAGGAGGACTCATTGGACATGATAGCGAATGTTTCCAAGCAGAACGGCCTGCCTGTCACTTTGCTTCACATAATAGAATTGCCGCCGACTGTTCCGCTTGACCAGTCGCTAATCACCCTCGGGCCCACAAAGCAGAAGGAACTGTTCACCATGAGGTCAATGCTCGAGGCAAGGGGCGCGCGTGTGCGCATCGCGCTCCGAAATTCCCGTGATGCGGTCTGCGGAATCATGGATTTCATAGATGAAAAGGGCAAGGACGTGAAATTCATTTTCATGCTCCAGCATTCGGAGGAATCAAAGACAATCCGCGAGCTGGAGGACAAGTGCAGCATACAGATTATGACCTACAACCCGCAACTTTAGTTAGCCGGTTTTGTTCCTTTCAGCTTGTAATACATTTCGAGATCTTTTTTTACAAGTTCCGGTTCTCCCAATCTCGAATAAACTTCCGCCCTGTTTTTATACACTATCGCATTCTCCGGATCCAATTTTATGGCAAGGTCGTATTCCTCAAGCGCTTTTTTCACGTTGCCCGTATTACTATACGCGACTCCCCGGTTATTACTTTTTTTCACGTTGTCCCTATTGTCGTAAGCGACTCCCAGGTTATTATGGTAGCTAGAAGATTCCGGAACCATCTGCACTGCCTTGGCAAAGTCTTGCATAGCTAACTCGTCCTTTTTTGCATCATTGTAGTAATTGCCTCTGGAGGTATAGGTTATTGACTGCACCTGCTCATCGCTCAGCACAATATACCGCTTATATATTTTTCCGAGTTTTTCAATGTCCCCAAATCTCCCGTTTGTGGTCTCAAAATAATATTTCCTTGTTTTCAGGAGCGCATGTGCGACTGTCGCCACCATCTGCACCTCCACTCCCAGGCGCTTTGCAATGTCATACACTAGGAATGCCGAAGTGTCGCAGTCAAATTTTCCGGTCCTGATTGACTGGTTCAAAAATCCATACTGGTTTGTTCCATAGACTATGTTCAGATTGGAGTTTATCACTCCCCAGACAAGCACTATGAAATTCTCCTCTGTCATATCCCCCTTGGGCACGTCCCTCAGCACAGAAACAATGTCCGAAACCAGCTCGTTGTATTTTCTTGCATACTGGCCGGCCTTTTCGGGGTCAATGCGGTCCACTTCCAAGTGTATCCTTTTGCTGCCCGCGGTTTCCCTGTAGACATCCTCGTCCTTTGTTATATGGCGCGCAGTGAAAGCGGTTATCCTGTCCGAAACCCCCTCCTTCACCCGGAACTTTTTGTATTCGCGGATATGGTCCCGCGCCTTTTGGTATTCATATGTTTTTTTGAAGGCCTCCCATGCCCCGGCAAATTCCGGATACCTGCCTGCCTTCAGCGTTTTCTCCCAATCCTCGAACTGGGCGGCGAGTTCCCTGGGCATTCGGTAGTAATAGTCCGCTTTGCCAAGGAATCTCCTGAACGCATCCTTTTCCGCAGGGTTCAGGTTTTCCATAAGCTCTGGGTAGCGCGCAGATTCCGCTTTTTCTATCCTGGGCTCGACCTTCTCTATTTTGGCATTCATCGGGATGGGTTTGGTTGCATCGGTTTTTGTAACTCCGACCCCGGTTATGCTGTTTAAGTCTATCTCCATCTTCCTGGTTTTCCTGAAGCCGCGGAGCAAATCCTTGAGCGCGCCTCCGCCAAGGTTGACTTTCACTATCGCTTTCCCGGTGGCGAGATCGACGCTCTGAATTTTTCCGATCCGCAAATTGTGGTGCTCATCCCTGAACATCACAAACTGCTTGCCCTTTACCTCCCCTTCGAACAGGGGAAGTCCGGCAGAGGTGACAAACAAGGGCTGTTCGTTTTCCTTTCTTGCTTCTGCCATCAAAAAACACCGCTAAAATTAGAGCGAATGATATATATAATATTTCAGATAAAATCATTCCCTAATGCCAACAGTATGCGCCAGCAATCGCGCATGCAAATGCCTGGGTAGCTCAGTTGGTAGAGCGCTTGGCTGTTAACCAAGATGTCGAAGGTTCAAGTCCTTCCCCAGGCGCTTATTCTTTTAGGTGCGTTGTTATGGATTCGAAAATGCTGCGTAAGATATTGCTTATTTGCGGCATCCTGTCTTCGGTGCTCTATGTCGGCACCGACATATTCGCGGCCATGCAGATACCCGGTTATAGCTACTTGGATCAGGCGATAAGCGAGCTGTCTGCTATAGGCGCTCAGACCCGGCCGCTCTGGATTGCCATGAGCTTCATCTACGCGCCCCTGGTGATCGCATTCGGCATAGGCGTCTTGAAATCGGCCGGTGAAAATCGTTCACTGCGCATCACTGGAATACTGCTATCCATCTGGGGCACCCTAGGTTTCGTGTGGCTGCTATTCCCCATGCACATGCGCGGAGCCATCGGGTCATTTACGGATACCATGCACCTGGTCATGTCTGGCGTGACCGTTCTCCTAATAATAGCGATGATTGGATTTGGATCCGGTACCCAGGGAAAATGGTTTCGCATCTACTCTATTTTGACAATCTTAGCCATGTTAATTTTCGGCGCTTTGGTCGGCCAGCAGGCTCCAAGTGTGGCGGCGCAATTGCCGACCCCGTGGATGGGAGTCATGGAGCGCGTAAGCGTTTATTCATCTATGCTATGGGTGCTGGTGCTTGGGGTTGTTTTATTACGCAAAAATAGTCAAGACCCGATTAATCTTAGCGATGCTTAACGCGCACGTTACCTATTTATTCCCAGCCCATAAACTATAATCCATGGTCAATTTCCGCAACCTCGACCTGAAATCCATTTCCCGAAAGGCGATGGCGCAGTACGGGTTCGAGGCAGAGTTCCCGAAAGACGTGATAAAAGAGGTAAACGCGCTCGACGACCACGCAAAGAAAAAATTAGCGCCCAACACTGTAGACCTCCGCAATCTTCTCTGGTCCTCCATCGACAACAGCGATTCCGAGGACCTTGACCAGATAGAATACTGCGAAAAAGGCGAAGCCGGCGAAATCCATGTCAAAATCGCTGTCGCGGACGTGGACACCTATGTGCCAAAGGATTCCCCGGCCGACAAATACGCACGCAACAACACCACTTCGGTTTACGCTGAAGTGGAAATCTACCCAATGCTCCCGGACAAGCTCTCAAAAAACCTTTCTTCGCTTCTGCCGGACGGAGACCGCCTGGCAATGGTAACAGAATATACCGTACTCACCAATGGAACCGTCAGGCCCGGCCACATCTATCACGCCATTGTGAGAAACAAGGCAAAACTAGTGTACGAGGAAATCGGCGCGTGGCTTGAGGGCACAGGCCCAAAGCCAAAATTAGTCGGTTCCACCGAAGGCCTTGAGGCGCAGCTCCGCCTACAAGATGAGGCGGCGCAAAGGCTTGGAAAATACCGAGTAGCGCGCGGAGCCCTGCAGTTCAACACCCTGGAAGCAAAGGCAATAATCGAACATGACAAGGTCCTCGCGCTGGTGGTGGTCGAGGAAAACAAGGCGCGAAACATAATTGAAAATTTCATGGTGGCTGCGAACGGGGTCATGTCCGGATTTTTGGACAAGGCGGATGTCCCCACAATCCAAAGAGTCGTCCGCATCCCGAAAGACTGGCAGGGAATTTCAGCTGTTGCCAAATCGCATGGCACAAGATTGCCCGCCACTCCCGATGCAAAAGCGCTTTCCCTATTCCTGCAAAAAGAAAAATTAAAAGACCCGGAAAGATTCCCGGACCTTTCGCTGACAATAGTGAAGCTATTGGGTTTCGGCGAATACGTCCTGTTTGACAAGTTCCAGCCAAGAATAGGCCACTTTTGCTTAGCGGTCAGCGGCTATACTCACGGGACAGCACCGAACCGGAGATACGTGGATTTGGTGATCCAGCGGCTTCTGAAATCAGTGCTGGCAAAAACCAAAACTCCCTACAAAAGCCTTGAGCTTTCGGAAATCGCCTTCCAGTGCACCGAGCGCGAAAGGGCTTCAAACAAGGCGGAGCGGTTCATGCGAAAGGTTGCGGCGGCAATGCTCATGGCCGGAAAAATCGGCCAGTCTTTCGAGGGTATCATCACCGGCGCCAATCTGCATGGCACCTATGTGCGGCTAACCGCAATTCCGGCGGAAGGGTGCGTAATCCGCGGCGGCGAAGGCCTGAGGGTCGGGCAAAAAGTATCTGTCAAATTAGTAAACCTCGATCCTACCCGGGGATTCATTGACTTTGAGAAAACCACCTTCTGGCCGGACAAGCGCAAAAAATGGAGAAGAAGGTAACTCACAACTTGTTCCGTTTCAATAACCTGTTTTTCTCAGCCTACACGAGTAAAAGCAGACGGTTTCCTGGTCAAAAGTGTAAATTATTCTAACATTCCCTATTCGCTCGCAGAAAAAACCTGAAAGCGGTGCGCAAAGCGGCTTTCCCAGTTCCGGCTTTTCATGAACCTTAATCATCGCCTTTCGTATCCTAAGCTGCAGGGACTTGTCAAACCCGTTCTTCTCCTGCATGAATTCTTCGCGATAAATGATTCTTCTCGTAAAAATCACACCATCTGGTCAACGCTTGAAACCGGCCCCTTGAACCTGGGTTTTATTTTGCCGGTCTTTATGCCAAGCAGTAACTTCTGAAGCTCAGGGTCGTCGGAAACATCCTCGAAATCATTTGAATCAGCCAGTTTCCGCAGGCCCATGCGCAGCACTTCGGCCTTTGACGCGGCATAGCCGCTGCTGACGTACCTGTTGACGAGCTTCTCCAGCTTTCCTTTCAAATGAAGGTTCACCACAACCATTTTACCACCATTTTGTGCACTTTTTGTGCATTTATTGTGTAGTTATTGTATATATAAAGGTTTCCGGCGCCTCTTCCACTCCTAATGGTTGGCAATTTCTCCGTTTAAAAGCAGAATTCAGCCGTGATGCCGATGAAGGCAGAACCCGCGGACAAAACGAAGAAGAAACAGTTTCCCACTATTAAACATTAACCACACCTTTATATTCTTTAAATCCCTAATTACCACCAGGTGCGAGGTTTGAGAAAGCAAAGATACGAGCTGAATAAAAAACAGGAAAATTTTCTGATTAGGGAACGGAAGGCCAATCGCAGGCTTACCTACAAGCAGCTGGCAGCGCGCATAAACCAACGTTTTCCAAAATCCCACCAAGTGGACTGCAGAACAGTCGAATACGCGCTGCGGGACCTCTACCCAGCGCACCCCGAGCTCAAATCATTCGACCGCAAGCCGGCCTACAAGTGGAACCGGGCGAAAACGAAATTCCTGGTCGCCTGCAAGGTTTTCCATCCCAAATACAACGAACAGCAAATCGCCGACTCGCTTAATGCCTATTTCCCAAAAGGGGAAAGAGTGGACAAAACCGGGGTTGGGAACAAGCTCATCAAGCTTGAAAAAAGAAGGCCCTGGCTAAAGAGAAACAGCTCCCCCTATGAATGGACCGACGCAAAAAGGAAATTCCTAAGGGGGCTGAAAAGGAATCACCGCGCCATGACCTTGGATCAGATGGCAGCGGCATTAAACAAGGAATTCCCCAAAGGAATCAGGGCGCGCAGGCACGTTGTTGCATCAGGGCTTCGTTCGATTTACAAGCAGAACCCGCGCCTGCGGAAACTGAAGCCAAAGAAGCCCGAGCCCTACAAATGGACGACCGAAAAAACAAACTTCCTCATCCGGCTAAGGAAAGCCGACAAAAAACTTACCTACTCCCAGCTTGCCGAGCGCCTGAACGGGCAATTCAAGGAAGGCCCGCGCGCAGATGCCGGGGCAGTGGAAAGCAAGTTTATGGAGCTCTGCAAAAAGCAGCCCAACGCGGGTTTGAGAAAATACCCCAAGCCAAGCGAACCCTACAACTGGACCGCTGAAAAGGAGCAATTCATCAAGGATTTGAGGCAAGCCGACCGCGCCATGACCCGGGCGCAGATTGCGGAAAAATTAAATGAAAAATACAAGGAAGACGTTCTCGCAACCGAGAGAACCGTAAGGGACAAGCTGCGCACACTGTACCAAACCGCTCCTGATCTCAAAAAGTGCCCCCAGGTGCGCTACAAATGGACAACCGAAAAAGAGCTTTGCCTGAAAAAACTGCACACCCGCCACAGTGACTGGGTTTCCAAGCGGCTTGCCAAGGAGATGAACCAGCGCTATCCCAAAGGGGTTCAGGCAACCTACCAAATTATCCTAAATAAGCTGGGTTCCCTTTATCCTGATGAAAAGGAAAAGACCCGCCATAAGCCGGGCCAGCTATATCGATGGGACGACGCGCACCTGGAATTTCTCAAAGAGCTAAAACAAACCAAGCCCGGCCTGGAAAGGCATGAGATTGCCGATGAGCTGAACCGCAAATTTCCGGATGGCGCCCGCGCAAACACTTCCAAAATGGCAGAAGGAATCTCAAAGCTGTACCAAAAATATCCCGAGCTGAAAGGCCTTACATTCCAGGCCAAAATACAGGAACATTATGACTGGACCGGAAAACTGGAGTTTCTCAAGGAGCTGAAGCAAACCAAGCCAGGTTCGACCAGGGACGAGCTGATCAGGGAGATGAATGCCAAGTTTCCAAACGATGCCCCCACCACCAACGCCCGATTGACCCAGGCGCTCCAAGTATTGTGCGCAATGTACCCGAGCCTGTCCAGCCTCGGGCCCACGCCATTCGAAAAAAGACCAGACCCTCAGGTTTCAGATCGCTTTGGAGATAACAAGCCGCTTTCAGAAAAAGACTTCAACCAATTATTCATGAATATGGCCGGCCCCAATGGCAATGGAAAAAACGGGGATGATAGAAAAATCCCTGTTTCAGCCATAGCCGCTTTCCAGAAAAAGGACGGAACCAATGGGAAAGGGAAAGTCAACGGCAGAGTTCCGGCAAATATTTAAGGGTTAAGAAATAATGAGGCAGGCAACATGACGCACTATTATTTTCGGCCAAAATTAATCACACCCGAAGCAACCCGGCAGAATACCACAATTCTAATGTCCCCCTGGCCCAATACAAGTTTTCGTGACGGTTTTTTTCCAGAAATGAGAAAAAATATTATGCAGGGAGCTGCGGAAAATATCGCGAAATTAAAGCAAGAACTTAAGCAAAGCGATGATGGTATTCTGCGTGATAAAGGCAGCCAATTTGTAAAGGCATTCGAAACCGAGCGCGGCATTGTTTTTCCGTGCGGGCAGGACGCTTCATTTTCTTCCCTGCCCCTGGTGAAGTTTGACGCCAAGCGCGGCATTCTCATTCCCGAGCCTATGCATCTCCCTTCATCCATCCCGTCAACTCTCTACAGCTTCGGAGATTTGAACAGCAAAAGAATGGCCGACGAAAGGCTCGAGGTGCTCGGGCTTCTGCTCAAAAACTCTTTCAGTGCGATGGTTCTATCCACGGACGGAGTGAGCAACCTTAGTTACTTTTGTAAAAACGCTGAAACGCTCGGTGCAATGTTTGCATCCCTCCCAGCGGACATGGCCGAATCCAAAGGTTCGCTCAGCCGGTTTTCCCGCTGGTTCCTATGGATTCGCGACCTTTCCTACGAGTTTACTCCGAATAAAGAGACAATAGAGATAAGCATCTCCATGAATAAAGTGTTTGGCAGTTTTGTTGGCGGCAGGATTGTGCCTTTTCCACGTTTTGTCCTGGTGGGCACATGGGATAAAAATGAACTCCACAAAATGTTTGCCCATCTGGGAGAAGGTTTCTTTCTCTTCTATCTTCCCCCTGCGCACAAGCGCATACCCACGGTTTTTGACGGAATTGACTGGGCAGAAGGGACCCCGCTCTATTCCGAATCAAATCATATCGATCTTGTAGTTTCCTACATCTGGTGGAAGAACCTGCTTCTGGTTTACGGCTGGTATTACGAGCAGGCAAAAGATTTCCTTGATGTTATTGCCGCGAGCGGCGTCAGGATACGCACCCTGCCAAAAGCAGAGTCAGACTTTTTTCCCGCATGCATGGAAATACTCCCGGATAAAATGGTGCTGGTCGGGAACTACCCCGGAACAATAGAAGTTCTGAAGCAGGAGGGAATTGATTACATCGCAACAAAAGAGCCGCTAACCGAGCACGCAAAAACTGGTGCAGGAATCCACTGCTTCGAAAACGAGTGCGAGCCGCTTCTGGGTGCATAATTTTTATTCCCATCGCACCTAAGCTAGCCTATGGGCATAAACGAAATCGTGAAACGGTTCCCGCCAGTCCAGCTTTTTGCGTCAGCAATAGTGCTATTCCTCGCCGCCCTTCTCCTTCTTTTCACCAACATCTCGCTTGAAAAATCCCTCGGCGAATCAAAAGCCAATGCATCCGATTTATCCTCGAGCCTGCAGGAAACCCAGTCTGAACTGATTGACACCCGCGGCAACCTCATCCAAACAGAAGGCGAGTTGGAAATAACCCGGTCAAATTTGGCGGACACGCAGCACGAGCTGAACCTCACCTGGGGCGAGCTGGCGCAAACCCAGGAAGATCTGGCAGCTGCGAATAATGAAATAGCCGAGAAAAACACCGTGCTCACTGAAACAAAAGAAGAGCTTGTGTCCGTCCAGTCCGACCTTAACCGGGTCAGCGATACCATAAATTCCTCAATCCAGTGGTTCGAGGACAATTCGCTCATGCCGGACTACGAAGGATTTGCTTTCATGAACTACATAGACCTCTATTGCGTGACCGGCTCAAAAGTGAAGCTCGGGTGCATAGACTCAATCCTCAAGGACAAGAAAGGCGTTGCATACATCGACGAAGAGGGCTATGACCAGCTCTATTCGCTCAAGGAAATAATCAAAAGAAAAGGCGGTGACTGCGAGGATTTCTCGCTCCTGCTGAAAGCGATCCTGAACACCCTAAAAAAGAACGGCAAGGACCTGGATGTGGAGGCCTGGGACAGCGCGGGATCCGGCCAGTACATCATTTACGAGGAGGGCGACTCCTATTTCTATTACCCGGACGCAACCGGCAAGAAGCTCGGCTCAATCCAGGACCTGAACCCCTATGTCATCTGCTTCAGCCAGGGTGAATCGGGCCATTGCATAATCGCGCTTTCCACCTCGAAAATAAATTCGGTCGCAGATGTGCGCAAGATTGACAGGTCCGCAACTTTCGAGCCCCAGACCGGGCAGTACCTGGGAAAAATCGGCACTGACTATTATGTCTGCACCGACGGCGAGGACGGCTGCGACCAGGAAATCAATCACATCTATTTCGTAATCTCCGACAATGACCTGTACACTTTTTCCGGGGGCAAATGGACCAGCTATGCCTATTACTCCGGCAAAATAGAAACACTGGAACAGAGGATCGCCGCAAGGCTGGCGCAAAATTTCGGAGCCAGTTAAGCCAGCTAAATTAGTCTAGTCAATCCCGCCTAGGGGCTGACTTCAATCCTTTCCCCCACTCTCACAGTGATGGAATGCGTTCCAGGCAGCAGGTCCGGCATTTCCACGATTTTTCCGCACTCAATTCTCCGGCAGCTCTGCGCATCCCCGTAATCAACGCACAATTCGCCTGCTTTCAAATACAGCCTGTTTTTCACCACGATATTGAGGTTCGAATCCTTGCCGCTCGCGCACGCGTAATCAATCGCGCCCGCAACCCTTTCCAATTCTCCGCTTGCAACTGAAATCGACAATTTGCCCGGGGCATCCGCTCCGTCATAGTCCACAATCACCGGGAAACCGAAGCTCACCTGCGGGATGCGCGAAATTCCCCCGGCCCCGAATTCCCAGGAGGCTTTGGGCGCAATGCCCGCCTGCCCCATGGCAAGCCCCGGGGCGACCTGCTGGAAATTTTCGCTGTTTTCAGAAAGCCCGACAAACAGGTCATCCCCGCATTTCACAACCACCGATTCATCATTGTCATTCCTGGCAATGGTCTCGCAGTCGCTCCCTTTTGCATAGGAATAAACCGCGGCAAAATTCATGCCGGAAGAATTAGTGGAAACCTTTGCGCTAGCGTTCATCCTGTGCATTGCATAGATTTTCCCCATTGCCAATCCGTCCTCCTGCGGGAAAAATATTCTTTTTGATTTCACCCACGAAACATCCTGGGAAACGGAATTCTCCGCAAAAATCACCAGCGAATACCTGTCCTCAATCAGGCCGATTCCAGTGAAAAATTCCGCATTTTCAATTTTAGCAAATCCTCCGTTCGTTCCGTTCTCGCCCACTACGATTGCGATTTTCACGGGCAATGGAAAAGTCTCGACTTTCGCAGTGTAGCCATAGCCATAGAGGCGCGCGCAGGGATGCTCGCTGGAATTGAACTCGGCGGCAAACAAATCCAATTTTTCCCTGGTGAGCGCATTGTCGCCCAGCAGGCAGTTCTCGGAAATAAGCGCGGATGCCAGGTCCTGGGCGGCATAGACCAGATCATAGCGCGAGACCTGGTTTCTTACCTCCGCGTTGTAAAACGAAAGCTCGCTGGTGAAAACTACGAGCATGATGAGCATTCCTGTTATGAAAAACAGGCGGGTTACTAGGCTTAGTTGGCCCCGCATAGTTCCACTTCCAGAGATGTTTGCACTTTTCTGATGCAGAGCAGCTGCCCTTTTTTGGTTTCAATCTGATTCACGGCAACCGCACCAAAGTACGGCGCCCTTGCCTCTATATTGTTGTTTTTCACAATCACGAACCCGTCCCCAAACTGGAAAGTGAAATCATTCTCAACCGGATATTTTCTCGTAATGTCAGTTTCGCTGTTCTGCACCTGGAGCGCATTGATGGTTTTGGAAAGCTCGACCGCGGTCCTTTCCGCCTGCGCCTGGTTGAGCACATTCGACTGGAAAACAAGCAGCTGCCAGACCGCCACAACTATCACCACCACCGCAAGAAGCGTGCCGACCGCGAGCACCATTTCGTTCACGTCGCCTTTGTTCATCATAATCTTTCATTCTCCTTTTCATCCGCTTTCTTGCATCTGCTTTTGTTTAATTTCCAGCCTCGCGCCTGTTCATCACTTTCTCTTGTCATAGACCATAATCGTGCTTCCCTGTTTTTCAATGGTGATTTCATACTCGAAATTCTGCGAGCCGGCCGCCCTTTGCATCTGGTCGAAAAAGCTCCCGGCAGGCGGCGTTCCCAGATAATTCATGGTGACATCGCAGTCAAGCTTCTCGCACCTGGGCTCTGTTTCCCCCTGCAGTTTCATGCACACATAATCGCCGTTTGAAACCCCGCCGGTATTGTACGGGCTTCCCACGAACTCCGTGATATTCCCAGGGACAAATCCCGGGGAAATGGAAGCATAGGCCGCTTCCACCACGTTCGGCAGTTTCATTTCAAATGTCATTTTCGAGCCCACGGAAACGCTGGAGCACATCGATTCAACCCTGCCCACGAAATTCTGGAATTCGCTTCTCGCATTGTTGCGTGCAAAGCCCAGGCTCATGTTTGCGAACAATTGCCAGACTATGGCTATGGTAATCACCGCTAAAATTAGCCCGCCGATAATCCAAATCCAGGATGACGGAGCCGTTGAGCCTTTGCGTAAGCGCATGCTATTGTTAACCCCTAAAGTTTTATTAAAAGGTAATGCCCCACTATCCCCATGGCATCCGAGTTGCGAGATTATGCGCGCGTTTTTCTGCTGACCAAAGAGTCAAGCTTTCTGAAAACCTCGTCCATTGCATTTGGTTTCCTGGCGCTCTTCGTGCTTCTCGCCTACGCCCTGGGGTCGATCCTGGTTTTTACGGCCTATCCCCTGTTCTGGGCCATTCACTTCCTGCTGAATTTCCGCAATACGCGAACCAGGCAAAAATTGGCCATGCTTGCCCCGCTGGCTCTTTATCTCCTGTTCATAATAGCCCTGGTCATTATAATCGGAACCATAGCCGGCGGATTATATGGGGGCATTGGGCGCGGCGGAAGATCCTAAGTTTTCATATTTTTTTATCCGCTGCAGGTCAGCGTGCTCCTGTTTTTTAACCTAACCCGTAGTCCGCGCCAGCTAAAAGCCTTTTTTGCATGAATTAACCAAACTTATAGTTTTTTATATGTTTGGTTGCTTAATATATGCATGAACATCCCGCTCGAGAAGAGGTTGAAGAAAAGGGCACACATCGACGTGGGGCTCTTGCAGGACGAGGTAACGGAAGTTTTGTATTCCCTGGAAAACAGGCTGGTTTTTCACGGTGGCACTGCAGTCTGGCGCTGCTATGGTGGCAACAGGTTTTCCGAAGACCTGGATTTTTATTGCAGCGATGCAACAAAAGTTGAAGAGGGGCTGAAGGAAAGGCTTGAAGCCCGGGGGCTTAATGTTGACAAGTTCAAGAAAACCGGGAACTTAATCTTCTGCAAGGTTTCAGGCGCTGACATGCAAGTCCGCGTTGAGATAAATTTTTCATCAAAGCCTGCCCCCCCGGTTGCAAAGCCGTTTGAAAAAATTGACGGCTCGTTCATGAGTGTGCTAACGCTTTCGCCTGAAGACCTTATTCTGGAAAAATGCGATGCCTACGCCAACAGGCTATTTGTGCGCGACATTTACGACATTTTCCACCTTTCAAATTTTGTCAAAGGCGAACCTAAGGCAAAGCAGCGGGTCCTGCTGCTTCTCAAATCAATCAAGCCTCCTGTTGATGAGAAGAACCTGAAGGCGATAGTTTATTCCGGAAACATCCCTTCGTTTAAACAAATGGTCGAATTTTTGCAGGGGCGGTTCGCATGAAGTACCTAAGCGAAGTGCGCGAAAAATTTGGCAGCCTTCCTGCTTTCACCATTTCGGACTTGCAGGTTTTTCTCGGAACAAAAAAAATCAGCAAAAATTACCTGTACCTGTTGATCCACAACCTGGTTAAAAGCGGCGAAATCAAGAAAATTTCCCGGGGAGTCTACACTTTCCTGGATGAATCGGAGACCGTGGGCTTCGGCTTCACGCCTTTTTATTACGGGTTGCAGGAAGCCCTCTCACTCAAAAACCTGTGGGAGCAGGAAACAAACCCGATTGTGCTAACCCCGAGGAAAGTGAGAAGTGGAGTCAGGCAGTTTGAAGGCTCAAATTTTGTTGTCAGAAGAATCGCAAGGAAAATGTTTTTCGGTTTCACCACCATGAGGTACAAGGACTTCTGGATTCCGGTTTCAGACAACGAAAAAACGCTCATAGACTTCGCCTACTTCAACGAGCCTTTGAGCAATGAAGCGCTCGCAGGGCTGAGGAAAAATTTGGACAGGAAAAAATTGCTTGAATACCTGAAGCGCTGCCCTGAAATAACCCGAAGAAAAGTAAAAAAACTGGCCAAACTGGGCTAATCTCATCCGCCGCAAGTCAGCGTTCCCGCATCCTTGGCTCCGAACGCAATCGCATACCAGTGCAAGTCCATTGTGCTCTTGTAGCACTTGCCCGGCAATATCCTCTTGTTCAGTTCCTCATCGACCCTCTGGTCGCTAGTAAGGAGCGTTGAATAGTAGGCGCAAATGTTCCTCTTGCACGCTGCCGCGTCAATCTTCTGGCTTCCCTCGGGGTAGGCGCAGTCAATCAATTCAAAACAAGGCACGCTCTCGCGGCAGATTCCTACTCCGTTCAATTCGGCATAGCCGCTTTTTCCGGTCGCATTCGTTGCGCTTCCGATCAGCAGCCCGCTTCCTGCGGATTGCGGGACTCCGGAACAGAAATCAACAATTTTTCCCTCACTTCCGCTCGCGCTCTTGATGGCGCTGCATTTCTGCTCGCATTCCTGTTTCGCGGAATCAATGAGCTGGTTTTCTTTCAGCTCATCAATCTGGCCGCTAATATTAGTCTGCCCCTTGTTGAAAAATTGCGTCACCAGCGAAATCACCAGCCACGCAACAATAAGCAAAACAAAAAGCGCAACAACGAGTTCCAGAGCCTTGCTCTGCCCTTTCATCGAATTCATGGAATGGTTTCTCTTTTCAATATTTATAAGCTTTCTTGGCTGAAGTTTGTTTGTGGGAAAAATGGGAAAACACGCCTTGCTCATCCTGCTTCTTGCAGTTTCGCTCTTCTCCGCAGGGTGCCTTAACTATTTCGTCTCTCCTCCGGACTCGCCCGGCAAGTACAATCCTGACCTGGAAGCCTCGCCGTTCTCAATCCTGCCCAATGCAAGTTCGAACATCACAAGCGGCCCGAATGGCACCAATGCAAATTCTTCATCCCCTGGCTCACCGACCCCGGTTTTCCCGGGCGCCACTCCCACGGACGAGCAGGGGGCGCAGGACTATAAGATAGATGCCGCGCTTTCCAGGAATTTCACCTCCTTCTCCTATGACGAGGTGATTTCCATGAACGGCATAGACATGGACAGCGCCCGCGTTTTTGTCAAGGGAAACAAGACAAGGCGCGAGTCCATGGGCGGTTGGGGCGAATACCAGTCCAACATGGTGACCCTGATCGATAGCGAAAACGGCACGGTCTATTTCCTGAACTCCGAGCAAAAGACGGCATCGCGCCTCAGCGACCCGAACCCGCAAACCTATGCCCAGGGGGCAAAAATAGAGGGAAAGGAAACCTACCTCGGCACCAGGGACCTGTTCGGAGTGCCCACCGAAGTCTACGAGTATTCAAACCCCTCTTCCAGTGAAACAGTGACCGCCTGGGTCTGGAAGGAAAAAGGTATAATCCTCAAAATGCAGGTGGACACCCAATACGGTTCTGCGGTGATCCAGGCAAAAAACGTGACCTTCGCAGATTTCTCGGATTCCATTTTCCAAGTCCCGCCCGGGTTTGTGGTAAAGGATGTGGCAGCTCCCCCGTTGAATTAGGCGAAGAAGGAGCAGGGCAGTGTTAGTGATGGCGCGCCGCGGCAATCGTGCTTCGAAGCACGATTGGTCTGCTTCGAGGGCAGACTTGCGTTCTCCAGAACGCAACCGCCATATCGGCGGCGCCATCACAGCAGATAGGTTTTTTAATAGCTCGAATAAAGTATTCTCGGATAAAGGGGGTTGGTGAGTGGCGGATTTACTAGCGGCATGGCTTCCATTAACATTTGCGTGCTCAATGGTTTCTATCCTAGTTGTCGCCATCTCCTTCATGGCTTCGAGGATATTCCAAAGCCCCCATTTGGAGGCGTTTGCAAAAGTCGAGTTCCGCGAGGCAGTGATAAGCATACTCCTGGTTTCGCTTCTTGCGTCGCTAATCGTGCCCCTGGCCGACAATTTCGGGAGCCTGTTCTACGAGCAATACGCCGCCCAGATTCCAACGGCAATGGGCGCCCCGGTTTCCCAGTCCGCGACCGTGTTCGGTTCAACCGTCGAGGTAAGAAACTATTTCAAAATGGCCTATGCCTATCTCGACGAGTCCAGCGATTACATGGCTCGCATGTATCTCCGGCTTCTTGAGGCGGAAAAGATTCTTGTCAAATACACCACTTTCAGCTATAATATAGCGACCCCGGGCTGGTATGTGGCAGGCATTTTTTCCATGTCCCCGAGCGGCGGAATCTCCCTGGTTTCCATCGGAGTCTCCCAGGGTGTGAACGCTCTTTCCAACGGGGTCGCATTCAACACCGCTGAAAAGCTGTTCCTGAAAATTTTCGAGTACAACGCGTTCCGGTTCCTGCTCCCGCTGGGAATCCTGATGCGCGCATTCTCCATCACAAGAAAGCTGGGAAGCACAATCATCGCCATTGCCATCGGCATGTATATCGTATTCCCGCTCACGGTCGTGCTCGCAGGCAACATCTACTACTCTGTCCCGAGAATCGACCCGAGCGCAGTCGCGCTTCCCAAGGACCTTCCGCCGCCTCCGAAATACATGTGCGACCAGACGATGCAGTTCATGATTTCGCTCGGCCAGTGGCTGTGGACACTGATCAAGTGCATTCCCCAGTGCGCGGGCCCGCACTTCTGGATATGCTTCTGGGGCTGCCATGCGGGAGTGATGGTCTGGTTCAACTGGCTCAGCATGGGCTTCCTTATCGCCGCGGTTCCAACGCTCATAGCGTACGCCAACATCAGCGTTTCACAGGTTTACTGGCCCTTGGCAAACAGCGTCCTTCCGGCGGTTGCAAGGATTTCGGCCATCACTTTCATACTCCCAATACTCAGCATTTTCATAACCGTCACCAGCATCACAAACATTTCGAAAATGATCGGCGGGGACACGAACATCATCGGTTTGTTCAAGATAGTATGATGGCTTGAGGAATCGGAAAATGAGCTGAAAACATGCGGGAAAATAAAATGGAAAAAAATAAAAAAGAAAAACCCGGCGCCTGGAAGCGCAACTCCGCAGCGCTCGCAGCAGTGCTGTTCATTTTCCTGGCAATTATTTTTGCGGCCCCTAGCGTGGCTGCGCAAGGCTACGGAACCGCGGCCTCCACCAAGCCCCTGGTTATGAACGAATGCGACATCCCCTCCTATGTTTCCTTTGCAGAGCAGTCCTCCCTTCTTGCGATTGCCGTGGTGTTTGTTTCCTTTTTCCTGGCAGTCGCCTTCATGATCAGCCAGCTGACCCAGAACCATGGCGCAGAGGCCTGGGTCAAGGCGGAAATTTCCGAAACGTTCATGTCAGGCCTTATGATTTTCGCAGTGGTTGTAGGTTCGGTCGCGCTCGCAACCGCGGCCTCCTCCATCGCCCATTCCGACAAATCGCACATCTGCGTTGCAGAGGAATACCTGGACAAGCTGATTTCGCGCGAAGGAGTCCCCCTTGTGGTCAGCCTGGTTCAGGGAAGCTTTGACAACCGGCTATGGGCGACTGATTTCACCTACTCCTCGCCCCCGCTTCTTGGAGGAAGCGGCATAGCGCGCCACGGGGAGAAAAAGGCATATGCCGAATCGCAGGATGCGGCAACCGATTTGCTCATCCCCATGATCGCGAGCCTGAGGGTGCAGAGGATATTGCTTGAGGGGATCCAGTCATTCGCCTGGGTTTACCTGCTCCCGCTGGGTTTCGTGCTCAGGCTGATTCCCTACATGCGCGGGACTGCGGATTTCATCATCGCGGTTGCCATCGGATTCTACATCGTATTCCCGCTCACCTACGTGGTTAACGGGCAGGTAATCAATGAGATCGACAATCCAAAGGATGCGCAGACGGCTAAAATAGTCAGCGACCTAAACTGGAACCCGGACCTGTACCTGCCCTTCAATGCAATCGGCAGGCTGATTCCCCAGGCGGTTTTCTTCCCCAACCTCAGCATCATACTCACGGTTTCGTTCATAATGGGATTTTCAAAAATGCTATCGCATGGATTCGATGCGGGCATGATGGAATAGAAAAATGTGGCACACGCATGAAAAAATTTAAACTATTGGCATTGTTCGCGATTGCAATTTTCCTACTGTCAAGCCCGTTGCTCGCAGCGGACACGGTCCAGTGCAAGCCGGCATTGGATGCCACCGGCCATCCTTCCGCGTGCACCACTGCGGCCGATTGCTGCAAGGGCACATGCTTCCAAAATAAATGCACCACCACCGAAGGAAGATTCCTTGAGCTGTTCGGGGATTCCGGTTCCTGGAAACAGGTTTCAGTGATTGCGGTCGCGGCATCCCTCCTCTTGGTATCCCTTGCCTACATGGCAGGTTCCATTTTCCAGAGCCGCGCAATCCACCTCTGGGCAAAAAATGAATTCTCGCATGTGGTGATGTCCCTGCTCATCATAATCTCCATCGCCTACCTGGTGGTTTTCGCAAGCATTCTCGCGGATGTGATCACCGGCACTTCCACCGGCTGCCATGCCGAAGGATGCCATGTGCTCATCGCGCGCCAGTACCTGACAGGGATAAGCGACTCAACCAAGCTTCTGGGCGAAATAATCCTCAACAAAAATATCGAGAAGACGCGCTCATCCTCCACCAAGCACGGGCTTGTTTACACGGACATTCCGTTCGTAGGCTTCAGCACCATGACCCAGGCTGGCGAAGCCATGTGGACCGACCGCTACCGCCTGGTGTTCACGCATCTCATAAACATAATGGGCTCGATTGACGCGCAGATCGGGTTTTTGGATTACATCCGCGAAGGCATCGCGCCCATATTCCTCGGGCTGGGAGTATTCCTGCGCACATTCTTTTTCACGCGCAAGCTCGGGGGGCTGATGATGGCAACAGGCCTCGCGCTGCTCGTGATCTATCCGCTCATGTATGTCCTCTGGTTCATAATGCTTAACCTGAATTTCACCGTGAGCGAAAGCCTCACCCCTGTCGCCCCGAGCGCGTGCACCGATTCCTGCAACCTGAAAAAATACGGATGCAATGGAAATGCCGAAACCCAGGTCGGAACTGATCCAAGCGATTTCACGTTCGATCCGGCCAAGCCCCCTGACACTACCCAGAAACTTTTCTGCCAGGCAGGAAACGGGGCAGGAGGAAAACCTCCCATGCCGAATGCGGATTACTGTGATTTGAACAGTGCGAATTTCAACCAGGTGAATTGCATTGCGAGCACCAAGTGCGACCCGTTCGCAAAAGATCCCATCAATTGCATCATCGAGCAATATGGATGCGATTACCTGTACCTCGCAAGCAAGGATTCCACTTCGCAATATTATTACATTGCAAAGCTCTTTGGGGACCAAATCAACTGGCAGTGCAAGGGATGTAAGAGCTGGACCTTCGATGAAAGGTGCATTTCGCGCGAAGCCGCGGACACCAGCACTGCGGATGCAACCCAGCTAAACGCGCTCTGCCCTGCGGTGGCCCCCCAGCTTTCAGGAAGCGAGTACGATTCTATGGCCAATGCAGTTCCCTGCTGCAATAACGGGGGCAAAGTCATGGTCGGCTGCCCAACAGAGTGCAGGGACCCGTTAAACCAGCCCGCATCCTGCATGAATATCCAGTGCGACAAGGACAGCGGGAAGGCGCTCCATGAATTTGACGTAACCAATGGCGCTCATACTTCCGCGTGCTGCGATGTGCTTTGCGGAGTGACTGCTCCGGCTGCCGGGCATACCGGATGCACCGCGGACTGCAGGGTGAACCAGATGTACCGCTCGCCAGACTGCCCGGTTGTCGATTGCAGGATTCAGGGGGTTCCTGCGAGCGCGGACTGCGGGACAGCCGATGATTTCTACTGCGTTCCGCAGGACAAATGCAAATCCATCACCAAGCCAGGAGCAACAGCGCCGACCCAGATACAGTTTGATTCAGACTGCTCGAGCAAATGCAGTAAGAACACCCCTGCCAGTTTAACTCCCGACGGCTGCTGCCCGAACAATGCCGTTTCCAGCGACCCGGACTGCCCTTCAGCAGGGTCCAAGTACGACACCTCCCACGGCCCTGCCGCCTGCCTCAACCAAATCCCCTACTCCACACCGATCATCCTGTGCGGCGCGAGCAGGTATGGCAATCACATCGACGGCTGCTGCCCGAGCCAGGACCGATGCCTTAGCGACCCGGCCAAGAGCGCCAATGACCAATTTGACGCGGACTGCGCCGGGGTCGGGACCGCCAAAAAGAGAGGCTCGCCCGATTGCGAAACAATCTGCATCGGAGGCGACAGCGAACTGAACAAAGGGGGCGCCACAGTTTACTACGCGCCCTCATCCATCGGCCTCACCGGCACTGCGATCACTCCGGATTACTCCAGCGACATTGCAATGATCGGAAGGCTGCTGGTGATTTCCCTGGTCGCGCCATTATTCAACCTGCTGGTGACAATTTCATTCATCAGGATTTTCTCCCCGCTGCTCGGAGGGGATGCGGAACTGCCGGGCATCACGAAATTATTGTAAGCTGAAGTTGGTTGCATGGAAAAACAAAAAGAAAAAAACGAAAAAAATAGGAAAAATAAAATGGCGAAAATCCGCCCTGCCGCAGCCCCGCGGCTGCTCGCGCCATTGCTCATCGCGCTAATCCTGGTGCTTTCAGTTTCCTCCGTGCTTTTCGCGGCTCCACCGCCAACGCCGGTAACCGCGGAGCAGGCTTTTCTCCCCTGGCAGGCCACCGCCTTTGCGGCATTGATCGTTTCCTTCCTAGTAATCTCCATGGCCTACATGATTGGCAAGGGATTTGAAATGCCCATGCTGGAACTCTGGGCAAAGCAGGAAATTTTCCAGGTGGCAGTCACCGTTGTTTTCGTCATCCTGCTGGTCACCGGAGTGGACACTTTCAGCAAAACAATCGCAGCCGATGCGGCAAAGGAATTCAAGCACAATGGCGGTTCGCTCGGCTTTGCCGACCTGGACACATCCACTGTCGAGCTAAACAAAATGGAAAGCGGCGGAGGCTCGGCAATGCAGTTTGCGCAGGTCTACACCAAATCGCAAATCACCTACCTAGCCGCGCAGTATAATCAAATGACTTACTATTCCGAAACAGTGGGCAAGGTTTCCACCGTTTCCGGCTATTGCTACGCCATGTCCGCAGGCGGCTTTTCCATAATGGAGGGACGTTATCTTTCCGACACCCAGGGCTCGCTGGGCGGAGCGGTGAGCGCCGTTTCATCCGGGCTCACCGCCATGGAAGGGCAATATTTCCTGCTGAAAATTTTCCAAGGCTCGATGTTCTCCCTGCTCCTTCCGCTCGGAATAGTGCTGCGCTCATTTTCCTACACGCGCGCGGCAGGCGGATTGCTCATTGCGCTGGCATTGGGCTTCTATATTGTTTTCCCGGTCGCGGTGATTGTCGAGTACAATATTTTCGCTGACTACGTGGCCCACAACCCGAGCGGCGCAACGATTTCCGTGGTGCACATGCCCACCTATAATAAATGGGGCGAGGTGCAGGAAAACAACTTTGTGGCGGATCTCGTCTCACCGGGTTTCTCCGAGCCGCTGGTATTCCGCACAGTGATTTTGACCGTGCTTTTGCCGACTTTGAAAATTTTCATAACTCTCACGTTCGTCCGATGGTTTGCGGTGATAATGGGCGCGGACGTTGATGTTTCATCGCTAGTTAGAATGGGTTGAGTACTATGGTAGGTGTGTGTCCAATTCCGGGAGCCGGCGTTACAGACTGGCAGGGGCTAGCCATAGTGGGCATGTTCATCACCTTCTGCGCAATCTCGGCAATCTACATGCTTGGCCAGATGTTCCGCAACCCGAACATCACGGCCTGGAGCAGGCTTGAAATCTACCAGGCGATAATCTCCGCCATGATCATAGTGCTGATAAGCGTGTCCATAACCGCGGCATGCAGCACAAACATCGGGGATATGATGTCTTTCTCAGGCCTTACGTTCCCGGCCTCGGCAAAGGTGCTGCCCAGTGACACCTATTTCGATGCCGCCACAAAAGAGCTGGTGGCAATGAGAAACCTGAACTATGTGTTTTACGACATGGTGCGGGCGGATGTGGGCGAGCAGGAAAAGCAGGCGACCCGATCCGAGTACAAATGCATAATCCTGTGCGGCATTTTCCAGGGAGGCTATTCCATCCAGCCCGGCGCCGGATTATACTCGCGCATCGGCGCGCTCACCATGGCAATGAGCAGTTTGCAGCTAAGCCTGTTCACTGTCCTGTTCCAGCTATGGGTCCTCAAATACCTGGAAATCGGGGCACTGCTCATACTGCTGCCGCTCGGGACTTTCTTCCGCTCCATGCCATTCCTGCGGGGGTTCGGCAGCGCATTGATCGCAATAACAATCGGCCTGTTCCTGCTCTACCCGTTCCTGATAGTCCTGAACGGGCTGATGATCGGCAATTTCTTCGGCCTGTCCTACACGGCATTGAAATCCACGAGCAATACGGCCTATACCTATGCAGCGGTTTTCTTCATCGCCAATGTTTTCCTCCCTGCCCTGAATTTCCTGGTAATCATAATTTTCACGCGCCAGCTTTCAGCGATGCTCGGCCAGGAAGTTGACATATCGAGATTGGCGCAAATGGTGTGATCAGCCTCTCTTTCTTTAAAAAAGAAAGAGACCCCGAATGGAGAGAAAGAAAACGGAAAAGATGAAAAAAGAGAAACGGAAAAATGAAAAAAGAAAAATGAATGAAAAAGTGAAAAAATGGAACTGAAAAAAACATTTGCATTGTCGTTTTTCATTTTGCTAGCGTTCGCAGCTTTGGCCGCATCCCAGGTTAATCCTACCTCAACCTCGCCCAGCCTCTCCGATGCCTGGCAAATCGGGGGCACCTATGACTGGATGGGCTTTGCCCTGCTCGCGGTCCTTGCGTGCTTCTTTTTCGTTTCGCTGGTTTACATGGCTTCGGTCATCATCCAGAACGACACCCTGAAAAGATGGGCGCAGGGGGAGCTGCTCCAGGCGGTCGCGTCCGGCTTCCTGGTAATTTTCCTGATTGCAATAATTTCCACAGTGGTCTTCCAATCCATCTGCCTGACCCAGCCGGATTTGTGCAGCAGCGGCGCAGTAACCCGTGAAAACACCCTATCCGGCGTTTCGCCCTACACCCCTGTCCACGATAAAATCAACAAGGCCAAAATACGCATTGAAATGTTATACATGCAGGTGCTCGCGGCAAACGCGCCCATCGAGGCCGCGGAGCATTCGTGCGTGATTTTCTTCGGGGTCGAGATGTACTGCGGCTGGGACCTGCACCCGACCGTTGAGCGCGCGCACTTCATCAACTGGAAGCTTTCGGAGCTGCAGATAGTCATGGATGCGGAACTCACGCTCATTGAGATTGTCCAGAATTCCATGCTGAACATCCTGCTTCCGCTCGGAATAATCCTGAGAATCCTGCCGCTCACGCGCGGAATCGGAGGGCTCCTGATAGCGATCGCCATCGGCTTCTACATCGTCTACCCGGTATTTTTCATGGTCTCAACTTTCAACCTGACGACCGTCGCCCAAATCGGCTCGGCCTCGACCCTGCTCGGGTTCAATCCCAACGAAGCGTGCTACGGGGACGTGGGCGGGGCCGACAGGCTTTTGAAAAAAGGATTCGAGCAGGCCAACGCGGTGAACCCGCTGTACACGCGCATAGGCGCTGATATTCCCATGCTCTACATGGAATATGTGATCCAGCCTTTCATAATCCTTGCAATCACCATAATGTTCGTGCGCGCGGCAACGCCGATTCTGGGCGGGGACAGCACGTACTTAATACAGGGAGTTTCAAAGTTGGTTTAATCGGCCCCGAATGGAGAGAAAGAAAAACTAAAAAAATAAAAAAGAAAAAATAAATGAAAAACTAAAAAAATAAAAAAGAAAAATAAACGTGAAAATAATATGAAAAAACAATTCGGAAAAAAAATTGCATTGTACGCCTCGTTCTTCCTAATATTAATAGCGCTCGCAGGCTGTTCCGGATTCCAGTTCAAGACCAACCTGGGCGGGAGCGTGACCGGCCAGAACGGGACCCAGATGACCTGCATAACCGGCACCTGCACCGCGCTAATCTGCAAGATTGATTCGCGCGGCTCCTATTACGGGTTTAACGATGCCTATGATGCGACAAGCCTGCCCATCGGCGGAAACAACCAGCTCGTGGGCGCCTGGTGCCAGTTCCGTTCCATGGACAACCCTGAACTGATGCAGCTTAG
>CABMDC010000015.1 GCA_902384795.1 Candidatus Gugararchaeum adminiculabundum | reverse complement strand
GTGGATGTTAGTAGGAGTAGTAGGGGTGGGTTTTTTCTTTGGAGCTGGAGTAGTTTTTAGCTTTGTCTCTGGCACTGACTTTTTGGTTGATTCCTCCTTGAGCGGGGGTGGCGAGACTTGCTTGAATGCTTTTGGCGTTGATTTTTGCAGCTTGAGCTTGGATGCATCTTCCGCCATAAAAACTACCAATAAGGTTTCACGGTTGGAGTATTTAAATAAATGGTGAGAAATCATAGTGTTGGCAGGGTGCCGATGAAGTGTTGATGAAATGATTTGCTTCAAAATTCATATCAAGCAGAGGAAGAGGATACTCGCCGCCTGCGATGAGGGGCTCCTGGGAAAAAAGCTGAGCGAGGGGAAAATTGTGATGGACCTGAAGAAGCACAGGGGCTTTTATGAGGGAGAAAAAACCGATGGCGCGGGGCTGGTGGAAGAAATCAAGAAAAGGGGGATTGACTCTTATAATTTTGTTGGAAAGGAAAGCGTTGCTGCCGGAGTGAAAGCTAAAGTGATGGAGGAGGGATGCGAGCAGATGGTTGCAGGAGTGCCGCATGTGCAGGTGTATAGGATATAGGTCGTTCTTATGGAAAAAGGAAAATATGGGGAATTCGGCGGAAAATTCATGCCTGAAGTGCTAATGCCTGCGCTGGACGAGCTTGAGCGCGCGTATGAAAAGACGAAAAATGACAGGAATTTTCAGGCTGAATTGGCGCAATTGCTAAAGGAATATGGAAGACCGACTCCTACTTATTTTGCGCGCAACTTGACGAAAAAATTTGGAGGAGCTCAAATTTACTTGAAACGCGAGGATTTGCTGCACGGAGGAGCGCACAAGGGGAATAACGCATTGGGGCAGGCGCTGCTCGCGAAATACATGGGAAAGAAAAGGGTGATTGCTGAAACAGGCGCGGGACAGCACGGAGTTGCGGTCGCGATGGCATGCGCACAGCTCGGGCTGAAGTGCGTTGTTTACATGGGCAGTGATGATATCGAGAGGCAGAAGCCCAATGTGCTCAGGATGCGATTGTGCGGAACTGAAGTCGTGCCAGTGAAAAGCGGGAGCAAAACCCTGAAGGACGCGATCAACGAGGCAATCAGGGACTGGATTGCGAATGTTGGCGATACTCATTACGTGATTGGTTCTGTAGTTGGACCGCACCCGTTCCCGGAAATTGTGCGCGATTTCCAGAGTGTTATTGGAAAAGAGGTGAAGGGGCAGGTTGGCGTGCCTTCTGCGCTCGTCGCGTGCGTTGGCGGGGGAAGCAATGCCATGGGCCTGTTCTACCCATTTGTGAAGGACAAGTGCGATATGTACGGAGTGGAGGCAGGCGGGCTTGGGATTGAAACCAAAAAGCACTCTGCCAGCATTGGCGGAGGGTCAAAGGGAGTTTTACATGGGATGTTAACCTATCTATTGCAGGATGAGAATGGTCAGATTAGCGAAACGCATAGTATAAGTGCTGGGCTGGATTACCCCGGGGTTGGGCCTGAGCATGCGTATTTGCATGAATCGGGAAGAGTGAAATATGTGAATATTAAGGATGATGAGGCGCTCAGGGCTTTCCAATTGCTTTCAAAAACCGAGGGGATAATTCCTGCGCTGGAAAGCTCGCACGCGCTTGCCTATGCTGAGAAGATTGCGCGCGATTACAACGCGAAGGAGAAAATTGTTGTGTGCCTTTCAGGAAGAGGGGACAAGGATTTGGGAATTGTGCAGGAGAAATTAGGGGAAAAGATGGGATGCTTATGAAACTGATAACTTTTTTCCATGTGGGCCATCCGAGCCTTTCGCAGGCGCAGGAAATCGCCAGCGCGCTGTTGAATTCCGGCACTGATATTCTGGAATTTGGAATTCCGTTTTCAGACCCGGTGGCGGACGGGCCGGTGATACAGGCCGCATCCTATAGGGCGCTGGTTGGCGGAGCGACTCCGAAAAAGTGTTTGCAGGAAATTGCGAAGGTGAACGTGAAGGGGGGCAATGGGGCAGCGAAGGAGAAAATGATTTTGACTTACTACAATATTCTGTACAAATACAATGGGGGAGTGCAGGGATTTGTTGCAGATGCGGCAAAGGCAGGGGTGAATTACATTCTTTCTGCTGATTTGCCCATTGAGGAGGCGGGCAAGTTTGAGGCAGCCTGCAAAAAGAACGGGGTGAAAACCGTTTTCATGGTTGCCCCGAATACCACGGATGCGAGGATTGCGTAGATTGTGAAGCACACGACCGGTTTTGTTTATCTGATGGCGAGGTTTGGAGTCACCGGGGAAAGAAGCGAAATGTCGCCCGTCACTATTGAAGCGGTGAAGAGAATCAAGAAAGTGTGCAAATTGCCGGTTTATGTCGGGTTTGGGATTTCCACCCCAGAGCATGTGAAACTACTAAAGAAAGCCGGGGCGGATGGGGCGATTATCGGGAGCGCCATAATCAAGCTTCTTGATGAAAAAGACGGAATAAAGAGAGTGGCTGATTTTACGAAAGAATTAAAACTGGCGAGCGAGTAAAACCGCTCATGAAACAGCTTGTGGTTGTTTGCGATGACCGGGTAGGCCTGCTGGCAGAGATATCTGAAATGCTGGCGACCAAGGGAATTAACATCGAGAACTGCAGTGCTGAAGTTATTGGCCCAAAAGCGGTTGTCAGGCTGGTTGTGAAGGATGAGACTGAAGCCAAAAAGATACTGGAAACCAACTCGTTCAACGTAGTGTCCATGGAGTTCCTTTCAGTGAAATTGGAGGACAAGCCGGGGCAGCTGTCTAAAATAGCGCGCCTGCTCGCGGACAATGGGATACAGATTGAGAATATTCATATGATGGTCAGGGAAAGGGGAAGAGGGGTTTATGCCCTGAAAGTTGATGACAAGGAAAAGGCGCGGGAACTGTTGAAGGATTATTTGGTCTGATTTTAGTTGTATTTTTGGATTATTGACTCTGGAAGTCCTGGGTCAGAAGGAATGGCTATTACTGCTCGGACAGCTGAAGATTCGTCTGGGGAGATTAGGATATAACCACCAGGCACGACTGAAGCATAGAGCTGGGGGAATACTTCTAACACGCGGGAATTGTCCAGGTGCATGAGAACGTTACTGCAAAAGAGAAAATCAGCAGGCTCTGGAGGCGGTTCTTGCAGAATGTCAAGCGGCATGAAACTGACCATTTGCCGGATAGTGTCCGAAACCTGGAAAAATTCTAGATTGTGATAAGCGTCAGATTCGTACATATAGCCTTGCTTTAGAGCGAGATTTACCCAAAGCTTGGCAGTGGGCTTATTGCTTAGGCGGAAATCTGCAAAGGGTTTTCCGGATTTGGCGCGCTCAAGAGATTTCAAATCGATGTCAAAAGCAGTGATTTTGACGCGTTCAGCCAGACCGGCCAGTGATACGGCCATTGCGATGGAGAAAGGCTCGCAACCGATTGAACATCCCACGGACACAATTGAAACTTTCTCGCTTCGCCTCTTTTGCTCGAGAAGAACAGGTAACGTATCGTCAAGAAAATCGAAATGCTCCGGGTGGCGGAAGAAAAATGTCATGTTCACCGTGAGATCGCGCCGTAAAAGATTTTGTTCTTCGGGATCGACTTTGAGAAGCTGCAGATAAGAATCATAGGGCAGTTTAAAGAAGTCCATGCGCCGACGGATAAGAAGTTCGAGACAGCGCGTATGCGTCTCGCTGAGCTTAACTCCTAGAATTAAACGAACTGCTTCTACCTGCGGATTGAGAGGAGAGCGGCGCGGAATAAAGGTTGATAAATTGTTCATAGTAACACGTAGTTGTTTATAGTGGTAATATTGGTATTTGAGCTATATAAACATTGGCGCGAAAGCGCCTAGGGATAGGTTCCTTCCAGGCGCAGGGTGGAAAAACCTGAATTCTTCACCAGGGTTCGGGTGATTGAAAAAACAGGGGCCGAGGATTGCTGCTGATTAGTTCCACTTCCGCATTCCGAGTAAATTTTGTTTCTGTCGATATAGGCGGTGATGCACAGGGGAGATTGGGCTGAAACTTTTGCAAGCGAATTTTGGAAGCGGACTCCTGCCGCAGGGTCGCCTTCCGCGGAAAGTGCGGCATCATTCAATGCGCCTGTCAGGTACAAAACTTCGCCAGCATCCTGCAATTGCTGGTAGGAACTGAGCGCGAGAATATTGGGCTGAGGGGCGGCTGTGCTCATGGAGAATAGGTAGACTAGGAAAAGTCCGATTGTGAATGAAAGGAACGCTTCAATGCTCATCATGTTGTTTCACCAAATTTTGCGCAAACCAGAAGTTTCGCAGGGGATTTTGTAATTCCTAAATTTACAACTGCCAAACGGGTGATGCAGGAAATTCCGCTTTCATTTCCCGATGGCTGGGAGAATTTTCTAAGGGTGGCGCCGTTTTCAAGAGTCACCTGGAAATCCAGCCATTCGGCGCCAGTGAGTTTTTTGTATTCATTCAGATCGAATGAAGAAACAGTGGATGCGTCCAGCTCGTGCGCTTTTACTGAACTGCCTCCGTTTTCTTTTATTGCCAGGTCGTATTTCACCAAGCGGTCTGCCACTATTAACAAATCCGCCTTATGCTTGAAATCGCCGGAGTTGGCAGTGGACTGCAGGCTGGAATTGAGCATGAAAAATCCCAGGGCAAAGAGCATGAATGCGAATAGGAAGGCGAGAAGAAGGTCGAAAGTGAACTGACCTTTGCGCGAGGTTTGTTGCCTTGGATCAATCATAGTTTGAGTCACCTTTCAAAAGCGGAACAGGCGAAGCTGCGCTTGCACCAGTTGCTGAAACTCCGGCTATTACAGTGGATTCGGAAGTGGAATTCCGGAATTTTACAATCAATGTGTGCGGGTCTGCGCCTGCGGATTTGGAAGTGAAAACGCGCTCCGGAAGAACCGCGCCTTTTCCGTCTATTGCAAAGAAATCGGAGATAAGGGAAGTCTGGATTGCGAGCGAATGGGCTTCGTTTTTTTCCATTTGTGCGTTGAGGCGAATAGATTGAAAAACGAAAAATGAGGAGAGGATTATTATGAGCGCTAGGAAAGCTGAAACCGAAACCAATGCCTCCAGTGAAACCTGTGCTTTAGCCAAAATCATACACCGCCTGCCCGGGGTTTAGGGTTGAAGTGAATGCCAATCCGCTCTGCTTGTCGTATGCCGAAAAACCGATGTGATTGCCGCTCTTGAGCGAGATTTTTTTGTTGAGCGTGTCAATGTAAAATGCAGCGCTGCATGCGGGCGAAGAAATCGGAACGCAATTGGAGCAGTAGAGCGCCTTTTTCTGCTCGACCATTTTTTCCGCTGTGTTCCCCAGGTAATCGGAGGGGGAGCACCAGAAGAGAACGTCATAATCGTAGTCGGCGCTGTTGTTGCTATTGTAATAGGACTCAAGCTCGGGGAGGCGCGCGCTGAGCTTCTCCAGAATCAGCAGAGAGTAATAGGGGTTCTTGGAAGCTGCTGCTTCGCGCACCGCCTCCTGGGCCGCGGACTCCACTGTGCGCGAAATCGAGCGCCTCACATCAAGCTCGAAATAGTGCTTGCGCTCGAGCGCGAGCGAGTAGGTGATTCCCTGGGAATAGTTTTTGGATTTGAGAAGCTGGAATTCGGTGAGCAGGGCTGCGAGGGCGATTAGGGAAATGAGCAGGAAAACCGTGAAAAATGCCCGGCGCGTGCGCGCTGGTTTGGCAGCCAGTTGTCTCACCATTTTTATTTGTTCAGATGATTTTTTTCCTTCTTGAGCAGGTTTATCGCGGTCCGCGAATAGAGCTCTTTCTTGTAGAGCGGCTTTCTTGCATAGAAAACCGCCTTGTCCTGGATTAATTCATAGAGCTCTGGCATGCGGTTGTAATAGCCCTGGATGTCCGCCAGGTAGGCGTCCACATCGCGGAATAATTGGCGCGAGAGCACGTTCCAGTTGGTGGCGCCCGCAACTCCTGATGCGTAGATGAAATGAGGATCGGATTTCACGGAATCAAAGAATTTGTCAGCGATTCTTTTGTTGGACATGTCCGCCTGGAAAACTGTGAGAACTTCCAAATTAAAACCGAATTTTTCCAAATCCAAATCTGGGGAGAAGCCTTTGACTGCCCCGGATTCCTTGAAAAAATCCAGGCTTGATTGGACGGTCGCGTGATTAAGGCCGGTCTGGCGCTTTATCTCGCTCACATTGGGCTCAAGCGCGCCCGGTGTCAGCAGGGATTCGAGCACCTGAACTCGTACCGAGTCGTCGACTTTTCGAACTATTGGCAAACTATCACCCCATCACTTTTAGCTCTGTCATCTTTTCTAGAATATGCTTTGTTTTATGATTAAAGGGTTTAGAGTATTTAACGCTTGCTAGGAAAAAAAGGAGAGTAAAAAAGAGAAAACGATTCAGATGACTCCCTGTTCGCGCAGGCGTTTGATGTATTCATTTGGCTTGCATACTTCGAGATAGCTCTTTGGCAGGTGCTCTGCAGTTATCTCCATGATTTTCTTGCTGTCCTTTACGGATTTGAGCAGCGTGTGCATGAAATTTTTTCCGACCCGGTATTGCGATGGCGCGATGTAACTATCTAGAAAGTCGGCGAAAAAATAGACCGGAACACCGATGACGAAAATGGGAAGGACAGGGAAATTTGAAAGATGCGAGAAGAGCAGCAGGATTGCCACAGTGGGCACGATATCTTCTATCGCTTCCAGAGGGAAATCCCGCAACTTCTGGGAAAAGGGCCTTGCGAATTTTTCTGCAAGGAACGCGCGGCCCTCAAGAAGCACGTCGACTACTCCCGCTTGCCAGGGCGGAAGTTCTTCGGAATGCTGTTTTCGGCATAATTCTGAAAAATTGGATTTTCCCGAGTAATCAACAGAATGAGCCAGTTCGTGCACATACACTCTGAAAGAACAGCACGTTGGCAGAAACATGACATTTCTGTAGGAAACCGCGCCCACGAACAACAGGCCCTGCAAGAAGAAGCAAGCGCGGGAGAATAGAGAGATTGGCTTGGCTGGCAATGGCCCTTCTCCTTTTTCGAACATAAAATCCGATGAGAGCTGGTGGAGTTTTGACCTGGGAGCTTCGCAGACCATAATTTCAGATGGGATTTTTTTTCCGTGCCATCGCTCGAAAGAGGCGACTGTTTCGAGCAGCCTCTTGTTTCCACAATCCCTTATTGGAACGGGATTTGCTGGCTGGGACTTGAATAGTTGAAAAGGAACCATTGAATCCAGTATATTTGGAAGTCGGAATATTTAAACATTAGGTATCACAAATTACAACAAAAAGGCAGGGTACTCGGAAACGATAAGCGCGAGGATTTTCTCCTAACAGACTATTGTTCAGGTTTTCTGAAAGCCCGGTAGGCGACCACGAGCGCGATTACCAGCACTCCGCCCAACAAAAGCAAAGTATTATCGCGCGAAGGCTGGTCTGGAATCACACTGGCAGGCTCCTCTGCTTTCTTCTTGGAAGCGATTGCTTCACCTGATTCCGTAAACGACTGGGTTGAAAGCTTGTAGGAGTAGGTTGCCGGCTCGTCTATGCCCTGGAAATCAATGGTCGCGGTTACGCCCGCGCCGCTGCCTGCCGAGACCTGCGCGCTCCTTTCCGCCAGGACTTTACCGTTTGCATCAAGCGCAGAAACCGCCAGGGTTCCCTGGAAGGATTCCGGAGATTCGATGTAGGCGTTCACGCGCATTATTCCGTTCGAAAGCTGGATTGGCTGGATGCGCACAGACGCGCGGCCTTGCACATTGAAGATGTCCTCGGCGCTCGAGGCCTGCACTTCAGGCAAATACATCTGCGAAATCTTTGCAGGCATCACATGGAAAGTGCCGTCATAGGTTCCGCGCAGCTGGTAGTGGATTGCGAAATTGTCCCTGCTGTTTTCTTCATCATACCACCAGGAGTAATACATGTGGCTCACGAAAATGACCAGTTTCTCATCGCGGATTTCATAGCGCGAGCCCCAGTAGGGCATGCGCACCGAATCAGGGACCACTTCCGTTCCTGCTGGAATCGGCTCCTCAATTATCAGGTAATCTGAATCGAAGGGAATTATGTTCAGGGTTACTTCTGCAAGATCACCGGCCATTATGCTGCTCGTGTTGTATTCCCTTGTGATGGAGAAATTGCCCGATGACTTGAAGCCAATGGACTCGTCATTGGTGAAATAGGTCGCCGTGAGCAGGGAGTACATTTTTCCCGTGCCTGTTTTCCGTATGCTAACAGTGTGCGTGCCTTTTTTCGGAAGCTGAACTGTGACCGGCTTCAGGTTGGATTTGGAGAAGGAAATTTCATCCTTTGTGGGCACATCGTCAATCAGAACCTTTACGGAATAGTCGGGTGAAAGTTCCCCGGTGGATTTCAGGTATTCGCTGATTGCAACAAGCGCTGCCGCGGAATCGCGCGTTGAATCCCAGGCCATTGATTTTGTCCTTCTTGAAACAAGCCAGTTGATTGATTTTTCAGCCATTTCTTTTTTGCCTGCTTTCATGAGCGCGATGGCCGCGTGCGAAGTCGCCTCCACATCATTGAACTTGTAGGTGTAGCCGCTCCATTTGCACAGGGTCTGCGTGCAGGAGGCGCGGGAGATTAATTCGTCCAACCCAACCGGTGAGGAAACGCCTGACTCCTGCTGCGCGCGCACGTACAGCGCGAGCCCGCGGTCGCTCAAATTCTTGTAATTGCCCTTGAGATTCTGCACCTGAATTCCATCAGGCATGCTCTTCTTTGCATAGGCATGGGCGAAAATCGCGTATGCCGATTCCTCAAGCGTGAATTCAGAAGAGCCGTCCTGTCTTGCAAAATCCTCGAGCTTTGCCACTCCGTTGTCAAGAACCTGTTGGCTCACTTCAAGCCCGTTTTCCTTTGCCAGTGTAAGGCCGTAAACAACATAGGCGGTCATTTCAGGGGTGCTGTCGTCCTCTTTCCACCAGCCCCAGCCGCCGTCGCTGTGCTGGAAATCGTAAAGCCTTTGCAGGCTCTGGCCCATCACTTCAGGAAGTTTCGCTTCGGCTTCTGGCGAGAGCGAAAGGCCGAGCGAGTTCACGGTTTTCTTCACAACCACTGCGGGCATGAAGCGGGACATGGTCTGCTCAGTGCAGCCATAGGGGTAATCAATTAAATAATCCAAGCCTTCCAGCGCAGTGGAAGCGATGGTTGGCGAAATTGTCAGCTCTGCGCTGGAGTAGGAACTTGCAGGAAGCTCGTAGGTTTTTTCCACCGAATCCTCGGAACTGCTGGAAAGGCTGGTCACTTCGATTCCGTGCGGGACTATTGGGAGAGTGAGCTGCATTGCATCGGAAAGCGAGGAATTCTGTCGGGAGAGCGCATAGAAGGAGACGTTCACCGAGCAGCAGTCCTTTGCCTCAACCCAGAAGGAAACGGATTTGTCACCGCCTGCTGGAATTGTCAATTCCGCGGTCTGGTTGCCAATCACTTCGATTTGATTTGTGGAATTGAAGAGCACGCTGAAATCCTGCTCGGAATTGCCGTAATTGTGCACCACTCCGATTAGTTGCGCCCTGTCGCGCTGGGTAAGGAAGCGCGGGGATGAGAGGCGCGCAATCACCGGCTTTTGGGTGATTATTTTCGCGCTGCTTTCCCCGACATCCATGGAAGAGGTGGTGCCCACTGCCGAGATGTTCCAGGTTGTGAGCGAGTCGGGAAGCGTGAAATCAATTGAGCCTTTTCCTGATTCATCAATCACCAGGAACGGGTTCCAGTAGGCGGTGTCTGGGAATTCCTTGCGCAATTGCACCTGCGAGAAATCCGGGGATGCAAGAGACGGGGCGCCCTTGGATATGCCCTGTATGTTCCCGCTGCCGGTTGTTGTCATCTGGGGTGCGGCTTCATCAACCATCCTTCCTCCGCCATAGCCGCCGCTCCACCAGCTGAAGCTTGTGCTGGTGTCATAGGAGAAATATTTCTCATAATAGGTGGAGTAGATTGGCGAGCGATAATCGGTTGCGAGTTCATAGATGCTCGCATCAACCATGGCAAGCGAGATTATTGTTTTCTTCGGGGTGCCTTCCTTTGTCGAGGAGGTTGCGGAAATCGAAATGTTCTCGCCCGGCGCGTAGATTCCTTTCTGCGTTGAAATGCCCAAATTCAATTTGTGGTCATCGCGCTTGATTTCCAGGATTTTGCTAGCAGTGTAGGCAGTGCCATCATAGGCAAGGAAAGCGTTCACAGCGAATTTCTGCGGAAGGTCCTTGGTAATCGGGATTCCGATTTTCAGCGAAGTGCCGTTCATCCTGTAGGGGGTTAGCGAGAGGATTGTGCCGTCTTCCACGCTCACATAAACGGTCGCGTTCAGGGCCGGGGAATTGATGTACACATCCGCTGTTTCCCCGTCAATGAAAGTGTCCTTCTGGGTCTTGAGGCCCAGGGAATCGAAATAGTACCAGCTATAGCCGCCCCAGACCCACAAATAGCCTGACTCGGAAATGTGATAGCCGCGGGAATCGGCTTGCACGAAAATTTCATAGCTGCCGGATTCATTGGGGGTGAAACTGAAATCATGCTCGCCGCCCTTGGTTGAGAAATATTCTGTGTAGACTGTCGTGTTTTTTTCTGTGCCTCAATCAGGGTCGTAGATGTTATGGCTGATTGAGATTTTGCCGCTCGCGTCTATTTCAGTGC
>CABMDC010000014.1 GCA_902384795.1 Candidatus Gugararchaeum adminiculabundum | reverse complement strand
GGAAAGCAGCCGCTGGAAATCCAGGGGCCGATCAAGGGAGGAGGGGTTGCCATTGACGGGAAAATTTCCTCGCAATTCATTTCCGGTTTATTGTTTGCGCTTCCGCTTGCTCAAGATGACAGCGAAATCTGGGTAAAGGGGACTCTGGAATCAACGCCCTATGTTGATTTGACTTTGGAGGCCGTGAAGGAATTCGGAGTAAAAGTGCAAATGAGCGATGATTACAATCGCTTCAGAATTCCAGGTGGACAACAATACAAGGGGCTGAAAGGATATGGGGTTGAGGGGGATTATTCTTCGGCAGCGTTTCTGCTGGCGGCCGGAGCGATTGGCGGATCCATGGAAGTGCACGGGCTGAAAAAGGATTCCAAGCAGGGCGATTCCATAATTCTGCGGGTTCTCAAATCTATGGGAGCGGATGTGAGAATTGGAAAGGAAAGCGTGAAAGTTGTGCGCGAGAATTTGTATGGGATTGAACTGGATGCAAGGAATATTCCAGATTTGGTTCCGATTCTGGCAGTGCTCGGGTGCTATGCCAAGGGGAAAACAAGAATTTTCAATGCCGGAAGGCTGAGGATGAAGGAAAGCGACAGGCTGGCGAGCATCACGAGCGAATTGCGGAAAATGGGAGCTGAAATTGAAGAGAAACAGGATGAGCTGATTATTAGCGGAAGCAAATTGACCGGCGCTGTTGTTGATGCGCACAGGGATCACCGCATTGCCATGAGCTGCGCCATTGCAGCGCTGGGCGCAAAGGGAAAGACTGCAATCGAAGGGGCCGAGGCGATTGGCAAGAGCTACCCTGACTTCTTTTCAGATTTGGCGAAAATAACGCAGAAGAAAAAGTAATGGAGAGGCGGAACAAAAGGCGAGGAGATGGGAAAAAACTGGAACGGATTTTTCACTCCTTTAATGGGCCTGTACACGCTGGAAATTTCCCTCTGGGCCGCGGTTGTTTTTGCAGTGATTTTCCCGGAAGCAGGGAAGCTTCTCTTCCCCTATAATCTTCCGATCCAGTTCATACTGCTTTATGTTTCATTCTTTGATCTGGACTTGCGCGAGATTTCCCGCAGCGCCTGGAAAACCGCTGTCATCACTCTGGCGATATATTTTGTGGTGATTGCCGTTTCCTGGGGAATTGCCTCGCAGATTGAAACCAATCCAGCCGCGCTTGCAGGGCTCGCGATAATCATCACCGCACCCTATGGAATCGGGAATATCGCGCTGAGCAAGGAGCTCGGGGTGAAACTTTCAACAACTTCGGCGGTTGTTGTGCTGTCCACGGTTGCGAGCATAGCCGTCATACCCGCGTTTAGTTCCTATGCACTGGCAAAAACCGTGCCAGTGGATGCACAGAAAATGTTCATTGAGTTGTTTGTGCTGATAATCGTCCCGCTGGTGCTGGCGCAAATAAGCAAAAAGTTGGTGCCGAAACTGGCAATTCTCAGGGAAACAAGGCCCTTGCTCATGTTCCTGCTCATCTGGCCCATAACCAGCTCGGGAATCCAGAGGATTTCGGACCTTACGTTTGCCGCGCTGCTGGTGATTGCGCTGATGTTTGTGCTGTATTATGTACTGCAAAGGGCTGCGAGCAGGCTGGCAAGGACCGAGCGGGTTGAAACGATTCTCGTAAGAAAGAATACGGGGTTGGCAGCTACTTTGGCTGCAACGCATTTCACTCCCGCGGCTGCTCTTCCGGCAATAGCCTATTCTATAGTGCTGAACCTGGTGCAGGGGGCGATAATAAGGATGCGAAGGGGGAAGAGCCAATAACAAAATGAACGGCAGACCTAATCGCGGATTATTTTTTCAATCTCTTCCTTTCTTTGGATGTTCAGGTAGCATTGAGAATCATGGCTTGAAGGGCGCATAATCAATAGGCCTTCTTTTCTCAGGGACTGCGCCACTTCTTTGACTAATCCGCGATTATGGGGCGGAAAGCTTTTGGGGAGGTTGGATAGGCACACATGATGGGTTCCCCAGGCGCCAATGGAGTATAATTTGGCTAGAAGCTGTTTTCTGGCTCTTTCAGAAACAGATTTTTTCAAATAAACACCGTAGATTTGAGAGAGAAACTGGCATTTAAGAAAGGATGGAAGGTTGGTGCCGGTGATTTGCGATACGAAACTTTTATAAATTAAATACATATAAATTATACATCATGGGGTTGATTTGAATGGCAGAGAAGCTCACTACGATATTTGTGGACACTTTCGGGAGCTCGCCAAGGATAAAGGTCCTGGATTTCTTCCTTACGTTCACGGAATATGACTACTCGAAGAATGACATAGCCCGGGAAACCGGGGTTTCCAGAATCACGCTGGAGCCGATTTGGGAAGAGCTTGAGAAAGAGGGGATAATAAAGAAAACAAGAACCGTTGGAAGGGCGAGGATGTTTAGGCTGAACAAGGAGAACCCGACTGCAAAAATCCTGCGCGAGCTGGATTTCAAGCTGTCTTCTGCAAAAGCGGATGAAGAGATAGTGAGGATGAAGGTCAGGGCCAAAGCCGAAACTAAACACTAGGGGACATTACTTTTTCCCGCCTTTTTCTTTCAAAAAGCGCAGCGTATCCAACAATCCGTGGGCATAGTTGATCGCGCCAAATGCAGTCACATAGTCCTTCTTCCCAAGGAAATACTTGGTATCCTCGCAGTAGCGGGAAGCAAGGTCAAGCACATGGGCGTTCTCTTTTGTCTGTTTTACCAGCTTCACGTTTTCATAGAACTGATTTATGTCGCTCTCAATTCTCGCGCTGTCGGAGAGCGCTGCGGTGTTCTTCAGTTTGCGGTCTGAAACCATGGGAAAACTTTATAAACAAGGGTAATAAATACTGTTCCTTGATAGGAGTCGTATTCCTAAAACCATTTGAGGTGGTTCTGAATGTTTGAGTTGTTGAAGAGGAAGAAAGGACAGGCAGCTATGGAGTATCTTATGACCTATGGCTGGGCCATCCTGGTAATCATTATTATTCTCGCAGCATTGCTGTACCTGGGAATTCTCGGGCCTCAGACGATCAAGAGCTGCACATTCTCTGGAAGTGAAATCTTCTGCAACACAGCTAAGCTGACCGCAGACCCAACGAGCACAACAGGTGTGAAACTCTCGTTGGAAGTCCAAAACGGGGCGCCCAAGACGATTAACATCGTAGGAGTGGCATGCACTGCAAGCGCAACTGCGCCGACTATGACTGGATACGTGGTTGGGACAGCAGCGAATTCAAAACAGGTCCCGTCTGGGCAGAAATCAAGTTTGCCCGGCGATCTGAGTGGTGGCGCATACACCCTATATTGCACTGATGGAAGCGGGGCAGCAGTAACATTGCCAGCAGGCCAGCCGTACACGGGAAAAATCTACCTGGCATACTGTGAGGATGGCTATTGCACCTCCGGCGCCAAGTACCACATAATAGTTGGCGACGTCAGCGGAAAGCTGGAACTCGGCTAAACCGATTCCTTTCTTTTTTTATTTTTCTTTTTTCTCTTTCTTTTATCTTTCAGGTGATTAGCCTTGATGATAGGAAAAACCAAAGGAAAGGCGCGAAGGAGCCGAAAGGCGCAGGCGCGATTTGCCAGCGGGCAAATGCGCCGCCTTTTTGGCGATTTCCGCCCGCAGGCGGAAAGCTTTTCGGCGAGCTCGTTCGCTGAGAGCCGAAATGAGGTCGGGCGGAGGAGCCAAAAAGGGCAGGCAGCCATGGAATATCTTATGACCTATGGCTGGGCTATTTTGGTTATTATCATCATAATGGGGGCGCTCATTTACCTGGGAGTTCTTGGGGGTGGAAGCGGGGCGATTAAAATATGCAGGTTCGCGACAGGTGATGTTTTCTGCACTTCTGCCAAAACAGTTGCGGATACGAGCAATGGCGCGAAGGTCTCCTTGGAAATCCAGAATACCGCGCCAGGCCCGATTTATTTGAAAGGGTATGGGTGCACCATGGAACCGAATCCGGCTAATCCGATTAGCGTTACATTTGCAAGCGCAAAGCTCGTGGTCATCGGGGCAAAGGAAACCCTGCCCATCAGCGGGGCGGATTACGCTGTTTGCAAGGATGAGAGCGGGAATAGCTTGCTGAACGGCCCGGGCGAGAATTTCAGGGGCAGAGTATATTTGGCGTATTGCACCGGCAATGACTGTGTGCCGGGTGCTGTCAATTATAATGTGATTTCAGGAAGCGTAAGCGGCAAGCTGGAAACGGAATGAGTGGGAAAGAAGCAGATGAAACCAACAATTTAAATATTCCGCCATAATATTACACAGACAGTGTTGTGGTTTTCATGAAAGGTAGCAAACTATTATTGGTTGGGATTTTTTTGGTTGGGGCCTTTTTGCTCTTCGGCTGCGGCAGCAGGGGCGGGGGATGCAGTTCTGACAAGGACTGCAAGGAATGGCAGACCTGCGATCCGGGAAAAAGGACCTGTGAGCTGACCTCAGGCCTTTGCGAAAACGATGGCGAATGCAACAACACGCTGAAGGTTTGCAACAAGGACACGCACCGGTGCGGCTATGTTGAAGGAAAATGCGAAAGCGATTCAGACTGCGGATTCTGGCAGGTGTGCGAGACCAACCTTAGGGAATGCAAGGTGAAAACAGGATTCTGCGCGTCTGATTTGGAATGCGCGGACAGCTGGAAGGAATGCTCTGGAAAGGAGCACAAGTGCACGCCCAAGGAAGGAAGATGCGTCACTGATTTTGACTGCGGGGCATGGCAATTGTGCGACACCACTGCCAATGACTGCTACCCGCTGCCCGGAAGATGCGACCTTGATTCCGACTGTGAAGCATGGCAGACCTGCTCCCTGGCGAACAAGAGCTCTTCCGATTACCACTACTGCACTGTGAAAACAGGATTGTGCAACAACGACCTGAATTGCCAAAGCTGGCAGAAATGCTCGGACACTACGCACCGCTGCGAGGCGCGCGCCGTTTACTGTGAAACGGACGCTGACTGCAGGGCATGGCAATTGTGCAACTACAAGACACACACCTGCGATGCCAAGAGGGACAGGTGCGACAGCGACTCGAACTGCCAGTCATGGCAGGCCTGTGACCCGGTGACACACTACTGCAGGACCGAATCCGGATTCTGCAACTCGGACGCGGATTGCGGAGGATGGCAGACCTGTGACAAGAGCTCGGGCAAATGCACCGTAAAAACAGGCTCCTGCGGGGCTGATGCGGATTGCGGGACAAACCAGCGGTGCAACCTGAACCCGAGCTGCGCTGCGGGCGTGTACAAGTGCTACACCATCCTGTGCACAAAGAACGAGGACTGCCCGGGCTCGAGCTGCGATATTGAGCTGCACCACTGCAGGTATCCCGGTTGCGACAGCACGAGCTAAGGGATTTAAATCCTTTAGACCACAAAATACAACAATGAAAACAGCAACTTCTTCTTTTTTATATAATCAGCTGAGGGTGGCTTATCTCGGCACCGCAAGGGCAGCGCACAGGCTGTGGAAAGTGGGTGGGCCGCTTAGCAGGCAGGAAAGAAGCGCCTATGAGTCCTTTGTCCATGGCCCTGAATCGGAGGCAGCCAGGAGTGTAATCAAAAGAAGCGTAATGCAATGGAAACTGCAGCAGAAAAGGGCGGATTTTGAAAGGAGGCTCAAAGCATTTTCAAAAGCAAAGTTCGGTGAGGGAGAACCTAACCTGAAAAGATGCCTTGAATGGCCCAATAATTCGCCGCCAGCGGTATGGGAGGCGCTCAATGATACGCCGCCTGCGCTGTTCTCAAAAGCACTGCTGGAAGTTACGGAACCGTATGATGTGAGCTCCGAGGAATGCATGAAGCTGCTGGGGATCGAGCGGAACAAATCCTACTCCATTGATATGGCGTGCGCGCTGCTCGGAATTTCGAAGAAAGCGCTGGTCCATGAGGAACAGTACAGGATTGCGCGGGAAGAGTGGAACAGCAGGCAAAGGGAAAGAGGCGAAATGGAACTTCAGGGCTGCGAAGAAGTAAAGAAGCCCAAATTCCCAGGGGATTTCGAGGATGAGAAAAACTTTTTAACAGGCTGGGAAATCGCAGTCATTTATGCGGTGAGAAAGCACTATTTGGAAAAGAAGCACGCCATTGGAGTCAGGGAATTTTTCGCAAGACTCGGGGTCGACCTGGACCCGCGCGAAAAAGCCAAGTTCACCACATTCATGAATGACAATGCTGGGCAGGTTTCGCTTACCCCTATGCTGTTTGATTTCAAAAAATTGCAGGTGGAAATTTCCGGAGAGGAAGTTTGCGTGCCACACATCAGGCTGGATGTGAAAATGAGCAGGGAATGGAACAGCAACACGGAGATACTTTTTTCCGAAGAGTCGGCGCAGGCGCTTTTTGACGCGCCCCCCTATGTCAGAAAAAAATTCCTGGAGCAGATTTTCAAGCCAAAACCAGAACTCTTGCCTGGGGCGGATGGGGGCAAATTTTTCCAGAAGCGCGGGCAGCTGGAGCTGTTCCCTGAAGAGGTAAAAGTGGGAAAGAAGATTGAGGTTGTCCCGGGGCGCGGGGGAGCCGTAACCGGCGCCTATTTCTTTGAAAAGATATTTGGCCCGGAAACCGTCAATGGCACGAACAGGAGCGCGCTCATAACCTTTATGGTTAAAACAACGGGCGCAAGCAGCTGGTACAGGACAGGGGACCGGATAAAATATAACCTGGAAGCAGGGATTTATTCGATGGAAATATTCGGGGTCAGGTTTGACGTGCAGATAAGCGGCCATTACTTCCACAGGACCGTCAGGTTTGACCCGACGCAGGTTGATGCCTTGGCTGCGCGGATCCATAAAGAAGAAGAACCGAAAAGAACCGAGATTTTGGATGAGCTTTGGAGACTAATCAAGGTTATGAGGTATCAGATTTAGAAGATAAAACTAGGCGCAGGGCTTCTTTTACGCCCGCGGGTAGCTTCCCAATATTTTCATGAACTTGGCTTTTTTCTCCATTACCTTGAGCGCTTCCTGCACAACTTTGTCTGTCCTGTGGCCTTCCAAATCCACGAAAAATAGGTAGTCCCAGTTCTGCTGCCTTGAAGGGCGCGATTCTATTTTTGTAAGGTTGATCCTGCGCGAGGCGAATGCCTTGAGCGTTGCATAGAGCGCGCCCGGCTCGTGGCGCAGGGAGAAAAGCAGGCTTGTCTTGTCATGGTCCGTGGGATTTGGCGAATCGTTCTTTCCAAGGACTATGAAGCGCGTGACATTGTTCATGGAATCCTGGATTCCCCTTTTCTGGACCTTGAGCCCGTAGATTTTCGCTGCCAGCAGGCTGGCAACCGCCGCGCTCTTGGAATCCAGCAGTTCACACGCCTTGGCAGTGCTCTGCACAGGAATTTTCTGCGCCTTCATCCTTGAAAGGAACATTTTGCTCTGCGCGAGCGCCTGCGGGTGACCGTAAATTTTCTTTATGCTGTTCGGATTGGTGTCAGTGAGAGTTAGGAGATTGTGAATTACCTTGAGCTCGATTTCTCCAACTATTTTCAGCTGGGTTTTCACCAATGCGTCAATGGTCGCTCCGATGCTCCCTTCACCTGAATTTTCCAATGGAACTACTCCGTAGTCCGCAAGCCCTGTTTCCACTGATTTGAAAACATCGGCAAATGAATTGCACTTCACGTCGATTTTTGAGCCGCCGAAATATTCATTCGCAGCCGCGTCGCTGAATGTTCCCAGAGGGCCAAGGAATGCGACCTTGGTCGGTTGCTGCGCCGCCCTGCAGGCGGAAATGATTTCGCGGTAAATGTGCTCCACTTCATCAGGGTTGATGACCTTTGCGGCGCGCTTCACGTTTTCAATCACTGCCTTTTCCCTGCCGCGCTCGTGCACATCCTTGTTTATCTTGGCTTTTACTTTGCCGATCTTTTTTGCAATGCGCGCGCGCTCGTCAAGAAGCATCACTACGTGTGAGTCCAGTTCATCAATCCTTTTCCTGAGGATTTCTATTTTTCTTTCTCCATCAGCTTCTGATTCTGCCATAAAAATTACCTTTAGTCTACTTGAAAATTCTCGGGATCAGCTGCGCCTGGAGCCCGAGGTCCAGAAGGACGCACGCAGTCGCTGCTTCAACTACAGGAGGCGCGCGCAATCCCACGCAAACGTCGTGCCTGCCGCCAATCTGCAGCTCTGTTTCCTTTTTGGTTAGGAAATTCACTGACTTCTGCTTTTTGCCAATGCTTGGCGTTGGCTTGAAATCAACCGTGAAAACCAGGGGCATGCCAGTGGAAATTCCGCCAAGCACTCCGCCGGAATTGTTGGTTTTTGTGATTATTCTCCCTTTGCTGATTGCAAACTCGTCATTGTTTATGCTGCCCAAATCCTGCATGTTTCCGAACTTTATTCCCTTTACCGCAGGGATTGCGAGAATTGCCCTTGCCAATTCTGCATCAAGCCCGCCTGCCCTTGGCTCGCCCAATCCCGCGGGCAAACCATTGGCAGTGCATTCAATGGATGCGCTTACCGAATCTCCGGCCTGCTTTGCCCCTTCTATTATTTTGTCAAACTGGCGCGGGTTTTCGCATCCGCCTATGCTAATGATGCGGGATGAAATAGAAATGCCTTTTCTCCTTAGGGCTAGTTTTGCCAATGCTCCGCCCATGACCGTTGCGGCGGTCAGGCGGCCTGAGAAAATGCCGCTTCCCCGGTAATCATTGAATCCTCCAAATTTTTCGTGGGCAACCCAGTCGGTGTGGCCTGGTCTGGCTATTGCCTTTATTCTCTCGTAAGCGGATGAATCGGCATCCTTGTTCCGGATGAGCATGCAAACAGGCGCGCCCGTGGTTTTTCCCTTGAAAACCCCGCTAAGGATTTCCAGCTTGTCCTCTTCCTTTCTTGGGCTTTCGAGCTTAGATTTGCCCGGCTTTCTCCGGTTGAGCTCGTTTTGGATGAATCTCTCGTCAAGCGGGATGCCTGCCGGAGCTCCGTCCACTAGGGCTCCGACGCATGCCCCGTGCGATTCTCCGAATATGCTTACCCGGTAAAGAGTGCCTAAAGTGTTCATAATAGAGTCTTTCCCGGCGGGATTTTTAAGGGTTGCCGAACGAGAATAAAAGGGGGTTGGAGTAGAAACCCTTGCGAGGAAGGGACGGCAAAAGCAATATATACTTGCCTTGCCATATTATATAACAGAATTTTAGCCAATTTTAGCTGTTTAGCTAATTTCACGCTAATGGGGGTAATTTAGTATGCAAATGAATCCGAAAGACATGAACCTAGAACAGTTGATATCTGAAATAGGGAATGTTATCAAGCTTGAGTTTTTTGATAGCGCCAAGGAACTGCTTACTGAATTGGAGTTAAGGCATGGCGAGAAGCCCGAGAAGGTTGCCCAGCATGCGAACCTGAAATTTGACGGCGCATTCACAATGCTTGGGATTACTGAAAGTAAAATCAAATCCTATGAAAACGAAAAAGCAATGGGCGACGTGTGCGACCGCAAGGAAAGAAGCCTTGAAGAAATAAGAACAAGGATTCAGGCGGTCACGGACAGGAGCGAATTCGTAAACAAGGCAAGAGAGTACAATTACGAGCTTATTGCAGCACTTAACAGCGAGAATTTGCAGAATTTTTCAGACCTGGTGTGGGGGCTGGAAGCTTTCAATGTTGACAAAAAGGAAGAGGAGGCGCGCCAAATCGGATTAAACGTGATGCAAAAAATTGGGATTACCCATGGCTCGCAAAGGGATTCCGAATCGCAGGAGAGCATGACTCTTGATGCAATAATCGCAGCCCTGAGGATGGAGTTCCACATGAGAGCCGAGGGCAGGGAAGAAAGGAAAATTTTGGATGAAGCAGTCGCTTGTTTGCGCGAAATTAAGATAGGAATAGACGACACCAAACTGCTGATTGAAACAGCGCTGAATACTCTTGACGCGCAGGGGCGAACCTTGCTGGACTTGGCAATTGAAAAGGATGGTCCCGTGGAAGGTGAATCCAAGATACTTGAAGGAAAACTAGGGGGAGAATTGATAGCCCTTGAATGCCTTGGCGCAAAAAGGGGCGAGGATGTGATAGAGGAAGCAAAAGCTGCGGTCCAGAAGATGACCAGGGAAAGGGAAATGATGAAACAGGCTTACACAGACATGGGCGCCGCAAGAGGGAAACCACAGGCTTCGGTTGGGAAACCAAAAACAGTGGACAGGTCAGACAGTGGATTCAGAACCCCGGGAGCGATATTGTAATGGCAAAGCAGGATGAACCGGACATAATGCAACAGGCGGTGAGTTTAAACAGGCAGTTCTTTGCAGCTTTGAGCGAGGGAAATTTGCCGGGAGCAGAGGATCTCCTGAAGCAGGTTGAAATTGCAAGAGTCGGTATTGCCAAAAAAATGTTTGAAAAAACCTGGCTGGGAATTAAAGGGGCCAAGGAAAACGGCCCTGAACCGGATGACCACTTGTTCATTAAAGAAATGGCCAACGCAAGGATGCAGAATATGGCGGAATATTTTGAGAGGAACCCTAGCGGCACGAAACTGTGGGATGAAAAAGAAACTTGGGTTTCGATAAAAGACGTGATTACGCATAATTTGGTGGAGCTGGAGAAAACAGAAGAAACATTCAAAGGCTTCCAAAAAATTGGGGAGAAAGAGGTCGAAGACTTCAAGAAAGAGAACGGGGGGAAAGTAGCTGCTGATGCTACTTGTGTTATCATTTTGGAAAGAACCAAAAAAATAGTGAAAATGCTTGGAGAGGCGGTGGAAACCGCCAAGGAATGTTTTATGACAATCAGGGAATTCGAGGATCTTGTTTTCAACACATTGAATGAGGATGGAAAGACTGTGCTGGATGCGGCCCGGGAAAAATGCAATGAGGCGAAGAGAGATGCGCAAAACTTGGACAAGGTGGAACACCGGACGCTTGATGAGTACTTAAACGCCCGCAATAGGAACGATGGCTGGGAGTGCGTGGCGTCAAAAATTGGATCTGCCAATGGAATTAGGGCGAGGGAGATTGCTCCTGCCAAAGAAACAGATAACGGGAAAGGGCTTCGTGTGCTTGGGAGCACGATTGGAGATCAGGGCGCAGTAAATAATCTGTCGAAAGTCGGGCAGACAAGAAGTGGGATACCGATTACTCAGGGCAAGCGTTAGAAACCAATAAAAGCAGATTTTTGCATATTCCTTTCCGCTATGATCACCGAAGCGATTGGAAAACTTGTTGAAAGGAAAAATCTGGGCGCCAGCGAAGCAGAGGAGGCGATGCGCGAAATCATGCGCGGCGGCGCGACCGAAGCGCAGATTGCCGGCTTTCTTGTTGGATTGAGGATGAAAGGGGAAACGATTGAGGAGATTGCCGCCTTTGCGCGCGTGATGCGCGAGAACTGCGTCAAGGTCGATTTGGCGCACGTGAAGGACAAGAATTTGCTGATTGACACCTGCGGAACTGGCGGGGACAAAATCAAAACCTTCAATGTTTCGACCTGCGTTGCATTTGTGCTCGCTGGCGCGGGGATGGTGGTTGCCAAGCACGGGAACCGCGCGATAACTTCCAAGGCCGGAAGCGCGGATGTGCTTGAGGCGCTGGGCGTGAACCTAAATCTGGAGGCAGGGAAAACCGCTGCGCTCATTGAAAAAGTCGGCATTGCGTTCCTGTTCGCTCCCCTATTTCATCCGGCAATGAAATACGCGGGCAAGACAAGAAAGGACCTGGAGGCGAGAACCGTTTTCAACCTGCTTGGACCGCTCACCAATCCGTTCGGAGCCAAGAGGCAGGTGGTCGGGGTGTATGATGACGCGCTTGTGGAAAAAGTCGCAGGCGTGCTGGTGGAATTGGGATGCGAGCACGGGTTTGTTGTGCATGGGGTGGACGGGCTGGATGAAGTGAGTGTTGTTGGGAAAACCAATGCGTGCGAAATTTTAGGGGGAAAAATTAGGAAGTGCACGTTTTCGCCAGAGGATTTCGGAGTGAAGAAAGCAAGCGTGAATGAAATTGCCGGCGGGGATGCCAAGGAGAATGCGAAAATAATTGTCCAGATTCTGAAGGGAGTGAAAGGCGCGAAAAGGGATATTGTGATTGCCAACTCAGCGCTGGCGCTGATTGCGGCTGACAAAGTAAAGGATACGAAGGAAGGCGCGCGCATGGCGCAGGAGATTATTGACTCTGGAAAAGCGCTTGAGAAATTAAAACTTCTTGTGAAAGAGAGCAACGGGGATACGGGGAAGCTGGGGGAATTTCTGTGAGCGGGCTAAAGGGATTTCTTGCAGAGATTACTCCTAAAGTAAGGGAAACCATTGCCAGCGGATACTATGTGCACGAGCAGCCAAGGAAGAGAAAGAGCCTGGCTGGCAGCCTGGTGAATGCGCGCGTAAAAGGATTGACGCCGATAATTGCCGAGATAAAGCCTTCTTCTCCGACCGAGGCGAATTTGGTTGGCGCGCGGGACCCGGTTCTTTTGGGAAGGGATTTGATTGAAGGCGGGGCTGTGGCGCTTTCCATTTTGACAGAGCCGAAAGTTTTCGGAGGAAATATTGAATTGCTGAAAAGGGAATGGAGCGTTCCTGTTTTGATGAAGGATTTTGTAATCAGTGAAAAACAGATTGGGACAGGGGATGCGGTTCTTTTGATTATGAGGCTGATGGATGAACTGAAAATAGACCCTGAGAAAATGATCCATTACGCCCATGCGCGCGGAATTGAAGTGATGCTGGAATCCACCAATGAGGATGAGTTTGCGCGGGCTTTGAAAACAGAAGCCGATGTGCTGGGGATAAACAACAGGAATTTGGAAAACCTGCAGGTGGATTTGGGAGTGACCGAAAGGGTGCTGAAAGCCGTGCCGCGCGATGGGAGGCCGCTAATTAGTGAGAGCGGATTTTCCACAAAGAGCGAAATCCACCGTGTTGCCAAAGCCGGGGCTGACGGCGTGTTGATTGGGACAGGGGTCCTGAAATCACCGGATGCGAAGAAGAAATTGCAGGAACTGCTTTTGTAGTTTGCACTGATTGATTGGAAAAAAATAAAAGAAGAAGGGCTTGCGCCCTTGCGGATAAATTACCGTTTTTAGCTGCTTGGCATGCCGCCCATCTTCCAGCTTCCTCCGACATTTGTCAGGGTTGTGGAAGTAGTGTCGCACGTTTCCGTTGGCTGGGTCACGGCTGTCATGCATACCTTGTAGTCAACGGTTGCGCTGTTGCCATTGATTGTCTCCTTAATCACTTCGAATTTTGTGATTTTTATTCCAAGGCTCTTGCAGGCAGTGGCATAGGCGGATTTCTGGTCCGCGGTCATGGTATCAAGCTGCGAGATGGAGCTTGAGTCAAGATACGGCTTCAGCGCGTCGATGTTGCACGCAGCAACCGCGTTTACCGCGCCTTCCACTGTCTTTCCGGGCCCGTTTCCGCCCGAGCAGCCGAAAATCAGCAGCCCGGCCAGGAACACGGACAAAAGATATAGCTTATTCAAAAGATCACCGCTAATGGAATGTTTGCAGGATATTTAATTGTTTCTGGGATTGGAAAGGAGAAAAAAATAAGTGCCAAGGGGGGGATTTGAACACCCGACTTCCAGATGGCTCAGTGCCGTTTTAGTTCATAGCCGCTATGGCTCATTACTCAAAATGTTACACATATGAGTCTGGCACTCTACCAAACTGAGTTACCTTGGCGCGAATTAATATTAGGACGCTCAGATTAAAAAAAGCATTATGCCAGGTGTTGAGGCGATTGGAGGGGCGAAAACTATCGCCATTGTCGGGCTGAGCAGGGATTCCGCGAAATACAGCAACGAGGTGGCGCGCTATTTGCAGTCTGTTGGCAAAAGAATTGTTCCGGTCAATCCCTCTGCTGCCGGCGAGGAAATTTTAGGAGAGAAATGCTTTGCCAGCATTAGTGAAATAGAGGATGGAATTGCCAAAGAAATTGAAATTATTGATGTTTTCCGAAAGAGCGAGGAAACAGGACAGATAATTGATGAGGCGATTGAAAACTGGAGGAAGAAAAGATTGCCGAAACTGAAGGTTATTTGGCTCCAGCTGGGAATTATGAACAAGGAGGGCGGGCAAAAAACGAGGAAAGCGGGCATCGGTTTTGTGGAGAACAGGTGCGTGGAAATCGAGCATGAAAGGCTTGCTGGGAAAGGGATTTAAACATAGCACGAGAATAGATTGGTGATAACTATGGCAAGCGGAAAAAAGATGGTAAGCACCCCAACGAGTTCTGCGGGAATCCTCAGCTTTGCCAGCATGGATTCGGGAAAGGGCCCGAAGTTCGACCCGCGCGCGGTGGTCGCGTTCGCAGTGCTGTTCATTCTCGGAGTGAAAGTGCTGTCCCTGATTATTCGCTAGACGCGTTCCATAGTATGTGGAAATACTGCTTGTAGCTCTCGGCAACGTACTTGTTTGTTATCATTATTGACATGGGTTTTTTGTAGTTCATCACGATCACCACCGTGTCCCCGTAAATCTCGGCCCAGGCATAGGTGCGGACGCCCTTGGGAAGGAAACGCACCAGCGTGTGCCTGTGCTTCAGCTTCTCCTTGACATAGGGGTAATCGCGCGCATCATCCGTGAAAAGCGTGTAGGCGATTATTTTCTTCTTGATTCTCCTGCTGTTCCATTCCCGGTAATAGCGCTCCATCTTGTCATAGGCCGAGAGCGGAACCCCGAAATAATATGTTTCGTCCCCGCTTTTCATGTCGCGCAGCATCTTCTCGCGCCCGTTTTTCAGGCCCTCGAGCCCTTCGAAAACTTCCGCCTCCTGCCCGAGATGCTCGACCTGGTATTCACCTTCCAGCTCGGGAACCAGTTTCTTCACTTCCTGGTAATTGGCTTCTATGTCCTCCTCCTTTTTTCGCAGGAAATCAAGCAGGCGCGAGGGAGGGGCGGCCGAGAAATATTTCACCCCGTTCCTCATGAAATGGCTGGCCATGCCCTTTTTCGCGAGCCGGTTGATTATTTCATAGAGCTTGGAGCGCGCGACTTCCGCCTCTTTTACCAGCGGGCCGGCGGAAACAGTGCCCAGGGAAAGAAGCGCCAGATAGACCTTGATTTCGCCGTGCGTGAACCCGACTTTTTCCAGTGCCTTCGTATCCATAAAATCCCTAATTTAGTGCTCGGATTACTCTCTTAAACCTTGTTATTGACCCCCACTAAGGGGGGCACAAGACGTAAATAGTTGAACAACTATATAGAATAAAGCAGGTGCATTCATGCCCATGCTTTCGATACTGAGGGATAGGAAACTAGGACGTCTTTTGCCAAAGGTTAGATACCCCTATGCTCAGCCCTATGTCAAGCTTTCCCAGCGTGCTGATGAAACCCAGGGAAAAAGCATCTATGAAATGGACCCCTCAATCTATGACCAGTACATTTGCATTGACATGGAGAAAAGGAATTTTGACCAGGTTCTTTCGTCCATTGCAAAGCATACGGCAAAGAAAAACGAGGGGATAAAGATTCTTGATTTGTGCTGCGGGACCGGGATTTTCCCGCGCTACTGGCTTGCGGATTACCGCGTGCCGGTCACTTACGTTGGCGTTGACATCAATCTCTCATTTTTGGAATTCGCCGCGCGCAACATGCAGAGCAGGCATGATTTCAAATTCATCTGCGAGGATGCCGCTAAAGTGAGGGCGGACAAGAAATTTGGAAAATTCGACGTGGTGATTGCCACCTCTGCTTACCATCACATAAAGGACGAGGAGAAAGTGAACTTCCTGAAAAACCTGAAGGGGCATCTGCGCCGGGGCGGGATTGGCGTGATTTACGAAAAATTCGTCGCCTCGTTCCATGACCCGGCCGAGGCTGCGAAAAGCGGATCGGATTTTTATTCCCAGCGAATTGCGGACATAATGAAAGAGCAGAAAATAAGCGAGACCCAGCTGTTCGCGCTGCACAATGAACTATACCTGACATCGGTGCGCAAGGATGAGTACAAAGTTCCCTATGCACGGTTTGCCCTTGATATGGAAAAGGCAGGGCTGAAGATTGTCAATGAGATAAAATTATGGCCCAATGATGAGCGGTTCAATGACCCGAAAATCGGGGATTTTGTAATTGAATTTAGATAATTAGGGGAGAGAAAGTTAGCTTCCGAATTCTTTTTCACAGGCTTTTTTCACTGCCTCGACTTTTTCCCTGGGCGCGGCGACCAGTGTTTTCCTTCTTGTTTCCTCGGCTGAAATGACTGCGGAAACGAGTTGGCTCAGTTCCTCGATGTTCTTTTCACCGGAAGAAGTGAGAACTGTGATATCGAATTTCTTGGTGGGCTTTCCACCTGATTCCATGAGCACGTCTGCCGGATTGACCCCTGCGCTTGAGGCGATTTTTTTCCTGAGCTCAAGCAAATTAGCGTTGGGGGAAGGGTTGAACCTGTGCGCCACCTTGTAAAGCTCGCGCTTCTGGAGCCGCTCAACGAATTTCGCGGCATCCTTGTCTTTTTTCAGAACCGAGAGCATTTGTGAATCGTCTAATTTGACTGCATCGACAGGGGAAAGCGCGCCAGAGGAAACCGCCAGCCTCATTGCCTCCTGCAGCATTCCGCTCGCAATCCTTACTGTTTTATGCAGGTATACGGTGGAGAACATGAGGAAGCGTGCAATGAGCAATGCTTCTGCTGCTTCCAACCCGCCTTTTTCAAGCAATAGTTTTCCCTTGGAGAAATTTAGGGTGTGGATTAGGCGCGATGAATCAATCACGCCATAGGCCACTCCGGTGTAATGGGAATCCCTTTTCAGATAGTCCATCCTGTCGCTTCCCAAATCGCTTGCTATCAGGCAGCCCAGTTTTTTTCCACAGGCTAAATCGGAAATTTCCTTTGCTGCGAATTGCTGCTTGAGAATGTCGCCAAGCTGGGAATTTTTCAAAACTTTCTCTCCTAGCTCCTCGTGCGAGCCTGTTTCGCGCTCAATTGCTGCTTCGCCTTCGTGCGAAAACGCCACATGCCCCACATCATGCAAAAGCGCGGCAATCCTTAGCTTTGCGCAGTCATCCCCGCTGATTCCAAGATTG
>CABMDC010000013.1 GCA_902384795.1 Candidatus Gugararchaeum adminiculabundum | reverse complement strand
CCCCGCCCTTCTTTCTGCTTTCTTTCTTCCCCTTATTTTCAATTTTTGCCCCGAACCCCTCGCACGCCCTGATTGTCGCCTTGATATCCTCGCTCTCAAGCGCATTCCTAATAACAGAAGTCTTGCCGTCAGCTAAGCTCGCACAAATTATCGCCCTGTGGCTGACAGCCTTGCTGGCCGGCGCGTACAGTTCGCCTGAAACTCCGGAGGGGGAAATCTCTGCTCGCATAAACTCAATAATTCTACGGGCTAAAATAAATACCCTATGTCCCCCTCTGCGCAGAAAACAACTGAAGGCAAAGCCAAGATTGACCTTAGCGAAGGCACTTTCTACAATCCCGAGATGCGCTTCTGCCGGGACATCTCGGTGCTCGCAGTCGCATCCCTCCCAATTGATGGCAAAAACAAATTAGACGTTTGCGATGCCATGACCGCTTCAGGCGTGCGCGGAATCCGCTATGCGCTTGAATGCGAAAATGTCGGCAGTGTCGCTTTGGTTGATTACAGCAAAAAGGCAATCACACTCGCAAGGAAAAATGTGAAGCTAAACAAGCTCCCGCCCTCTCGCGCAAAAGTTTTCTTCGACGATGCCAGCAGATTTCTTCTGAACACAATAACCGCGCGCCGCGATTTTGACCTCATTGAACTAGACCCGTTCGGCTCCCCTGTCCCGTTCCTGCACGCCAGCGTTGCAGCCGCGCGCAAAAAAGTTTTCTATCTTTCAGTTACAGCAACTGACACTGCTGTTTTGTGCGGAGCGCACCACGCTGCATGCATAAAGAATTACCAGTGCAAGCCCCTGGACAATGAGTTCTGCCATGAGAATGCGATTCGAATCCTGCTTGCAAAAATTGCGCGCACAGCAAGCGAGAAAAATTACGGCATCACCCCGCTCTTTTCCCTTTCCAAGCGCCATTACGTAAAAGTGTTCGTGCAATTGAATCTAGGGGCAGAAGCAGCAGAAATTTCAGCCAGGAATTCCCTGGGCTACATAACCCACTGCGCCAAATGCCTGAGAAGGGAAATCCATGACAAGCCAGGGTTCGAGAGAAAATGCAGCTGCGGCCAGATGATGGATTACGCCGGCCCGATTTGGGTTGGAAATTTATGGGACGAAAAATTCGTACGCAAAATGCAAACGGAAAATGAGAAGCGAAAATTGGAAAACAAAAAAGAAATAGCTAAATTTCTCTCATTAATCTCCGAAGAGCTTTCTCTCCCTGCAACCTACTGGGATTTGCACGAGATCTGCGAAAAGCACAAAGTGAAAACAGTGGCAACTGAGAAAGTATTGGCAAAACTTAAGCAAGCAGGCTTTCAGGCTTCTCGCACACACTTCTCGCCAACTTCCATCCGCACTGACGCTTCGCTGGAAGAAATTCTCAAAGCAATGTCTTCCTGATACCAAAATTCTCCTGCGAATATTTTTTTCATTCTTACGAGAATAAATCTGGCACGATTCTATTTATTTGAAACACCGCACAAAATACCTAATGTCACAGAAATTATTGCAGGATAAAATTGATGGCAACGGCCACAAGCCCCTTGCGGGTTTTGCTTCAATTTTCCAGCGCACCATCTCCCTTCAGATTTTCCACAGCCATGGCCGCAGATTTGAAGACTCCGGCCCGCTCGGCAGCGCATTTGGCAGAAGGGCCAGCGAAGGCAAAGACACCGAGCGCGACAGGCAGCGCGCCACGGAGAAATTTTTCCACAAGCTCAGGCTGGAGCTTAGGGCGGCTTTCAGGCCCTTCAATGGTCAATAGATTACCCGCATCTGGTTCGCTCCGCAATCCTCATCGCCTGCGGCGCAAAGCAGCACCCGACTGCATTGGTTTTCAATGACCTGAGCAGGAAGGCGATAACAAACGACCCCGACTGGCAGGCAGGCAATTACGGCAAGCGCCAGCCAAAGCACGGGCTCTCGCTCGCCCGCCAGCTGGGGCATATAACTTACCTGAGCCAGGATACGCTTGAGAAAAAATTCGGCCGCGCAAGAAAAAAGAACAAGAACGGCAAATTCGGCGCCGAGTTCGAAGTGCAGGGCTATTTCAATTACATGGGAAAGAGGTTTGTGCAGCGCTTTGACGCGAACAGCTATCTTTACATCACCCATGCCATAGACAGCTTTGACATAATCCATGGCGGAAAGAAAACAATTGCAGAGGCTTTGAAAAATGTGAAAGCAAAAGTCCTGCTGGTCTCCTTCACTTCCGACTGGCTCTATTCTCCGGAGCACGTTGAAGGAATATATTCCGGTCTCGCGGAAGCCGGAGCGCGCGCTGTTTACAAAAAACTTGACTTGCCCTATGGCCATGACGCGTTCCTGATCTACAACAACACGCTGGGAAACGTGCTTGTTGATTTTCTGGAAAAAGAGGGAAGCGAGCCTGCCCCATTCTGAATATTCGGAGTTCAGAGTTTCATCCATCTCAGCGTAAGTGCGTTCGTCACAACCGAAACGCTCGACAGCGCCATCGCCCCTCCTGCAATAATGGGCGAGAGCAGAATTCCGTTTGAATAGTAGAGCACTCCCGCTGCAATCGGAATCCCTATTATGTTGTAGATAAGCGCCCAGAACATATTCTGCTTTATCTTGTTGATGGTCGCCCTGCCGAGCCGAATTGCGCGCGAAACATCAAGCGGGTCGCTTTTCATCAAGACAACCGAGCCTGTTTCCATCGCCACATCCGTTCCCGAGCCCATGGCAATCCCAATATCCGCCTGCGCCAGAGCCGGTGCGTCATTAATTCCATCCCCTACGAATGCGACCTTCAGCCCCTTTTCCTGCAATTGCTTAACATAATTCGCCTTCTGGTCAGGAAGCACTTCAGCAAAAACATTCGTGATGCCCGCCTGCTTTGCGATTGCCCGCGCAGTTATTTCGTGGTCCCCGGTAATCATCCAGGATTCAATCCCCTGCTTCTTCAGCTCGCTGACAGCGGCGATGCTGCTTTCCCTGATAAGGTCTGCAACAGCAATGAGCGCCATGGGCTTTTTGTTCACCTTGAGCACCATTACTGTTTTCCCTTCCTCCTGAAGCTTTGCAATCTCCTTCGCTGTTTCCGAATCATTAACCGATTCATCCGGCTTTCCAACATACACATTAACCGCGCCTATTTTCGCTTCCACCCCGAATCCAGGTATCGCCCTGAATCCATTCGCCCTGAGAAGAGTCGCCTTGCGCGCCTGTGCATACTCAACAATCGCATCTGCAAGCGGGTGCTCTGAATTTTTCTCAATGGTGTACGCGTAATCCACCAGTTTGTCCCCGTTTTTTCCTTCCAGCACAAAGAAATCAGTGAGCTTTGGCTGCCCCTGGGTAATTGTTCCGGTTTTGTCAAACACCACTGCCTTTATTTTGTGCATCATTTCCAGGCTCTCGGCGCTCTTGATCAGGATTCCATTCTGCGCACCGATTCCTGTCCCCACCATGACCGCGGTCGGGGTCGCAAGCCCGAGCGCGCACGGGCACGCAATGACCAGCACTGCGACCGTTATCATGAGTGCGAATGAGAAAGTCTGCCCTAGAACAAAATACCAAACCCCGAAAGAAACAAGCGCGAGCAAAACCACCACCGGCACAAACACCGCGCTGATCTGGTCCGCGATTCTCTGGATATTCGCCCTGCTTCCCTGGGCCTCTTCCACAAGCTTCACAATCTGTGCAAGCACCATGTCCGAGCCGATTTTCGTTGCCTTGAAAGTAAACGTTCCATGCTTGTTTATGGAAGCGCCGACCACCTTGTCGCCTTTTGTTTTTTCCACCGGAATGCTCTCCCCGGTAATCATGCTCTCGTCAACCGCAGAGTTTCCGGAAATCACAATCCCATCAACCGGGATTTTCTCCCCTGGCTTCACAACAATCCCGTCCCCAACAACAACTGCGCTGATCGGAATTTCCTGTTCCTTTCCATTGCGGATTACAATGGCGGTTTTTGGCGCGAGCCCCATCAGTTTTCTAATCGCATCACTGGTTCTTCCCTTGGCAACCGCCTCCAAATACTTGCCCACCAATACGAGCGTAATCAGCACAGCCGCTGTTTCGAAGTACTGCTCTTTCGCAAGCCCGAGCATGGCGGCCACGCTGTAGAAATATGCCGCGCTTGTCCCGACCGCAATGAGCGTGTCCATGCTCGCTGTTTTATTGCGCAGCGCGCTCCACGCCCCTAAATAAAAGTTCTTTCCTGATATGAACTGCACCGGGGTTGCAAGCAAAAATAAAATGAGCGTCCGGTAGGGAAATTCCATCAGGAACATTCCAAGAATCAGCGCCGGGAATGCAAACAGCGCGCTGAACCCCACCAGGAATTTCAAATCCCGGATTTCCTTTGCGCGCACTTCCCTTTCGCGCTCCCTGTCCACCCCAACCGTGGCGCCATACCCCTTTGATTTCACAACCTCAACGAGCTTCTGCTCGTTCGTTTGGCTCTCGTCAAACTCCACCAGCGCCTTTCCTGCGGCATAATTCACGTTAGCGGTTTTCACTCCCGGCGCCTTTGCAAGCCCGCGGTTGATCAGCACCGCGCACGAGGCGCAGTGCATCCCGCCTATTGAAAGTTCTGTTTTTTTCATTGCAACACCCCTAATCTACCCGCTAATTTACGGGTAGAATACCGGCCCCTTCGGCCCGTAGAGCATCATCCCGACCAGGAAGATGCTGAGCACCAGGCTGGCAAGGAAAAATTCCGCAAGCCCTATTTTAAAGCGCGCCTTTTCAGCAGCGCCCGCTTCCCTGAACATCATATAGCTAAGCCCTGCAAGCAAAGCGCCGCACACTGCAAAAAGAATGTACAGGAACGGGACTAGGTGGTCATTGAACATCATGATCGAAGTCATTGCGCCCATAATCCCGGCCATCAGGCCTGCCATCATGCCTTCCATTGCGCCCATGATGCCGCAGCTCCTGCCGAGTTCTGTGCCGAGCCCGATTCCCACCGCCATGCCCACAACCGAGCCCACGAACATCCCGTTCGTAATGCCCAAAAGCGAGCCCGCAAGATAACCGGGAATCATTCCCAGGGTCATGCCCACCATCATGCCGTTTGCGCAGGACATTCCCTTTCTATAGCAGCCCATATGGTAATAGGAAAAAACCGTCATCACCGAGCCCGCTATTGCAAGCAAAATCAGCGGCGCGTAGCCGGTGAAAATATTCCCGTTCAATCCCTTCATTGCGAAAAAGTACCAGCCAGCACCGATTATCAAAAGCGCAAGAAAGGAGTTCAGCGCATAGTTCACTAATCTTGCCTCGACTTCCACTTCCGGCTTTCCGGAAATAATATCCGAGACATATTTTCCAACAACTTCGGTTCCGCCCCTTTCGCACTCGCATTCCGGCCCGCTTCCCTTTTCCCTAAAGCCTTTTTCCGCAAGCTGCGTTTTCAGCGAATCAACTTTGCTTTCATCAATTTCAAATACCGCGAATCCATTTTTCGCATCAACCTCTTTCGCAATTGCCCCGTTCTGCTCGGCCACTCTTTGTATCAGTTTTTCACAAGAGCTACAGCTCATTCCGTTTAATTCCAGCCTGATTTCGCTCATCCAACCACCTTGTAGCCTTCTTTTTCAATGGCTTTTTTCACTTCTGCAACCGCTTCCTCGCGCTCATAGCTAAAATTCACGGTCCCTTTTTTATGGTCAATCTTCACATTCGCAACCCCGCTGATTTCGCCCAGGGAATCGGCAATCAGCATTTCGCACGACTTGCAGTGCATTCCTTTCACGTTAATCGTTTTTTCCATCCGTTTCACCTCATTCATCCATCCCGCCTACTCACGCGGTCACAGTAAACTTTCCCGGCCCCCACATCCTCATGCCGCAGCTGTAGTCATAGGTCCCTTCCGCGGTGGGTGTGAATTCCACAACCTGCTCCTCGCCGCTATTGGAGCGCGCATCAACTCCCAATCCATAAATTTTGAAATACCTGCCGCATCCCGCGCTAGGGTCAGCTGTAAAATGCAGCCTAACCGGGGTTCCCTTTTTCACGGTCACCTGCATATTGTCATACTGCCCATTGGCCAATGCCCGGATATAAATATCCTGCGCCCCGGCAGTTCCATTGGATGCCGAAGCCAGAGCGCTGTTTGCCACTTTTCCGGCGCTTGCAGGAATCCCCCCGCAGCATCCTGCGAATATCATGTACCCTCCTGCCAGAAGAACTATCGCAGCAACTGCAGCCAGCAGCAAGCCCATTTTCCCTGATTTTTTTTCTGTTTTTACTTTTGGCTTGTACACCATTCAATCAATCCATCCGTTCATTAATCTACTGTCCACTCGCTCACGAGGTTACAATAAATTTCCCCGGCCCCCACATCGTCATGACGCAGCTGTAATCATAGGTCCCTTCCGTAGTTGGCGTGAATTCGACCACCTGCTCAACTCCATTCTGTGAACTTGCATCAACTCCAAGCCCATAAATTTTGAAATACCTGCCGCATCCCGCGTTCGGATCAGCGCTGAAATGCAATTTAATCGGTGTTCCCTTTTTCACCGTTACCTGCATGTTGTCATATTGCCCGTTGGCCAGCGCCTTGATGTAAACATCCTGCGCATTTGCCACTCCGGCTGATGCAGTCGCCGCCCCTCCAGTTACTTTGCCAGCGCTTGCAGCAGCTCCTCCGCCGCATCCGCATCCTCCTGTGCTTTTGCCAGCACTGCAGCCGCCTAGTGATGCGCTGCCAGGCGCTGCTGCCTGTGCTATTGGCGCACCTGAGGATCCGGCTGTTGGCGAGCCGGTCGATGCCGCCCCCAGTGCAGAAACTTTTTGCAATCCAGAAACATTCTGGCTAGTGTTTGTTATCATATAAGCGCCTGCCATTACAGTGAATATAAACACTGCAACCAACAGAAGCGTCATGCTCTGTAATTTTATCTCCATTCAATCCACCTCATCATCTGTTTGTCATTTTTAAGTGCGCAACAAACACACTTGCCAGAGTAACACCTGAAACAATATATACTAGTTCGTGAAACAATCTATTATTAATCTGAAACTTTGTTGCAAAAATCTGAAACAAGGATTTCCTACGACGGTGATCTTATGGACTCGCGCAAAGAAATAATGCTGGGAATACTGGTAATCTCCGGATTCATCTTCCTAATCACCGTGCTGGTATTTGTGTACGCTCTCGCTGCCCAGGGGCAGCCTATTCCTGATTTTCTGGCTATTTTCATGCAATATCACATCCAATTCATGGTGCTCATGGGCCTTTTCGGCCTTGGTTCCGGGCTCCTGATTTACACAATTCTGAACTCAACAATTGAGAAGCAGAAAAAGGCTGCAAAAACAAATTTGGACATCATTATGAAATTTTTGAGCGAGCAGGATCAGGAAATTTTGGAGCTTCTTCAGAAAAAAGGCGGCATGACCACCCAGAGTGAGATTGCGAAACTCCCTGGCATGACCCGGCTCAAGGCGCACCGGGTTGTGAAAAAGCTCGAGGATTCTGGGATAATCCACATAGAGAAATACGGCAAGATAAACATGCTCCGGATTGTGGACGAGCTGAAAGCCTCGTAGTCAGCCTCTTTTTCCTGTTCTATTTATAAATTTGTGGTTCCTAATCAATATTGATGGGCGCATTGAGACTACAAATTCATACTGCTCGCCAGCTTTCAAGAGTTGAACGGCTGATGGCACTTGAGCAGAAGCGCGGAACACCAGACTTTCATGTCAGAGCTCTTGAAGATTTGCAGCAGGTTTATGGCAACAAGGTTTACGCCCCTCAAGCCATACGAAGAAAGGTTCTCCTTTTCAGCGCAGAAAAATGTGCCCAGTTTGAGGATTTTGACAGGGCGAAATATTTTCTATCCAAATTGAGGGACGAGCTGGATACAGCAGAAAGAAATTCCCCCTCCAATTACGAAGAATTGAGAAGTGCCTTCTCCGATTGCGCCCTGCACGATATCAAGCTCCAGAAAGTCCGGGTGGGGACTGCCCTTGCGTGCGTTGAACAAAAAGAATCCAAGGCAGCAGTGAAAATTCTGAAGAAGAAAACCCCACTTGAAACATTAAGCGTTTTGAATTTCATCAAAAACGCCTGCAAAATTTTCACCAGCCCGGTAATAGCGTCCCTTGGGCTCACGGCTTTTGGGGCAGTTGGGGCGATTCTTAATCTTGAAGCCGGCGACCCCATATCATTCGGGGCATGGTATTTCATGGCTTTTGGCATAGCGATTCCTTTAGTTGCGCCCATTCTCCAAACTGCCGGCCAAGCCTTGTTCTCAGCATTCTTCTTTGAGGCAACAGCCCGCGCAACCGTGGATGGGGTAAAATCAGCTTTTCTCCGCAAGGCAGCTATGGACAATTCGAAGCGTGAGGCGGCTGAAGCTCGGAATATACATTGCGGGCCTGTCATTGACCTCGGTCCAATCCCTATCGCGGCAGTTAAAAAAGATGAAAAACCAGCGCGGCCTGCTGCTCAGGAAAAATCGGGGCAAATCGGATCAGTTCCAGTCGGAGGGGGTCCGCCTATTCCATTCCGTTTCGATGAATCTGATTCTACTGGTAAAAACTCTGCGCGTACTGAATTAGCAGATCCACTTGCAGGAAATAAAGGGAGTCTTTTCAAGAAATGACCCTAGTCCGCCTCTTTCTTTAAAAAAGAAAGACCTGGAAGGGAGAAAGAAAACTAAAGTTAGCAAAAGAGAAAAATAAACTAAAAGAAGAAACTAAAAAAATAAAATTAAAAGAAAAAATTAGCCTAAAGGTTCACTTTAAGCTCAAGCTCTTTTTTCAGCTCGCGGTACCTGTTCCTGATTGTCACTTCGGTTACTCCCGCGACATCCGCGACCTCTTTCTGCGTGCGCCTCTCGCCTGCAATTGCGGATGCAATGTACACGGCTGCTGCGGCAACGCCGGTCGGTCCTCTTCCTGAAACCAGCTTCTTCTTCTCTGCTTTCTTCAGGAGTTCGCTTGCCTTTTCCTGCACCTTTCCGCTCAAATTGAGCGAGGCAGAAAACCTCGGAACATACTGCTTGGGGTCTGTCAATGGAACGTGCAAGTCCAGCTCGCGCGCCACAAACCTATAAGCCCTTCCGATTTCCTTCTTCTCAATTCCCGAGACCTTGGAAATTTCATCAAGCGTCCTTGGAATTCCATATTTCCTGCAAATCGCATAGAGCACTGCAGAAGTGACTGATTCAATCAACCTTCCCCTAATCAGCCCCTTTTCAATGCACTTTCGGTAAAGAAGAGCTGAACTTTCGCGGATATCATCGCTCAATCCCAAATAGGATGCAATCCTGTCCAGCTCACTGAGCGCAATGGCAAGATTTCTTTCCATGGAAGAAGCAATAGATGCCCTCTTGTGCCATTTCCTCATCCTATAAAGCTGGGCCTGTTTCTTGGAAGAAATTCTCGCTCCTCTAATATCACGGTTATACTGGTCAATTTCAGTAACCAGTCCCTTGTTGGGCCTCATGTACTTGATTGGCGCACCACCACGAGCCCTTTTCTCGCGCTGTTCGGAATCAAATGCCCTCCATTCAGGGCCCTCATCAGCAATATTTTCAGCAACAACTAATCCGCACTGGCTGCATGCGACCTCTCCTTTTTCATAGTCGCGGATTAATTTCAGACTTCCGCATTCCGGACATTTTGTGCTTGCCATTCAAATCCCCCCACTCTAAATATAATTTCCATCAATCTATTTCTGAATCAAAATACAGTTCACTACGCCATCCTGGCCAACGCGGTTCGTTATCCTCGCCTTTCCAAGTTCGGTGTCGATTATGTTTCCCTTGGTCATGATGTTCTGCCTTGCAAAGTGCCTGTTTGCCGGCGACTCGGCCACGGTCCTGATTGCGGCTTTCTTCACGCCCTTTTCAGTGAGCACATTTGCGAACTTGACATACTTGGCAGTCACTTTCCTTGTTCCGCCAGTCCCTCTCCTGTTGTACCTTTCCTCTTCCTTTTCAGTGACCTTGGTTGCAGTAAAGACCCCGCCGTATTGGGCGAGTTTCTTTCCCTGGCTTCTCCTTCTCAGGCCGCCTGTTCCTTTTTTGCCAAGTGTAGCTTCGTGATATTGTTCCAAATTCATCTCCTCCTGTGAAAAATGACTTTTGTGCTATGTTCCCACACAAAATAAGTTTAGTCATTTTAACCTTTACCCCTATATATAGCTTGTGGTATTTGTGGCAATAGCTGTTCTATTCCTCGCCGGTAAAATCCCGCCCAGGGAGCTGCTGATTGAGTTGCGCGTGATCCGTTCTTCCCTGGGATGTCTGGTGCAGGCATTCGACCCTGACAGCATCAGCAGCGGGCTTCAGCTCCAGGTTTCCTTGGAAAACGCGAAAAAGGCATTCGAATTGGGCGAAAACGTTTCCGATTCATTGGAAAACGAGTTTCTCCTGCACGCCGCAGGCACGCGCAAGTTCGATCTGGCCATTTCGCGCGTTGGCGTGAAAGACACTTCCAAATTTCTTCTTTTCTGCGATGACGAAGCAAAGCTGAAATCAATTGCGCAAAAGTTGGGCGCCAGCGTGCGGAAGTTTTCGCCCACTCTCACCGCTGCGCAGGCGCAGAAAATCTATGGCATTGAAAAGGAGATTTTCCAAACGCTTTCGCTGGAGCAGGCGGTGATTGAAAAAATCGCGCTGTTTTCCGACTAGTTTCCAGAGCCCGGCGCCGGCGGGGCCAATCCAAGTTGCTTGTACAGCATACTCTTGTCCAGCGGCATTTCCAGCCCTAGCACCTTGTGTATGAACATGAAAATTTCCACCACCCGGTATGGGTCAAGCTTGCTGGCCGCGACAATTTCCGGGAGCGATGAAACCTTTCCAATCAGCTCGTAAATCAGGATTCCGTCCCTTCCATAGCGCTTGTAAATCGGGAACCCGTCGTTTCCATATTTGGACTGCACGTCCTCGCGCGTTAGCGTCTGGATCTTTATCATTTTCATGGGCACCAGGTCTGCCATCACCAAATCAATCTGGTAGAACGAATAGCCGGTTGTGAGCACCAAATCAATCACATCGCGCTTGCCGTTGATCGCCTCAAAAATCTTAGGCCCGTATCCCTTGTGCTTCATGGAGAGCTTTAATTTCGTGCTGATATTCCCGGCGATTCCGCCCGAGATTTTCGAGGGGATGTCTATGGGGATTATCTCCTCAATCATCTCCTCCTCCCCCTCCTTCTTCGGCGCTTCCTCCGCCCCCTCTTTCTGCGCAGCGGCACCGGCCGCTTTCACTGCCAGCTTCTTCCCTTTTGCGCCAGGGCTTTCCTTTTCCTCGTCATCCTTCATTATCCCCTCGCCCTCTTCCACCATGGGCTTGAGCGACGGCTCGTTTTCCTGGCTCGGCTTTTCCTCCTTCTCCCCTTCGCCGCCTATGGCAGCTCCTCCTTCCCCTTCGGGCTTTTCGAGCCTGATAATCCCTTCCTTGTCCATGAATTCCAGAATTTCAACCAGCTTCACTTCGCTGATTCCCAGCTCGCTTAGGATTTCCTCGGCAGTCCTTTCGCCATCAATGAGCGCGTAAACATCAACCCCGACTTTTCCGAATTTGTTGAAAATGGTTTTTTCCAGCGGGGACAATCCGCCCACATCAACTCCGGGGGTTGGTGTGACCTTTTCCTCTTCCTCCTCAGCCGCAGTTTCCTCGCTTGCCACAACTTTTTTCCTGCCCCTTGCCATGGGCCGCTCTTCCTCTTCCGGCTGCGCAGCCTCTTCCTTTGGCGCCTCCTCCTCGGCAGGCGCTTCGGTTTCCTCTGGCTCGGGTGCTGGTTTTGATTTTTTCCTCACCTCGGGCTCAGCGGCAATGGGCTTGACTCCCTTTCTCTTTGTGGTGGAAGTCCTTGGAATATTGGCAGGAACTTCTGGCGCTGGCGGCAGTTCCCCTGCCTCCTCAACCGGCCGGATCATTCTTTTTCCTGCGCCCGGCCTCGCGCTTGGTGCAGGAGCCGAAGCCGCACTTTCCTCCGCAGCTCCAACTGTAACAGTGGCAATATTCTGGCTGGCCATGAACTTTGCAATCTCGTCAAATCTTTCCTTCGCGACTCCGCTTATCTTCATCAGTTCTGCAGCGGTGCGCACCCCGTCAATATTAGTATATACCTTAAGCCCGTCCTCGCCGAACTGCTTCATCAGCACGTTCTGGTGCTTGAACCGCTCCAGCGGGCCTTTTGCGCTTTTTGTGTATTTATCGCCAGCATTAGCCATACAGCAATCACGTTCGCATTATCAATCCCTCGTAACTATTTAAAGCTAACTTCTTTTTTTCAGTTTTTTTCAAAGGCCGGGAATCCGCCTGCACAACGTTTAAATTCAGCACGGTTATAATTGATGTGATGCCTCTCGATGATATCCTCATTTCTACCGCCGTTGACAAGCTCATCAAGCTAGTGCACTCCAAGGGAAAAATCGAGCTTGGCGAGGCGGCGAAAAAGCTCGGACTCCCGCCCGGAAGCCTGGAAGAATGGGCCCAGGTCCTGGAAGAGGAGGGGATAATCAAGATCGAATATCACCTGACGCGCGTATTCCTGGTCTGGGCAGGCGCGACCGAAACCCAGATTGTGGAAAAAACCGACGAGCTTAGCGGAAAAAAGCAGGAAGTAATGGGAAAAGTGGCCACTGTTTCTGCCGCGTTCCAGTCGAATTCCAGCGAGCTTGAGGAATTGGAAAAAAGGTTCAAGAGCGCCGCCAAGGCCATGGACCCGAAGCTTTTGAAATCAATCGAAATGGTGAGCAAGCTCGAAAATCTCCTGCGGAAAAAAGAGGAGCTTAACGGCAGGTTTGAGCAGCTGCTCAGCTCTTCCCAGGAAAAAATAAAATCCATGGACTCAACTCTCGTCGAAGCGGAGGAAAAGGCTGCGCGCGTTTCAGCCAAGCTTTCCGAGGTGGAGAAAAAGGCACCCAAATACCAGGAGCCGCCCGAGCTCGCGCTTCTTGAGGAAAGGATCGGGAAAATTTCCACAAAAACAGACGAGAAATTCACCAAGGGGCTCGCGCGCGTGCGCAAGGAAAAGGAGGAATTCAAGGAACTGTTCACAGCGCTTTCAACAATTTCGGACATCAAGAAGCTGCAGAAGGAAGTGGAATCCTCCAAGGACCAGGTGCGCCAGGCGCTCCAGGATCTGGAAACAAAATCAAGCAAGCTTTCCGATTCAATAAAAGTGGCAGGCGAGGCGCTAAAGCAGATTGATGCCCGGAGCGAGGAGCTGGACGAGCTGCGCACCAAGGCAAAGGAGCTTGATTCGCTTGAAAAGGAACTGGACGACCAGAACAAGTCCATGGCAAAGACAACCAAGGACATCCAGGACGGCATTGCAAAACAGAGAAAGGAATACACCGACCTTTCGGATTTCAAGGGAAAAGTCTCCGGTTCCGTGGCAGGGTTTGGAAAGGATTTGCAGCGCTTCAAGTCCGATTTCGAATCCCAGAGGAGCGATTTCGTTTCCCAGGATTCAAAAATTACCTCTGAAATAGAGGCAACGCGCAGCGAAATGGAAAAGCGCGCAAGCGAGATGAAGGAAATCACCAAGAGTTTCGAAGATGCGCTTTCCAAGAAAAAGGACGTGGAGGAAATAACCAAGAAATTCGAGGGGCTGAAAATCGAGCGCGACCGCATACAAAAAGAACTCGCACTGCTTGCCAAGGACGTGGAAATCGTTTCCCTGCAGATCGAGCCGGCCGGCTGGGGCGACACCGAGCAGAAGAACCTTGCCAGCCTGCGCGAGCGAATTTCCGTGACCCAGCGCGACCAGGAATCGTTTGAAAGGAAGCGCGAGGAGCTGCGCACTCTCATTGACAAGATGTGGAAGGAGAAGAAATAGTCCGCAGGCCTGTGCTTGTTTTAGGCGAAGGGGCGGGTTCAGGGCCAGGTCGCGCATAATAGCATAATTTAAAAAGGAGTTAACGCAAACTCTAGACATTGCATTTCAACTCCAAGGGTGGTTAGTGTGGCTGACGCTGATGATAGGAAGAACAAAAAAAAGGAGAAACTTTCTCCGGATAAACTAAGGGCAATCTCTGCAAGAATCCAGAGAAAGACCGAGGAGGGAGTTTCAGACACTCCGGCCGAAACATCCGCGCCATCCGCATCCGTGGACGAGCAGCAGGCAGACGCGCAGTTCGCCCGCCCGAGCTCGTTCGAGCCATCCGGAAAAGTGCTTGATTCCTATTTCTTTGACGCTGAAGGGACCCCAGTGAACGTTAAAATCATCCAGACCAAGGATTTCGTGCCCATTTATTTCGTTCTCATCCCAGGTTTGGGGGAAGGGACCAAAATCGTCCTTAACACTCTCAAAGGAGAACTGATCACAGAAGTGAAATTAGACATCGCCGAAATGGTTGACCCGAAAATGGCGCCAGTGGTGAAAAGAAAATTCGAGGAAAAATCCAACTCGCTTCTTTCACGCCACTTCCCAACTTTGAGCGATGAGACCAAGCGTGTTCTCTCAAGCTATCTTATTCAAAACACATTGGGGCTGGGAGATTTGGAAGCTCCGATGCACGATGACAAGCTGGAAGAAATCGTTGTCAACGGCTCCGGCGACCCGGTTTGGATTTTCCACAAGAAATACGGCTGGTGCAAAACCAACATCAGGCTGAGGGGCGAAGAGAACATTTACGATTACGCGGCAATGATTGGAAGAAAAATCGGAAAGCAGATCAACGTGCTGAACCCGTTGATGGACGCGCACTTGACCACAGGTGACCGTGTAAATGCAACACTTTTCCCGGTATCCACCTGCGGAAACACAATCACCATCAGGAAATTCTCGCGCAACCCATGGACAATCACAACGCTCACGGAAATCGGATGCATCACCCCGGAAGTCGCTGGGCTCATCTGGCTCTGCATACAAAATGAAATGTCACTCTTAATCTCAGGAGGAACAGGTTCTGGTAAGACCAGTTTCCTTAATGCCATCTCCTGTTTGATTCCGCCAAACCAAAGGGTTCTTTCCATTGAGGACACGCGTGAATTGACTCTCCCATCATTTTTGCAATGGGTGCCCATGACCACCAGGGAAGCAAACCCCGAGGGCAAGGGTGAAATCACCATGCTGGATTTGCTCGTCAACGCCTTGAGGCAAAGGCCTGACCGCATCATAGTCGGAGAAGTCAGGAGACAGCGCGAGGCGGAAATTTTATTCGAAGCAATGCACACCGGCCACTCGGTTTACGCAACCTTGCACGCTGATAATGCGGCAGAGACAATTTCAAGGCTGACAACTCCGCCAATCAACATGCCCAAGACAGTGCTGGACGCGCTCGCAGGAATAGTCGTTCAGTTCAGGCACCGAAAACTCGGGTTGAGGCGCACTTTGGAATTCGCGGAAGTGACCAAGGGCGGTGACGCCCATGTTATGTACCGCTGGGACGTGAAGACCGACAAGCTCAACGAGGTCGCCCAGATGTCAACGCTTTCCGAAACGCTCAACCTGTACGCAGGGCTGACTTCCAAGGAAATCCGCGATGACACCATGGACAAGGCATCGGTAATCTCCTGGATGGTCAAGCAGGGAATCCGCGATGTGGACGGAGTGGGCAAAGTGGTTGCGCAATACTACCTAAGCCCTGAGGAAGTTCTTGCGGCCGTAAAGGCGAACAGGCCCCTGAACATTTAGTTTGTGATATTGATGGCTGAAGAAGAGCTGAAGAAATACGAGTATTCCCTGGAAAAGGACTACTTGGAGCTGGTAAAGGACGTGCGCAACCTGGAAAGGAGCCTGCGCAAAATCCCGGCTTCCCAGGAAAAATTCTCGCTCAATGAAAAGGACATCACAATCTGCTCTGTTTCGCAGATGAAAGAGCAGCCGGATTATGCGGACATGCTTTCAGAAGTGAGGCGCGCGAAGAAATCCATCGCAGCCCGCTACTATGATTCAAGCATGATGAACTCGCCTGCGCCCGCCGCTCCGCTGCGCGCCCGCGCCGCCCCCCCTTCGCCGTCACCGGTGCGGGAAGCCCAGGAGGCAGTGCAGAAGGCAGTGAAGAAAGCGCCGGAAATCCAGGCGCCAGTTCCCGCTCCCGCCAAGGCAGTTGAAAGCAAATCCGAAAAGGCAGGGGGCGCAAAAACGAAATCAAAGGTTCCTGATAACATAATGGAAGCATTAAAGAAGGCGAAGACAGAAAAGGCAACCAAGAAAAAATAGTAAAATAAAAGTTGATTCACGATGGCAGAAGACACACGGAGATTCATGGGCGAAGCAAAGCGCTCGCCTTACATGCGCGGGGACGACGTGGCCAAGTTCAGGAGGTCGACCGAGGAATCCAATGTGAAGATGTTCCTCTCCTCGCTCGCTGCGCGTTTCCCTGATTTGCGCAAAAAGCTCCAGATGGCCAACATGGACCAGGAGCCGTCGGAATTCGTTGCAAAGGTCATCCTTACCGCCTTCATCTATTCCATTGTCATCACCCTGCTCGCAAGCATGATATTCTACGTGAATATCGTTTCCCCGCTGCTCGCGCTTCCGTTCCTTCCGCTCATGTTCATTGCGTTCTTTTTCTTCTTCATGCAGCAGCCGACCGTGCGCGCAAGCAAGAGAGCCCGCGAAGTTGACAAGGAGCTGGTTTTCGCAGGAAGGCAGATGCTCATCGAGCTGCGCGCAGGCATCCCCATGTTCGATTCCATGCTTTCCATTTCCAAGGAATACGGCGAAGTGAGCAAGGAGTTCAACAAAATAGTGGAGAAAATCAGCGTCGGAGTGCCCATGGACATCGCCATGCATGAGGTGAGCGAACAAAATCCGAGCTCCAATTTCAAGCGCGTGATTCTCCAATTGGTGAACTCGCTCAGGTCAGGAAGCGACGTTGTCCGCTCGCTGGAAGTCGTACTGGACCAAATCACCAGGGAACAAATGATCCAGATGCGCTCCTATGGTCAGAAGCTGAACCCGCTCGCCATGTTCTACATGCTTTTCGGGGTCATCCTCCCTTCGCTGGGAATCGCGCTTTCCATAATTCTTTTCTCGCTCATAGGCCAGCCGCTCGGGCCGAGCAGCCTGATACTGGTGCTGGTGGTAATCGCCCTGATGCAGTACATATTCCTGTCAATAATCGACAGCTCAAGGCCGAACTTTGATATTTCCTAGGTGACATGATTGAAACAATCCGTGTATGAAATAATCGGGAGGCTCCTTTCCAGGGAGAGAATCCGCAGCATCGGGCTTATGCTTGACCGCGCAGGCGTCAACATACTTCCCGAGGCGTTTGTCGGGTTCATATTCGTGCTGGGCTTCCTGTTCTCCCTGCTGATGCTCCTCGTATTAATCCAGATTCCATCGCTGAACGACTTTTTCCAGAGTGTTGTTTTCGGCATGGTGAAGGCAAACCCGGACATGCTAAAGAGCGTCAACACCCTCACTCTGGTGTTCGAGACAATCTTCTCGTTCCTGGCGGTTTACATCATCACCATACTGCTCACCTATGTTTTCCTGAACCTGAGGATTGACGACAGGAAAAAGCAGGTGGAAAACGTATTGCCTGATTTCCTGCAGCTAGCGGCAGCGAACGTGCGCGCAGGAATGCCCATTGACCAGGCCATGTGGTATGCGGCAAAGCCAGAGTTCGGGCTGTTCTCCAAGGAAGTCGAGATGGTTGCAAAAAGGACTTTCGGAGGAGAGCCTTTCGCCCAGACCCTTGACCGGCTCGCAATCAGGTTCGACTCGCGCCAGCTGAAGAGGTCGCTTTCGCTCATCAAGCAGGGGCTCTCAAGCGGAGGAGAGATGGCGGAAATCCTTGACCGCACGGCAACCGATGCGCGCAATCTGCAGATCATGCAAAAGGAAATTTCAGCCTCGTTGCTCACCTATGTAATATTCATAGTATTCGCTGCAGTCATGGGCGGTCCGTTCCTGTTCGGGGTTTCGCAAAAGCTCATCGGAGTGCTGGAATACATCTTTTCCAAGCTTCCCGCATCATCCACCCAGGCAATGCCCACGGGCGGAATCGCCGGCATCGGCCTGAGCCTAAGGCCCACTGCCCCGAGCGTTGGCGCCGGCCAGTTCACGCTCTTCGCAATAGGCGCAATGATCGTCACCTCCATTTTCGCATCCATCATAATTGCCACGATTTCAACCGGCTCCAAGAAGAACGGAGTCAAGTACATCCCGCTTTTCGCGCTTGCATCAATATTCATCTATCTGATGGTATCCCTGGTGCTAGACTACTGGTTTGCCGGGATTTTGAAGTAAGCGATAAAAATTAGTTGCAGCCAAATAAGCTGTAGCAAAAAGCAAGGTCGATTTTATTGTGGAGTTCAAGACTTTTGTAAAGCGCGTTCCAGCAGGCCCGGTTACGCCAGTTTCCGCTTACAAGAAAATAATCAAGTCATTCGGCCGCCAAAACTCTTTTCTCCTGGAATCCATTTTCGACGAGAAAAGCACAACCCTTACCAAAAGGTTCTCGCGCTTTTCCATCATCTTCTGCAATTCACTTTTGTCGGTTTCAGTCAAGGGAAAGAATGCGGAAATCAGCGGCCCTCTTTCTTCTGAAGTGTCGGCCTTTCTCGCGCAAAAGTTCAGCAAAGGAGGATCCAATTCCTTCCTCCTGGGCGAGCGCCAGGACCAGCTCCATTTCCTCGAGGCGGTCTCCTCATTTTTCAAAGTGAAAACAGGGGACGAGCGCATCTCCTTTGGTTGTGTTGGCTATGTTTCCTATGACTGCGTGAGATTTTTCGAAAAGCTCCCGAACACCAGCAAGCCGGATTTGGGGCTCCCGGACATCTCGTTTGTTTTCCACAAGAATTCCATCCTGTTTGACAATTCCAAAAACACCTTTGAATTCGTTTCCCACGCCAGCAGCGAGCAGGAGGCAACAGCAGAACTGAAAAAGCTCGCATCAGCAGTCCTCACCGGAAAAGAAGAGCCCCTTTCCAATGCAGGCGAAGTGGGCAAAATAGAGAGCAACACAACGCGCGAGGAATACTGCAGAATGGTTGAAAAGGCAAAGGAGCACATTCGAGTTGGCGACATTTTCCAGGTTGTTCCTTCCCAGAGGTTCAAGGTGAAAACAACCCGCGACCCGCTTTTCACTTACTTTAGTTTGCGCGAAATCAACCCCTCCCCCTACCTCTTTTATTTGGATTTTGGAAAATTCCAGCTCGCAGGCGCATCCCCCGAGGTGCATGTGCGCCTGGACAATGGGAAAATTGAAATGCGCCCCATTGCAGGCACAAGGAAGCGCGGCAAAACTCCGGCGGAAGAGGAAGCAATTTCCAAGGAGCTTCTTTCAGATGAAAAGGAGCGCGCTGAGCATGCAATGTTAATCGACCTCGCGCGCAATGATGTTGGAAGAGTTGCAATCCTCGGCACTGTGAAAGTCCCGGACCTCTATGTGATTGAGAAATACTCCCATGTGCAGCACATTGTTTCCCATGTGACAGGCGAAATCGCGCCAGGCAAATCCCCCTATGATCTGTTCAGGGCGACTTTCCCTGCAGGAACAGTGAGCGGCGCGCCAAAAATCCGGGCAATGGAAATCATCGAAGAATTGGAAAAGGACAGGCGCGGACCCTACGCTGGCGCAGTCGGCTACCTAAATCACAAGGGCAATATGGATTTCTGCATAAACATCCGCTCCATCACTTTCTCCGGCGGAAACGCCTATGTCTCCGCTGGCGGAGGAGTGGTTCTTGATTCAAAGCCGGAGTTCGAATACGATGAAACAAGGAGAAAAGCAAACGCATGCTTAAAGGCAATTACTGGAAAAGAGGTATTGGAAGAATAATCGGTGATAATTATGGCAGAAAACAAAAAGAAAATCCTGTTCATAGACGCCTATGACTCATTCGTCTACAACCTGTACCAATATTTCGGCGAGCTCACCAAAGGCAAGGCAGACCTGTTCATCAAGCGCAAGGACGAAATCACTCTTGAAGAAATCAAAAAGCTGGACCCCGATTATATCGTCCTTTCACCAGGGCCCGGCCATCCGCGCGATTCCAATTTCATTCCGGTGATAAAGGAATTCTCCAGCCGCATCCCAACTTTTGGCGTCTGCCTTGGCCACCAGTCCATAGGCATGGCGTTCGGGGGCAAAATTTCAGTGGCAGAAAATATCATGCATGGAAAAACCAGCCAGATAAACCACGATGGAAAGACAATTTTCGCAGGGGTGCAGAATCCTTTCACAGGCACGCGCTATCATTCGCTGATAGTGGAGCTGAAATCAGTGCCTGAAGATTTCATTATTTCGGCAACTTCGCAAAAGGACAATTACGTAATGGCCATGCGCCACAAATCCTATCCCATCGAGTGCGTGCAATTCCACCCGGAAAGCATCCTCACAAGCGAGGGGAAAAAAATAATCAAGAATTTCCTGGATCATTATGCAGACAAGAAAGTAAAATGAGTCGAAATAAGCAAAGCAGAAAAAAATCATCCGGAGTGATTCCTATGGACAAAAATCATGGAACAGCCGCCCTTGGCGGCACATTCGAATTCCTGCACGCAGGCCACAAGGCCCTGCTCTCCGAGGGGCTGAACTACTCCAAATTATACATCGGCATAACCAGCGATGCGTTCGTTTCGGCCCACAAGGGGCGTAAAATTTCCAAATTCACAAAAAGGAAAAGCGCGCTCCTGAAATTCCTTGGCAAAAACAGGCGCAAGTGCGAGATTTTCTCGCTTTCAGACAGGTTCGGGGTGGCAGGCACGCGCAAGGACATTGATGCGCTCGTGGTTTCAGCGGAAACAGCGCAGGCAGGCGAGGAAATCAATGATTTCAGGAAAAGAATCGGCATGAAGCCCCTGGAAATAGACGTGGTTCCCATGGTCTATGCCAATGACCTCAAGCCGATTTCCAGCGACAGGATTGCTGCAAAACTAATCAATTCGGACGGGAAGCGGCTGAAGCCGCTGGTTGTTTCGGTTGGCTCGGCAAACAAAACCAAGATTGCAGGAACCCAGAGGGCGCTGAGGAAAATTTTCAAGTGCAAGATTCAGCTGAAATCAGAGGGTGTCGAGTCAAATGTGCGCGACCAGCCCTTTGGCGAGGAGGCGGTCCTAGGCGCAATAAACCGCGCCAAAATGGCTTTCAGAAAATCCCCTGGCGCTGATTTCGGCATAGGATTGGAAAGCGGCATTATGAAAGTGCGCAACCGTTTCCTTGATTTTTCCTGGTGCTGTGTTTACGACGGTGATTCCACCCTTGGCTCGGGCATGGGCTTTGAGCTCAACCAGGAAATAATGGAGAAAATAAAATACCAGGGAAAGGAGCTTGGTCATGTGGTCAGTGAAATGGCCGGCAAAGACGTTGGCAAAACCCTGGGCGCGGTCCATTACCTTTCCAATGGATTGGTGAAAAGGGAAGAGCTCGTGGAACAGGCGGTAATCTCAGCTTTCATTCCGAGAATACACCTGCTGAAGCAATAGAGCGATTCCTTATTCTCTTTCCTATTTCTTCTTCTCTATTCCCTTCACAGTCACTTCAAAAACAAGCGTCTTGCCAGCAAGCTGGTGGTTGAAGTCAATCTCCGCGTTCCCGTTATCAATGGCAATCACTTTCCCTGGCATTCCCTGGGCGGTATAAAGCGTATCCCCGACTTTCAGCTTATCCCCATTCGGGATTTTTGAAAGCTCCACGCTGATTATTTTCTTCGGATCCGGCTGTCCATAGGCATCCTCGGGCGCAATTGTCAGGGTTTTTGTTTCGCCAACTTTCATCCCAATCACTCCCTCATCAAACCCCTTAATCATCCGTCCTGCCCCGGCAGTGAATTGCAACGGCTCATAGACCGGTCTCAGCGGCAGGCCGGCTTTTACGGCCTCATCCTGCATGTTGGTGTCAAAAACAGTCCCGTTCTCCAGCTTTCCAATATACTCAACCGAAACATTGTCGCCTGCCTGGACTACCAGCGAATTCACGGGAGCAATCGTATCATTTTTTGCAGGAGTCGAGTTAGCGGTATTATTCGTCCCACTATTCCCGCCCTGGGCGCATCCAGCAAGAATTAGGGCAAATACAAAAATCAAAGCAATAGCAATAGGCGCAAATTTTCTTCCATTTTTCATTCAAACCAGCCCTTCCTCTTTTTCCAGGATTTTCTCAGCGCGCGGAATCATTTTCTTTTTCCTTTCCCTGTGCTCCTTGTAGAACGGCAGGATTTTCTGCTCCAATAATTGCTTCTTGCAGTCGCCGCAGGAAATTTCCCCCTTGACGCACTTCCTTCTCATCTCTTCCAAATCCTTGTCATCGGTCCTGAAGTGGAAAACTGCCAATTCATAGTTCACGCATTTCTCAGGCTCCCCGCCAATTTTCTTCTGTTCTTCCCAGGTAGTCCTTCCGCCTGTTAAGCAGCTCATCACTTTCTTTTTCACCAGCGCGTCATCGTCAACCAAAGTCAGCATTCCCAGTTCCTCCCGTTTGCTCATCTTATTCTCGCCGCTCAGCGATCGGAAGAATTTGTGGAAAGTCCCTGAAGGGGAAACCAGCCCCAGTTTCGCAGCCACATCGCGCGTCAATCTGATGTGCGGATCCTGGTCAGCGCCCACTGGCACAATAACATGCTTCGGCCCCCCGAACTCCTTGTCCTGGGGAAGCAGAATATCCCCTGCCTGGGTCAGGCTTGCAAAATACAATCCCAGCGACTTGTCCCCATAGAGCGCCTGCAAAGTTGCAAGCGTCACTTTTTTCGAGAGAATATAAGCGGTGTTCATCACCCTTCTTTCGCGCGACTGCCTCCAGATGTAGGCGTTCTTCTCATCCAGCCCCAATGCCAGAAAGTCAGCCAAATTGCTGATTGCATTTTTCCTGCTGTCCTCCAAACTTAATTCATTGTCAGCATACGCTTCCAAATCAGCAATGGCATAGAAAACTTTTGCGCCAAATTCGCTCTGAAGGAAAATCATTTCCTCTGCAGTCAATTTGCTTCCAAGATGGAACTCCCCGCTCGGCTTGATTCCGGACATCACCGCAACCTGCTTCTTTTTTTCCGCGGCTTCGATCCATTTGTCAGCATCCCTGTGGCCGAACACTATTCCTCTCCTGAAAAGATGCGATTTTGCGAGCTTCTTCCTTGTTTTCTCGTCGAATTTCTGCATGCCGAACTCGCTGAACAGTTTTTCGTAATCAACAATAAGGTTTGAGCTCCAGGGGTCAATTTTTTCAGCCATTTTATCATCAACCAAAAATATTCCTAGCACTTGTACGGCTTGTTCGGGAAAACAGTGATCCCCTTGCCACTGATATTCATGGACCATATGCCGGTTTTGTGCGCGCTTCCCCTCAGCTTCACCACTTCGATTCCCCTGCTCCTTTTCGCCTTGCACCGCAGATTGTAAAGGTAAACCATTCCGTCGCTCACCACTTCCACCCCGTACTTGGTGCGCGGAACCCTGTCCAGCGTGTCCTTTATGCTCTCGGCAATCACAAAAGTCGTGCATCCCCATTTCCTGATCTTCTCAAACAGCTTCATCATTTCCCTTCTGCGCTCCTCCTCATCCTTATATTGCAGGGCGAGCGGCGCAATGGAGTCAATGGCAATCCTCTCGATTCCCATGCTGTCAATCATGTCCCTGATGACGCTCTCCTGCGCCCCGAAATGCTCAATCTCATGGGCCGGATATTCAATGAACACAAGTTTTTTCTCGCGCTCCAGTTTCCGCAAATCCCAGCCATAGCTTTCCATGTTCGCGTACATGGAGCTCTTGTGCTCGTCAAAGGAAATGAACAGCCCGGGCTCGCTGTATTTCATCCCGCCCTCGCGCAGCATCTGCATTGCGAGCGTTGTTTTCCCGGCCCCGTTCTCCCCGCAAATCGCAATCACTGTCCCTTTCCTGAACCCGCCTCCAACCAGCTGGTCAAGGCCAGGCACTCCAGTTTTCATCTTTTTAGCTTTCAGCTTTGACAAATCGAATTTGAACTTGGGCATTTTCACGTCTTCCATGTCAAAAGTCGGAGGGGCAGCGCCGGTGCTCAGGATTTTTTTCAGCTTTTCCATCCCTTCGTCTTCATCCTCAGGTTCGGCCATGCTTACCCCTTTTCTGTTTTCTCGCGCAGGTGCTTTCCTATTTTCTCGCGCGCCTTGATCTGCCTGTTGAGGTCGTCCACCTCTTCAGGTTTCAGGAGCCTTTTCATTGCGAATGTTGAAAATTCATTGCTCATTATCGCCACGTCCATCAGGACCCCCTGCAATTCACCGAGCGAGATTTTCGGGTCGTGCGGCTGGATTATCTCAACTCCGATGGGCGAGTAGTGCGACACTATCCTGAACAGCGTTGCCAAATTCTTCGCTGCAATCTGCACCTGCGCCGAAGTGGAAAACATCTCCTCGTCTCCCGCCTGGATCGGCTCCTCAATCTTGCCAATGGCGTCGGCAACCCCCTTTTCCCCGGTGATTTTTCCAATCAGGTCAATCATGACATTCTGGAGCACGTCCTTCTCCTTCCCATGGATGTCAAAATACATCTGCACAAGAAAGCCTCCGCTGGAAACCGTTTCCTTTATTATTTCCTCTCTCTTTTTCAATTGCGCCAAAATCCACACCTTGTTTTCATTTCTCTTTTGTTCAGGTCCGCTCCTGTTCCGCTCTTTTCTCTCAGACTATTCTTTTAGGTAAAGGTTTTTATATCACTTCCGCAACAATTCAACACATGAAAACACTGACCTATATCCTGGCATTTGCGCTGCTTTCTTCGGTTCTTTTTGCCGAAGTCCAAGAATACTCCTTTGACGTGACCACTGCGGATCAATTCGTGAAAGTCTCCTCAACCATGGACTACACCAACCTCCTTCCGAATACCAACTATTCCGACACGGTCACCATTGACTGGAACGTGCCGGACGCTGCGCTCAAGGGAATCGATTCGGACCAGGTAACCGTTTATGTGCAGGTTTCAAACGAGGGCTATTCCACCATCCTATTCTCAGAAGGCGGCAGGCTCTACCCCACCACGTCATTCATCCTAAAATGCGCAGTCGTTGACGGCGCCTGCGCAAAAGGCTCAGACCTTTCACGCTCCTTCGATGTGCTTATCGAAACCCCCTCCGCGGGAAGCACGAAAGCAATCCTGAAAGTCGAGGCATCGCTCAGCCCGTTCGGCCAGGAAACCCTTCCTGCCCAGGTGGCTGCAAAAATAGCCGCGCTTGAGTCGCAGGCGGCAAGCCTCTCCAAGCAGGGCGCCTCGGTGATCGATGCAGAGGCCTCGATTTCAGCCGCAAAAACCTACGCAGCGCGCGACGAATACCATGCGGCAGGCGAATACCTGCGCAGCGCCGAAAACATCCTATCAACAAAGAAACCCAGCCCGCTTCCGGACGTTGCCACGGTCCTTTCAAGCGCCGAATACAAGGTAAAGGCGGCTGAAAATTCCAATTCGCTTTCAACCGATTCTTCCAGCAACGGGTTTGCCAGCGCGCTTTCCTACGCAGTCCCGGTCGTGCTTGTGGCGCTCGTGGCCCTTGTTTGCGCAGGGGTCTATATCATGAGGAAAAAGGGAAGCAGGAGAGGTGGTGGCGCGCGCGGCGGCGGAAAAGCGGGCCTCACTGACCGCGATTTCGTAGTCGGGGACGAGAACTAAGTAAGAGCGTACATTGTACGACCAGAGCCGCTCTTATCAGTTTCAGAATACTATCTAGAACTAGTTCAACCGCGGATGGAGGACTCGCACGCGATTTTTCGGCGATCCGAAAAATGCGCCCATTTGCGCAAAGCGCAAATCGGGAAACAAGTTTGCTCGCCTTCATCCTGAAATCCGCCCGCGCACAGCAAAGATAAGATTAAATTCCTGCTCCAATGAAAATTACTCCTAACTTGGTTTGGAAGTTTTGAAAATGGCAGAATTATTGTTTGATTCGGGCGTTACAGCCGCAAAGGGATTCCTTGCTACCGGGGGCCACTGCGGCCTCAAGCCCAAGAACAAGGACCTGTCCATGGTTTCCAGCAAAACCCAGTGCACTGTTGCAGGGGTTTTCACCTCCAGCGCGGTAAAGTCAGCCACTGTAATCTACAACATGCAGCGCGTTTCATCGGGCGCAAAAATGCGCGCCATTGTGATCAATTCCGGAAACGCCAACACCTGCACCGGCAAAAAAGGCGAGGAAAACGTAAAGCGCACCGCGGAAGCAGCGGCAAAGGCGCTGAGCATAGACTCTTCATCCGTTTTCGTAAATTCCACTGGCATGATAGGCGTCCAGCTTCCGATCGATAAAATCGAAAAAGGGGTTTTCGAACTCGCGAAAAAATTGGGCGAGGGAAAGGAGCACTCCAAGGAAGCCGCAGAATCCATCCTTACCACTGATACAAAAGTAAAGCAATGCTATTCCCGCATAGATGTTGGAGGAAAGCAGGTAACGCTGGGCGGCATGTGCAAAGGTTCCGGCATGATCAACCCCAACATGGCGACCATGCTCTGCTTCATCACAACCGATTGCGCAATTTCCCAATCCATTTTGCAGCACGCGCTCAAGGAAGCCGCTTCCAAAACTTTCAACTGCATCACTGTCGACGGCGATATGAGCACCAATGACACTGTTTTGGTTCTTGCAAACGGAGAAGCAGGCAATTCCGAGATTAATTCCGAAAACAGCGATGATTACAAAAAATTCGCAGACGCGCTCCATTCAATTTGTTTACACTTGGCAAAGGAAATCGTTCATGATGGCGAAGGCGCAAGCAAATTCGTTGAAATAAAAGTGAACGGGTGCGCATCATTTGAAGATGCGCGCCAAATCGGCAAATCCATCGCCAACTCGAATTTGGTGAAAACCACATTATTCGGGGAAGACCCCAACTGGGGGCGCATAATGGGCGGCATAGGCGCCAGCGCTTCGCGCGTAAAAGACACCAAGATTGATCAGACAAAAATCGTGCTTTTCCTGAACAAAGTAAAAGTTTTTGACCACGGAGAGCCGGTTGGGGACAAGGACAAAATTTCCCTTAAAGATAAGGAAGTGCTTATTGAGGTTGATATGGGGCAAGGTTCCCATGGAGCAACAGTCTGGGCCTGCGATTTGTCTTTCCGCTATGTGGAGATTAACGCGGAATATACGACTTAGGTTTAGAAAAGAAAAATAAAAAACAAAAAGATTTTTACTTCACGTAGTCAAGCCACTTCTCGTACTTCAGGTCTTTTCCGGCGGCGATTTCAAAGAACTTCTTCTGCAGCTTTTCCGTGACCGGCCCTCTTTTCCCGATGCCGATTTTCCTTCCGTCAACCTCGCGGATGGGCGAAACCTCGGCAGCCGTTCCGGTAAAGAACAGTTCGTCGGCCAGGTAAAGGTCGTTCCTGTTCATGTCCCGCTCAATCACTTCCATTCCCATGTCCCTTGCCACGTGCATGATCGAGTTGCGCGTAATCCCGTAAAGAATTCCCGCGCTTCCGGGCGGCGTAAGCAGTTTCCCGTGATACACTGCGAAAACGTTCTCCCCCGGCCCTTCGGCAACGCTTCCATTGGTGTTAAGCAGGATGCACTCGTCCACCCCGCACTCAATCGCCTCAAGCTTCGCGAGAATGGAATTTAGGTAATTGCCGCACGCTTTTGCAGCAGTGGGCATGCTCCTCTGGTCAAACCTGCTCCAGGAAGAAACCTTCACCCGCACTCCCTTCTCCAGCCCTTCCTCTCCGAGATAGGTCCCCCATTCCCAGACAGCCACTGCAAAATCAACTTTGCAGTTGGTCGGGTTCAATCCCATTTCCCCATAGCCATTGTACAATATCGGGCGGATATAGCAGGCGTCAATCTTATTCTCCCTGACAGTGTCCTTGACCGCCTTGCACATCTCTTCAGCCGAGTAGGGAAGCTTCATCTTATAGGCTTCAGCGCTTTTCACCAGCCTTTGGATGTGGTCCTTAAGCCTGAACACCGCCGGGCCCTTGGGAGTCTTGTAGCACCTTATTCCCTCAAAGACTCCGCTGCCATAGTGGAGCGCGTGCGTGAGCACGTGGATTTTCGCATCCTCCCATTTCACGAGCTTTCCATTCATCCAGATAAACTTTGTCGGATTCACAGGTGCCATTCAAATCTCCCTCTCATAATTGCTAAATTTATGCCTTTAGTGCCTTATTAGCCTTAGCCACATCGTCTGTTTTTATGGCAAAGCTGGCAATCCCTTTCTCGGCATTCAGCATGTAAACGCACTCAATGTCAACGCCGCCCTTGGCCAGCTTTCTTGCAATTTTCTCCAGCTCACCGGGCCTGTTGTTCACCCTGGCAATCACAATATCCCCGACATCAAGCCTGTACCCTGCCTTTTCCAGCGCCTTGGTTGCGGTTATTTCGTCAGCCGTCACAATCCTGATTACTCCCCTGTCCTCGACTCCCTGGGCAGAGATTGACTCGATATTGACTCCCGCCCCTGCCAGTGTTTCGCAAATATCCGCCAGAATTCCCACTTTATTCTCAGTAACAATAGTAATTTGCCTCAATAACTCACCTCGCAAAAAGTTATCCCGCGCAAGCTTTTAATATTGCATGGCATACTCCGCCTTCCCCGTATCCGCCCTAATTACAGTTTCGTTCTCATTTCCACTTTGTAATCGAAAAAGCCCCATTTTCCGTAAATTTCCCGCGCCTCGCGATTCTCTGGGTCAGAATGGAGCGCCGCATATTTCATCCCCTTTTTCCTGAACCAGGCAACCGCCGCATCCTTGAGCGCCGAGCCGACCCCGGCTCCGCGGAATTCCTTTTTCACATAGAACATCTCAAAAAATCCATACTCTTTAATTCGATAAATCGGAACCGGGTTCTTCTTCAATTTCACCAGCAGAAATCCGGCAAACTTCCCCTTCACCTCGGCAATAAGCCAATGGCTCCTCGCAGAGCGCACGCACTTGGCGAAATAATCAGCAGTGCTTTTCGGAGTTTCAGCCCTTTCCATGTGCGGCCTGAGCCGAGGCTCGCGCTTTAGCAATTTCGTTTCGTGCTCAGCGAAAAACTCGTTTCTCATTTTAACAAGCAGCGGAACATCCGCGAGCTTCGCTTTCCTAATTTCAATTTTCACAGGTTCCCTTATTCGCGCTGGAATTAAAAACTTGAGCGTGCGCTTCCCACGCTTTTAAATATCATTAACCACATAAGATCCGCATGGCGCGCGAGCAATTATTACAGCAGGGCGGGAGCAGGACAGCCCTAGACGGATTAAACGGGCTTTTGGACAAAGGGCAAAAGAAAATAGACCTCGGTTTTCTGCCCCCTGGCGTGCAGGCCAGATTGATGGACAAGCTTGGGGCAAGGGAGAGCATTGTCGAAATAGGGCACTTTATCATGAACGACGACGCCTGCTCGATTCTTGGCGGTTTCATCTCCAGCATCATCGGGGAGAATGGAAATCTCACTGCTGGCCAAATTTTCGACTCCCTAGGGTGCATGGCATTTTACCTGCGCGCCCCGCGGGAAACCCCTGAACTCGTTGCGCCACCAAAATCAGAAAATGTTTTCTTCCTGAAAGGGGGGCTTTCCACAACCGTGCTAGCGGCCATACCCAAAACCAACAAATGCATCGTAATAGAGCCGGGCGCCAGGAAGCAGAAATTTGAAGACATAAAAGACAGATGCGCAAAGGGTTGTGCGGATTTGGCTTTTGAAAGGAAAGATGAAATCGAAAAATTCGTGCGCAACCTCAACCTGAAAATAGTGCGGGTCATTGCCACCCACGGGCACATAGACCACCTTGGGGCTGTTGATTACGATGGCAAAAACGTCTGGGGCGATGTGCCCCTGGGAGTTCCCATCGGTGATTTGGAACTGATACGGGACATAAATATTTTCTCAAAAGTTTACGGGGCAGCAATCGGCGCTGACATATTCACGGACGCATTCCGCAAGTTCTTTTTCTCTTCCCAGGGAGTTGGCGTGAGCGGATTTACACTTAAAGAGGCAAATTCATGGCACCCGGGTTTTCTCCATTTCATCCCGACTCCGGGCCATTCAAACGGTCATGTCTCAATCATGATAACGGACGAGAGCGGGCAGAAGTTCCTAATGACCGGGGATACGGTTTCCGAGCCTTCAATCTGGAGGAGATATGGTATGCTCTATATGGTGGACAGGCCGGCGCTCATGAGT
>CABMDC010000012.1 GCA_902384795.1 Candidatus Gugararchaeum adminiculabundum | reverse complement strand
CATTGAGCAAAATAGATACACTGCCTTTTGACTGGCTGATTCCCGCGCATTCAATTACCGAAGGCGGTTATTTTGTGGACAATCCGACCGCGCGCCAATATATCGCGCAAAGCAAGTGGCGGTTGGAATCCCTGCAAAAAGCCGTGAAACTGTATCTTCCGCAAACCGGAGAAGATTTTGAAACCGGAAAAGCGATTTTTTACCTTTTTGACAAATTCGGCTTTGAATGGAGGGGCAAGGATGAAACGGAATTTTTCTGGGCCTATGGCTCGCTTTTCCCATTAGTCAATGAATTGAGGCCTAAATCTGATACGAAGGAATCGATTCGTCCGCATTCTTAGCCGCCCGCGCAGGCACGCCAACAATAGTCGAGTACGGCGGGAATGATTTCGTGACAACCGAGCCTGCGCCGACTTTTGAATTGTGCCCAATGGTTATCGGCCCGAGCAAAATCGCACCTGCCCCAATCACCACATCTTTTTCAATAGTGGGATGGCGTTTTCTTTTCGCGAGCCCGGTCCCTCCAAGCACAACCCCCTGGTAGGCAGTGACATCATTTCCTATTTCAGTGGTCTCGCCAATCACCACGCCCATCCCGTGGTCAATGAAAAATCTCTGGCCAATGGTCGCACCCGGGTGAATCTCAATTCCAGTGAAAAACCTGTTCCAGTGCGAAATAAGGCGCGGCAGAAGCGGCACATGCCACTGCCATAATTTGTGTGCAATCCTGTGCATCACCAGCGCGTGCACTCCGGGATAGCAGAGCAGCACTTCGATTATGTTGTTGGCAGCAGGGTCTTTTTTGAAAGGAGTTAGAATGTCCTCTTTAAGAGTGCTAATCCATTTCATAGAATTTCAGCTCATTTACGCCTGTTCCCTGAATTCCTTGAATAGGTCAGTGCTTATATACCTCTCGCCAGTGTCCGGCAGAACGACTACAACTGTTTTTCCTTTTCCGAGCTCGCGCGCAATCTGCAGGGCGGCGAAAACATTAGCCCCGGATGAAATTCCCACCAGCAAACCCTCCTCGCGAATCAGTTTTTGGGCAGTGCCAATCGCATCCTCATTGGAAACCGTGATTATCCTGTCCAGTATTTTCCTGTTCAATATCTCCGGAATAAATCCCGCACCAATCCCCTGAATTTTGTGCGGCCCTGGCTTTCCGCCAGAAATAACCGGCGAAGCAGCAGGCTCGACAGCCACGATTAGCACATTTTTATTCCTTGTTTTCAGCACTTCGCCGACTCCTGAAATAGTGCCTCCTGTTCCCACTGCCGCAACAAAAGCGTCAACTTTCCCCTGGGTATCCGCCCAGATTTCCTCAGCAGTTGTTTTCCTGTGAGTTTCCACATTTGCTTTATTCTTGAACTGCTGCGGGATGTAGACATTCCCTTCGGTCTTTGCCATCTCCTCGGCCCTGCGCACGGCTCCGCTCATCCCTTCTCCACCTGGGGTCAGAATCAGCTCAGCGCCGAATGCGCGCAAAAGCGCCCTTCTTTCCAGGCTGAAAGTTTCAGGTATGACTATCTTGATTCTATAACCCTTGACAGCAGCCACCATCGCCAGCCCTATGCCGGTATTCCCGCTGGTTGGCTCTACAATTGTCATTCCTTTTTTTAGAATTCCCTCTTTTTCAGCAGCCTCAATCATTCCCCAGCCAACCCTGTCTTTTACCGAATAGCAGGGGTTGCGGTTCTCACATTTCGCGTAAACAGTCGCGTCATTCGCGCCAACTAACTTGTTGAGTTTCACTAGCGGAGTCTTGCCAATGCTTTCCAGGACATTGTTGAATTTAGTCAATCAATCACCGAACATTCATTTCTTTCCGCGCAACATAAATAACCTGTTGCCTTGTTTATTCTCAAATGAATAAAAAATAAAAAGCGCCGGGGACGAGATTCGAACTCGCGAAGGCCTTTCGACCAAACAGCTGGCTGTGCTTCCTGTTCTTTTCTTTCCTTTGAAGAAAGAAAAAGCTTAGCAGGCTGCCGCCCTAGCCACTAGGCGACCCCAGCGCGTTAGAATAAGTTTTGCACGAACTGTTTTTTAACGGTTGTTCAACAGTTTCCTCGCACAGGCACGCGTCCCCGCACTTCCCTTACCGGAGCAACCGGCGGCTTTGACGGTTTTGCTACTTCATCAAAAAACGAGCACCTTCCATTTTCCCGCTGTGCCAGCCTCCAGTCCTGCCTGCCCTCCAATTCATTTCTGCCCTGTTTCCTGCTCTCCTTCATCGTGGCCTTTGGTTTTTCAGGGAAGATGTCTATTTTTTTCGCGCGCACAGTTGCAAGCGTGAAAGCAAAAATCGCAACAGCAGCCGCGGCCAGCAAAACCGCAGTGGCTTTTTTCGCAACGTTTCCGCTATGCTTTTTGCCCGCGCCCCGGTCCTCCAATTTCCACTCTGCAATAACCGCGGCTGCGTATCCTATCGTCATTGAAGCCAATCCGGCAATGTTCAGCCAGAGGGAATTCCCTGTAGCTACCAAATAGGTCAGGGGAACGCCTGCAACCACGGAAATTGAAACTAGGGCAGCCCCTCCCAAAATGCTAGCTTTTTTTAGCCTTGCATAAAGGTTTCTTACCAGCTCCAGCTCCATTTTGTCGGACTTAAGCCTCCTGTCCACCTTCTGGCAATACCCGTCCAGCGTGTCCCGCGCATTCTGCGCAATATTCAGGCAGTAAACATAGGCAAGCGTAGTTGCAATAGTTGCCGCATCCGCAAAATACTCGACCCATCTAACATCAGCCATAAACTCCACTTTTTTTAAGCAGTTCGCCCCTGAGGCAGCCGCGCACTTGTCTGCCCTCCGGCAGGTGCAAACGATTTCTGCTCGCGCCTATCTCTTGCAACCCTCACATTGACCCAGCTTTTGTCCGAATTTATAAACGCAATTTTTTCCGTGTCTCTCCTAACCACTTGGGCACAGTTTACTCTCTCCTCAATCTTAATCGGAGCGTTTTTCTGCTGCACCAGCTTTGCCCCGGCCCAGAGCCCAAAAGCGACAATCGCCACTCCCACGCTTGCCAGGCACAATTTCAAAAACCTATTTCCAAATGTGAAATCCTGCTCCGCCTTCTGTTCAAAGCCAGCCACTTTCGCATGCTGTTCCTTTCCCCTGGCGAGATCATTCGCATGATTCGCGTCCATGCTCCCAAAAACACCGCTCATGCACGCCACAAATCCTGTTACAGTGCTTGCAGTTATCGCACCGAGCCAGGCCCAAAGCAAAGGCTCTGCATTCCCTGAAAGGGCAACAGCCGCACCTGCCGCAGTAGCCGCGCCAGCCAGGGCAAACCTTCCGAATTTCTTAGCCTTCCCGACATGCCCTCTGATCCGTTCTTCAATCTGCTCGCACACCACTGTCCTCATGAATTTGCTTTCCCGATACAATTTCAAGCCGACTTTCGCGCCCTGCGCGTAGGCAAACCAGAAAGTGGAAATAACCGCGGTTAGGGCAGTAACCGCTCCCGCGTAAATCATAGTTGTAAACAATAGAGTTGCGGCTTCAACCATAGGACTCACATTCCATCGTCTTTGTAGTTTGCGCAAAACTAGTTTTTATAGCTTATGGCTTTTCATGTTAATAGAAGTATTAATGCAGGAAGTTCCGGAATCGCTGAAACGAATCCCTGGAGGTTTCCGACTCGATTGCTCCACGCCGTTTTCTGCTAGCATGAAAACACAAACTTAGGGCTGCTCCTTCCGGCCTGACCCGATTCGATTGGATTTCCACCAAGCAGGACAGCGCTTCGACGCTTTCAAACCAGTCCTTCCAAAAATTCAGTTCCCTCTTTCCCAGTTTTTCGGTCCCGCCTAAAGGGGATTTGCGGTAACAGGAAACCCCTGGCTTCCCGACCTATCCTGCATAGCTATTTTGGGGTTACAATTATATATACCCTAAGCGTTAGGATTGGCGTTAGTAAGTGGTGCGAAGGCAGCGCGCTCAGCGGTTGTCAGAATTGCGCAATTCTGAAGGTGATTCCTATGGAGGATTCCGTCATTAGTGGGGCAAAGCCCCCTGAAAAGCAGGACGAATTCAAAGGCCCGAAGATAATGGTTTGCGGAGTCGGGGGCGCTGGCTGCAACACAATCAATCGTTTAGCCCGGCTCGGTGTCGGCGGCGCGCAGATGATGGCAGTCAACACCGACAAAAAACATCTTGACATTATTTCCGATTCGGCGGTGCGCGTTCTCATCGGCGCAAGCTTAACACGGGGGCTGGGCGCAGGCGGATTCCCGGACATAGGAAAGCGAGCTGCGGAAGCATCGCGCAAGGATCTGGAGCAATTATTGGATGGCGTTGATTTGCTTTTCCTATGCGGAGGAATGGGCGGAGGAACAGGAACAGGCGCAGCCCCAATTATCGCCGAAGTGGCGAAGAAATCCGGTGCCATAGTGGTTTCCATGGTCACCTACCCGTTCGCGCTCGAGCGCGCAAGGAAAAAGAAAGCAGACGATGGCATCTCTGCCCTGAGGCAGGCATCAGATACGGTAGTGGTGATTGACAACAACCGCCTGGTTCATTTTGTTCCAAATTTACCAATCGACCAGGCATTCAACATTGCGGACGAGGTCACTTCGCGCGCAGTGCGCGGAATAACCGAAACCATCCTTCTTCCATCTTTAATGAACTTGGACTATTCCGATGTGCGCTCCATAATGACCAACGGCGGGATTTCCATGATTTCCGTTGGCGAAGGCAATGGGGTTGGAAGAGTGGACCAGGTCGCGAGGACAACGCTTGACCACAAGCTCCTGGATGTTGATACCTATGGGGCAAAAGGCGTGCTGCTCCATTTAACCGGAGGAAAAGACATGACCATTGGGGAAGCGAATGAAATCGGGGAGCAGATCACCCAGGAAGTCGACCCCAAGGCGAATGTGATTTGGGGAGCGAGATTGGATCCGAGATTCGCTGGGAAAATAGAATCAATCGCAATTTTCACAGGAGTCAAAACGCCCTACACGCTGGGAACAGCAGGCGGAAAAGGCATGGCGTTTGATTCGCTCTAGTACAGCAGAGTATTCCCGATTTGCTTTAGCAGGCAGCCGAGAAAGCTTGTCTTGCGAGGCTGCTTGCGTACAAAAACTAAATTCCAGTCAGTATTCTGAAAGTAATAGGAGCGGCTCTGTTCGCACATTGTACGCTCTTATCTCCACAGCCAGGGCAGGAAGTTAATCACAAAAGCTAGCGCAAGCCCTATGGCAATCCATGTGGTGACTTTCTTATTGTTCGCAGTCACTTCCAAAATCCGGTACCCATCAAACATGGGCAATGGAAGCAGGTTCACGGAACCCACCAGGAAATTCAGCACAAACACCAGGGCGAGAATATTATATATGAAGCGCATCCAGCCAAATCCCGCCTTGTAATAGTAGGTTGTGGCGACTCCAATGGTTCCGTCCGCGCTGACATTCGCCTTGAACGTCCCCTGGTCAGTCACCACATTCACCGAGCTCTTGTTCGCAGCCATGATGGTTGCAACCGCAGAATCATAGTCATCAAATGACACAATTTTCACGTCATTAATCTGGGTAATAATCATACCTGGCTTCAAGTCAGTGGTGCTTGCATTGGTCACCTCCTGGATTTTCAACCCATCCCCGACAAATCCAGTGCCAATCTGCATGAACAAAAGAAGCGCAGTAAACACAATAAAACAAGTCACGAAATTCGCAGTGCTTCCTGAAACCAGCACCCTGTTCTGCGCAACCACTGTGGATTTCCCAAGCTCCTCCTCATCCGGATCAACAAACGCGCCGATTGGTATGATTCCAAACAAAACCATGCCAGCATTCTTCAGCTTGATTTTCGCAACGCGCGCCAGCACCCCGTGCATCATTTCATGCACAACCAGCAGAATCGCGAGCGCGATTATCCCCTCGAACAGCGGAATATTCTGGCCGGGAATTATCAGCGAAGCCCCGGGCACCGTATGCTGCAGCGCGCCGGCATTTCCTTTCACAAACGATAGCATGGACGCAATTATCAGGATGGTATTCAGCAGAAGCCCGGCAATGGTGGCGGCAGCCAATCCACCGAGCAGCAGGATTCCGGTGAAAATAATCGTGTAAACATTGAGCCCGAACACCTGCCCGCCGCTGTCCTTCACAACTTTTGTGACGCTTCCGAAATCCAGGGGAATGCTTATCACTGAAAGCGCGACCGGCAGGATGAACGGCAGGATTATCAAAACAACCAGGGCGAGCACAGCCATGGAATAGATGAAATTCTTCCAGGAAATATTCTTGAAAAACAATTTTGCGCACGCACCATAGCCGATTACCAGCCCGAAATCAGCAAACGCGTTCCAGACTTTCGGCCATTTGTTCGCAGTCCTGTCAATCCAGTCCAGCCCGTTGGTGGTCTTGAGCAGCAACAATCCGTATTCTCCCTCGATTTTCAGCAGCTTCCCGAGCGCAACCCCGCCAATCCCGAGAACCAGCACAGCCGCGGCTACCTTCAGCATGATACTGGTGTTTACCAAAAGAACCCCGTAGAACAACGCCGCAATAAGCAGGATGAGCGCGAGTGCGGCAGTCTCCTCGAATTTTTTCATTGCTATGCTTACTACTAATACCAATAAATATGTTGCTTGCAAAAGTATCCTCCTATGCTATGCGAAATCTGCGGTGACAATGAGGCGGAATTCATAGTGCTTGTTGAGGGAGCGAAGCTCCCCGTCTGCCATGGCTGCTCCAAGTTCGGCAAAGTGCTCGTATCCCTTGCTTCCCAGAGGCGGGCAGAGGAAGCGGCCGCAGGCGAGAAGAAATACGCCCGGACCCAGCCGGAGTTCGATTTGGTCGAGGATTATGCAGAGAAAATCAAGAATGCAAGGATGAAGACAGGATTTTCAGTTGAGGATTTTGCAAAGAAAATAGCGGAGAAAAAGGCATTCCTGGAAAAAATCGAATCAGGCCATGCCAAGCCGCCAGAAGGGCTGGCGCTCAAGCTTCAAAAAGAATTGGGGATAAAATTGCTTGAGGAGGTCTCGGACTCGATCTCGCCAGCAGGCAGTTCTTCCTCAAAAGGAGTCACGCTTGGCGATATCGTATTCCTGAAAAAGAAAAAGAAGGGAGACGAGTAGTTAGCGTACATCATATTTAGCAGGCGATTTTATGGGAGTTCACCTTTCCGGACTTGTTGAAAAGCAGCCCCTAACTTTCGAGCGCCTTTCAGGCTCAACCATTGCCATTGACGCCTACAATACAATTTACCAATTTTTGTCCATCATCCGCCAGCCCGACGGAAACCCGCTCACCAACTCCAAGGGCGCGGTCACTTCCCATCTTTCAGGTCTATTCTATAGGACAGGCAGATTGATTGATGTGGGCATCCGCCCTGTTTATGTTTTTGATGGAAAGCCTCCAGACCTGAAAAGGAAAACTCTCCAGCAAAGAGAACAGGTGCGCGAAACAGCGCGGGAAAAATGGAAAGAAGCATTGGAGAAGGAGGATTTGGAAAGGGCGCGCACCTATGCCCAGGCAACTTCACGCCTGACAAAGGAAATGGTGAACGATTGCAAGCTGCTTTTGACTGCCATGGGGGTTGCAGTTTTCCAGGCGCCAAGCGAGGGTGAAGCCCAGGCAGCGCAATTCGCCCTTAATGGGGATGTTGATTATTGTGCAAGCCAGGACTATGATTCGCTTCTATTCGGCGCTCCGCGCCTAATCAAAAACTTAACCATCACCGGCAGGAGAAAACTCCCAAGGAAAAATCAGTATGTGGAAGTTGTGCCAGAGTTGCTTGAGCTAAAGAAAGCGCTCGGAGATTTGGGCATCACGCGCCAACAGCTCATTTGGATTGCAATTTTAGTTGGCACTGATTTCAATCAAGGCGTGCACGGAATAGGCCCCAAGAAAGCTCTCAAATTGGTGAAAGAGTGCAAATCACTCGAAGAAGTGGTGCGCGAAAGCAAGGGAGAATTTGAAGTTGACCCCGCCGAGGTTGAGCAGATTTTCCTTAACCCTAACATTTCCCATGACAAAATCGTTTACCCCAAGGCAAACAAGGAGGATGTTTTCAAAATTTTAGTTGATGAGAATGATTTCGACCGCGGAAGGGTTGAAAGCGCGCTGGGCAAAATGATTGAAAATATAGAGGAAAAAGGCGCGCAGAGCAAGCTCTCAAGCTGGTTTGGTCATTAGACACAGGCATTTCTAATTAGTAGTAAATGCTCGCTTTCCCCTGGATTATCAGTTCCGTAATTTCTGTCACTCTTTCCAGCTGCTCGTTCATCAAATAATCCAGCTTGCCCTTTAGCGCATCATAGCTCTCGCCTTTTTTCATGAGCACCGTAATGCCCGCGCTTTTCGGCTCATCCAGCGGCTTTCCAATCTGCGAAAGAAGCGAGACATTGCACTCCTGTATCTGCGGATACTGCTTCACGGCCTCTTCGGCAATCTGGAATGCAAGCACCGAGTAGATTTTCCCAACGTGATTCACCGGGTTCTTGCCAGCAGCGGCTTCCAGGCTCATGGGCCTTGAAGGAGTGATAATCCCGCAAACCCTGTTCCCTCTTCCAACACTGCCGTCGTCCCCCTGTTCCATGGACATTCCGGTCAAGGTGATGTAAGTCGAATCAGTCTTGTAATCATCCGCAGTGTTAATGCCAATTTCAACTTTCCTGCGCGTCAAAGTGCCGGCCAATTTCTGCACATCCCTGAGCACTTCCTCTTTCTTCTTGATGTAGTCATCCAGGCTCTTCACAAACTTGGAAACAAAAGCAATGGCAATGGTAATCCTGATTTCCTCGTTGTTCCTGACCGACATCACCTTGATGTCCTCGCCCACTTCCGGGTGCTTTTGTTTATAGTCGCGCGAGTTCAGCATCTTCTCAATCTTGATTGTAATCACTTCCGTTTCCGTGAACGGCGCAAACCCAACCCCGAAGCTGGTATCATTCGCCAGCGGGATTTTCGGCGCCCTCATGAAAACATCAATCAGGTCCTTGCTTCCCTGGGAAATCCTTGATTCCACTTCCACGTCCCCGTCAATATCCAGGAAACGGGTGTTTTTCTTCAAATAATCCCTTGCAGTCCTCAGCGCGATCTCCTCTGCCGGGACCGTCTTCCCTTCATAATCACTGGTCGCTCTGCCGCTTAAAAGAATGTAAATGGGCTTTACAAATTTGCCCCCGCCGTATTCCACATGCGTTCTTCCGCCGCAAATCTGCCCCTTGTCCACATTGTGGTGCATTATCCTGCCGAAAACTTTCCTGTATTCCAAACACAGGTTTCTACTGATTTCTTCCATTATGCCGTCAATGAGCGTGTCCGGGTGGCCGAGCCCTTTTCTCTCTACCAATTCCACCCGCCTTTCCTCAACCGGGGTAAACTTTGGATTTTCAACAATGACATTCCTGGACATATTACACCTCAATTCGGCACTCTTTCCGCACTTTTCACGCACTATTTTCCGCACTTCTTTCCATTTCTTTGCTTCGAACTATTTTTCAACCTTCACTTTGACCTCATCGCCATCTTTTAGCCCGATTTTATCGCGCAGGCACAGGGGTGCGATTATCTCCAGCACATCATTCCCATAGTGCGACCTTTTCGGAATCACAATCGCGCCGCTTATCCCCGCAACCTTGCACCGGAAGCACACCATCTCCCCAAAAGTCCTGCCTTCGATCTCAAATCCGTTTATCCAGATCGCTTTCCCGCTCCCTTCCAGCCCTCGTTTGAATTCCAAATCGCTTAGCTGCAAATTCAGTGTCCCGGGATACGGTTCAAAGCCCAATTTTTTCTCTATTTGCTTCACATAACCCGGCTGCGAAAGGTAATACCCGCCTTCGCGCATTCCTGAAACAACCTTTCCCATGACTTCCCCGCCAGCCCGCGCCCCTCTCGCCCCTTCCTCCCCCAATTTCGCTTTCAGCGTCTGCCTCAAATCATCCAGCCCCTGTAGCGCCTTTTTTGTGAGCTTCACTTTTCCGATTTTCCTTTCCACAAGCCCGCTCTCCTCGGCCTCAATCAACCAGCGCGAGCACGTCTGCTGCGAAACTTCCAGCTCCTCTGCCAGGGCGGTGGTGGAAACCTCGACAAATTCCCTGTTCGCCCCTTTTTTCAGCAGAAGCAAAACCAAGTCATAATTCACGCAAAAAATTGGCACCCAGCAAATTAATAGCTTTGTACTTTGTTTATTCCGAAGGGAATAGTGCCCAGCCCCTAGCTCATCTTTATATCCTTCCTCGTGCCTAATAGTAGCGCCTATGATGTTATGAACAACCGCTGAATTTTGATGAGGTCAACAGCAACTGAGGCATAAACTAAAACCTAATGATAACCATGGCACTCGAACTACTCGCACCAGCAGGCAGCCCGGCAGCGCTGAAAGCAGCAGTGGAAGCAGGCGCCGACTCGGTCTATTTAGGCTCCGCCTGGAATGCCCGCATGAGGGCAAGGAATTTCACCAAAGAAGAGCTTGCAAGCGCGCTCGCCTATTGCAGAAAGGAAAAAGTGAAATCCTACATCACGCTGAACACGCTCATTTTCGAGCAGGAACTCGCAGGAGTTGCGGACCACATCAAATTCATCTATGAAAACGGTGCAGACTCGCTTATCATACAGGACCTCGGAGTTGCGGCAATTGCGCGCGAAATCGCCCCTAACCTCAAGTTGCACGCAAGCACGCAAATGTCCGTGCACAATTCCAAAACAGCGGAAAAGCTGAAGAAAATCGGATTCAAAAGAATAGTGCTCGCGCGTGAACTCTCTCTGGAGCAGGCAGCAAAAATCAAGGAAAATTCAGGAATTGAAATCGAATCCTTCTGCCACGGCGCCCTCTGCTATTCCTACTCCGGCAAATGCCTTCTTAGCTATTACCAAACAGGAAGAAGCGGGAACCGGGGCGCCTGCGCCCAGCTCTGCCGCCTTCCCTGGAAGCTTTTCTGCAAAGGAAAGCAAATTCCGGAAATCAACGGTCATCTCACCAGCACCAAGGATTTGAACACGCTGGAAAAAATCCCTGAAATTGCAAAAGCAGGAATTGACTGTGTAAAGATTGAGGGAAGGCTGCGAGACGCCGCCTACTTACGCACAATCGTAAAAGCCTACCGGCGCGCCATTGACACCAGCCAAATAACCGACCTTTCCAAATTCACTTCCCGCTCCTACACTGGTGGCTATCTTTTCGGGGCAGCGCGCAAAAGCAGGCTCACAAGCCCTGCAGCCCCCTCATTCTCAGGGACAAAAATCGGTGAAGTGATCGAAACTTCGCGGAAAGGCGCTGAAGTGCGCCTCACAGCCGCCCTGGCGGTCGGAGACAGCATCCGCGCATCCAGTTCAAACAAAATAATTGAAATTTTCAGGATTTACAAAAATGAAAAAGAGGTGCCAGTGGGAACAGGCAACTGCATCCTGAAAATCAAATCCTTCCGAAGAGGCGACACGCTCTTCAAAGTTGAAAGGGCTGAAATCGAGGATGATTTCCTGAAGCGCATCAAGCCCTCGCGCATCCGCAGCGCGCTTCCCTTCAAACCAAAAGAGAAAATCGTTTTCCCAATTACCAATTCCGCCTCCAAGGAAACAAGATTCATTTTCCCGGAGCACCCCAGGGAAATTTCATCCCTTTCTTCTGGCTCATTTTGCGTGATTAACTGGGAAGATGCAACTGAAGAGTCACTCGCAGCTGCAAAGGAAAAAGGCGTAAAACTGATAATTGAAACTCCGAGAATAATTTTTGACGAAGAGCTTCCAGGAGTCGAAGCGCGCATGAAGGAGCTGGAGCAATCCGAAGGTTCCGCCTCCTCTCCATTCGCTTTCAGCGTTTCCGACCCCTCCCTTGCTTCCAATTATCCGACAATAGTCAGCACCTACGCAAACGTGTGCAACACCCTGGCTGCGAATGAATGGAGGAATTTCGGCAACATCCAGGGGGTAATCGCGTCCATTGAAGTGCCAAAAAAAGTTTCTCCAGAACTGGGCTTCATCCCGTTTGCAGGAAAATCAGTGGAGCTCATGATTTCAGAGAACAATCTTTTCAAGGAGCTGAACATACCTGAATCGCAGATGGATGGCTGCGAACTAGTCGACCCGAATGGGAACCATTTCCCGTTCAGATTGCGCAATGGCAGGACAGTAATTCTTTCCCCTAAAAAATAGGAATTTACTCTTTTTTCCTGTTCACTTCTTCCGCATTCCCCGTTTCCTTCTCATGCCACAACCTGAATTTTAGCGGGGAATTCCTCACGGTTTCAATCGCATCATCCGTGAACCCGTTCTTTGTGATTATTACCATCTCAACCTGCCCGCAATCCAGGAAATTCACATAATCGGTTTTCTTCTTGAAAAATCCGAAGAATCCGTTGTCAACAGCACCCAGCTCCTCGCGCACCTCGTCAATCATCTGCTTCAGTTCCCTGGAATTTATGAAGAACGCGCCCTTGGCCTCAATTTTGCTCACTGCGGCAGTGGTGCAAATCTGGTTTTCCGTCAATTCCTCCACGATTATAATCTCAGGCTCATTCCTTACAATCGAATCCTTGTGAATTCCCACAAGGCTGAAATTCATTATCTTATTCTGGAACCTGAATTCGCACGGGTGCTGGGAAAGCATGTAGCCGTTTTCCGTGAGAACGCGCCTGATTTCCTCAAAGAATGGCCGCGCAGGCTGCTCTTTGGCTTCCCCCTTTTCCTCGATTTTTTCCTCGGCTTCAACCGCGCTCTCCCTTGATTCAATCTCCTTGGCCTGCTTTTCTATTTCCCTGTGCCGCTCATTTGCAGCTCCCTTTTTCTTTTCCTCCTCTTCCCATTCATCCCGCGCTTCCTTTGCCACCATGCCTGCCACTGTCGCGGGCTTTGCCTCAAGGATGGATTCCTCCTCTTCGGTCAACTCATCTGTCGCATCCAGCGCAGCGGGCATCTTCACGGGCTTTTCATTATCTTCAATCTTCTCAAACTCCTCCTCGTCCACCACTCCTTCAAAAGCCTCGTTCTCAGCTCCGCACATGGTGCATACGCTGCCCGTTTCATCAATTTCTCCCCAGCATTTCCTGCAATATAATTTCTGTTGGATGTTCTTCATTTTATCAAACTGGTCGCACTTGCACACTACTATTTTGTTTATTTTTGTGGAAAAAAGTTTTAAAGGCGCGGTTTGCTTCGCGCCCAACTTTTTTTCATTATCCCCGCAAATGATGTATGTTCTGCGGCTTCTCCTTGGCAACCATGCTCCGGATTTCCTCGAGCACGTGCTTCACGGTTTCCATTATCCCGTATTCCGTGGCGCTCACGTTGAACATGTTCTTCCCGGTCGCGAGCCTTGCGCGCGCCGAATACCTGTTCCCATGGTTCTTGATGTGCAAAGTCATGTACTGCACATCCAGGCTCTTGCCCACCCTGTCCAGCAATTTCTTGCATTCATCCTTGATCTCCGGCACGTTCTCCTTTTCACTGTCATGCAATCCGCTTATGTAAACATCCGGCTCCTCGGGAATCATCGTTGTTTCAAACAAGTCCCGCGCGGTTATCACGCCCATGGGTTTTCCATTTGCGTTATCAACAACCACCAGCGCTGAAATATCCTTGGCAACCATCTGCCTTGCCGCATCATGCAATCCAGCTCCCAGTCCAATGGTCTCCACTTCCTCGCGCATGAAGCTCGCCACTGTCTTGTCATCGATGCTCGCCTTTGTTTTTACTAGCGGCTCCCTTTCCTTGGGCGAGTTTGTCGCAGCGGCCAAATCAAAGGTTGAAAGTATCCCTGCAATTTTTCCATTTCTGGTGATCACGATTCTCCTCACATTGTGGTCGCGCATCAATGCCCTTGCCTGGGCGATGGTTGTTGTTTCCACGACCGCCAGTGCGGGCCTGCTCATCACATCCGCCACCGGTTTCTGGTCAAACGCGTTGTTCGCAATCAGCTCGGCGAGCACATCCGACTTGGTTATGACTCCCTTGAGCAGTTTTCCCTCGTAAAATGGCAGCGCCTTGAATCTTCCTGCAAAGAAAAGATGGACCAGATCCAGAAGCGAGTGCTCCGGTTTTACGATCGGCGCCTTTATCGCGACCTTGTCAACTTTGGTTTTGCTCGGGTCGGCCTTGAAAAATTCAATGCACCTGTCATCCACTATCCCCTTGTAATCCCTTCCCTTGGCAATGACGACGCACGTGCCTGTTTTGCCGAGCGCGTTGATTACTTTTGCAACATCCTCATCTGCATCAAAAACAGTGACCTTGCGGATTCTGTCGTAAATAGCCATAAATCTCACCCAGCATCTTATGGCAAAGAAACCTTTAAAACCAATCCCGGCTTCAATTCATCCATGCCCCTATCCGAACGCAGTGTCGTGGACAAAATAATATCCCAGTGCGGCAAGAACCGCGTTCTCCTGGTTCCTCCGGGCGACGATGCCGCGGTGCTTGTTGCAGGCAAATCCAAAATCACCGTTTCAACGGACATAATGATCGCATCCTCGCATTTCCCGCCCTCGCTTCCGCTGGAAGCAGTGGGCTTCAGGGCAGCGGTTTCCAACTTCAGCGATTTGGCTGCCATGGGTTCCCAGCCCCTCGCGTTCCTCGCGTCCATCGCGGTCCCGAAAATTTTCACCGAGGAACAGGTGCTTGAAATAGTCGCAGGCATAAAACGCGCGTGCAAGCGCCATGGCGCAGTGCTCGCCGGCGGTGACATGAAATGCGCGCGCGAGCTCACCATCTGCGGAACGGCAATCGGCACCCAGCGCGAGAATCCGATCCTGCGCTCGGGCGCAAAGCCCGGGCAGGTAGTTTTCACAACCGGCAATCTGGGCGAGGCGACCTGCGGGCAATTTTCACTTCAAAAAGGGCTGAACCAAAAGGATTTGGAAAAATCATTCATGGAACCCCCTGTGCGCGTGAAAATTTCACTCGCAGCAGCAAAAGAGGGCGCAGGGGGCGTGGACATCACCGATGGTTTGATTTTCTCGTGCTGCGAGATTGCGCACAGGAGCAAAGTCGGCATTGACATCGATCTTCTTCCAATTAGCCCGCGCGTGCGCATGTTCGCCTCAAAGCATGATTTGGGTTTGCTCGGGCTCGCTGATTACGGCGGGGATTACGAACTGCTTCTAACAACCAGCGAGGAGAGCTTCAAAAAATTAAGCAAAAAATTCAAGCTGATTAGAATCGGAAAAGTTGTGAAGAAAAAAGGAGTCCGCCTTTTGGGAGTTCCGGTGGAAAGCTCTGGCTACGATGCTTTTAGACATTAAACTTTCAAAATCGGATTTTTGGAAGGAACGAAACCGCGTTTTTCGCGTGCAGCTTGCATCTCCCCTCTTATCTCTTTCAAATTCTCATAGTAAATGTTGTTAGAGCGTCCTTTTGCCGCTGGTCCTGCCTCCTCCAGCTTCCTCAGCATAATCTCCTTGAATGTTTGCAATTCCTGTATTACATCTTCTGAAGAGTGGGTGCGGACATCTCCGATAAAAATACCTTCCGGACCGTGCAGGTCACAATTTGCAAGCGTTATCGAGTAATCCCCGTTTATGTCAACATAAGGTCTTTCATATCCCATAGCTCTCTGGACATTATTTCTATTTATTCCTGTTTCATCAAATCGGTTTTCACTGAAGCACCTCGCCCACCCAGCTCGAGTTATCTGCCGAGCTATAATCCCTTCATCCTCATTGTTGCCCGAGCGCGAAGCCTCCAATGTGTCAATGATTTTTTTGCCAGTAATCTCCCCTGCAAGTTGGAATGTTTCGTCTTTATTTGAATTATCAAAGCGCACATTAAAATCCGGGTTAAACGGAGCTAACAATTCTACAGTGTATTCAAGCGCCCGTTTGTATTCCTCAATCCCAAAGCCTGTTTTTGGCCTTAGGCGATATAGGTTAATGCTCAAGGTCATTTGCACCATTTCTTTTATTTCTGCGAGATTTCCTATCACCGAGCGCTTGAACTTGTCATCAGGCATTATGACTGCAGTTAATATAGAAGTGGTGTGAGTGTATGTAGAATGCAGCCGCGCGTATGTTTCCAGCTGCGTGTATGTTTTATTTTTAAACTCCTTCAATATACATCTAAAAACACTCTCATCAAAGTATGAAAATTTTTTGTGCATTAAGCGAGCAACCTCTCCCACGTTCTTTCCTTCTGAGTCGTATTCTAAGGGGTCACCGACGCTGAGAGTTGTGCTTGTGCCTTTCTTGCCTCTCTGCAATTCGCGTCCATTATACTCATACCCAAAAAGCAATCGGTCTGAATCAAGAAGCGGTTCGATATGCGAGAATTTCAGATGCCCTCCATTTTTAGTTGCCTTCGAGAGGCAGTGAGAGCAATAATTCAAGCAGGCATTGGTTATGTTGAACATATCAACTATGAGTGTGAGCTCAGAGTCAATCCTCCGAAGATCGTCATTTCTAGGCATGCAATACTTACTCAGTTGACATATATAAAGGTTGTTATTAGTGTCTATTTATGTATACTCAACTGCCCTTCAGCCGGAGGTCTAACCCCTAAAAAATTAGAAAGCCAGGTGAGGGAATCTTAGGCGGCCGATTTTTCAAAGAAAAAGGGGCCTGAACCCCCCTATCCCGCTCTGCAGGCGGGCACATAGCCTATCTGTCAACCTGGCTTCTGCTAAACTTATCTCTCTAACAATTAATTAAGTTTAGTTTCCCTTTTTCGCATCCGCGAGCGCCGAATCCAGCGCGGCATACACCTGGTCTATCCTGCTGAATTCGACTTTCTTCCCGTTCATGAAAATTGTCGGCGTGCTGTCAATCCCCAGCACAATCCCCTGGGCGATGTCCTTTTTCACGGCCTCGCTTTTCACGCCAGAATCAAGGCACTGGTCAAATTGCGCGGAATCCAATCCCAAATCAGCGGCATATTTTTTCAGGTCGGCGGTTCCCAGGTTCCCCTGGTTCGCAAAAAGCATATGGTGGTATTCCCAGAACTTCTTCTGGTCAGCCGCGCATTCCGCGGCCTCGGCGGCCTTGCACGCGAACGGGTGCATCTCATACTGCAGCAAACTGTTGCACTCCATGCCCAGCGGGAAATTCCTGAATTCCATTTTCACCTCCGCGCTGTGGTCCTGCAGGAACTTGTTTTCCTGGGGCTCGGAAACTCCACAGAAAGGGCATTGAAAATCGCTGTAAACAGTTACGATAATTGCGGCGCTCGCGTTCCCCTCGGAATATTTGCTGCTGCTGTTGTTGCCTGCCGGTGGCTGCCCATTATCCAAACACCCGAAAACCAGCAAACCCACTGCCAAAAGGGCCACAATCAGAAGCTTTTTTTGCGTGCAACCACCCGAAAGCATTTATACTCTAAGATTGGAATGTTCTACCATGCCAAAATTTATTAAGGCGCAGGCGCGATTTGCCAGCGGGCAAATGCGCCGCGCTTTCGGCGAAGTCGGGCGAAGGAGCCGAAAGGCGCAGGCGGCGCTCGAAATGCTCCTGATACTCGGTTTCATCCTCATGCTTTCAAGCCTGCTATTCCTAATCATGTTCCGGACCACGAGCAACAAGGCTTCGGACGTCTCGCTCTACAATTCCGAGCAGTTTGCGCGCAAGCTCGCAGAGACAGCGGACCAGGTTTATATCTCCGGCCCTAATTCCACTGCAACCATCGAGGTGTTCATGCCCCAGCGGATCCAGAACATTTCCATAGGCGGGGTTTCCACAGAGCCGATTCCCGTCGGAGGGACTCCCATTTCCACCAAGCACGAAATAGTGCTTACCATTGACACCATCAGCGGGCTGACGGACATGATTTCCATGACCGTGGGAAACGTCACCATGCCGGAGTTCAGCGACCCTGATTTCGGTGATTACAACCTGAACCATTTCACAAATCCGATCCTTCAAAGGATTAATATAACAAACAACGGCAGTGATATCATAATAATGCACGCGTGATTTTATGGCGAAAAAAACTTCCCACGGACAAGCGGCGATCGAATTCATGGTCTACTTCGGATTCATTCTCCTGCTTTTCACGGCGTTCTTCGCCTATTTCTCCAGCCAGCAGCTCGTTGACCTGAAAGTGCGCGATGCGGAGCTCAAGCAGGCCGTGGTGCAGAAATACGCCGATGCGATCAACACGGCCGTGCGCCTGGGAGACGGATTCATCTACCGCATAAACACGGGCTCGAGCTACGGGCTCACAAGCCTCACCATCGAGGTCGGTTCAGACGGGGGATATGTGCGCGGCCAGTGGGCAGGGGACTGCGAAGTGATTTCAGCAACAGGCGGCATGACCTGCTTCGCGCTAGCCCCTCTCTCATCCATCAACATAACTGCAGATGCCGCAATGATCGCCATTGGTTCTACCACTGACCTCAAAATTATAAATCTGAAACCAGACGAGCCATGCGTAATACTCACAAACGTTGGAGGAGAAATAAGAGTTGATCAAACATGCACCACACCTTGAAACGCGGACAGTTTTTTTCATTTGACGTCATAATGGGCGCGGTCGTTTTCCTAATCGCGCTTTTCCTGCTTACGACCTACTGGTGGGGAATCCGCAACAGCTTTGACGACACGCGCGAAAACATGTACCTGGCCACTTTGCGTGTTTCCGACCTGTTGATGACACCGGGCGCTCCAACTAATTGGGCCGACCCGGGGGCAGTAGCCGGGCAATACGGGCTGATGAAAAACTGGACCTATCAGAAACTAGATATATACAAAGCAAAACGGTTTCTCTCCCTGACCCGGCCAATCACTGGCAATTATAATGACATCAAAAAGAGTCTCGGCGCGCAGAACTATGAGTTCTACATCACCATCGAAAATGTTTCCTACCCCGCCGGCTCTGCCTCAAACCCCAACTCCCTCATATGCTGCGACAATAACGATCCCTGCATAAATCCATGCATATTCGGCGCCCGACCAACCAATGCGATCGAATCAGTGAGCGTTGACCGCACCGCGACCCTTCCAAGTGGCGAAGCTGTGAAAATACACACAATTCTCTGGAGAAACGCCTCCACCTTCACCCGCTAATTATTCCCGCTGCGCGCAACGCAGTCGCCCAGGCGGCCCTTTCAGTTTCCTTTTCCTCCTTTCCGAAAATTATCGCCAGCATCCCGTTGGGCTCGAATCTCTTCCCCATTTTCTCCAGCTCGGCAACATAGGTCGAAGCCCCCCAGCCCGGGAGAATCCATTTCCCGTTTTTAGCCTCCAGAAAAGTAGCGCCCTCCGCCCCGACCCTGATTGCGTAATCCCGCAGCCCGATAACTTTGGAAATTTTTTTCTTCAACCTGATTCCATAGGCTTTTTTCCCATAGCTCAGTTTTCCTGCGGCCACCCAGCCCTCTTCGCCAATTCCCGCGTCAATTTTCCCGGCCACCTTCGCGCCCTTTTCAGTCAGCTTCACTCCCATGGGCGCGCAGTCGACCAGCCCCTTTTTGCGCAGGCTTTCAATCATGGTCCTCGCGCTTCCTTCGCCAACCCCGAGCGCCCGCGCCAGCCTCTGCCTTCCGGCCCTTTTTTTCACATTCCACAAAAGCCGGAAAATGTCAGACTGGCCGAAGCTGGGCCTGGGCCCGAAACCCTTTCCTTTATAGAGGCTGGATGAATCCGAAAGCACATAATAAGCTGGATGAATCATCCATATAACAATTTCTATTGTGTGGAAGTGAATTTTGGATGCCTCCTGGTGAAATACGCGAAGTGCAGTTGAGAGTCGCCTCCGGCTCCATTGATCAAAAAATCACGGCCCGCCTGTCCGATGACAAATTTTCCGTGGTCTATACCGACCGCAATGGCGTGCAGCAATACAAAGAGCTTGACCTCCAGGGAAGAAACCTCACGATTCTCCAGGCCATCAAGGAAATGTTTCCGGGAATAAAAATACGGCACCACGCAACTCTCGGGGACCACATAAGCGAGTTTGAGGGCTGGACAGAATCAAGCGACGGGGTGCTTCACCATGGCGATCCCTCAAAAATAGCGAAGTATGGCTCCGAGGGCCTTCAATTCTACATTGTTGATGCGCATGGGAAAATTCTCGGCCTCCTGGCATTTGACAATGGCGGCGAGATCTATTACCTGGGCATTGGGGATGTCAAGGCAAGAAACGGGATGCGGATTCTCGCAAGCTTTGACCGCGCTCCCTGCGACATTGACGCGTGCTCGGAAGTCAACCGCTTCAAGGTAAACTGGGACGACCTGACCTGGGGGTTTATCCAAAAATTGCAGGCAGGCCTAATCTTCCCTGAATTTGTCGGCTTCATCAGCCTTCGCGATCCAATGCGCGAAACCCAGCAGGCGATTTTCCAGCGAATTTCCGGAGACAACCTATTCCAGCGCAGGGGCGCTTCCATGAAATGGCTTGATGCGGCATTTTCCGGGGCAGCCCTGACCTGCGCAAGCAATCTGAAAAGGCAGTCAAACTTTTCCATCAAGCAGCAATTAACCACAATCGCCCCCACACCGTCAATCCGCGCGAAAAAACCAGAAGCAATGGCAAAGGCAAACGGAATCCAACATGGCGTTTCATTTTTAATTCCCATAAAACTCCCCCTGGCAATTGCATCCGCCACCGGAATCCTGAACGGAATTCCGGCAAGGCAGAAGTCACCCATTGCCGATTCCTTCCTGCTCCCAATCCGCCAGCGCGATTCCTCTTTTATAGTCACAAGCAACGGAATCAGGGAAACAGTGCTCCAAAGCAACAGCAACAAGGTTTCCTATCTTTTCGCAAACAGGGCAAAAGCAATGGAACTTTCAAATGCAGGGATCAAAGATTTCCAGCACACCCCAATCCTGGCGCAATCGCCAGTTGCAATTTCCGCTTTTAGCGAATTAAATCCGCCAATCCGGGCCAGGGCTTCAATCGCATCATCCCTGCCAGCGCCTGCAATATTCTCTTCCCCCATCCCCGGACCAGCTATGGAAAGCGAAGCCGAAGCTTTGGTTGTGAGCGAGGTCGCGGCTTCCAAAAACACGCGGCAATTGCAAATTATGCGTGCAAGGGAAGCGGTTCCCCTGGCAAAAGTGATAGGGCTCAGGCCCAGAATCCGCGCGCGCAAAATAAGAGGAAAAGTTGAAGCGCAAAAAGCAGAAATGGCAAAAGAACAAAAATCAGGCGAGAGCAAATTCGTTCTAACTGCACCCGGCGCAGTAAAGCAAATCACCCTGGGGCCAGCTGCGCGCAGGCATCAAATTCCGTTAATACAAACTCGCGCCCGCGCAAATGCAAAAGAAGCACGCCCAATCATAAATGCAAAAATAAAATTCACAACCAGCTCCGTTCGCCATTTACATTCCCGGCGCTCCCATGCCAAGGAAAGGATTAATAGCATTTTAAAGAGAATATCCAGCCTATGAAAATCAGCGACCTAATGAGCCGGGACACCATGCTCATAATCGGGGCATCGGTTCTCATCTTCATCCTAATGATGGGCTATGTGTTCCTGACCCTAAAGCCGCCGACCTATGAGACTTCCATTTCTTTCTCCCGCCTTTCGCCAACAAAAGATTTTCCGCTTCTTGGCGGAGAAAATTATACCTACGAATTCCGGGGCCCTTCCCAAAGCCCGGTCCGCACCGAATACTCGATCAAAGACAGCACATCCCAGTCCTGCGCCCCAGTTCAGGGCAAAGTGCCTGAGCTGGGTGTTTCCATTTCCACCTGCCTGAGCAAGAGTTCCGGCAAGCCGTCCCAGATCCTGGTCAATTCCCAGAACGGCTCATTCCTGACCAATGCAAGCGTTGATTTCTTTTTCTCAGACCTGACCATGTCCCTAAAGGACGGATTTGTCTGGCAGCACAACACCACCAGCATGGTAACCGGAGACTATCCGTTCAATCAGACCCTGGTGCTCAATTTCAAGGTGCTTGGAACCGAGAAATTCAAGGGCCGCGATGCGTTCAAAGTGGAGTTCTCCTCGTTTTTTGCAAACGAGCGCGGCATTTCCAGCACAGACATCCCAAGCCAGATGATTTATGTCGACCAGGACAAGCGGGTAATTCTCTATTCCAGCTCAAACGAAAGCGAGTTCGAGCTCATTGGCGCGCCGTTCAATATGACCTGCGTCTCCGCTAATGGGACTGAAAAACAATGCCCGCAATAATCTGGGCAACAGAAACAGATGTTTAGTTTTTAGTTAATGCGTCCTGACCACTACGAGCGGAATCACATTCTTCTCGAATTCATCGTAGGCGACCTGCACCGGGTCAATGGTCCCTTCCGTTATCTCCACCAATGGAGGTGCGCCACTAGCGAGCTGCAATGCGCGCGCGCCGATGATCCTGGTTTTTTCGAAATGATTAAGCTGAACTTCCTTCATTCTAACACCCCAAAATAAGAGCTAGTTTTACTTCACTCTGCTTCTATTTAGCCATTATAACTTTAAATCGTTTGCGGGAGGCCATTTCTCCCCGAACCCCGCCCATTCCTCCCTATTTATCGAGCTTGAACTTGAACCCATAGTAGATGATCCCCTCATCCCCGTCCTCGGTAATCCGCCTAAAGGCGCTCTTCACCTTGGTTCCAATCTCCAGTTTGTCACACTTGCAGTCCACAATTTGTGCCGTCACTTTCGGCCCTTCATCTAACTCAATAATTGCCAAAATATAGGGTATTTCCCCCTCATAGCCAACGGGCGGAGCGGTCACCAGCGAATAGGCAAAAACTTTCCCCTTGCCGGACATCTGCTTGTCAACGATTTTCCCCTTTCTCCTGCATATTGGGCAGAAAGTCCTGCGCGGGAAAAAGTTCTGCCTGCAATTCTCGCACAGGCTGCCTGCCATCCTGTACCTTTCAGGTATCCTTCTCCACATTAGCGGTAATCCTGGAAACATTTTAGTCAGCCCTCTTGTAGATGTGGACAACCGCGGTTGCGCCCGAACCGCCCACATTCTGGGTCAGCCCGTACTCGGCGCCGCTCACCTGCCTTGCCCCTGCATCCCCTCTTAATTGCCAGGCGATTTCCACCGCCTGCTTCACTCCTGTTGCGCCCACCGGATGGCCGCATCCTTTCAGCCCTCCGCTGGTGTTTATGCTGATTTTCGAGTTGAGCGCGGTTTCGCCATTCGCAGTCGCCTTGCCTCCCTCTCCTTTTTTGAAAAAGCCCAAATCCTCAATTGCCAATAATTCGGCAATGGTAAAGCAATCATGAACTTCAGCAACTTTGATGTCCTTGGGCCCAACCTTTGCCATGTCATAGGCTTTTTTGGCAGCAATCTTAGTCGCTTTCAGTGTTGTGAAACTCTCCCGTGAATGGAGCGCAATAGTATCACTTGCCTGCCCGGTCCCAATAATTTCAATCGGCGTGTCCGTATATTTTTTCGCCTTGTCCAGCGGGCAAAGCACAACCGCTGCGGCCCCATCGGTAATCGGTGAACAATCAAACAACTTGAGCGGCGAAGCAATCACCTTGCTTTTCATCACCTGCTCAATGGTAATCTCATTTTGATATTGCGCGTACTTATTTTTCGAAGCATTGGCGTGATTTTTCACTGCCACTGCGGCCATCTGCTCCTCGGTGGTCCCGTAATCTTTCATGTGCCTCTGGGCAATGAACGCGTAAAGCGACGGGAAAGTCGCGCCCATGAACAGCTCCCATTCCTGGTCGCCTGCGCCTCCCAGCGCGCTGGTCGCATCTCCCACCGCGACATCGGTCATTTTTTCCACGCCTCCAACAACCACCATGTCATGGAGCCCGCTCGCCACGGCCATCATTCCTGTTCTCAGGGCGACTCCGCCGCTTGCGCATGCATCCTCAACACGCGTAGCAGCAGTTGGGTTAATTCCCATGTAATCAGCAATCAGCGCGGCAATATGCTCCTGGCCAATCAATCTTCCTGCGGCCATTGTTCCGCCGAAAAGCGCGTCAATTTCCTCTCCCTGCACTTTCGCGTCTTCGATTGCACGGAGCCCTGCTTCGGCTACAAGCTCGCGGAAGCCCCGCTCCCAAACCTCGCCGAATTTGCTCATTCCCACTCCGATTATGGCAACTCTTCGCATATTTTCATCTCATTTCTAATCGCAATTCATCCTTCTTACTCCTTGCTTTTCAGCTTCCATCTTTTTCCAAAAGCTTCCTTGTTCTTTTCCTGCAGGGAAACGCCCTCGGCGCAAAAAACCCTTTCCGTATCCTCGCCCTCGACTTCCTTCTGGGTTTCCATCATTTCTTCAATGCTGGCAGCAGTTATTCTTTTTCCGAAAAGATTCTGCTCAATAACTTTCGCATGCCTTGCAGCAACGCTCTCGCTTAGCCCGCGCGATTCCAGCAATCCCTTTTCATTTTTCTTTTTCATGACCATCATCTCCAAATCCAATCTCTTCCTATCTTTTACCTAATTTTCAATCATCATTACCTATAATCTACATACTTTTCAATTTCCTTCTGTGCTTAACATACAATCCATAGCTCAAATACTGCTTGTCATTAACATAATCCATCAGCGGCGTGATTCCCTTTCTCTTCTTGTCAATCAAATCCGTTGTCCTAATCACAAACGAATCGCTTCCAGCCCCGCTTCCAAAGCTTGTCAGCAGAATTTTCTTGTTAGGTTTTGCCTCATCCAGCACATTCGCCAATCCGAGCGGCGAAGCAGCGCTGTAAGTATTCCCGATAATCGGAGTGAGCAGCCCCCTTTCCAGTTGCTTTGAGCTGAAGCCCAGCATCTTTCCAGCTTGAAGCGGGAATTTCCCGTTCGGCTGGTGGAAAACAGCATAGTCGAATTCCTCTGGCTTCATCTTCGTCTTTTCCATCATGCCTTTGCTGGCACTAATCACATGCTTGAAATACGCAGGCTCACCTGTGAATCTCCCGCCATGCTGGGGGAAATCCGCGCCTTCCCTTCTCCAGAAGTCAGGCGTGTCTGTGGTAAATGAATAAGTGTCAATAATTTCAGCAATTGCTTCCTCCTTCTTTTTTCCAATAATGTACGCGGCCGCGCCAGCGCTTGCGGAATATTCTAGTGCATCCCCCGGCCTTCCCTGGCTCGTGTCAGCCCCGATTGCCATGCCATACTTGACCATGCCGCTCGCAACCAGCCCCATGCACATCTGAATGGCCGCTGTTCCTGCCTTGCATGCGAATTCCAAATCAGCCGCAGTCAGGTTCGGGGTTGCGCCAATCGCCTCGGCTACAATGCTCGCAGTCGGCTTCACTGCATAGGGGTGCGATTCGCTTCCCACATAGAGCGCGCCAATTTCCTTTGGGTCAATTCCCGAATGCTTTAGCGCATTGCGCGCAGCTTCCACCGCCAATGTGACCGTATCCTCATCAGTCGCAGGCACGCTTTTTTCCTTGATGTTCAGCCCGCTGATTATCCTGTCCGGCTCTTCCCCCCAGACAGCGGCAATTTCCTCGGCCTTGATTCTATACCTAGGAACATAAGCGCCATAGCCGATAATTCCTGCAATCATCACATTACCTCAGTAGAATATTTGCACCAAAATGTTTTAGATTCTGTTCAATTCCTCTTTAATCTTTCCAATGTCCTTTTTCGTCACAAGAAGCGGAATCTGCTCCTTTTGCGCAATCTTAATCGCCAATTTGTCCACTTCGCTGATTCCGTGCAGCACAACCATGCTCGGCTTCATGGGCGAAACCCGAATTACGACCATCGGGCTTCTTCCGGTTGAAACTTTGGTAAAAATGAACGCCCTTTCCCCAACGCTCCCATACAATTTCGGAAATTCGTTTGGCGGCATTTCCAAAATTACGCGTATCGAATCAATGAGCGTATAGCCGTAAATTTTCTTGCTCTCCAGCAATTCCTGGTTTACAATCGCCTTTGCGCCCAGCATTTTTGCGAAATCAACACCTGTAATCCCGCCTGCGAATTCATGCAGCTCAAAGAATTTGTTCGGCTCTTCTTCCTGGGTGAATTTTTCAAGTATATGACCCCCTTTTTTCTCATCAATTTTCGTAAGCGCGTCCACGAACCTTCTGACAATCCCGATTCCCGGGCTTTTCCTTCGATTCCCCTCATAGTCGCTGATGGTGCTGGGCGAAATTCCCAGATGATTCCCCAGCTCGGCCTGGGTGATTCCGAAAATTTCCCTCCACTTTTTCATGGTGGAGCCGGGCGCTTCGCTAAGCGCAATTTCACCTGCAATCCTTGCGGAAAGTTTGTCGCCTGTCATATTTTACCCCACCTTGAACTTGACGAATATATGTTCGGCAAACGTTTATATATGTTTTAGTTCTCCGTCGGAGAGTCCGGTTTCTTCGGGTCTGCTTTTCCCAGGAACATGTGGTAATCTATTTAAAGCAGTGTTTGCATATATAATGCCATGCTAAATCCGCGCTATTCTGGCAAGAGCGCATTCCAGTCTGCTGCTGACCGCAAAACCGAGCAACCGCCAGTCAGGGCGCTAATCCCGCAGATTCTTGTCCTTCATTCTTTCACGAATGCATCCCCTTTTTTCGAAAAAAATGCGCCCTTTGACTCCAAGTCCAGGGCGCCCCACGGCGCCAAATCCTGGCAGGTTGAAGTTGCAGGCGACTGCACCACGCTTGTTCTCGCAGTGCGCCAGCAAATAGAAGCAGGCAATCCCTACTCCGTAATTGTCCTTACCACCGAAATGGACGCAAGGGAAGTTGCAGAGAGTTTTTTTCTTGCAAAAAAAATGTGCCAAAGCTTAAGCATAGGCACCAAGTTCATCCTGATGGCCAAGGACGAACTCGCCAAGGCAAAGGTGCTTTCAGCGCTTTCCTTGATGCGGTCTGTCCCCAGAGGGGGGCTTCATAGTCCAAAGATTTCTCTCCAAAGCTTTGATTCAATTCTCGTGGGCGAAGTTTCCGCTCCCAGGCTCAGCAATCAAATCAGCGCGCTGCTATTTCCGGAGCCAATAACAGACAGGAAGTGATTCCATGGGTGAACCAACTTTCGCACAAAACTCGGCCGCTAGGCAAGCAGCCCAGCTTAGAGTTCTCTATTATGATCCATCAAAAGATTTCGCGCGCCTAACTGCGAGTCTTCTAGACAACAAGGTAAAACCAACGGTTTCGGGGGCTCAATGGCCTACTGAAGTAATCGCTCTTCTCAAAGAAGTGCAGGCTTTTGACGTGGCAGTGCTCAGCCCAAAGGAATCCCTGGCAGAAACAGAGACTATCATATTCTTGCTAAGGCAAGCAAACCCAAAAATCCACATAATAATACTCTCTGACAATCCTGATGAGATAATCAAGCACGAACCATTCGAAGTGCTTCCTTTTCGTGCTTCCAAAAACGATGCAGTCGCAGCTGCGATAAGACGCGCATCGGACGACATCCTCAGTCAGCAGCCCATTGCGGATGAAATAGCGAAAACTGAAACCGACATAAGGCAGGCGAAAATAGTAGTTATTGTTTCAAATCCTTTTCTGGGCTCTACCAATCTCACAGGGAATTCTTCTGAAGTTGCGTGTGCTCTTACGCGGGAAGGCTTCAAGAACGTTGAAATCGCGACATTCAGGAATGATGCAGAGCTTGTGGCAAGAGGCGCCGACCTGCTGATAGCCAGCAGTAAGGTAGTTCACGTCCCGCCTGGTTCAGGAACAGGCAAAGAGTTTGCAAGCGGAATTGACCTATTCAAAGCGGCGAGAGAGTCAAACAAACATCTTTTGGGCATATTAGTCATTTCAGAAGGCGACAAACCTCTAGCTGATGGCGACCCTGCCAAAAAAATGTTCGAGCACATTTTCACCGCAATTCCAAGCGAGCCCGGGCTGTGCGCAGCAGTCACAGAAAGTCTCGAATTCGCTGCGCAAATGAAAGCTCTTTAGGCGAAGATTAAAGTTGCTCGTCAAGTGTCCAACTTCGTCGGATGTCATACAACGTCAAGCCACGAGCTACAACATTTATACGCATTTATTTTCCAAGTTATTTTTGGTGATTTTATGAACGGAAATTCGAGGATGGTTGTCTCTCCGCAAAACGGCGGGCAGAAAACTTTGTTTGAAAAGCGCATAACAATCGCAGTAGAACAATTTTCGTGGCACATTGATTTTTGCAAAAGAATTGCGGAAAAATTCCGCAGCCAGGGCTTCTCAAATGTCACTGTTCTTACGGTGCATAATAAGACGCAGTCTTACCATGATTTTTCCAATTCAATCAAAGAATACCTAGGGAAAAATCCCTGCGAAGTTCTCCTTATTCCTGAAACTAGCTTTCCCCTCCTCTCTACTGGGAATTTGCGTGACATAAAGGGAGAATTCAATACGAAGATTGCCGTCATATCTGTCAACTCGCAACCAATGACCATTTCTTTTAAGAAAATGCAGTTCATAGACGGAATTTTCGATACCGTCCCCAATGCGTTCCTAGATAAAATTCCGGGCTGGGTGCAGGAGCTTCTCACACCAGCTTTCCATGGGGCGAACCTGGGGTTCACCGGTATAACCCTGAACTGAACAGCCCTTAAAAATCTACATTCCCCAATCCTATCCATGCCCAAAACAATCAATCTGGAAAAGGATTTCCCGTTCGCACTGGCCGAAGCCAAGAAGGCAATTCTCGCTGGCGAGCTAATCATCTACCCAACCGACACCCTTTACGGAATCGGCGGCAACGCATTAGATGCTGGCGTAGTAGCGAAAATTCAGGAGCTAAAAGGCCGCGGAGAGCAGAAACCAATTTCCATCATTGTCTCCTCGCTCCAAATGCTCGAGGAATACGTTGAGCTCACGCCCGCGCAAAAGGACAAAGTTGTTAATTTCCTTCCCGGCCCCTACACCCTAGTCCTAAAGAAAAAAAAGGGCAAACTTCTCCCAGTCTCCGCCACAGACAAAGTCGGAGTGCGCGTTCCAGAGAATAATTTCCTGCGCCAATTGGTGAAATCACTGGGATTCCCAATCACAGGCACGAGCGCCAATTTGAGCGGCCAGCCCGCTCCTTTCACAGTTGAAAGCATTCCAAAAAGCATAAGAGAAGGAGTCGCCATAATCATAGACGGTGGCAAGTGCATGCACGCGCAGCCTTCCACTGTAGTAGATTTGGTAGATGAGAAAATTTTGAGAAAAGGGGCGATGAAGCTTGGAGAAACCAACCCTAAGGCTGGAGCAGCAGGAACCGGCTGCTGAATTTGAGTTTTCGGGAAAGCGCTTCAAAATTTTCAAGGACGTTTACAATCCGGCAGAGGACTCCTTCATGCTTGCGAAATATTCCGCCAGCCGCGCCTCGGGCCGAATTCTCGACGTTGGCACCGGTTCCGGAATCCAGGCGATTTTCGCCAATGCCTCAGTGGCAGTGGACATCAATGAAAAAGCGGTTGAGAATGCCAGGTACAACTGCGCCCTGAACAATTGCAAGTGCGAAGTGATTCACAGCGATCTTTTCAGCAAAGTTTCAGGCGAATTTGACACCATAATTTTCAATCCTCCCTATTTGCCAACTTCACCGGACGAGGTTACCAAAGGCCCGATTGACCTGGCCTGGAACGGCGGCTCTGACGGCAGGGCGGTAATTGACAAGTTCCTCGCGCTTTTCAGCCCGTTCCTCGCTCCCGGCGGCAAATTGCTCATGCTCCATTCCTCGCTGGCAGACACTGAAAAAACAGTCCTTGCGCTCAGGCACCTAGGATTTAAAGTGGAAATTCTAGAGGAAAAGAACATCGGAGAAGAGTCCCTGTGCGTTCTTGAGGCAACAAAGCCAAAGATAAGTGCCAAGGGCAAGGGCAGCGCGCAACTTTTAAGCGCTAGCACGCAAATCTAATCATGCCAAGTTTTCGCATAGTTTTGGTCGAGCCTGAGTACCCTTTGAACATAGGCGCTGTCTGTAGGGCAATGGCAAATTTCAATTTTTCCGAGCTAGTTTTAGTCAACCCGAAATGCGAAGCCAAGGGGTTCGAAGCTGAAATGTTTTCCAAGCATGCAAAAGGCATCCTGAAAAAAGCCAAGACAGTCAAGAAGCTGGAGCAGGCGATTGGCGGCTGCGATTTCATCGTCGGTACAAGCGGGGTAATCAACCGCCACAAAAAAACAATCCGCAACCCGCTCAGGCTCAAGGAATTCATCAGCAAGCTCAGCTCCGCTTCCTCCTCCACCAAGTACGCAATTCTGTTCGGAAGGGAAGGCATCGGCCTGAGCGAAGCAGAACTGAACAAATGCGATTTCCTAATCCACGTCCCCACAAGCACCAAATACCCAATAATGAACCTCTCCCATGCAGCAGCAGTTGTTCTTTACGAAATTTTCTCATCCCAGAAAAATGCAAGCAAAAAAATGGCATTCAAAATTCCTGCAAAGCCGCTGGCAAGGGAAAAACTTCAGCTTCTCAAATACTTCGATGAGATTGCAGAAGCGCAAAAGGGCATTAGCAACCCGAAGAAAATAAAGGCGGCATTCCGGCGCGTTCTTGGCAGGAGCATGGTCACCGACGATGAGGTGCGCAGCCTGCTGGCGTTTTTCTCGCGCCTTAAAAAGTGCTAGCTGAGCCAAGCGCAGCCAGCCGGAATAGTCACTTTTATATCCTCCCTTTACCCAAGAGCTAACCATGCCCCTGTTTGAAGACCCGTTGCGCTTCAATGCCCCGCAAAAACTAGGCGACAAATTAGAAATCCAGGTTTTCCGGGAAATCGAGAAAGCCGTTTCAAGAACGGTTTCCAGAAGCAATTCAAAAATAAAGAAATGCAGGGCAATCCTCAATTACCTGAAAACCTCCATCCGCTACGAAGCGGCGCACGACCACACGGAAAAGCCTGCTTTCCGCGGAATAGACACATTCTTTTTCAGAAAAGGCGATTGCATAGAAATTTCCTACCTACTGGTAATGATGGCGCGCATTGCAGCAATTGACTCGCGCGTGATTTACGTAAACATCGACGAAAAAGGCGGGCATGTTGACCATGCCTGCGCAGGCGTTTTGTTGAGCGAACAAAAGCGGCCTGACGGCGCATTCGTGAAATTTGAAAAAGACAAGAGTTTCCGCAGTGCAACCCTGAAGAAATTCGGGGTAAAAGATGCGCGCAATCTCCACCTCGTCCTCATTGACCCGGTTTACAGGAAATTCGGCATCCAGCACAGGGACGTGCGGGTTTTCTCTGACGCAGAAGCCACCAGTTCCTACTATGCGGACAGGGGCACCTATTACCTCATGCGCAAGGAATACGATTTGGCAACAACGGAATTCAAGAATTCCATACTTTTCAGCCCCAACTCCTATACTTCGCACAATGACCTGGGCGACGTTTACCTGGAACAGGGGAAGTACGATTTGGCAATAAAGGAATACAGGCACGGGATAGGCATTTTCAAAAACGACCCGGAAGCCTACAACAATCTGGCAATCGCGTACATGAAGAAAAACAAAGCCAGCCTCGCGCTGGTCGAACTCCGCCACGCGCTCAAAGTAGATCCGACTTTCGCGCTCGCGCACACCAACCTGGGCAATATCCACGAGTTGCAGGGCAAGTATGATCTGGCAATGAAATGCTACCTCCAGGCAATCAAGCTAAACCCCAAAGAGCACGAGGCGCACTTTAATCTGGGCAACACCTACCTGGCACAGGGAAAAATGCTCTATGCGCTCAATCATTTCAAAAAAGCGTCCAGCCTAAGCCCGGAGAATAGAAAATACGAGGAAATGATGCGCTCAACTTCGGACGCGCTCGCAGGGCTCAGGCGAATAGAACTTTTAGCATGAACGAAGGCGAAATTATCTGCTTCTTCGCAACTTCGTTCGCCAGCATGCCTGAAATGGTATTCCTTATCTCCTCGTTCCTGCTCGCCTTGCCAATAATAAGATTAAGCAAAAATTTGAACCTGCCCATTTTTTGGAGCATCTTGGAGGTTTTCAGCTCAGGCCCGATCTCCTCGAACAATTCCCTGTCATACCTTTTCAGGAAAGTTTCGCTGAAATCGCGCGCCGCAAGCGCCTCATCCGCAATCTTCGCAGCCATAATCCCGCTGGTGGTCGCATTCCCAATTCCCTCTCCAGTGAACGGGTCAACCAAACTCGCCGCATCCCCGACCAGCATGAAACCATTGCCATAATTTTTCCTGTGGTGCGAGCCAAAGGGCAGCACCCATCCTTTTATTTCGCCCACAATCTGCGCGCCAGCAAACCTCTGCTTGAACATCTCGTTTCTCTCAATCGCATTCAGCATCGCCTTGCGCAAATCAACCTTCTTTTTTCGAATGTCACTGCCAATCATCCCAACTCCCACGTTCGCGAGCCCGTTATCCAATGGGAAAATCCAGAAATAGCCCGGCAGAATCTCATCAATAAAATGCAATTCAATATTCTTTCCGAGCCCCTTCACTCCCTTGTAATAGGCGCGCAATGCCATGCACTTGTCGCCTTCAGGAAGGGTGTCAACCCCCAGCGCCCTGGGCACAACCCCGTTCGCGCCATCAGCGCCGATTATGAGTTTCGCCCTGAATTCCATCTGCCTCTTGCTCCTAAGGTCGGTTCCCTTTACTCCAACCGCAAATCCATCTTCAATAATCACTTCACTCACTTGGAATTCCTCAATCGTCTGCCTGGCATTCTTTTTCGCTTCCTGAAAAAGCATGTTGTCAAAAATTTCCCTGCGGCAGCAGAATCCCGGCGCCCTTGTCTTATCCTTGTTCGGGAACGGGATTTCCACAATCGCGCCATTGGGCGAGGAGAATTTCACGCCCCACACATCTGCCTGGGGCGAGGCTTCGAGCTGCGCCTGCAACCCGAGCGTTTTCACTGCGCGCATGCTTTTCCCGCTAATCGCATCCCCGCAGGTCTTGTCCCTGGGGTATTTCGCCTTTTCCAGAAGCAGGACCTTTCTCCCTTTTTTGCCAAGCATGGCTGCGCACGAGGAGCCCGATGGCCCTGCGCCCACAATTATGACATCAAACATATCCACAAAATCGCCTGGTTTATTCAGTTTTGTTCCATTCATTTCAAAAACATTAACATTCGCTCGCCTGACCCAAGCCCTGCGCTTCTATTTCTTGGTAAGCCTTTCCGCGCCATCCGCAGTAATATAGAATGTCGCCTCTGCCTGGGAAACCATCCCGCCTTCCTCCTCCCTTAGCACCGGGTACTGCTGGAGCGCGCCACTCATCACAAGTTCCTTGAGCGCGGCATTCAGCAGCAGCTTGCTCTTGAACTCCTTGAACAGCCATCTTTCCGCGAACGGCAGAATCTGGAATTCTTTTTTAATGTAATTCATGAGCCTGCGTGTCTCCCTCATTCTAACCGGCACCTCTGCCACCAGGGAAAAAATCTCCACATCCTGGCCTTCCTTAATTCTTCCAATCCCGTCAGTGGCAAACGGTTCAAGTGCAATAACCATCCCTTCTTCCAATTTCACCGAATCCTTGGTCTTGATATTGGGAATGGAAATATCCGAATGCACCTGCCAGCGGTTGATGCTATGGCCTGTCAGGTTTGAAATCGGCTTATAGCCATAACCTTTGATCGTCTCTTCAACCATCGCCCCAATGGCGCTTGTTTCGCATCCAGGCTTCAGCAGCGCAGCCGCGTTTTCCAGCGCCTTTTCGCTCGCTTCCACCAGTTTTGCGTATTCGCCGCTCAAATCAACCGTAATCGCAGCATCGCCGATAAATCCATCAACGTGTGTGCCAATGTCCAGCTTCACCAAATCCTTTTCCCCCAATTCGCGTGTGCACCCGTTCTCCGGGGTATAGTGCGCCGCATCCGAGTTGATGGAAATGTTAATCGGAAATCCAATGTCCGCGCCTTTTTCCTTTATCATTGCTTCAATGGTTTCAGCTATCTCAAGCACGCTCTCGCCGACCATCATCAGTTTTCTCGCGTCATCCAGCACTTCTGCGGCAACTTTCCCTGCCTTGCGGTATTTCTCCAAATTGAATTCTTCCTCGTCTTCTTCGTGTTCATGTCCACTGTGCCCATGCTCGTCATCTTCACCATGTTCGTGTTCATGCTTTGCCAATCAAATCACCGCACAATTTTCAGAACTTCGTCAATCTTTTTTATCCGGAAATCAGCTTTAATCTTTCCTTCCTGCTTCCTGAACTGGTGCATCAATAGCGCGGTCCTGATGCCCGCCTGTTTCGCAGGCTCCACATCCTTGTCGACCCTGTCGCCCACCATCAGGCACTCGCTCCCCTTTAGCTTCAGCTTTTTCAGCATTCCCCTGTAAAACGCGGCATTTTTCTCGGCCGTGACAAACACCTCGTCAACCAGCAGGTACAGGCCCAATCTGAACAATTTGTCCCATTGTTTTACCTCAATCCCTTCGCTTGCAATATAAATCTTGCAGCCATCGTCCCTCAATTTCAACAAAGTCCTCGCCGCGCTCGGGTACGGCCTTATGCTGGATTTGGTATTATGATAGGCGGCAATCCCGGCGGCAATGATTTTCGCCCTGTTCTTCCTGTTTTTGTAAAATTCGCACAGGTCATCAAAGTGCGCGTCATAGTTCGACCCGACTTTTTCGATTATTTTCCTCAGTTGCGCATAGGCCTCGTGCTCGTCCGCATTCAGGCCGGCCTCAACCATCGCATTAACCGCGTTTTTCCTGGCCTTTTCCGCAAACTCGGTGCTGGGGAAAAGCGTGTCATCAATGTCAAAAATCACTGCCTTGAATTTCATAGGGAATAATTTCCCCTACAACTCTTATAACCTTATAATATTAGCAACCGGGGCCAACGATATTTTCCAATCTAGGCCCCGCACCCCTCACGATACCAGAAAAACCAAGGATACTGGTAAAATGAGGCTCGCATGCATAGCCTGCTCGCCCATTTTACCTAAGTTATGATTAAATTATCCCACTCCCAAATTCTCCCTATGAGCGCCAAAACCAAGCCAAGGAAAACCAAGCTAAAGCGCTGGCCCCTGATGCCCGGCCAATTTGAAACAGGCGACCCCTATTCTCCAGTGGCAATAGTGACCCTTTCCAGCGAAATCGAGCTGGCGCCAGCAAACCGTTCGCTCTACTCAGCACTCGGAAAACTCACAACCGAGAATTTAGGCATAGAACGCCTCCTGGCAAATGTTCTGGCAAACCCGAACATCCGCTTCATCCTGGTTTGCGGAAAGGATGTGCAGGGCCACTGGCCAGGCCAAACATTATTTTCGCTGCATTCCAAGGGCATAGACTCAAAACAGAGGGTAATCGGCTCCAAAGGCGCCTTCCCTTTCATCCAGAATATTTCAAAAAAAGCAATCTCCCGTTTCAGCAAACAAGTTGAATTGGTTGATCTGATTGGCGAAACAAGTGCGGAAAAAATCCAATCAACCGCCTCGCGACTGGCTCTCCGCGACCCGGGTTCATTCGGAAAGCCCATGATTGAAGTCGAGTATGTCAAAGAAAAGGAAGAGAAACAAAAGAAGGCTGCGAAAGCAAAACTCCCGGCCCACCTATCCCACATTGCAGGAAACGTTTATCTTGACTTGAGGAAAAACCTCGTCATATCCAAAGGTTGATTTTATGTTCAGATTCGGCCCGGCCGGCATCCCCTCATCTGCAAAAGGCGAGGATACGGCAGCAGGAGTGAAAGAGTGCTCGCGCCTCGGTCTAGCTGCGATGGAAGTGGAATTCGTCCGCGGAGTCTACATGACAAAAGAGGAGCAGGCAGAGGAAACAGCCAAAGCCTCCAGGGAAAAAGACATCTCCCTTTCAATCCACTGCCCCTACTGGGTAAACTGCTGCGGAAAAGAGGAGAAAAAAATCAACCTTAGCGTTCACCACATTTTTGCCAGCGCCCAGGCCGCCCAATGGCTCGGAGTCAAGAAAATCGTTTTTCATCCGGGCTATTACATGGGGCGAGATTCCAAAACCTGCGGGAAATTAATCAAATCAACTCTTCAGCGCATTTTAGACAAAATGGAGGAAAGAAAAGTAAAAGGGGTTCTTCTTGCGCCTGAAACCGCCGGGGCGGTGAGCGAATGGGGCAGTTTGGAGGAAATCCTCTGGCTCTCAAATGAATTGGACAACACCAGTTTTTGCATTGATTTCTGCCATTTGCACGCGCGCCAGGGTGGTGTGCTGAAGGGCGAAAACGACTACCTAAAAGTTTTCGAGCAGATTGAAAAATCAGCAGGAAAAAAAGCAGTGGAAAACATCCACATTCATTTCTCCGGAGTGGAATTCGGCGAAAAAGGCGAAAGAAAGCACCTGCCCATTGATTCAGACTCTCCGCCTTGGAAACCATTCATGAAACTATTGGCTGAAAAAGGGGAGGAAAACGGCTATGGCGGAACTATCATCTGCGAATCACCGCTCACGGAAAAAGACGCCCTAAAGATGAAAAATCTCTATGATAAACTAGAGAATAAAAAATAAGCAAAAATAAACAAAACAACTAAAACAAAATAAAAAACAAACTAAAAAAAAGCAAATAAAAACAAAGAAAACTTACTCTCTCCCTTCCTTCTTTTCAACCGTGTCCTCTATTTCCTCAATGAGCTTTTCCCTTTTCTTCTTGATTGTGGCGAGCTCGTCCACCAGCTCCTCCCCTTTCTCCTGGAGTGCGGCAATATCCTTGCTCACGTCAATCCTCGCTTCCTTTTTCCTCACTATCCCCTCGTATTTCTCAGCGAGCTGCCTGCTCTCATCCATCAGGCGCTTCAATTCGGTCTTGCTTTCCTCAATCTTAACATCAATGCTCTTTTCCATTCCAGCAATCTCATTGACCTCGAATTCATGGGCATCGGTGATCTCGCGCAGTTCCTTCAGGTACTTGCGCACAAACCCTGTTTCAACCGATTCCCTCAGGCGCAAATATTCGCCTTCGCTGTCCTTCACATAAGTCATGAATTCCTGCAGTTTCCCCTGGAACTGCTTCTGGTTCTCGCGCGCCCATTTGTCAATCTTGGTGACCTTGGCAAGCGCATCCTCGATATCAAGCATCCTTGAGGCTTCGGTGTCCACAATCGCCTTCACTTCGACCATGGCGGCCTCAACCTCGTTCTTGGCCTCGCGCACCAATACGATTTCCCTTTCGAGCTGCTCTATGCTTCTCTGCTCTTCCTCAAGCCTTTGCTTGGATTCGGAAATCTTCTGCGAAACGCTCTGCTCGACTTCCTTTACCTTTACGATCGTCTTGTCCAGCTGGTCAAGCTTCTCGATCTTGCTGTACATCCTTCCCCTGGCGTTCTCGAGCTTGCCTTCTGCCTCCTGGGCAACCTCGCGCAGCTCGTTCAGGGTTTCCTCAATCATCACCGTGGAATCGTCCAGGACTTTTTTCGCCTCCTGCTCGATCTCGCGCAGGCGCAACACGCCTTCCTCAACGCTCTCCACTTTCTCGGGAATTCCGACAGCCAGCTCCTGGAGCTCGATTATTTTCCTTTCCTTCAAAAGCAGAATGTCGCGGATGGTTTCAATCTCGGCGTCAAACCTGCGCTCAACCGGCTTGTAGCTCTCTTCAAAAAGCGTTGTCTTGTCCTTTTTCATCTCTGCAATCTCATACGTTTTTTTGTTGATTTCAGCGATTTTCTGCCTGAGCTTGTTGGACAGGCTCATGAACGCCTTTTCGCGCTCAGCGAGCTTGCTGCTCGCCTTGCCAGCTTTCTTTAGCGTGATTTTCTCAATTTTCTCCACGGCCTTGGCAATGGATTCCGGTTCAATAGGGACTTCCTTCAGCCCCTGCTCAATGATTTCAATCGCTTCCTTCTCAACCGGAATGGCCTTGGCAACAGCCTTTGGCTTCACTGCTTTCACAGCTTTAAGCGGAATTTCCTTTTTCTTTGCAATCTCCTTGGCAATGGTAACAGCGGCCGGGATTTCCCTTGGTTTTTCCTTCACTTTTTCCGGCTCTTTTTGCTTCGGAACAACTTTGTCCCTTCTAAAAACAGAACCCATGTCCTCCTCGAACTTGGAGGCCTTTGATTTGATCTGCTCGCTCTTTTTCTTGTGCTCCTCGATTTCCTCGCTTGAAATGCTTACCCCGAGCCCTGGAGTCGTTTTGGACGTCCTTTCCTCCGCCCTGGTAATATCCTCGATGTCCAGGGTTCCGCTTCCGACCCAGGTGACGTAAACTTTTGTGAGCCTGTAGTCAATCCTTACCATTCCATTGTCTTCCAGGATGTGGGTCCATTTTTCCACGTGCCTTGAAGGCAGGCCTGATTCCTTTGCCAGCTGCGAGAGTTCCATGTGGCCCGATCTCTTGAGTGCCCTAATGATGACGTCAACGTCGGTTTTGATTAGTTCCTCGGACATGCCATAACCTCCCACTAAAATTGCGGCGTTAAATCTAATAACCGCTCCTGTGCCGCTATAGTGTAGAATTATGGTTATTAGTGTATATAAAGCTTGCTCCTGGGCCAGGCTGGCTCCGAGGAAGGTTCTCCCGTAGAATTTGGCCCCTTAACCTAGCTCGCTTTCGGCGCCAGGCTCTTGACTTCAATCACGAATTTGCCGGGCATCTTCAGCTGGGCGCGCTTCACTCCCTCTTTTATCACGGGAATGTTCGCTTTCCTGCACCTGACGGTGAAAACAATCTGCCCCTGCCTGATCCGCGCGGCCCTGCTTGTCGCCCTGCCAAAGGACTTTCTCATCCCCTTTTGCAGACGGTCGGCCCCTGCGCCTGTAATCATTTTGTTTTCCCGGATCACATTGTGCGGGTATACAAGAAGCTTCATTTGGAATCCGCCAACGGTTAAGGCCTTTTCCAGGTGCCTGTTGATCGCCTGCCTTCCGGATTCCAGGGAATTGTCCCTGATCTGTATGTCGGCGGCGGCGCTCACTTCAACCAGCGTGTCATAATCCGCTTTTACGGTTCCCATGTTGTAGACATGCAGCGTTGCATGCGGCATGGATTTCACGAAACTTTTCTTCGGTTTCTTTTTCGAAAACCTGCTCCAGGGCGTTTTGTTCAGGTCCCTGCAGGTATGAGCTGGCCTCAATCCCATATTTTTCACCTAAAATAAAGCATCAAAATAAGTGCTTTCTTCTGATTATGTTTACTCCCCTAACTTCTTTAAAGGTTATGTTGCCTTTCCGCTCCCCTAGGAAGCCGAAACAACTACCTTGTCGCTGGTCAAATCATAGGAGATGAGCACGGTCTGCGTGTATATCGTCCCGAGCTGGATTTTCGTAGGGTTCTTCATGTTAGCTTTCAATCCGTCCAAAGTCAAAAAATCAGAGAACTTCCCATTGTCCAAATTCACCACATAGCAGTCTTCCAGCTGCTTTTTCGCGGCCTGCTTCAGGAACCTTTCATAGCACTCGTCAGCGAGCGCTGCGATTTTCGCATTGTCAGCGGTTGCGAGCCTAAGCACCTGCAACCCTGTGCCAGCGCCTTTCCCGCCCCCATTGGTCAGGTCGATTTTTTGCGCATCATTGTAGAATTTGTAAATGAGCGAAATGGACAGCGCCAGCACTACCAGGATAATGAACAATTTCGCAATGGTCTCGAGCGCCATGTCTCCCTTCATGAAATCACAACCGCCTTGGCATCCGCATCATAGTCGATTTTTACCAGCGACTTCTCTTTGATATCTGCCTTCCAGTTCAATTTAAACTCTTGCCCATTGGACTGGAGAACCTGCCTGACCTTGGCCTCGCTCACGTTTCCGTCCAGCTTCTCCACATACAAAATTCCACAGCCCCTTGAGTCTGCGATTCCCCGCGCACCGGTCAGTTTCCAGCAGGCTGCGGCATTGGCAGCGATTTCCTGGCCCACACTATCCCCGGTTCCCATCAGATTCCTGGTCCCCTGGCTGGCATCATTAAGGTATTTCACGCACTCGGAAGGAATCTGCTCATCAGGCGAAAGCTGGAGCGCCTGTTTGTACCCATCACAATATTGCTGTTTCCCGGCCTCCTGCAGCCTCCCTACGAACAATAGAAGCAGCCCGATGCTTATGAGCGCGAGCATGATATAGGCAACACTCCTCAGTGCCAGGTCCATGGTCTAGCATTAGACCACAATTATTATATAACCCGAACGGCAGAGTTATTGTAGAAAAGGTGGGTTTATGGGTTCAAAAGCGCTATTCGCATGCCTAATTTTCCTAATAGTGCTTACCTCCGGGTGCACCCTTTCCCGCGGAAGGTCAACTGCGCAAGACAGCGGGGCCGACACCTCCTCTGCGCTGGTGCGCGATTCGCCAGGGGTCCCGGGAAACAGCTGCATAACCCAGTACCTCCAATGTGTAGGCGGATACCGCGCGCTCACAGTGAGCTGCTCAAGCGGATACAATTACACCGAACCCTGTCCCAAGATTGATTCCGCCAGCTAAAAACGGGACTCGCGCACAAAGCGCGCTCGCCCGTTTTATCAACCCATTAAAATCTTCTCTTCCCAATAGATTCCCTATGCTAATCGGCTTCATGAACAACCCGAACAACGAGCTGCTAAAGGAAATAGAGCTGGCAGGAGAATTTGAAAGCGATTTCCTGGAACTGACAATCGAATATCCCAAATCCCTTCCCTCATTGGTAATCGCCAGCAAAAAGGAAATCAATGACCTTCTTTCAACCTATTCGCTGGGCCTTGTTTCCCACGCTGCCTGGTTCCTTTTCCCTGCCAGCCCCTATGATTCCATCCGCAATGCCTCGCTCAAGGAAGCGGAGAAAATCATCGAAGCGGCTGCCAAAATAAACGCCAAGCAGGTGACATTCCACTCGGACCCAATGCCCTTTGTTTACAAGCGGGAGCAGAGGGAAATCCTGGTCTCGCGCACCATCGATGCCATTGACCACATGAACTCATTTGCCAAAAACCTCGGGCTCACCTTCTGCATAGAAAATTACAACGCGGCATCATTCGGGTTTGCGGATTTCCAGCGGCTTTTCAGCGAAGTTGACTGCAAAATGACCCTGGATGTGGGCCATTGCCACATTCCTCAAATTGACAACCGTTACCTGGCAGACTACCTGGGAGAATTCAAGGACCGCATCATCCATGTGCACGCCCATGACAACAACGGAGAAAAGGACGAGCACCTGGGAATCGGGAACGGCGGAATCGACTGGAAAAAATCCCTCAAGCTCCTCAAGAAGCAATACGACGGCACCATCACCGTTGAAGACCACTCCTCAAACAGGAAGCAATTCCTGCTGAGCAAAAAGGCGCTGGAAGAGCTCTGGGAAAAGGCATAGTTAGTCGATTCTATTTGTGGCAATAAATGTGAAAGCATTAAAAACCTGAAAGTACCAATATTAACCATGCCAGTCCAATCAGAAGAAGAAAAAGCAAAAACCCTCCAAGCTAATGTAGATGCTTTCCAAAAACTTGCAAAAAAGCTGCATCACACCCCGTCCTACACCGAATGGAAAGAATTTGTCGGGGAAAAAAACAAGAAGAAAAAAACCCTGCTCAAGGCTCCAGGGGCTTTAATGAGCTCCTATGGCATGGACACCTGGAACCAATTTGTGGAAGATGAATGCCATCTTCCAGCCCGCCCTCAAGGCATTTCGCACAAGGTGCGGGCCAAGGAACCGCTTTCCAAGGCAAGAGTGAGGGAAATAAAGGATGCCAATATCCAGGAGTACCAAAAATGGGTCAATGAAGAAAGAGGGAGCGGCACAACCACGGACTGGGACAAGCATATCGCAGAGCATGAAGAGATCCCGGACCTGTTAAATTCAAAGGCTTTGGCCAAACTTTTCAAAAGCTGGGCAGTATTCAGGGAGGAATGCGGTTTTGATTCCAAAATAGGGCATAGGTCAATCTTAGCAGACCTTTCTCCTGAAGAAACTGACCGTTTGAAGAAAGTCAATAAGGAAGGATTCCTGGATTTCGTTGATTTTTGCCTAAACCCGCCCAGCTTAAACCAAGTTCGCATCCCCAATCGAGGGGCCTGGAATCAGTACAAAAATCGCCAGAAAAAGACCAACCCAGACCTTCTATCCATTGCGCCATTGCTTGAGCTCTTTGGGGTAAAAGAATGGGATGCACTTTTCGATCTATTTGACCTCCAGCGCCCCGAGAAACGGTCAAGGCCAGCAAGCTCAATTCACAATTCGCGCAATCTTCCTGAAGAAGAGAAATCAGATTTTGTTTTCCCAAAAAAGTCCGTTGACCGTCGTGCAGCAGAGTTAAGGTTGTTAGAACTACGGGATGAGATACAGGACGGGGTGCGCCACAATCAGGCTTCCACTGGCAATAAAAATTCAAAAGCTAAACCTGCCGCAACCAAACAAAAGATAAGTTTCACTGGCATGGGCTAATCGAGCTATGTGGCTATAAGTGGAAACCTATTAAAATCTAAACGCTGTAATCTTAGCAATGTCCAGATTAGTCGAAAGTTCAAAGCGGAAAGGAATAAATCCGCACCATGCCTCGCTCTCTCCAGATGAAATTGACTCCATCAAAAGTGCCAACCTTGAGGTTCTCAAAAAATATGTCAAGAAATTCGGCTGCGCCCCAGACGGTCCTGTCGGATGGGACGCGCATATCCAAAGCCTAAAAGACGAGTATGCCGAAGCCCTGGAACAAGATCCAAAAAAAGCCAAACGGGCGACCAAATACAAAAACATCCCTCTCCTGCGGTCCTATTCCGCCCTGCGCCATCTGACCGGGCCATACACGGAGTTTGTTGCATCCTGCACTTCAGCGGATGGCGCCTCGGACCTCAAAAAGAAGAATTCCCAATTTTTTATCAAATGGGCCAAATCTCTGGAAGTGGGAAAAGCCACCAAGACCGCCTGGGACGAGTTCTACCGCATTGAGCGCGATGGAGGCAACACCTCCATACGTTCTGCCAACGCACTGTGCAAGCTTCTCGACTGCCCAAAATGGCCAGATGTTTTTGACCGTCTCGAAATTCCAGAGTTAAGGCCTTCGGAAGTGCATTCCAAATTCGCGCGCAGGCGCTATTATGAAACGCATAACTCTGATGAAAAAGATTCCCACACAATAGCCGCGGCTGCCGAAAAAGCCAAATTAGGCCGGCTGACTGAAATGGCAGAAAAAGAAGCCACAAATGCAATAAACGAATTCATGGGTTCCGATGCTCGTAAGGGTTCAGCAAAAAACATGCTCACTACCAAGAACATTGATCCGCTCGCCAAAGTAAAAGGATATTCTGTGAAGATTTGCTAATTCACTTCTTTTTCTTCAAGATTTCCTGCAGTTCAGAAGCATCAATATTCAGCCTGAACTCGCGCATAATCGCGCCAACATCGTAATTCTTCTCCTTAGCCAGTTTCTCCAGCTCCTTTTCTTTTATTCGCGCAAATTTCTTCGCAGCCCCTTCCACTGTTTCCCCCTTGGCAATCGCCCTCAGAACATCAGGAATAGCCGCCTTCACAATTTTCTCCTTCTTGTACAATTCAAGAGCCGAGCCCACCACTTCTTTTACTTCCTCGAATTCCACTCCCTCTCTTCTCAGTGCCACCAGCGTTTCCTCCAGCGTAGTGGCAACAACCATTGGTTCAAACTCATCTGCCAGCCTCTGGAACATAAAGAGATTTCTACCCTTCAGAATCCTATCAGCCATCTGTTCGTTCTTCAGCAGGTGTATTAGCTCTTTTTTTATTTCTTCTGACGATATAATTCTTACTTCTACTTTCGTAACTCCTTTCCTAAAAATATTAGCTGGTAGAGCCGGAGGAATATCCGTTTCAGGGTACATCCTCGCTCTCCCTGGAATCGGCCTCATGTAAGCAGAAGAGCCATTCGGAAGCGCCCTTCTTGTTTCTCCAGGAATACTCAGTACTTTGGCGCGTGCAATAACTCTTTTCAGCGCTTCATGTGCAATTTTCTCCTTTTCTACAACCAGCACAAACGCATCAGTTCCCTCAACTTTCAACTTCTCGCGCAACTTTGCAACTTCTCCCTCAGAAATCTTGTATTTTGCCAAATCCTCATCACTGTGAATTATCCCCTTAACTCCCGCCGCCTTGGCATAGTCGCTCAACTCGCTTCCAAATCTCCTTTCCTTTTGCACTTCCTTTCCAAGAATCCCTGCAAAATGCTTCATCCTCATTCCAAGCACTTTAGCTCCAGCAGAAACTCCCTTGGAAATCAGCCCGCACTGGGTTCCAGTGAAAGCATCAGTCAAATCAATTATCTCCTTCTCACTGGCCGGCTCAGCCTTTTTTCCCACGATCTCCTCGTAAACTTCCAGCATCTTCTTCTGCCTATTCGCCTCGCTTTCAACCCATTCTTCAAGTAATCCCAGCTGCTGCGCGCCTTTAATCTCAACGCGCGCACCTCCTTCAACAGAAACATTCAAATCCTGCCTAATGGTGCCAATCCCTCTCTGTGCGATCTCCTTATTACTAGCAATTCCATTCTCTATAGCTTCCGCATTTCTCATCATATCTCCAACTTTTTTCGCTACTTCTAGACAATGCTTTCCAGAAACAATTTCAGGTCCAGTGGCAATTTCCACAAGCGGCACTCCAAGTCTATCCAATCTATAGACAATTCTCCCGCTTCCATCATCTGCCTGTGAAACAATACCCGCACTTTCTTCCTCAATGCAGACTGTCTGTATACTTACTCTTCCCTGGGAAGATTCAAGCCACCCATTCATCCCAACAATAGCAGTCCTTTGAAATCCAGAAGTGTTGCTTCCATCAATCACTGTTTTGCGCATGACCTGAACCTCGTCGACCACTTTGCAATTTAGTTGATTGCATATCTCTACTACACTCGCTAGCGCGTAAGGATTCATTTCGTGTGGGGGTTCTTCATCAAGTTCTACCGCGCAATCGTTTTCAAAGACTTGATAAACAAATATTTTTTTCTTCAATGCTTCGAATTGCGCAGCAGCATCCGTCTCCCCTAATTCACTAACTACTGTGTGTTGCCTACGTATTACCTCATACAAAGGTTTTGCATCTTCAGAAAATTCGGATGGGCAAGAGCAAAATAATTTTTCTCCCCTCCCCACTAGCCTTTGGTGGATTTCAATGCCGCACTTTAGCTTATTCATAAGAATCATTCTGCAAGCTCCTTTCTGAAATTTCCCCTGCAATATTCGCAACCATCAATTCCTTCACTTTCTTCTTGTCCTTGGTCTGCCCCAGCGCCCACATCAGTTTCACATACGCCGTTTCAGGCAGCCAGTCGCAGTAATTGCCAATCACGCCAATCTCATCCAGCATCCTGCCTGCGGTGTAAATATTCATGTCCAATCTTCCATAGAGAGTTTGCGGTGAATTCACCACAACCACCCCGCTGTCAACAAGTGATTTCACAGCAGGAATTATGCTATACGCATTCTTGTCCCCGAACGGGTTCGCAGGCGCATTCCCCAGCCCGGTAGTAGCAAGCACCAATCCATCATAGTCTGAATAGCTCTCAATCAGTTTCGGCTTTATCCCTGGGTAAGTAAACAGCAAAGCAACCTTGTCGCTCAAATCAGCTCTCAATTCAACTTTCTTGCTCGCCCCTCTTTTGTGGCAATTCTTATCCAGCACTTCCACTTTTCTGCTGGAATAGTCAATCTTAGCAAGCGGGCTCGCATTAACACTCTTGAACGCATCCCTTCTACTGGTGTGCATTTTCCGCACCCGTGTTCCCCTGTGCAAATAACAATAGTCATCGCTCATGGTCGCATGCATGCACAGGCCAACTTCAGCAATTTCCGAAGAAGCAGCCGCGCTTGCGCACATCAGGTTCATCTTATTGTCACTTGACCCCCGGTCACTGCTCCTTTGCGCCCCAACGAGCACAACCGGCACAGGCAGTTTCTGGAGCATGAATGAAAGAGCCGCAGAAGTGTAGCCCATGGTATCCGTTCCATGCATCAGAACCACTCCGCGCGCGCCATCCTTGATTTCCTTTTCCACCTCATGGGCAATGATTTTCCAGTGAGCGGAATTCATGTCCTCTGAAAGCAATGAGAATAATTTTCTTCCCGCGATATCCCCGAACTCCTTTAATTCAGGAAAGCTGGAAAGCAAATCAGAGGGTGAAAATTCAGGGAACACTGCGCCAGTTTTGTACTCAACGCGCGAGGTGATGGTTCCTCCGCACCCAAGAATGGAAATGGCCCCGCTTACTTTGCCCGAATCCCCTTTTGCCTTGTGCCCAATCTTCTCTCCCTTACTCACAAGCTCAATCTTTTTCCCTGTGTCAATTTTCACTCCAATGTTATACCCATTATCCAGTTTGATGACCAGCGCGTTGGGGTCCCCGCTTTCAATCTTGGGCATCAATAGCCCCTCATATTCGCCAGTCTTTATCCGGTCCCCTATCTCCGCCCCTATTTTTTTCAATGCCCCATCAATTTCCTTGGAATACATGCCTAAACCAACTCACTTAACTCATAAAAACTTACTCACGTATGGCCCTTCCAGTTTATACCCGAACTTGTAATAGTACTCCCGCGCACCAACGCCTGAAATCACAATCATTTTCTTCTTGTCAAATTCTTCTTTGGCAATCCTTTCAGCCTCGCGCAACAATTTCAGTCCATACCCCTTGTGCTGCACCTGCAATTCGTTGTCAGCCTCTTTTCCAACAGCAACTTCCTGCCCATAAACATGCAACTCCCTAATCAGCGCAGTCTTGGAATCAATCTCCTTTCTGTGCGGCCTATTCTTCCCCACTTCCCCTGGAATTCTCAATCTCACAAATCCCAGCAGCAATTCATTCGCCTCATCCTCGAAACTAAGAAATTCCTCTCTCCCTCCGCTCGCATCATACGAAATCCTTTCCATTTTCACTCTTTTTTCATCCACTTCTCCCAAATTCTTCAGCCTGCTCAATCCGCTTTCGCGGCATCGGATGCACTTGCATTTCACACCTTTCTTCTTCATCTCCGCATCAACCAGCTGCCTAAGGTTGCTCTTTCTCATCCCGCCTGCAATCAACTGCACCGGAATATCCCTCTGCATCCTCATCACGCGTACATATTTCGGAATATATTCGCTCGCCTCGGCAATCACTGCCGCGGCTTCCTCGCTCGAATAGGTTCTGAACTCGCCCTTTTTCCATTCCTCATACAATTGCGTGCCAGGTATCACCAGCGTAGGATAAATTTTCAGCATATCGGGCCTGAATCGCTCATCTGAAAAAAGCTGCCTGAACATGGCGACATCCTCCTTTTCATTTTGATACAAGCCCGGCATCATATGGTACAAAACTTTGAGGGACGCATCCTTCAGAATTCGCGTTTCATCCACCACATCCTGAACCGAATGCCCGCGGTGCACCTTCTCGTAAATCGCGTCATTCAGCACCTGCACTCCCATCTCCACTCTTGTCCCGCCCATTTCCAGAATTTCGTCAATATGCTTTTCCTTGCACCAATCCGGCCGTGTTTCAAAAGTCACACCCACAACTCTTCTTTTCGCTTTCTCATTTGCATCAATGGCTTCCCGCAGGCTCGCGCTCTCAAACCCATTGAAAGCATCAAACGCGCCTTTCATGAAATTCTCCTGATAATCCTTGGGTTGGGAATTGAAAGTTCCGCCCATGACGATTAGCTCGCATTTCTCCACCTTGTGCCCAATCGCCTCCAGATGGTCCATCCTGCTCAGCGCCTGTTTTCCGGAATCGAATTTATTCTGAATCGCCCTTAACGCAGCCGGTTCCCTGCCAGTATAGCTCTGTGCCGCGTATTCTCCCCGGGGACAATAGGTGCATCTTCCATGGGGGCAGTCTGAATAGCTCATAATCGCGATTGGCGTGACTCCTGAAATAGTTCTCACAGGCCGCAGGCGCAGGGCTTTCATCACTGCCACTGTTCTTTCCCCCTCGGGAATCTTCGCCAAAATTTCACTGCTCTTGAGCGCATCCGCTATTCTGTATTTCTCGCACAGCCTCTTTTTCAAATCCTCCAAATCCAGCGAAGGATTTGCAAGAACCAGCTTTGCGGCTTCTTTTGCAGCATCTTCCCTCTTCGCACTTTCCGAGTCCATGCTAACCATTTGTCCGCCAAATTATAAAAAGCGAGAATTCAGTCTTCTTCCCTGCTTATTTCTCCTGAAAGCCCATGCAGATAATACCGATAAAGCGCTACATTTACGAGAAATAGCGCTGCCAAAAGCGTCAGTATGCAGAATCCTATCCACTGAAGAGCGTCTAATTTTAGTCGTTGGAAATTAAGGAGCCCAATCGCAGGAAGAGCCCCCATCATCACTGCCGCGAGCATCTGCCCAACATTCGCCTTGCTCATCTGCTTCTGAAGCTCTACTCTTGCAATGGTTCGCATGTCTTTTTCCTCCTGTATCCTCAAAGTTGCGTTAACGATTTTTCCCGCGCCTTGCCTAAATTCCTGGTCAGCGACCATTCCTTTTCTCAAGCATTCTGTATGTGCAAAAGGTTTCAGCCCGCGCACAACTAACGGTACAGGTTTAGCTATTGCATCAGAAGGCTTCTCAATTCGTTTTTTGCAAATGCTGCAAAAAGGTCTGTTCCACATTCCAAAAACCAACTAGTTAAACAGGTTCGAAATCAATCCCATCAGGGAATAGACCGGCTGTTCCATTATCGGGAATATCATCAACCCGTTGTTGGTCGCCTTGTAGTCGCTTATCAAATTAGTCTCCACGTCAACGTTCACCCTTTCTGTTTTCGAAATCAGCGGGCTTGACGAGGATTTGACATTCAGGTCAACCGCAATATTTCCCCCCTCTTCGGAACCCACCTCATAGCGCACTTCCTTTATTCCGCCGGCCGGTATCAGCGCCTTTTTGTTCAAATCCCAGGCGAGCTTCCCGGTTGCGGTCACTTCAAACACATCGCTTGTAATTCCCGTATTCTGGATAGTAATGTAAAACACCGCAGGCTGGCCCGCGCCGACCTTCCTGCTCTTTGGCTGCACGTCAACATTGACCACGTCTTTTTTCACCTGCACATTCGCCTTGATTGAAACCGGGCCCCCCAGTTTTTCTCCCCCGATCGCTTCCAGCGTTACCGGGTAACTCCCATCTTTGGCTTCTGCAGATGCGGTTATTTTCGCCTGCAATGTCGGCCTTCCGTACAATGCGCTTTTCTCGCCCTTCCATCCGCTTGGCAGTTTAGTGACATTCAGCAAATCCCAGGTAAGCCCCTTGTTCTCCCCTTCCTTTATTATGGGCTCGATTTCAATGAAAACCGTCTGCCCCGGCCCGATGGGACCGATGTCCACCACATCGCCGTTGCCCAGCTGCTTTTTCATTGGCTCGACCAGCCAAACTGTTTCTGCCAGCAGAATTCCCGAAAGCGCGATGACCAAAACCAAAACAATGCCCATTCTCATGGATGTGGTTAACCACGGGTAAAATAAAAACATTTGCACTCTTCTTTGAAAGAAAAAAACAAGTGCAGGGAGGGGGATTTGAACCCACGTAGGCCTAAGCCACCAGATATCTTATCTTTTTTTGGACTTGCGTCCAGATTTCTCAAAACCCTTTCTTTTGGGTCGAAAGCCTTTTCTACGGGAAGAAAAGGATTTCACTTGAGTCTGGCGCATTTGACCAAGCTCTGCCATCCCTGCATAATTAGTCCTATTTTAGCGCCCGGATTTATTAACCGTTTTCATCCGGCATTTACTTCTTTTCCTCTGGTTTCGGGGTTTCAGGCATGGGCGTCAATATGTCGTCTTCAGCGTCCTCTTTCCTTCTTTTCAGGAAAACAAGCACAACAATCACCAATACCAGCCCGAGCCCGCCAAGGCACACTGGATTATTGGTATCAACGTTCAGCCCGATGCTCGGCAATTCAAGCTTGAACCCTCCGCCATTTCCATTCCCGCCATTGTTGCCATTATTATTGGTTCCATTCTGGCCATTCGGAGGCTTCGGGGCCACTCCGCCCTTGCTCGCAGTGTAAGTATAAATCTGGGTCTCGGCCCAGTTGCCATCCAAATCCTTTGCCCTCACCTTGTACTGTATTTGCGTGCCCGCGGGCTGCAGGGGAATTGTCGCCTGATAGCCTGTGAGGCCTGATCGGAACATTTCCTGCGTTCTCCACGCCCCATCAATCGCATAGGTAAGCTCAACTCTCGCGCCCACTCCCATGCCCGAGCCGAATTCATTCTGGTCCTGCACATTTGCGCCGACAAGAATTGTTTTGTCCTCGGAAACCTGCACGTTCGAAATAAGCGGAGGGTTCACATCAAAAAGGAAACTGTAGTTCGGCTCAGAGGCGACATCCACAATCGCGCTCTTCTCCTCGCCCTGGTACCTCACGCGCACCTCGGTCGTATAGGCATCGAACTTTCCGATCTTCACAACCCCGTTTATGTCCGGGGTGAATTCCATGTCGCGCACAATAACAATCGCATCCCTGAGCGGAAGCCCCTTGTCATCCTTCACATTGACAACCAGGTCATTCAGCTTGATCTCCATGGCAAGGGTTTCGGATTTCTGCAAATCCACCGTCTGCTGCTCAACAATTTCACCGAATTGGACCTTCACATCGTGCACTCCCTTGGTGGCGAAAACCTTCACCTGCCCGCCCGAATCCGTATACGCGAGCCCGTTGTCAACGGAAACCGGCATTCCCTCAAGCGGCCTTTCATTGTGGTCCCTGACATAAACCCTCAGTTCATAGACCGGGAGATAGAGCACGCAGTCATCATAATCCGGATCCAGGTCATAGTTGCAGCTCACCCAGCCGCTGGAAACCTTTCCATAGGTCGCCTGGAACCAGGCCTCATTTTTCTGCTGGTCCTTTGGGACTATATTATAGAGCGTGACATTCACCGTGCCGTCCTTGCCCGTGACCGTCTCTCCCTTCCCGTCATAGCTGTACCAGTCATTGGTCTGGAACTTGTACACAACCGTCGCATTAATGACCCGGCTTCCATCCAGCCCTTCCACCACGACCCTTTTATGCTCGGTGAAAGCCGCAGAAACAAGCGGGCCGAGCGCCAGCATGGCCGCCACGGCAAACAGCGCAATAAACAGCGAAATTTTCTTCATGCACAAATTTGTCGCTCTAATTGTATAAAAAAGTTTGTAGCGTAAGATTTCCGGTGATTCCATGGCAAGAGTCATAATACACGAGGCAAAAGGCCCGATTGAGATAAAGGTGGGCAATGAAACCAGGCGCATCTGCCGCTGCGGGCTCAGCAAAAACCAGCCCTTCTGCGACGGGAGCCACATGAAGACCCTGGACGAGCAGGAAGGCAAGCTCTACAAATATGATGCGAACGGGAAAAGGAGCGAAGCCAAGCTTCTCTAGTTTCTCCCAGGCCGGTGCATCATCCATAAAAGTTTGCACTTCCCCAATAGCTGCATGCCCCTGTACAAATTCGTCAATGCGCATTTTTCCGGCGAGATCGGCACCAAGGGCGGCAACCGCTCGGCATTTGTAAGCAAATTGAAATCCAATGTGCGCCACACGCTGGGAAAGAGCGCGGAAAAGGTCACCACCCTTCAGGAACGGCTTCTAATTTCCGTCTCCGCTTCCAGCAATGCAAAGGAAACAGCGGAGCTCACTTCCAAAGTTTTCGGCATCTCCTGGTCGGCCCCCTGCATCCTCACGGAAATTGACGAGGAAAAAGTCGCCCAGGAAGCATCCAAAGTTCTCAAGGAAATAAAGGCGCGCGAATTCTACATAATTGTGAAGCGCTCGGACAAGGGCCTGAAAATCGAGCGGAGCGCGTTCGGAAAAAAAGTGGCCGAGCTGATCACAAAAAAGACCGGCATTGAGGGGATGATAAATTCCCAGACAATAGTCAATGTGGAACTGGTCACCGGGAACAAGGCGCTCATCTTCACCGGGAAATTTCCCGGCCCCGGCGGACTGCCCGTCGGCTCGGGGGGCAAAATCGTTCTTTTGCTTTCCGGGGGCATAGATTCCCCGGCAGCCGCCTGGCTTCTTGCCAAGCGCGGGTGCGAAATAGTTTTCGTGCACTTCCACTCGTTCAAGGAAATAGGGAAAGAAAAAAAGAAAATTGCGAAAATCGAGGCGCTCATCTCCTCGCTAACCCCCTGGCTAATCAAAACAAAATGCTACTTCGTCCCCTATTACCCGTTCCAGATTTCCTCGCACCTGGTTCCTGACCGCTACCGCCTCCTGAGCTTCCGGCGCTTCATGGCGCTGACTTCCCAGGCAATCGCGGAAAAGGAAGGCGCCAAGGCGATCGCCACCGGCGAAAGTTTGGGCCAGGTCGCGAGCCAGACGCTTTCCAATCTGGCCAGCGTGCAGGAGAGCGTTTCGCTCCCCATGCTTCGCCCCTTGCTCGCCTATGACAAGCAGGAGATTATAGCGCTCGCGCAGAAGCTCGGCACCTATGAAATCTCCCTGCAGAAATACACCGACTGCTGCACTCTTTTCAACCCCTCCTCGCCCGCCACCAGCTCGCACGCAAAAGACCTGAAAGTTTTCGAGGAAAAAATAAAAATGGAAAAAATAGTAACGGAAGCGCTGGGCGCTTCCGAAATTTTCGAGTATGGCTAGATTCCGGTTTTGCTACCGATTTCCAGTTCTCTAGCAGCATCCGCCTTTCTTGTCGTTTCCACAGCAGCTGTTGCACATGGAACACATGCCCATTGCATGGCAGATCATAGACAATCCATTCAGCGCTATCAATGCGCCTGCGATTTCCGTTGCAAGCTTTCCATCCAGGCTGCCCAGTGCGCCGGCTAAAAGCGCCCCTCCTGCGGCCAGAAAGAAAACTCCCTTTATTATTTTGCAAATTCCGCCCATTAAAACCACCTTTGCTTTGTTAGTCGCAGCTTCGGGTATTTAATATTGCCGGTAATGGGGCAACCCGGCCTTTTTTACGCAACAAATTTAAACACCCGCGTCATTTATGTAGTAGAACCACAGAGGTGTTTGATTTATGTCCGAAGACACAATGAAAAAAATAGGCGCCTGGGCTTTTATCGGAGGCGTAGTGCTCTCGCTGCTGGTAGGGATCGGAGCAGGGTTCTCCAACATGGCGGCTGACACAATGGGAACAATGGCAATCGCCCTTGCCGTGCTCGGCCTGCTCGTAGGGGCGCTCAATATAACCGACAAGGAGACCGACAGCTTTGTAATAGCCGCAATCGGCCTGAACGTGGGTGCAATCGCACTTGCAAACCTTGGCAAATGGCTGGTGGGAAACCCGTCGACCGTAAGCTTTGGCGCAGGAATAACCCAGGCATTCACCGTATTCGGAATCTTCGTTGCAGGCGCGGTTCTGATACCTGCCCTGAGATCCGTATACAAGCTGTCAAAAGACGAATAGGCGTTTTTCAGTTTTTTCCTTTTTTTCTTTTTATTTTCTTCTCTCATTCCCAGCTTTCACTTTCTCTTTTTTAGCTGGGGCAGGAATTCCGCCTCATTGAAAACAATCGCCTCATAGGTGAAAACGCGCGCATCCTTCCACGCGCCCAGCTGCATGCCCGCCTTCATGCTCAACTCCCCGAGGAAATCCCGTTTGTCCGGCAATTGCTCCCAGACCTGCGGAAGAAAAGTGGACCTCCTGTTCCCCCACTGCAAAATCACCCCATGCTTGTCTGGCACCAGTTTCCTGAGCAAATCATCTTCCCCCTTGAATTCAAGTTTCTCGGGAGTTGTCAGCACGGAAATCTCGATTTCAATCCAGTCAAACTCCTCCTTGGACAATTGCGGAAACCTCGGGTCATCAAAAGCGGCATTCACTGCATTGTACACAACGCACTCGCCCAAAGGCTTCACTGCCTCCAGCGAGCCGATGCACCCGCGCAGTGCGCCATCGATGCTCAGAGTGACGAATGCGCCCATTTTTTCCAGGAAAATCTCTTTCCTGGGCGGCATGGGGAGCGGCTTTTCATCCAGAGCGTTTGAAATCGCCTCGCGCGCCAGCTTCAAAAGCGCAATCTTGTCATCCTTTTGCAAAACAGTTGCCATGAAAATCACCATCAATTCCTTTTTCTCCCGCCTTCCATCCTCCATCGCTTATCACTCATAAAACGCATAGCACCCATAGCCCACAACCTTGCCCCTGTCCCCTGCCGTATCCCCGGAATTTTTGTAGCACAAAAGTTTCCCCTTCCATTTCATTTCCCTAGCAATCAGCATCAGAGCCAGAATTCCAATCTTCCCGCATGCCTCGAAATTTTCCACCAATGAGAAATCCAGATGCGGCACGCTCCTATTCGCATTCTCGTCAATTCTCTTCGCCCTTTCATAGGGGTGGTAGTGGCTCAAATCCGAGCTGACCAGCAGAAGCGAATCCTTGGCAATCAATGGCTTCAAAATCCCAGCCGCTTCCTGGGGCGAAATATCTCCTGCCAGCAACGGTGTAATAGTGAACTCCTTTTCATCCATCACGCTCTGCAAAAACGGAACCTGCACTTCCAGGCAGTGCTCTGGCTTGTGCGCTTCAGGAGAAACAACAATCCCAGGAGCTTTCGGCTCCTTCACCCTCACCCTTCCCAGCGGGGTCTCCCATCCCTCGGCGCCAGAGCACGCAAGGCCAGGAAAATAGGCATAGTGCGAAGGCCCAATCATGAGCACATTGGAAAATTTCTTTTTCTGGTTCTCCTTTTTCAGAAGGGCATAGCCATAGGCAGCAACAGGCCCTGAGTAAACATAGCCTGCATGGGGAACAACCAGCGCACGCAATTTTCCAGGAATGGCAAGCGCCCCCTGTTTTGCCATCTCCTTTTCCGCCTCCTGCAAATATTCTCCAATCATTGTGCGCAATTCCTTTTCCTCATCCGGGTAAAATGTCCCGGCAACTGCCGGAAATCTCATGCCACTCATGACCAAACACCTGCAATCTTATTTTTGCATTTCCTGCACATGCCATCCACCAATCCAATTTTCTCCCCTGAAAATCCATCCCTTTTAATCAGCAGCTCATTGCATTTCGGGCAATAGGTATCCCCATATTTTCCTGCATCCACATTCCCAATATATACGTACTCCAGCCCTGCGTCCTTGCCGATTTTCCACGCCCTTTCCAATTTCGCCTTCTGCGTTGCCGGCACATTGGCCATCTTGTAATCAGGGTGGAACGCGGTCACATGCCAGGGCATGCTCTTGTCAACGCCTGCCACAAATTCCGCAATCTGCTTCAGCTCCTCATCAGAATCGTTTTTCCCTGGAATCACCAGTGTGATTATTTCAACCCACAGCCCGAGCCTGTGCGCCAGCTTCACGCTTTCAAGAACCGGCTCCAGCCTCGCCTTGCAAATATCCCTGTAAAAATTCTCATTAAAGGATTTCACATCAATCCTTATCGCATCCAGGCCGCATCCTTTCAGCGCCTCCATACATTCTTTTGACTGGAACCCATTGGAAACAAAAACGGTTTTCAGCCCCTCTTTTTTCGCCAAAATAAACGTGTCGCGGGCATACTCGAAGGCAATGGTCGGCTCATTGTAAGTGAAGGCAATGGATTTCGACCCATGCAATTTCGTTTCCTGCACAATCCTTTCCGGCGGCAAATCCATTCCGTCATTGGCAGCCCTTTGGAGCATGGTTTCAGCCTGCTGCACGCCTCCCTTTGCCTGCCCCCTCAATAATCTCATGGCCTGGGAAATATCCCAGTTCTGGCAAAAGTCGCAGGAGAAATTGCATCCCAGGGTTCCAATTGAAAAAACAGTTGTCCCTGGAAGAAAATGATTCAGCGGCTTTTTTTCAATCGGGTCATTGTTCGCTGCCACCGCCTTTCCATAGGTTGAAAGGTAGAGCTCACCCCCGATATTCTTGCGCACCCCGCACGCTCCGCTCATGCCGTTCATAATCCTGCAATAGTGCGCACATGCCGTACAGCGGACGAACTCGCCCTCGAGCTTTTCAAACAGAATTGCCCTGCGCATAAGTGGTAATGCTGCGGCTGGAAATAAATTAGTTGGCATCACTTCCCGGAAATCAGATTAATTTCACTCAAGCCACTTGTACCCTTTGCTCCGGTGAATTATGGTTGTTATTTTGACGTCTTTTCCCTCTATCGCGTAAACGACCCGGAAATCCCCGACCCTAAGCCTGTAAAAAGGCGGATCACGCGAGCTGGCCAGTTTTTTTATGTCCGCTCCAGGCCTTCCCCTGAACGGGTCTTCTTTCAGGTTGCGCATCCCCTCCTTTAGCCTGACTCGCATGCGCGTTTCCAGGGAATAAAGAAACCTGTTGGCGCTTTCAGAAATAAGAATATTGAAGTTCATACTCAATCAAGCGGGACAAACTTTTCTTCCCTAAGTATCCTCTTCTGCTCCTCAAGGAAGCCATGCAGCCTGGCAACCCCCATGAGCTTCTTTATTATCTCGTCGTAGGTCTCTCCCTTGCGCCCGAACATCCTCAAAGACTCTCTCGTGGAAGTCCCTATAGCTATTGTAGTTGGCATATAACCACCATAATCATTATATGCGGCTATATTTATAAGTGTTCGCTGCCGCTCGGACTCTCGATCTGTTCAATCCAAATCAGATTAATTTCATTCCCTGCAGGGTTGTGAAAACTCCCTTTTTCACCATTTCCACGGCAATCGCCGCCAATAGCAGGCCCATCATCCTGGAAAGAATTTCCATTCCCTTGTCGCCAATTATCGAGTGCATCCTGTCTGACAATTTGAGTATAATCCAGGTAACAATGAGCGCGCACGTGGCAGCCGCCACGGGTATCGGGTATCCATACGCCCCGACCATCAAAATTGCGGTTGTGAGCACACCCGGCCCGGTGATCATGGGCACTCCTATAATCATGATCGCGGCATCCTTGCTCGTTCCTTTCCCGTCTTTTTCGTTTCCGCCCATTATGAATTTGATGGAAATGAGCATGAGAACTATCCCGCCCGCAATCTGGAAGCTCGACATGGTTATGCCCAGCACCTGGAGCAGGAACGGGCCTATGGCAAAGAACACCAGCAGCGTGATTCCGGCCATGAGCGTTGCAGTTTTCACCGCATCCTTTTTCTCCTTGTCGCTGAATTTCCGAGAAATCGCAAGGTAATAGGCGGCGCTGGCAAACGGGTCCATTATCACTAGGAATGAGATGAAAATCGTTATGAAAATCCCGAGAGTCTGCGGGTCAACCATCATTTCCCCTGCCATGGCTATTCCTACGCTCGCCGGTTTTATTAATCCTATGGCTCTTGTTGGTTTTGCAGAAAACTTCGCGGGCAGCAACGCCGCCAACTACAGCGCTGCGCCCGCGGCAATTGCGCTTCGAACGCAATTGGTCGCACTCTAGGTGCGACCGACTTTCTCGAGAAAGTCGCCGCTCGTTGGCGGCCCGATTTTTCGGCGAACCGAAAAATGGGCGCATTTGTCCCGCGAGGACAAATCGCGCAGCGCTGGGCGCGTTGCTGCCAATGATTTCGGTGGAGTCGCTGCCGCGCTTTGTTTGGCCCGCGCCGAACAAAAACATGGATTTATTAATACCCCAAACCACCAAACAATCAACGGAGATGGTTCCCATGGCAAAAATGTTTTTCGCATGCGCGATTTTAGTTGCGGTTTTCTTTTTTTCCAATTTGATTTCCGCCGACATCGGCCCAGGCCCTGACCCACCATCCTTCACGCTCACCCTGGTTTCAAACGGCGCAACCTATAGCGGGCCTGCCAATGTGACTTACCTGTGTTCCAAAGCAACTGACCGGAATGAAAACCCACAAAATTCGGTGGCTCCCTATGACCTTGAGTTGAAATGCGAAAAAGGAATCTGCACAAATAGCGGCTGGTACTACAAATTCAACCAGTGCTTTTACTCATCAGGAAAATTCCAGGCAATTGTGAACGGGCAAACTTTCACCAGCGATGAGGTTTCGCTGGAAAAAGCAGGCACCTACACATTCACCTTGGACGTGACTCCTGGCGGGGCGAATGGCTGCAAAGTAGCAAACAGCACAGTCAACAATACGGGCGACATAGCTCCCCCGCAGCCAAAAAATGGTTTATGCGGGCTGTGGTTCATCCCGGTCGGATTGCTTGGCGCGGCATTCTTTGTAAGGCGTTAATTAATGGAACTGACTTTCCCCCTGGCGTTTATTTTGACAAACTTATTGGAAATGCCGGTTGCCTATTTTTTCCTATGGAAAACCGAAGAGCCAAAGCGCATCCTGGCAGCAGTCCTTTTCCTGAACGCACTGACGCTTCCTTTCGTTTGGTTTATTTTTCCACAGCTTCCATTCCCCTACTGGCACCAGCTCGCCCTCTCGGAAATTTTCGCCTTTGGCATCGAGGCAATCCTCTACATAAAAATTTTCAAAAGAACCAATGCAAAAATCGCAGCGCTCGCTGCCATTGCCGCCAACTTCATCTCCCTGGCGATAGGTTTATTTCTCCAGCAGTAATACCCATAGCATGGACTCGGACACAGCCATCATGATTGCCGGAGCCGGCATAGGAATTCTGGCAGCGCTCATCGGGGTTTATGTCGCCCTGCGCGCCCTGGGCTATTTCGAGTATTTGGGCGGAAGCAAAATCCCCCCTGGAAAAAAGCCCATTCCTAAAAAAGAACTTCTTGCAAAATTGGGCGTGCTTTCCAATCCAGCAAACCCATTCAAAATAACCCCCTCGCAAAAAAGCGATTTTGAAATCGACTGGGAAATCGTGAATGAGAAATGGCTCCTGGGCACGAGCTGGCTGAACAAGCGCTACCATGCCTGGCTGTACGCGGATGACGAGCGCAAGACAGTGCGCATCTGCGAAATGATAAGCGAACGGAGCGCAGGCTTCACCGGCGCCGGCTTCGGCTTCCACGCCTACTCTTTCCAGGGAGTCCAGCTTTTCCAAAAGGAGCGCGGAGTCCTGTGGAGCATAGGCAAGGACAGAAAACTGGAAAAAATCTATGATTACAGCTTCAATCCCATGGACGTCAAATTCCTGATCAAGCAAATAGCGAACCAGAATGGCTGGGAATACGTGCAGGTGGTTACTCCGAAGCACGCGCAGAAGAAAACATAGCAAATAAATACCTTTAATCCCGATTATTAGCCAGCAGGTGGTTTTTCATGACCGTAGATTATGGCGAATACAAAGGCAACAAGATGATAATCCTGAAAAGGAACGAGGACGACAATTTCCCGTTTCAGTTCGGCAAGAAAAAGGCCCAGCTGATTGTGGAGAATTTCGAGGCCATAAAGAAATTCGCAGAAGAGGCGTAAGAAAAAAATTAAATTCAAGGTGATTTCATGATGATTAGGGCAAGCCACATATTGGTATCAAACTTAGACGAGGCAAATTCAGTTCTTTCCGAGCTCAAGTCAGGCAAGAGCTTCTCAGACCTCGCGAAGAAATTCTCCTCCTGCCCGAGCAAGTCGCAAGGAGGCGATTTGGGCTTTTTCGGAAAAGGGCAGATGGTGAAGGAATTCGAAACCGCGGCATTCGCGCTCAAGGAAGGCGAAGTCTCGGCCCCTGTGAAAACCCAGTTCGGCTATCATCTCATCAAGCTGACCGGGAAAAGGTAGAAGATGGAAACAAAAACAGCGGATTCAGGGGCAAAATGCGCAACCTTAATAAATCCATGAACGTATATAATAAGCTACTTCTTAGGTGGGTAATTTGAGCAATGGAAATAGAAACAATGAAAACAACAGCATGGGATTAAGGGAAGTGCCAAGCGCAGGCAAGGGCGCGGCAAAGGACGCGAATCCTATCCCCCAATCAATGCTTGACCCGAACCAAAGCTTCAACCTTAAGCCAGTTCTGCTCGGCGCGCTGGCCAAATCGCCAACTACCCACGGCACGCTAGTAGTAATCCCCTGGAGCGCCAAAACCATAAAAGCAGCAATCAAGCTTACGGCAAAACAGACAGGGAAAACTCCGGACCAGGTAAGCCTGAATGATTTGGTGAGGCACAATCTCGGCGGCGCAGTAACCCCGATACGAGACCTCTACCTAAAAAAGACCAGGAAAAAATCAGCACAGCCTGGCGAACCACTCCGCTGGTTTCTCAACACCTACTTCGCAGTTGAGCTGAAAAGAATCTACAAGCAGGAGGATGCCGCGAGGCTCAAGTGCGAAAAGCTCAGGAGAGATTTCGGCTTTGCCGATTACCAGGCCAAGGCGCTGACCAAGGCCGGCCATAGCCTGGAGCGAATTAAGAAAGTGATGGGAGATTTCCTGGTGATCGGGGTCAGCCCGAAAATGCAGTTCCCGAAATTCCTTGGGGCGTTTGAAACGCGCAGGGACATCGCAGGCTGGATTTCCCCGCAGCTCGAGGCGGAAGTGGCCGAAGGGATAAAAATCCTGAAAAAACTCGGGTGCGAAATAAAAAAGAAAAACCTGGATTTGGAGCTCAAGGGCTATGTTCCGAGTTTCGCCAATTCCAAAAAAGCCCTGGAACACGAGATGTATATACGTGACGTGCCCAATTCTGAAGAAGCAAATGCGCTTTTCATCGGATTAAGGGCGACAGAGGCGCTGGGAAGCGACTACGAACCGCAGTTCACAGCTTTAAGGGACGCAATCATCCATTCCAATCTGCGCCTTGCCCTGACGGGAGCCCTTAAGCATACCGGCGGAAGCCTGGAAGACGCATTCCAGTCCGCAATGCTCGGGCTTACAATCGCAGTTGACAAATATGACCCCTGGAGGGGAGCCGCGTTCAGCACCTATGCGCGCTCAAGCATCACCAACGGGACCAGCGACAATTACCGCGACAACTCCCCCTACGCGCAAATGTCCTCTCCGATTTATGATTTGAAACAGATCTATGATGCAACGGTTTCTTTCCTCGGGCCGCATGCGACCCCTGAAGAAATAGCGGCACACATCCAAAAACGCTGGGTCACCCGCAAGGATGTCACGGCGCAAACAATCACCGATCTTAGGAGAATTCTTCACCAGGCACGAATGGATGAGCTGGATGCGCCATTGCAGAATATGCTCCTTACGGATTCATCCACCATGCTCGGCCTGCTCGAGGACAAAAGGCTTGGCTTTGGCGGGCCGGATGCTTTGGATGAAGTGATCAGGAGATTGGATTTCCAGGATGCAAAGGAGAAAACAGACTTTACCGAAAGAGAAGAGTTTGTCATGCACGAACGCTTTTGGGCCCGGCCGGACGAGCCTGATGTCACTTTCGGGGAAATCGGGAAAAAATTGGGATTCAGCAGGCAGGCAATCGAGCCAAAGTTCAATGGCGAGTTCCTTCCCAAGCTCCAGCGCTCCCCTCATTTTAAAGCGCTCAAGAACGCCTATCCGCTGGAATAATCCAAGTAATCTAATTCTTCCACAAACCGCAAGCAGGGCAAAGTATTAAAAGTGTTAAAATCTATATTATTATGGATTATTATGAGGTTTGCTACTCGTCAAGACATCCGGGCAAAGGCGGCCGAGCACCAGCTCGTCACTCTGAAGGAGCTGGAAAGAAGGCTAGAAAATGGGGAGCGCCTCTTTTGCCTGTCAAACATACCCGTTGGCCCTAAAACCCGGGCACGCGCCGTAACCGGCAGCGGGGCAGTCGAGCTCACACTAAAGCACGTGGAACTATTGCTGGGTGAGGACAAATACAACAAAGATCCCAATTACGTAATAACAGTCACTTCAAATTCGGATTTCGCGGCAGGCGAAGCCTCCAAATCCGATCTCACCCTAAGGGAGTATGCGGACCTTTTCCATTACTACCTTGAAAGATACCTGAACCTGGACTCAGGGGCCAATTCCGAGATAAAAAATATTCATGCCCTGCTTGGCCAGCTTTTTGCAACCCACCTGTGGCACAAGAATTTGAAAAATTTTGCCCTGGGAGAGGCGGATCTGCGCCCCCTGGAGCACTACCTTGACCACATGGCAAACACAGCGCTCATCTTCGCAGCAACTTTCGCCTTGGCAAACGAGCGCAGGCAAATATGGAAACCCGGCGACCCTTACAACAACAAACCCCAAAAAACCTATCCGCTGGCCAGCATGCGAGAAGGGCAGTTATTTGGTGATGTGGAGCAGGTCGAAATCCCGGAAACGGTTTTCAGCGCATTCCTTGGCGCGCTTTTCCATGACGCTTCGCTTGCGCTTCTCTCTCCCAAAGACTATGCCGCCCTATGTTTTTCCCAGAAGCCTCCGAAAGAGGTGGGCAATCACGGGCAGGAAAGCTGGGAGCTGATCAAGAAACATTTTTCCGATAATTTCCTTACGCGGGTATTGGTGCGGGACCATCATGTGCAAAAAGACAAGAAGAAAGTAGCCCCGAACATTTTCACCTCAATCCTTCCAATCGCAGACCAATGGGACGAGTATTCTGCTTCCGAGCCACGCTTGAAGACTCTTGCGCGGCTTTATTCGAATAGGCAAGAATCCGGCCCAGACGCAGAGGCATTCAGCGCATTCTTCGAAATCATAAAACCATTTGCCAAGGATGAGGCAGTGATTGTTCAGACTGAGGATAATGGGAAGCTGAGGGAGGTCATGAGCGGCCGGGTAATGGAAGCAAATGACAAGCTCCGTCCAACTGTGCTAATAACCGAAGCTACAGGAAAGCTCGCCCGCTTTAAGGGAAAAACAAAACAAATAGATCCGTTCGCAGAGCGGCCTTTGTTCATCTAAACTCAAGCTATAAATACTGTTATGTGAATATCCACTCCAATGGCAAGCAACCAACCGCCTAGCAACCAACTGCTAGACAACCCGCGCCACTTTGACTTTGACATGTCCGAGAACCTTTCCGATGTGCTCGGGGAATCGCGCGCCATGACCGGTTTCGTCGGCATACTTTTCGGATTTCTCCTAAGCGCGTCAATTATTGACAAAGGGCTCGAGCCGGTCAGGATGTTCCTCCTGTTGTTCGCGCTTGTTGCCAGCGCCTCATCCATGCTTCTCTTTTCCCTGCCAGTGCTCTACCACCACTCCCACTTTCCCTATACCAAAAAGGAGAAGTTCATCATGCGAAGCCACAAGTTCATGGTGCTAGGCTTCATACCATTCGGGCTTGCGGTTTTCCTTTCCATCTCGCTCGCCCTCTACTCCTCCATGGGGGCATGGTCTTTCGGAGTTTCCTTCCTGGTGTTCACGCTGCTTTTGCTGGTGTACCATTTCAGGAAGCTATAATCGGCTATCTTTCCAATCCGCCCCGCCCGCGCCTTCTTCCACATCCCGTCATCTTTTTAAACATCCCAGCCGAATTATATGCGGTAGTGTAATATGGCAGGACCTCTTCCACGTTTATTTATTGGCGCAGCTACGAGCGCGCCTAAAGATGTGCCTCCGGGCACAGTTCTGCCATTTGGCAACCGCTGCCTTTTTTCACTAGATCTAAAAGACGGCAGTGTTACCAATCCGCTTTGCATTGTTCTTGGCAATGCCAAACAAGCGCTGGACGAAAGGAAAATAGCCGGAGTCACGCTTTCCTGCCACCCCGATATAGCCAATCAATTAAGGGGCGAAGGCGAGCGCCCGTGGCTTGACATTTTTGAAACAAAAGAAGTAAGCGGAGACGCGCTATCTCCGACCATAAAACACATGGCCGACACATTTGGAAGAAACACTCTGGTTATAATACCCCCCGGGGACAGCTGCACTGTTTCGACTGAAACGCTTTTGCAGATAAAGGAACAAGTCTTGGCGCAGAAGCTCGATTTTGCGATTCCGATCGTTCCAGTAAGTTGCGCAACCGGAATTTACTCCGCTATGCACGCGGCACAAAAGCCTTTGGGAAAAGGCAATGACAAATTCATGTTTGGCGGCAGCACCGTCGCATTCGCGGGCAGCCTTTTGGACAATTTGAACATCATCACCAGCGTTTATTGGCTTAAAGACAATTTTAGCACGATTCTCGAAGGCAATATTATAAAAATTCTCGGGAATTTGGCAAAGGCAGGGCAAAAAGCAGCCAATGTTGCAAAGGAAATACCAACACCTATTTTTCTCAGAATAGCAAGAGAGAAAACAATCACCGAAGATATACTAAAGGACATCCTAAAACAAATGAAATGCAAGGCAGGCATAGTGAAGGTTCGCGACCCAAACGTCGCATTGAGCTTCAAGTATCCGGAAGACAGGGAAATAGTCCAGTCAAAACTAAAGTCCTAGAAAAACCAGAGCATCAGATGATTCCATGGCTGAAATAAAAGAGCAGGGGCCCGGGCCGCGGACTCCGGCAAATGGCGCTTCCGCTGCCAAAGGAGTCCGCTCCATCGGCGGATACTTTGAAACCAGAGTGATGGAAAACGGCTTTGCGGTCATAAAACTCCTGGCGCTCAATGCCATAGAATCATCGAAATGCCAGCGCTGCACTCTGACTGATTTCAGGGAAGAGCTGCGGGCAATATTCGAAAAAGAAGGATTGCAGGGAGTTGTGCTCGATCTTTCGGATTTTAACTTTATGACGCGCAGCTCTGCCCGGTGGGCGATGCTTGAGGCGGGCAAGCTGTCTGCTGAGAAAAAAATCCCGTCAAGGGTTTTGGCACCCGCAAGATCCCTTCGCAATGAGCTGATACTTTCCGGCTTCCTCAGGGCATCGGAAATCTACCCAACGCTGGAAACCGCGTTCGCAGGCAATGCCCAGCTCCAGGGCCGCCTGCTGGAATCGGACGAACTTTCTTCCGCAGCCAGCGGCCCTAAGAAAATAAACGAGCGCACCTTGTTTTCCCTGCAGGAGAACGGCTGGGCAATCGTGAACTTTGTCAAGCCATGGACAGACGAGCCACTGGAAATCTTCTACCCCGTCTCTCTCGGCGAACCGCCGCCTGCAAGCGGAGTATTGGCAGACCTGTTGGCTGAAGCTGAAAAAAGCCAAGCAAAAGGCATCATACTCAATCTCCAGCATGTCGAGGGCATTGATATCGAGGGCTGGGCGTTGTTGAGCAAGCTAGGGTCCAGTGCTAAATATTGGGGTGTTCCGCTCAGGCTAGTGATAGCAAAGCCGGAGTTTCTGAAAATATGCGGGCTTTGCCACATGCTGGGCCTCTTCGAATTTTATTCGACACTTGAAGCCGCAATCGCAGGCGGACCGCAGTTCATGGGAAAGAAGTAAACTTAACTGTGCAAACAAAAAATAGCTCGCCTTGACCGCACAGCTAGAATCTGCCTAGTCTCCCTTTTTCCTCATCAAGCATTTCCTGCAGCACGTATTGCATGTCGGGCGAGCATCTCGGCATGTTTTTCCTTATTACTGCGCGGTCAATGCCTTCCCTATCCATGGCATCCCGGATTAGGCCGTCTATTTGCTCAAATCCGTCTCCTCCCCGGCGGAGTATTTCAATGTAACTCGAAATTTTGTCAAAGCGCTTATTCGCCAGTTCCTGGGTTTTTGGCAGGCATTTCTTCCTTACCTTCTGCGCTTCGCCCCAGCTCTTTTCAATTGCAATCATCTGCAGCATATCAACTCCTGCGGCCGCTCCTCCCCCTCGTTTAATATACCCTGCCGTATCGATGCCTGCTGCGCGCGCCGCATCCATGATATTTTTTTCGATTACTGCCCTAATCCCCATGCGCTCTCGCAACGTATCCCTAACGCTTCGCGGGAATTTCTGCGTATAATTATCAACTGTTTCCCCTGCCCATTCGTTTGCCGGTACATTCTGGGCTGCAAAGCGCTCCACTTTATTGATCGCCATTCTTACTGCTTCTGCTTCCTTTCTATTCACGGCGTATACCAGCACCCCGCCATTCATGCGCGGATTCATGGGGGTTAGGACATAGTCCTCGCTGCGCGCCTCACTGTAGCACGCCCCTCTCCCATTGCCAAATCCAGCAAGGCCGACTTTAACAACGCCCTTTCCGTCCGGAATTTCGATGCTTGTGTGATCTCCCCTCACTCCCCTGCCCAAAAGGTGCGAGAATTTGGCTGTTTTATTCCACAGGCTATCTTTCGGAATAATGCCAACGCGCATATCATTTTCCGCGCCAATAAAAGTAGTGAACGAGTTCTTTCCTTCCCTGACGGTTTCTATATCCCCGTTTTCAACTACAAAAAGCAGGTCTGTTTTCCCAGAGTATTTTAGAGCGAGCTTCGTTGGTATCTGGCACCTCCAGTCATTCCTTTTCTCCTTATGGTCACTATCACAGTAATACGAGTTATCAACAAGGAAGAAGCATCTCTCACTTTTTATCCTTTCTTTCTGAAGCGATTCAGCAAGCGGCAGTTCTGAAATGAGGGCTACCAGGGTTCTGGTAACTATGGGTTTTGCGTCCAGAAACAAGTTCTTTTCGAGATCCCAGCTCATCCTCTCCACCAAATCCCCAGGTCTATTTTCATACTGCAGGTTATCGGATATCAAAAGGACCTCGGCAAGCGTGAGCATTTTGGAGTCCTTCTTTGGGCCGTATTTAATCGCTGCTTCCGGAGGAGTGTCGCCGCTAAACCCGTCATTCCCAATCCATCCGTACGCACTGCCGTTAAAACGCCCGAGGCCATAGGTACCATAGCGGCCTCCAACGCGGAATGATCTTGGAATTAGATATTCTACCCTTTTTTGTGCGTTTGATGTCTCTGCGCGCGGTGCCTGTGCGGTTTTCATAAACTTCACCTCAACTGTGTTTAACCATGGTTTATTGCGTATTCTCCACTTATAAGCCTTTCTCCCCTCCTCCGCCACCTTCCTCTCGTTCACTATCCCAGAAAATAAAAAAGAAGCGCCTTGACCGGGATTCGGACCCGGGTCGCCGACTCTCTGCTATCCCGAAGGATTCGACAGGCCGGTATGCTAGACCACTACACCATCAAGGCAGGGCAAGAACCGAAGGTTCTCGCCCCGCACCCCTACTCTCCTTTTCAGGGTGCGGATATCCAATATCTCACTGTCCGCAGTTTCTTGTATCGGCCCTGCAACCCCCAATCCAATAGCGAACAAGGGACGCGCTCGTGAACTGCTCGCAAATCGAGTTTGCTCGCAGCCACTCGCTGGGCCGCCAAAGCGGCATTTACTACTATCTATTGCTCCACCCAAGTTTTTAATTGGTTGGAAAGTCCCATCGAGGAGACTTGAACTCCTAACCGCTCGATTTCCAATCCCGTTTGGGAGTGTTTTTGTTTAACATACTACAGTCGAGCGCTCTGCCATTGAGCTACGATGGGATTTAGGTTCTATCTTTAGGGGTCAATACCTTAATAATATTTATAGGCGTAAAATTCTCCAGGTGGGTGTGGTCTATATGGTAAACAAAAAGAAAGCCGTTATTGTAGGCGCAACCGGCATCGCCGGCCAGCAATTCGTAGCCGCCTTGCAGGACCACCCGTGGTTTGACATTACGGGTTTGGCTGCGAGCGAGCGAAGCGCAGGCAAATCCTATAGCGATGCGCTAAAAGACCCAAGCTCAGGAGCCATGCGCTGGTGGTGCACCGAGCAATTGAACGAGCGAGTGGGCAAAATCAAGGTAGAGGACGGAAGCAAGATCGACGTTTCCCAGTACGATGTGGTTTTCACGGCGCTGGAAAGCGATGCTGCAAAAATCCTCGAGCCCATGTACGCCAAGGAAAAACCGGTCATTTCCACTGCAAGCGCCTTCAGGTACGAGGACGATGTGCCAATCATAATTCCAGGTGTAAACCTAGAGCACACCGAGCTATTGGAAGCGCAGAAAAAGAAGCGCGGCTGGAAAGGGTTCGTAACACCCATTCCCAACTGCACAACCACTGGTTTAGTCGCAACCCTCAAGCCGCTCTACGATGAGTTCGGCATAAACAAAGTGCTCATGACTTCCATGCAGGCAGTGAGCGGAGCCGGCAGAAGCCCGGGCGTTCCTGCGCTGGATATTCTTGACAACATAATCCCCTTCATAAGGGGCGAAGAGGAAAAGGTCGAGAAAGAGGTCCAGAAAATCCTCGGAAAGCTCGAGCACGACAAGATTCATCCGATTGATTTGGCGGTAAGCTGCACCTGCACCAGGGCGGCAGTGCTTGACGGCCACACAGAAGCGGCGTTCGTTTCTTTAAAGAAAAAGGCGAGCATTGATGACGTGAAAAGGGCGTTTGAGGATGCGGGCAAGGAGCTGACCAAGCTCGGCCTTCCATCCGCGCCAAAGAAATTCATCACCCTGCACGAGGACCCGTTCAGGCCCCAGCCAAGGATTGACAGGGATGCCGACGGCGGAATGACCACCAGCGTTGGAAGAATCCGCGTTGACAATGCGCTTGAAAACGGAATCAAGTACGTGCTTGTTTCGCACAACACCAAGGCAGGGGCCGCAAAAGGGGCAGTGCTCGTTGCGGAATATCTGGTGAAAAAGGGCAAAATCTAAGAAAGATAAAAGCGCGGTTTAGGCCGCGCTTCCCTTTACTATTTCTTTTCCTTTTCTAGTGAGCCTGTAGAATACAAACTTTTTCCCGGGCTGCTCTATTTTTTCCACGAGCCCTTCTTTCAAGAGAAGTTCCAGGTGCTCATGTACTGTGGACTTGTCCTTTCCCAATCTCTCTCCCAAATCCGTCACAATTCTGTCACCCTGATTCAGCTCCTTCAATATGCCCACGCGCGTGTCATTGGACAATGCCTTGTGCACTCCGACATCCGATGGGGCCGCGCCAAACCCGAACGGGTGTGTTCTGATGACTGCAACCGCTCCAAATGCAATGAGCAGAATGCCCGCACCTATAACCAAAATTCCAGAAACTCCCCTATTTTCTATCCCTATTACCGCCACTGGCTCTTCATTTTTCGGAAGCTTTGAAAGCGGGTCCTGCACAATGAGAACTACTCCTCCAATCGCAGTGTCTCCGCATCCCTGCATGCAGCTATAAACAAAGCTGCTTTTGGTCACCTCTGTCCCGTTTATCTCTGTTGGCGGGCAGAGGACTGTTTCGTTTTTTACGCCCAAAAAGTATTCCACGTCCGGAACTCCGTAATTTTTGCATTTCAATTCCCTTAGCGCGATATCACAATCCGCGCCGCTCAGGGAAACTTCAACATTCGAGATATTCCCAGCATAAACAAGAGCCCCCCCTTCAACAGCAAGCTGGATGTATGTTTTCAGCTGTCCGCTAAGCTCTTTCTTGGTTTCGTTCTGCTTCTCCGCAAGCTTCAAAACATACTCTTCCTGTTTTTTGTTATATGCTTCCCAATCCGAGTCTGTCCAGTTTATCGTGTTTTCAGCTTTGGGTCTTTCAACTACGCCCGGGCTTCCCCTGATTGAAAATACCGTCGGCCTGTCCTTCATGCTCCAAATAGTAACATTCATGTCCTGATTGACAAGTTCTCCACGGGAATTTTTTATCTCCATTTTTCCATAGGCAAAAGTCGTTTTAAAAATAGGTTCATCCAATTTCACTGTCTTATATTCACTGTCCCGAGACTCATTTACATAATAGGTCTCCTTCGTATCCCACTCACTTTCTTTCCCGAAATAAACCGGATAGTCCCTAGCATATTCAACTTTCACGGTCACCGGGTCATAGCCGACTTCCCTTAGCGCGCTTTCAAGTTTTGCAACATCCAAGGAACCATTTGATACAGTATAAGTGGAGCCTCTCACCGAGGCATAGGCCACTATATCATCGCTGCCGCAGGCGAAATTAATCCCTGCCAACAGCACCAATCCAATCAAAGTAAATATCGCAAATTTCATTCAAACCACCTTAGGTAAGTATATGGACTTTTAAATATAAGGCGGTTTTCTTTTTGTTGGGGAACTCCCCAACAATCCCTTTATTTTCTCTCGATTTTCTTCACAAACTCAGTGCCAATTCCTTTCTGGGTAAACAGCTCAATCAGCAGTGCATGGTCAACCGACCCGTTGATTAAGTGGGCCTTGGGAATGCCTGCTTTCACCGCATGAATACAGGCTTCGACTTTTGGAATCATCCCGCCGCTGATCACTCCGCTCTTGATTTTCTTGTTCGCCTGCCGTATGGTGAGCGTTGGATGGAGCTTCCCGTTTTCCATCACCCCATCCACATTGGTAATAACTGTCAATTTCTCAGCCTTCAAAGCTCCGGCAATCGCAGCTGCAGCTGTGTCAGCATTAATGTTGTAAATTCTTCCCTTGGTGTCAATTCCCAGAGGGGAAACCACGGGCACATAATCATACCTAAGCAATTTTTTCAAATAGAGCGGATTAATTTTGCGTATCTCCCCAACAAAGCCCAGCGCAGGGTCTTTCATGCGCGCCAGTATCACTCCATCATTGGAGCCGGAAACAGCCTTCCCCTTTTCCCCATATTTCTTAATCAGGGTAATAATATCAGAACTCATTTCAGCAAAAACCTTCTCAACGATTTTCACAGTCTCTTTATCCGTCACGCGCAGGCCATTCACGAATTTAGGCTCCAATTTCGCCTTGCGCATTTCCTCGGAAATCTGCGGCCCTGCCCCATGGACAACAAGCGGCCGCAGGCCCATTCCCTTCAAAGCGGCAATATCGCGCGCAACACTTTCCAATTTGTCAGCAGGAATATTCCCGCCGTATTTCACAACAATTACCTTATTCTCATATTTCTGAATGTAAGGAAGAGCCTCGATGATTACGTCTGCTTTTTTGATTAAATCTTCCATTTTTCATCACTCAAACTCTTCCGGCTATAAAGTTCAATCCTTCTGTTTCCTTGAAACCAAACATCAAATTCATATTTTGTACAGCTTGTCCGCTTGCCCCCTTAATTAAGTTATCAATTGCGCCAATCGCAATTATTTGTTTCGCATGCTCGTCAATGGCTGCGAAAACATCGCAATAATTGGTCCCGATCACCGGCGCAATCGTCGGAATTTCGTCCAGCACTCGCACAAACGGGGCATCCTTGTAATTCCTCAAATACAACTCGAACAAATCATCATTCAGTTTTGAATAGCCCACATGGCAGGTGGAAACAATTCCGCGAGCAATGGGCACAAGCATGGGGGTGAAGCTCAGGGTCACGTCCTTTCCGCTTGCAAGCGAAAGGTGCCTCTCAATTTCCGGCCTGTGCCTATGCGAGACTAATTTATAGTGCTTCAAATTCGCATGCACTTCAGGGTGGTGCAAAAATTGCGAAGGGTCATCTCCTGCCCCGCTGCTTCCGCTTTTGGAATCAACTGCAATAAACCCGTTCGGAATTCCTGCCTTCACAATCGGGTAAAGAGCCAGAATCGCGCTCGTTGGATAGCAGCCCGGGTTTGCAACAATTTTTGCCTTCCTGATTTTGTCCCTGTTGATTTCAGGCAATCCATAGACCGCCTGCTTAAGCAGATTAGGGCAGGCGTGCGGCATTCCATAGGTCTGCTCAAATTCAGCCTGATCCAACCTGAAGTCAGCGCTAATGTCAATCAGTTTGGTTTTGGCTCCCAAGTGCGGGGCCAAATTCATTGCCACCCCGTGCGGAGTGGCTGTGAAAACAACATCCGCTTTCAACTCTTCACCGGTCTCTTTTGCAAAACTTCCCTCGACATTCCTTAAATTAGGGTGGACTTTGAAATAGGGTTTCCCCGCTTGGCTGCGAGAAGTTGCAATTATTTCGCCAACTTTCCCATGCTGTGAAAGGATGCGCAGCAATTCAGCTCCTGCGTATCCGCTTGCGCCTATTATGGTTGCCGAGATTTGCGAAGAAGCCATTTTCTTTTTTCACCATTTGTTTGATTCGGCAAGATTCCTTATCACTGCCTTTGTCACTTCTATTGATTTGAACAGATCCTTTATCAAGATTTTCTCCTTGTCAGTGTGATCCAGCGCGCTGTCCCCTGGCCCATAAGCAACAGTAGGAATGCCAGCTTGGCAGAATAAATTCATGTCGCTCGAGCCGCTCTTGCGCACATACTTCGGCTCCAGCCCGTTTTCCCTCATCGCCTGGGTATAGGCGCGCACTACGGGCGAATTCAAATCAGTCTCGCACGCATCAATTCTCTCCTCCAGCTTGATTTCAATTCCAGCGAACTTCTTTGCCAGGGCTGAAATTGCAACACTCGCCTTTGCGCACTTCACGCTTGGCGGAAGCCGCACATCAAAAACAAATTCCGAAACAGCGGAATTCGCATTCGGGCTCTGGGAATCAGAGGTCAACTTGGTAATGGATGCAGTCACGGCCTCAAACGAATTCTTCACAACCGGGAATTCAGCAACCATTGCATTGTAGAAATTCACAACCTGATTTATGGAATTCTGGTTCGGGTTGCTTGCATGCCCTCCCTCTGTTCTCGCAGTCCCACTGACCAAAATTCTTCCCTTATAGCCAATCACAACGCAATTGGTGTTGCTCGGCTCCCCATTAATTGCAAGGGTCGGCTTCCTGCTCTTGAGCAATTGCCAGGCTCCCTTGGAGGACGAAATCTCCTCTTCCACAACCCCTGCAAACACCAATCTGAACGGAAGCTTCTTGCCAGTGAAGCATAAACTCGCGAACAAAAGCGAGGCCAGCGGCCCCTTGGCATCCACTGCCCCCCGGCCGCTAATAGTTTCCTTTCCCTTTTCAGCTTCCCTTTCACCATGCACCGTATCCATGTGCGAGAAAAGCAGCAGCTCCCTGCTCCCCTTGTAATCTGGGTTGATAATCACAACCACATCTCCCGCCTCGTCAACCTCGCACTCAACTCCCTTCTCCTCCTCAACCTGGCTGACAATCAAATCAGCGACAGCGCTTTCGCTCCCCGAAGGCGTGTACACCTTTACGATTTCGTAAAGGAATTCGGCTGGCTTTAGTGCGCTCATTTTATCATCTTTTCTCTTTTCCATCCATTCTCTATTCAACTACCTCTGCAATCTTAGCCACTACGGAATCCACCAGCTTCTCATCTATTATTAGCGGCGGAATCGCGCGGAGCACCGTGGGCCCCGCAATCTGCATAAGCAATCCATTTTCCTGGAGCTTCTTTATATGGTCCTTTACCTCGACTCGTAATTCAAGCCCAATCAGCAGCCCCTTTCCGCGCACTTCCGAGAAAGTCTTCTTTGAATTCAACTCGTTCAATCTCTTCATGAAATGCTCGCCTGTCTTTGCGGCCTTTTCAACCACATTCTCCTTCCTAATCGTCTGCAGCGTTGCAACCGCAACAGCGCTTGCCAATGGATTTCCACCAAAGGTCGAGCCATGGTCCGAGGCCTTGAAAGCGCAAAATTCCTGTTTTGCCATTAGCGCGCCAATGGGCACTCCTCCTCCGAGCCCCTTTGCTAAACATACAATATCCGGCTCAATTCCATAGTGCTGGCAGGCGAACATCTTTCCGGTTCTTCCAATTCCTGTCTGGATTTCATCAATCACCAAAAGCGCTCCCTTGTCATCGCAGATTTCGCGCGCTTCCTTCAAATATTCTGGATTCGCTGGCCGCACTCCTCCCTCCCCCTGAATCGCCTCAAGGAAAACTGCACCTGTCTCTTCAGTAACCGCCTTGCGCAAACTCTCGGCATCATTGTAGCGCACATGGGAAACATTAGGCAACAGGGGGAAAAACGGTTCGCGGTACTTCTTGTTCCAGGTCAATGAAACAGCCCCGCAGGTTCTTCCATGGAAGCAGTTCATTGCCGCCACCAGCCCGGTTCTCTTTGTGGCAACGCGCGACAGCTTTATCGCCCCTTCAACCGCCTCTGTTCCTGAATTGCACAGGAAAACTCGGCAGTCCCCGAGTGGTGAAATTGCAGCCAGCTCCTTGTACAATTGCGCCCGCGGTTCGGAATGGAAAACTTCGCTCACAGTAATGATCTTTTCAGCCTGGCTCTTGATCGCATTAACGATTGCCGGGTGCGCATGGCCCAGCGCGCTAACAGCCACTCCTGCAACGCAGTCAATGTATTCCTTTCCCTCGGAATCCCAGACCTTGGCGCCCTTGCCGCGCACCAGGGCGATTCCTCTCTTGGAATACACCTGCATTTCAGTTGAATTCTCCGCATCAATAATTTCCTGTGTGTTCATTCAAATCATCTCGTAAATGTCATTCATCATCTAGCGTGTAATAATCGTTCTCTTTTCCCCATTAATCGCATTCTGGAACGGGTTCGCAATCTTTCCATTGCAGATCACCACCTGCACGGCTCCGCCTTCCAGCGCTTCCTTTGCAGCTATGAGCTTCTTTCCCATCCCGCCCTTCAAATTCTTGAACTTCTTCAGTTCGCCAGCGCTAATTTGCTTTACCAGTGAATTCTCGTCCGGGAACTTTTCATACAACCCGTTCACATCTGTGAAAATTATCAGCGAAGCGCCAAGCTCGGCTGCAATCGCCCCGGCCAGCCTATCGCCATCAACATTCACTGGCTCGAATTCCTCGCTAAGCGCAATGGGTGCAACAACCGGCGTAACCCCGACCTGCAAAAGCAATGAAATCGCCTGGCCATTCACGCTCTCAATCTTTCCGGAATAATCCCCGCGCAAAAGCTTCTCCTTGCCGTTCTCCACAATCTTGAGCACATCCTTTCTCTTGGCGCGCACAATTCCGGCATCTATTCCTGTCAACCCGACAGCGTTCACCCCATTCTTCTGCAAGAGCGCAACGATTTCCTTGTTGATTTGCGAAAGCACCATTACGAAAATTCCCATTGTCTCCTTGGAGGTAAAGCGCGACTGCACTCCGCTCGCACTGGTCACGAACTTTTGCGGAATTCCCATCTTCTCGGCAACGGCAGTAGTCCTTGCGGCTCCTCCGTGCACAATTATAATCTGCTCATTTTGCGCCAGACTAGCCAAATCTGCAACAACATTTGTCAAATTCTCCGACAGGCTTCCGCCAATCTTCAAAACGAGCATTTTCCCAACACCAATCCAGTTTAAATCGGATGCAGGCCAGGGCGCCACATTCCTGTTTTCTCATCCAGCCCGAACATCAGATTCATGTTTTGCACGGCCTGCCCGCCGCTTCCCTTTACCAGGTTGTCAATCGCTCCCATTACCACCAGGCGGTTGACGTGCGAATCAAGCTCAAAACCAACATCAAAGAAATTCGTGCCAGCCAAAAGCTTTGGCTCAGGATATCTGTAGTGCCCTTCCTTTTCCTTGACAATGCGAACAAATGGCGAGTCCTTGTAAAAGCTCCGGTAAATTTTCCAAATGTCAACTTCCTTTACCTGCTTGTTCAATCTCACATGGCAGGTTGCAAGAATTCCTCTCACCAGTTCCACTGCATGGGGCGAAAACGCCACTCCGAACTTCGCCCCCTGCAATTCGCCAAGCTCCTGCTCAATCTCCCCGGTATGCCTATGCCCGGTCGGCTTGTATGAGCGCACCACTCCCACTCTTTCTGGATGATGGGTTGAAATGTCAAATGCCGCTCCTCCGCCAGATGAGCCAATCTTGGCATCAATCACAATCCCATTCGGGTCAAGGAGCTTTTCCTTTGCCAAGGGCGCAAGCGAAAGAATACTGGTAGTTGAAAGGCATCCCGGGCATGCGACATAGTTGCTCTTCTTAATCTGCTCGCGGTGCAATTCCGGCAATCCATAGACGAACTTCTTCAAAAGCTCAGGCTTCGGGTGCTCGTGGCCATACCACTTCGGATAATCCGCCGGGTTGTGCAACCTGAAGTCAGCAGACAAATCAACAATCTTGGTTCCCGAATCCATATACTGCTCCACATAGGGCGCCGCCATGCCATGGGGAACGCACAGGAAAACCACGTCCGCTTCCTTGATTTCCTTCACGCTCACGAAATTGTAATCCACAAAACTCCGGAGGTTCGGGTGAATCTTCTTCACCGGCTCTCCTGCAAAGCGTTCGCTGGTTGCGGCCTTTACCTCCACTTCAGGATGCGTCACTAAAATCCTGAGCAGATCGCCGCCGGTGTAACCCGATGCTCCGATAATGTTTGCTGAGATTGTCATAAATGTCACTTCAAACTCGCTCCCGCACGAGAAATAACAGTCAATTTCTCGAAGGAACTTAAAAAGCTTATTCTCGTTTTCCTTTAGCCCTAGCTACAGAAAAAGCATCCCGCCTGGGCTGAACGAAATCAAGCATCATCAAAAACACCTAAAAAAGAAAAAGTTAGTAGATGTCCTCGACAGCGACCTTTTTGCCCCTGACCGAGATGTACGGGGTTTCGCCGCTGACCGGTTTTACGGTGAGGCCCCTGGTTTTGCGCTCCACGTAAATAGTCCAGCGCTTTCCGTTTTCTTTTTGTGTGTCCGATTCCTCGAATTCTATCTTCACATGCCTCACCTCCATTTGATGTTATTATTTATGGCTTTTCAGGTATATAAGCATTGTGGTATTATATGGTTAAAAATAGTCAGGAAGGAATACGTCCCGCGCCCTTCCCTCGAAGCCCAAAACTCCCAGAAAGGGATAAAATAGCGAGCGTGCATAAACTCCTAATCCGGCCCCCGTAGTATAGCCTGGATAGCACACGAGCTTGCGGTGATATCCCTTTTCTTTTTCCAAAAGAAAAGGTCCCGATTTTTGCCCGAAGGCAAAAATGGGCGCATTTGTCCAGCCGGACAAATCGCGCTGTCTACCCCAAAAGAAAACCTGGGGAAACGGGCATCATACCCCGTGCAAAAAGCTTGGAGCATGGGTCCGAATCCCGTCGGGGGCGTTCTTTTTCTTCGATGCGGCATCCATAGCTTTATTAATAAGAAAACACATAAATATACTACTAACCACAATGCGAATCTGGCGATCTCTATGGCTTTTTTGACAAACTCACCAAAAAGAGATGATGCAAACCTGCGAGCAGAGCAGATCAAGCGTGCGGTTCCGGCTCATTTTTTTGGGAGCGTGTACCACTATAGGCTTGCAGGCGCAGGCTATCACTGCGGTTTTGACACTAACGTTCCTCCTGAAAAAGCATCCGAGGCTGTCAAAATATTTGCCTCGTTAAAAGAGAAATACGGGGCGCAGGGTTCTGTGGCGGATATCCCGCCAGACATACAGGCCGGCAACGAACTCGGATTAAACGAGTTAATACTCAGATACAGGCGAGAAGATTACGAGCATGTCGTTACCAACCTTCTTATCGAACTACAAAAACCAGAAAACCGCCAGATGCGCACGTTCGTAGTTGGCTGTGCGAGATTTAACAAAGTCTTTCCAGAAATCAGCCTTGACCAAATTGTCGTTTATAAGGGCAAGGAATACATAGAAGGAGAACACGAACTGATTGACAGCATTGGGGCTGCCCTCAAGTGGCGCGATGAGATTACCCTGGGCACTCTTATGGAATTCATTGAAATGGATCCGGCCGAACGTGATAGAATCGCAGCCATCCTCATAGGTCAGATAAACAAACCTGCCCAGTACAGGGGATCCTATGATGCTTTACTGGAACGCATACGCCCTATTTTCGAGGCTTATTCGGATATACTGGTTAAAGACCAACCCAATTCCAGTCCAAATACTGGTGTGCCAAAGTAATCTAAGATGTTCAGGTTCAATCCATATACCCAGCGGGGCATATATCTTCAACATTAGCGCCCAGCAAGGAAGGAAACCATTAAATTGATACAAGTGTGAAACTATGGATTAATACGAGGTGTGAAAATGAAACAGAAATTACTCAAACCGAATATTTCGAACGATGCAACGCTCAAGCGCCTTAATAATAGCGGTTTGGGCCAGCAAGGGGCGATTGAATTCTTTGAAGCGACCAGAATAGGCGGAGCCGAGAAATTACTCGCGGCCAAGCGCGCGGCCCCAGAGAAAGTTTCCCGCCTGTTGAGGAACGGTTTCACCTGGTCCGAGGCAACGGAGTCCGCGATGGGCTAGGCAGCCAAAAATCAGCTATTCTTCTTTTTTCTGCTTATTTTTCTCCCGTAAAATTGCCACATCGTTCGGTGCAAACCGAACAAAATCCTCCCTTTATAAATAGCTCAAAATCCACGTTATTACACAAGGTGATTAAACATGGAAAACAAAATTTTGGCAATTTTCGCAATCGCGCTCCTGGGACTGGTGCTCCTGAGCGGGTGTGCGCAGACTACAAATACAAACTCGGCATGCGACAGCATCTCAAGTTCGCCAAATGCAGGCAACTTCAGCGAAACCGATGCTGCAAACGGCATGTATTACGGCAGTCTTGACCAAAAGAAACCCGGAACCCCCGCAGGATGGGTTCACGTCGCAGAAGGAACCAGAAGCGCGGCATGGGTGGCTCCAAAGGACGGGAAACCGGCCGCTGCCAATGACTGCAAGATATCTCCCCCGAACAAAAGCGGAAACGTTTCTTTTACCTACCCGGCAGCTGAGAACATGACCCTTTGGGACAGCTATCCCTGGGGAGCATATGAGAAAGAGCATTACAAGCCATGCCACACTACCGAGAGCGGCCAGACCTATTGCATGGGCCTGCGCATGCCGGAAGAAGGCGTGAAAGAATATTACCGGGAAACTTATGGCATTGAAATCAGGGAAATCAAAAGTGATGCAATCGAGTGCCCGCACTGCGGCTACACCATTTTAATCACTGTAGATGCCAAGGACGCGGATCAGTTCAGGAAGGACGGATGGACAGAAGTAAAAAGCGAAACCGGTATCCTCGACTTCCAGCTCGGAAACGGCGAAACCTACCAGCTAAACACCGATTCAACATCTTCCTTGGAAGGCCTCGCCCGCGCCTGTGGCGAGTTCGGGAATCTGGAGAGCATACACTTCAACGGCAAGACGATTACGGTTTCGTTCTCTGCATTCAAGGAAGGCGATGCCCACTATGATCCAAGGCAGCTCGACTATTCTGGCATGGGCTCAGTAACAATAGACCTGGAAAACAGGTCCATCCTCTGCGCAGTGCCGGCATAACCGTCCTTCTTTTTTCCTTTCTTTTTTGTATTTTTCCTCTTTCCCCTACAGGCGTCTGTATTAAAAGTTTATTCGTGCAAAGTAGTACAAAATCTGTTTTGTTAAAGTGATTTTATGGCATTGAAAAACTGTGTATCCTGCGGCAAGCTCGCAACCGAGTTCGCGGAGATACCGTGCGCGAACTGCGGGGAAAAGATGATTCGCTGCAAGAGATGCAGGCAGTCGTCCAACCCGTACAAGTGCAAGAAGTGCGGCCGCGACGGCCCTTAACTAGGTGTTCCCATGGCCCAGGTCGCTACCATAGTGAAAGTGTTCCCAGAGAGCATGGACCATTTCGAGGACCTCAAGCAAAGGCTCCAGAAGCATTTCAAGCCCTTGAAAATAGGCGAGGAGGAAATGGCCTTTGGCATGAAGGCAATAATTCTCACGCTCATTCTGAACGAGGACGACGGCTCGGAGAAAATCGAGCATGAAATCGCGACTTTTAAGGGAGTTTCCCAGGCGCAAATCGACTCGGTCGACAGGCTCTAATTCCGGTTTCAGCGGAAACAAGCCAGCCAAAACCAATTAATTCATTTGTCGCCAAACTTCTTGCTATATGATAACCTCTGTTTCTCTGCGCAACTGGAAATCGCACAATGAAACCACTGTCCACTTTGCCAGGGGAACCAATCTGCTCGTGGGGATAATGGGCTCAGGAAAAAGCTCAGTTCTCCAGGCAATCTGCTTCGGCCTGTTTGGCGAGCTCCCTGTAAACACTGCACGAAACGCAAAACTCGAGGATGTGGTGAGCCAGCTTTCAACCGACGAATTCTCAGAAGTCTCCGTCTCATTCGAATCAAAAGAGGGGGAATACCAGGTAAAGCGGAGAATTGAGAATGGCGCAACAACCGCGGAATTGCGGCTCAATGGAAAAATGGTCGAAGGCCCCCAGACCCGCAGGGTCACCGACTATGTCGAACGCATCCTGAAAGTTGACTATGACCTGTTCAACCGCGCAATCTATTCCGAGCAGAACAACATTGACTATTTCCTGAATTTAGGCAAGGGCGAAAGAAAGCGCAGGTTTGACCAGCTCCTTGGAATTGACCGGTTTGAAACAGCAAGGGCTAATTCCACTTCCATTGCCAACCAATTCCTAGAGAGAAAAAAAGACCTAGGTGTGCAGTTCTCATCATTGAAGCCAGAGGAAACAAAAAGGAAACTGGAGCAGACAAAGCAGCTGCGCACCAGGCTTGAGCAGGAAATCGCAGCTGTTGAATTAGACTCGGCTAATTTGCAAAAGCAGATTGTGGAAAAATCAGAGCAGGTGAAAAAGCAGAAGCAGGAGCAGGATAAGCACATCGAACTTAGGGACAGGATGAACAACTATTCCTATGGCCTGGAATCAGTGAAAAAAGACCTGGCAACAAAACGGCCCCACCAAATCCCAGGAGCCATTGAGCAAAAGGAAAAATTGCTGGAAGAATTGAAGACTCAAATTTCCGAGGGAAAAAAGAACCTGCGCGCAAAGGAAGTTGCCAGCAGGGAGGCCTCTTCAAAATTCGCGCTCGCAAAAAAGGCATCAGAGGATTCCGCAGCCAGGAAAAAGAAAATTTCAGAACTAGTGGAACTGGCCAAAACTTTCGGCTCAGCAGATTCCCTGGAAAAGCAGGAGAAAGAGCTAAGGGAGAAGATTGAGGATTTGGCAATGCGTTTTTCAGCAGCTGAAACAGTTGCCAAGGAAACCAAAAAAGCTCTCGGAGAACTGGAACGTCCATCTCCCAAATGCCCGGTATGCGACACTGAGCTCAGCGAGCAAAAGAAGGCAGGGTTGGTCAGCGCAAAAAAAGAAATACTCCAGAAAAAAGAAAACGAGCTCCATTCTCACTCCTCAGATTCATCAAAGCTAAAGAAAGACCTGGTGCAGGTTTCGCAGCAATTGCAAAAGGCAAAGCAGATTTCAAGCCAGCTTTCGCTTTTGGAAGAAGAGCAGAAAGTGGTTACCGAAGCATCCTTGCCCCTGGCAGAGGTGCAGCAGCTTGAGCAGAAGGCATCCTCTGAACTCAGAAAGCAAATGGATGAGCTGGAATCCTTCGAGGACAAGTTGCGCCTGACCGAGCAGGAGCTGCGCGAACTGGGAATGATAAAAGAGCTAACCGTAAAGAAAGAGAATCTGGAACTCCTGTTAATTCAAGCAAAGGAAGAATTTACAAAAAACACTTTCAATGAATTCGACTATGAAAAGGTGAGAAAGGCGCTCGAGGACTTGCGCGTGCTTCAGGCCAAATCCGGAGAAAGAATCACCGGCCTGCACGTGCAGGCAGAGCAGCTTTCCCAGCTTGCCTCCACCCTGGAAACAGAAGTGAAAAATGCCGAGGCGCTCGAGGGAAAAATAAGGAAAATAGAGGAAACAGCCCAGCAGCTCCTAGTTTTCAAATCCAGTGTTGTTGAAACCCAGACAATTCTCCGCACTCAATTAATAGAGGCAATCAACTACTCCATGACAAGCATTTGGAAAACCCTTTACCCCTACGAAGATTTCACTGATGTCCGGCTTCAGGCCTATGATGACGACTACATTTTGGAATCAAAGAGAAACGATGATTGGGTCGCTGTTGAGGGGATTGCCAGCGGAGGCGAAAGGGCCTGCGCCTGTTTGGCAATGCGCATAGCTCTCTCGGTAGTTCTTACACCTAATTTGAGCTGGCTGATTTTAGATGAGCCCACTCACAATCTGGATTCCGAGGCAGTGCGCACACTCTCCACAGTTTTGCACGAGCACATTCCAAAAATCGTGGAGCAGACAATTGTGATCACCCATGACGATTCGCTAAAGGATGCGGCAAGCGGAAAACTCTACCGGTTCACCAGGGACAAGGCGAAAAATGAGGCAACCTCTGTTTTGGACGAGAGCGGAGGATGAGAGCGAGCGAGTAATCGCGAGCTCTTCATCTGGGCAGCCTGTTTCGCTCTGGATGTTGAACGCGTAGAGCGGCTCTGTTATAGCAATGTGCGCTCTACTTTTACCGGCAACAAGCTGAATTTCGTTTTAAATTCTCGCACCCCAAATTCTACCTATGCCACTGCTTTTCAGGCACGCAAAGCAAAGGGATTTCCAAAAGGAAATGATTTCCGACATAGCAAGCGCCCTGGAAAACAAGCAGAATCTAATGTGCCACGCTCCCCTAGGATTAGGCAAAACAGACGCATCGCTCTCCGCCGCGCTCACTTTCGCCCTGGAGCACAATTTAACAGTTTTCTTTCTCACTCCAAAAATTTCCCAGCACAAAATAGCGGTTGAAGTGATTGACGGGATAAACAAAAAGAACAATCTGAAAATCACCTGCGCAGACGTGGTTGGCAGGCGGTACATGTGCGGTCATCCAATCCTGCAGGAGCTGGACAGCGACAGCTTCTACCCCTCCTGCGAAAGAAAGCGCCAGAACGAAACCTGCGATTTTTTCGCCAATGCGCGCGGCTACACCCTTCCCCAGCAGCAGAAAGCGGACGCTCTTTTCAAAAAAATCATGAACAAGGAAGTCATGTTTCATAATGAAGTTTTCGAGCGCGCCTGCGAAGCCGAAGCCTGCCCCTATGAATTTTCCATGAAGCACGCTTCAGGGGCAAGCGTGATAGTTGCTGATTATTTCCAGCTTTTCCGTGCAGACATCCGCAAAATTCTGCTTGCGCGCAGCGGAAAGAAACTCTCCAACTGCATAGTAATAGTCGATGAAGCCCATAATTTAGCCCACCGGGTGCGGGAGCAAATGAGCACCACCATAAATTCAAAAGTGATTGAGCGCTGCTCGCGCGAATTGAAAATGCTCGGTCTAAACGCAGAATCCCTTCTTTTCCAGAGGATGGAACGCGCCTATGTGCATCATTGCGTAGAAAATTTGGGCGCCAATAAGGAGAAACTGGTCTCGCGCCAGGAGTTCATCGAGCTATTCGGCAATTTCATGGAAAAGCAGTCCATGGCATCAATGCTTGAGGATGCGGGCAAGGAATTCATTGAAAAAACAAACCACCGGAGCGGGTGCATAAAGTTTGCGCGCTTCCTGGCTTCCTGGGACGAGGAAAGCGACACGCACATCCGCGTTCTCCGCTCACGGAATTTTGCACTTTCAAAAAATTGCCTGGATGCCCGCGTTGCCACTGCCCCTGTTCTAAACCAATGCTACTCCAGCATTCTCATGAGCGGAACGCTTGTTCCATTAGAAATGCACCGTGACATTTTAGGAGTTGAGCGCGCAATTCTCAAGGAATACAAATCCCCGTTTCCGCGCCTGAACCGCCTGAACATAATCACCACCACTGCCAGCACCCAATATAGAAAGCGCGGAGCGGAAGAATACTCCAAGCTCGCAGGGGTCGCGGGCAAAGTGGTTAATGAAACCCCTGGCAATGCGGCAGTCTTTTTCCCTTCCTACAAAGTTCTACGCTGCGTTGCGCCACTCATAATCACCAGCAAGCAAATCCTGACCCAGAACGAGAAAATGACTCCGCACGAAATGCGCGAGCTTCTCCACAAATTCAATTCCGCTGACAATTCCGTCATCTTCGCGGTCCAGGGCGGCAGCCTCAGCGAAGGGCTTGATTACGCAAACAATTCGCTCAAATGCGCGGTAATAGTCGGCATTGCCCTGGAAGAAATGTCCATTGAAGTGCAGGCAGTGATTGACTATTGCGAAAAGAAATTCGGAAAAGGCTGGGAATACGGCTATCTTTTCCCTGCAATAATCAAAGGCCTCCAGGCGGCGGGAAGATGCGTCCGGAGCGAGAACGACAAAGGGCTCATAGTTTTCCTGGATGAAAGGTTCGCCTGGCAGAACTATTCCAAATGCTTTCCCAAGGATTTCGACTACATAATCTCAGCCCAGCCGGAGCTGTTGGCAAAAAAATTCTGGCAAAAATCCGAAGCAAAAGAAACGGAAAAGCAAAAACAAGCAGAGAAGAAATCAACTGACGCAGAATAAACGCCAGACTAATTACGCCACGCGCTCTTCCCTTCCATCGGTCCGCGCTTCCTTGTACTCGATCACAGGAACCAGCCTTCCGGGCTTTGCATTGTCGCGCACAAATTTTCTGTACCCCTGGATTTTCCTAATCGCATCAATTGGAATAGATTTCTTTGAACCGTAACAGTCCTGAAGAATTTCCGGGACCAGGTACATCCCCTGGAGAACACCAGCATTAAGCATGCCTGCCAATGCAAAGAAAATCTCAGGCTCGAAATCCTTTAGCTGGTTCTGTCCCTCCTGGACTTTCTGCGTGTACGGGGTTCCAATAAACATAACCCTCAATTCCTTTTCCTCCTCAATCACGAAGGTGTTCGAAAGCCTCGGCGCCCCGTGCATTGTTTCGAATGTCTTCAGGTGCATAATCGCGCCAATGATTTTCTTAGCAAGCCCCACCCCCTGCTCTTCAGTGAACAGGTGCGGGTCGCTTATGGTGGTCAGGTTATCAAAATCCAGACTGTGAATCATGAAAAGTTTCCCATCGGAAGTCTTTGCATAGCCAATGGGCTCGAGCATCGGTGCGCCATTGTCCCTGAGCGCGCGCAGTTGCTCCATTCGTCCCCTTAGGGTGAATTCGTCCATTTTCCCGAACTCAACCAGCCCGATTACCATCCCTTTCCCGGTGCTGAAAATTATGTTGTTTCCGACAACCATCCTGAGCTGCCAGTTTTCAATATCCGAAACTCCCTTCAGTTCGCTCCTGTTCAAAAGCACAAATTTGACAATTTGATTGTAAATCAGGCCCGAGCTTTTGCTTGGTTTTCTTGTTTCAATAACAAACTCGCCCTGTTTCTCGGTCCTAATCCTCTTGGAAACCTTTTCCCTGAGCGAGTGCCTTTCCTCGGCTTCCATCTGCTGCTTCCGGTGCATTTCAGACTTGAATTCATAAATAGTGGCAACGCTCTTCGCGGCTTCAAATGTTCCTTCAATGGGAACAATCTGCCTTTTGGCTATCGCCTTCTGGCTGTCCAGCCCTTCGGGTGAAGCTTGAATTTTCTGAACTTTTGGACTAGTCATAATGCTAACCCCACCACGTATATATTGTGGTCGAACAAGTATATAAAAGGTTAGTATTTCGGCACCTGTCGAAGGCTCTGTAGAAATCGTTGGCAGCAATGCCGCCAAAAACAGCGCTGCGCCCGCGGTTCCTGGGGCAGTCGCCCCCGAGGGCGACCGACTTTCTCGAGAAAGTCGCCGCGTAGTTGGCGGCAGCGCTGGGCGCATTGCTGCCGCAGATGTTTTCTGCAGAGCCCGTGTCGTAGCTGTGTTTATCGCCGATAGAACTAGCTCTGGAAGAATTTGGCAGCCAGCTCCGGCGGCATCCTGTTTATGGGTATGTCCGAGGCGTATTCCCAGCCGGCCCACATGGACACCCTGGGCGCGAATTCCAGGTGATAATGGAAGTCCTCGGCATGCACCGGCCCGTCGTGGAGCCAGAAGTTGTAGTCCGGCTTTCCCAGCACCAAATCCGCCTTTTCCAGCAGGTCTTTCAGCCCCTTTGCCAGGCTTCCCCGCTGCCCGTTGCTCGCGCCAGCCAGGCTTTTCATGTGCTTTTTCGGAATAAGCCAGAATTCAAAGGGGAAGCGCGAGGCCTGGGGCGCAATCACAATGCAGTCCGCATCCTCGTAAACCGCATTTTCTTTCTCATTGCGCACCATCTCGCACAGCGGGCATTCGTCCCTGTGCGTAATCACTTTCAGCTCCCTTTCAACGATCTCCGGAATAATCTCCGTGGCAATCAGCTGCGAATGCTCGTGCGCCAGGGACGCGCCTGCGCTTATCCCCGAATTCTTGAAAATTTGGATATTCGCAATCCGGTCCATCTCGCTCAGTGCTGCAATCCTTCTCCTGTACATCTCCAGCGTAAGCGCAATCTTCCCAACCGGAAGCTCGGAAAATCTCGTCCAATGGCTTTCTGTTTCCACAATCACTTCATGGACGCCGTAGGCATTGGGGAATTCCTTGCCAACGGCATTGAACTTGTTCGGAAAGCTCCGCACTGTCCATCTCCCGTTTTCCTCAATCCTGTCAATTTCCGGAGGGGTCATGTGCTCATTCCCAGGGCAGAAAAAACAGTTTTCAGGGGTGCTCACCATGGTAACGGTTTCCTTTTTTGTGAAATCCTGCGGCCTTTTTCCCCTGTTGTCGGCTATGATCACTTTTCTTCCTATAAAATCAGTGCGAATTTCGTTTACTCCCATGTGAAGCACCAAGCAAATTTTTGCTTTGGTTTATATAAAAGCTTCTGTCGGTGTTCTATTTTGAGGCGCAAATTTGCATAATGAGTTTTGTTGCTTCTAATTCTTCATTCACAAAATTATGTTTGCGACGATTACACAAACTACACAATGCTTGGATATTCTCTTTGTCATTAGTGCCGCCTTTGCTGATCGGAATAATGTGATCAAGTGTTAGGTTTTTGCACTCGACAAAACGCCCACACATGGAGCATAATGGTGAAAAGTTGCGAATTGCCAGCCAATCTTTTGCTTTTATCGGGTTCAAAGTTTTTAGTTTAACTCTCCGTTTTTGGACATTTAATTTTCTTGTTAAACGATATTTTTCTGTGTGTCGGTGTTTAAATCGTCCGTTTTTTATTTGCTCTACTTTTTTTGGGTTTTCATTCCATTTTTTCCTTAACAAACGTCTTTTTTCTTTGCATCTTTGACTTTTGCCGTACCTATGCACTTGTTCAAGTATCTCTTGTTTATGAGTTTGATAATATCTCCTGGCACGTAAGCTCCATTTCTCCTTTATGTCTGGTTTATGGTAATATTTTCTCATATACTCTCTGTGTTTTGCTTTCGCTTCCGGGGTTTGATTGTAATGTTTTTCGCACAGCCCTTTTGCTTTATATTTTCCACCGCAGATTTTGCAGACTTTCATTTTTTCACTCTCTAAATTCTATATGAACGCCTCTACGTCTTCTTTTTTCTTTACTTCCATTTCCTCAAACTTCTTTGCCAGGGTTTCCAAACTCTCTCCCTTGGACGATTTCACGCTCTTTCGTTTTCTCACTTTCACAAAAATAGGGTGCGAAACCGCCTCACCCACAATCAGCGCCTCTCCCACTCTCAAAGAAGTAATGGAATTCTGCATGCTGAAATCAATCCCCTCGCAGCTTTCAGCAATGTGCTTGATGTCATAGGGATTTGTCACCCTCAGGAAAATGTTAGTATTACATTGGCTCAGCGCAGTAGTGGACAACTGGACCGGCCTTTGGGAAACCAAAATCAGGCTCGCTCCGAATTTTCTTCCCTCGCGCGCAATGGTCTCAATAATCGGCTTTGAAATTGACATGCTCGCCTTTGCCTTTTCCCTGCAAAAGTTGTGCGCCTCCTCAACCAGCAGCGCAAATGGTGGAATCTTCCCCTTTTTCCTCTGCCTGAAAAGTTTCTTTGCAAAATAAGCGACAATCAATTGCTTTTTCTTCTGGCTGTCCAGATCGCTCAAATCAAGAACCGACAATCTCCCGGGCCTGCACAGCTCATCCATTATCGGGTAATCCCCTTTTCCAAACAATTTGTAAGTATCCAATTCAAGCAGCCAGCCCACGAGCGAGGATTTCACCGCCTTGTTCATGTCCGCCTGCTCAATCCTTGCAATCAAATCCGGCATTCCATAGGCGGTCCCCATCTCCTTTCTTTCTGCCCGCAGCTCGCCCATTATTTTTGAAATCTCCCTTCTTTGCACAGAATTCAATTCAGGCAAAAATTCGCACAGCATCTGCGGAGAAACCTTGTGCAATCCAACCCTGATTTTTCTCCCGTCAAACACGCTCGTCCTATCAGCATAGGCCCCCTGCTTAAAGCCTAGGTATTCTCCGTGCACATCCACCACAACTACGGACAGCCTTCCGTACTCTGGCTTCCTGTCCAATAATTCTTCCAATATCACCGAAGCCAGGTAAGATTTCCCGGCACCGCTCATTGCGAGCATTGCCAAGTGCTTTTGAAACAGATTATTCAGCGGAAGTTTCACTTCCACATCATGGTTCTGCAGTTTTCCAATATTCAGCCCGTTCTCCACAAATCCCAAAAATTCCCTGAGCATGTCAATATCGGTTTCATGCACTTTTGCTCCAGGCGCAGCCGGGAAAGTAGACCTTATCAAATTCCTGTCCTTGAACAGCCCCAGCGCCTTGGTGTTCGCAATCACATACTCCCAATCCTGGGTTGGAAAACTGGCAACCATGCTGGAATTCTTCTCATACTCAGCAACAGACTCGGCCCTTTCAAAATACCTGTTCGCGCGCGTAATCTCGAGCACCATTCCAATTAGCAGTCCATCCTCAGTTTGCGTCTGCACGAATTGCCCCTTTCTCACCTTGGTATTGGAAATCACAAACGCAAAGTTCGCAGTAGTGGGCCCCTCGAAAGTGGAAATTACGGTTCCTAGCTCGCTGTTCGCCATAGGCAGAAATTAGGGCAAAAGGCTATTTAAAAGAATGAGCAGGGGTTGTTGCTGGTGAAGGGAAGAAAAGTGCCAATGGCCCCCCTAATTCCTTCTCGCAATTAAAATTCCCGCCAGCAGCGCGAGCGGCACGAAAATGATTCCGCACATCTTGCCTTTGGCGCCAGTTGTTCCTTCATTGCTTCCATTCCCATTAGCAGTTCCGCTTCCAGTTCCCGTGTCCGTTCTGCCTGTTCCGTTCGGAGTTTCGCTTTTCACCGCATTCCCATCAGAAGCTGCCTGGTAGGTTTCTCCCTGCGAAACCTGCACTTCAGCGCCATCATTGACCCCTTTTACAAATGCCACATCCTCGGTTACAGTCACGGTTGTCACATTGGTCTCATTGTCATAGCTCACATCCATCGCGCTCCCGCGTATGCTCGAGCTCGCGGTCGGAGTAACCACTGAGAAATCGCTTCTTATCGCATTGGTGTGGCGTTCGATTCTTGCGGCAACCGAGCCAACGCGCAGGAACATCTGCGTTCTTTCAATATTGCTCGCGTTCGAGTATTCATCTATTCTGAACTGGGTGGTCGAATAAGTCTGAACGCTTCCATAGCTGAAATTTACCGTTGCGCTTGACCCGAATCCAGTTGACACATAATCTCCTTTCTTTATTTTCGTGCCAACCCCGCAGGGCGCGAAAGTTTTCCCGCCATCGGTGCTGCACTCCACGTCCCCTTGCACTGCGCTGATTACTCCTGTCATTTCCGCAACCGGCGGAGTTTCACCTGGGCAATAGCCAGTCGAATCAATCACGGATTTCATGAGCTGGTTTTCATAGCAGCACTTTTTCCCTTCCGGGCATTTGCAGCCATAAGTATAAGTCCTTCCCACATCCGCAGGGCAGTCGGCCTGGGCGCAGCCGGCAATGCCGCGCGACCACTGCCAGCCTGCTCCGCATTTGGAATCCAAGCTTGGCGCATGCTCGGGCACTTCAGCGTAAATAAAAATTGCCAAAATAGATACGAAGAATATTGCTGCTGCGAAACGCATCAAAACCACCTTGCACCTATTTCTCACTCGCTTTATATTAGTTATCTCCGCTTGCCCGCCCTTCTCCCGCCTCGCGCCTTTTTACCGGAACGGCCGCGAATCCCGTCTCAGCGGCATAATCGACGACCGCATCCCCAATTTCATAAAAAGTTCACGGTACGCCCTTTCCAATTCCACCTTGTCCAGCGCGGCCCTCATATCCGCTTCAATCAGCACAGCCGGATAGCCGTAATTCTTGTTGATTCTTGAAAGCGAGTAAATCACCGAAGCGATTTCATCAAACGAATGTTTTCCATCCAAAAATTCAACCCTCAGCGGCCTGTCCTTTTCCACGGGCTTGATGTAAAACGCGTTGATTTTTCTCCCCCACTCTGACAAATCCCTGAGAACCTGGTTTTTCGCAGGGTCGGCTGAATAGTTGAATGCAAAAGTCCTTTCCCCAGTTTTCAAAAGAAAATGAATCAAACTAGTATCACTGCTTTTCTCTAAAATTCTCTCATCGCGGAATTTCTTCTGCAGGATTTCAACAAACCTCTTTCCGCGCGAGTCCTTTATCACCCCTGCAAGCGTGCATCCTTTTTTCTCGCAGGTCTCGTACAATTTCTTGTAAAGCGAAATAACCTGCACATAGCTTCCGTGCACAGGCGAATCATCCGCAGGCTTGTCCGAAACCAGCGGCACAATCGACCCGTCAAGCAGCATGAACTCGGGCTCGAATTTTTCCACCCCTTCGCAGGCGATTTCCAATTCTTTTTTCAGCCTAAACAGTCCCTTGTGCCAATTATAGTCATGCGATTCTAGGGCGGACATCACGTCAATTTCAACTTCAGCAAAAGCCCTTGGGTGGTATTTGTGCCCTGCCAGCAACGAATCCTGGTACTCAAACAAAACAGCAACAGCCCTTGCCACAACCAGGTCAAACCCATGGAATTCCTGCGCGAGCAATCCCCCGTCAACCGCAGCCACTTTCAAATTAAGTTTCTTGGGCTCAATCTTCTTGGTTAGCTCCTTTTCCAGCGCTTCTGGGAAAAGCTCGCTCTTGCTCCTCAATCTCTCCGAAAGCTCGCCCCTCTGCCTTTCCAGCTCCTCGATTCCCTTCACAATCTCCGCCAATCTTTCGTACACAAAGGACTATTTGCCCAGGTAATATAAAAAAGAGCCCAGGGTTTGGTGCTGGTGAACACTCACAAATTTTTCGCACTAAAAATCACTTGCCTATGAAAAATCCCTAGGTAAAAATCCTATAGTACAAATATATTTAAACTACCACATCGCAATTGTAAATTGGTGAGGTGGATTTAGATGATTCAACAAAACCTTCTTAGGAACGGAGTTTATCCATCAGGTGTTGTTCCACATAATCGGAGCGAAATGATAGACCGATTCATAAAAGCCAGGCTCCCTGACGCTTCTTTTGCAAAGTTTTACGAACTCTTAAATTTCTCCGAAGCGCTGATTTCAAAGGGAGCTGCCAACCCGAAAAGCATGGCCGAGCTCGACGCCCTCACCGATGCCCATGATTCCAGAATCATCAAGCTTGCGGATGGCAGGAGAATGTTCCACCAGGCGCATACTGGCAGGGGCGGAGGCGCCGGGCGGATAATGACCCCCTACGACCGGCCAATCGATGAAAAAGTAGACTACGGCAAATTCGCCAAGACCATGCAGCTTTTCAATTTTAAGCCAGATGCGTACGCAGTTGTCGATCTGATTGGGGGGGAAGGGACTCCTCTTGAAACAAAGACCAGGTTTGTGGGCCCAAAATCACTTCTTGCGAATATTTTAATGGTTGCAAAAACTCTGAAAGTCGCGGATACCCCGGAGCAGATGGCCCGAGAGCCCGACTTTATCATCCTATCAAACCCAACCGATACGGACGGAGGAATAAGAATCCTCACAGAGGACAGGATAGTCAACCTTGAAAACCAAACCTATACCGGCTATTTCAAAAAATCCAACTTCATGCTATCCTGGGACGCGGCATATTTTCTGGAGTACCTCCCATTGCACGCCGCCCAGGGCATAATTGAAGAAAACAACCAGTTATTCGGTGCAGTTGTACTGGGCCCAAGCGGCTGCGGAAAAAGCACTATCGCCTTTAATCTGTTCAAGATATTGATGGGCGACGACAGGGCAGACTATTCCGAATCCTCCGGGGGCGCTTACGCCTGGGAGCGAGGCGGTTCATTTGCCAAGACCGGCGGCCCTGAAATGCGGGAGTTGGGCGACCCGCGGGTGGTTATGGAAAGCGTTGCATGGAAAATCATAAATAAGAACGGCGTAGACCTATTGGTTCCAGACACCATGGACGAAACTTTCTGTACAAACGGAAGAGCTGCGATTCCCTGGGACGCTTTTAAAAATTATGATCCCCGAGCCTGGGCCGAGCTTAATGTAATCATCACCATCAACAGGAACCATTTTGACCCTCCTGTAATGGTCATGTATGACGGCAGAAGGAGCGCCTCCAAATACAGAAATCCTCTTAACGGGGCACTCGCCTATGCATGGATAGAATCGCTTAAGGGAACCGGCGCCACCACCACATTAAAAGGAATGGACGCGGGCTCCACCACTGATTTCAGGCCAGACGTGGGCGGCCAGGATCTGCCGAAGCTCCTAGACCTGCTCGGCTCCACCAAAGGCCAGAAGCTTTTGGTTCTTGCAGTTAATACTGGAAATGTCGGGCCTACGGACATAAAGGTAAAGTATACTCTTTCCGCAATTCGTGTTGCGCTGGGAGGGGAAGGCATCACTCCCCATCCGCTTTTACCTGGCGTAGGTTATGTGCAACAAGTGCCTGATGTAGACTATAAAGTGCATAATCTGGATCCATTTGGGGTGAACCCGGTCAAGACTGCGGCAAGTGTCAAGGAGAAATTGGGCAGGGCGGTCAGGTACCAGGAAGAAGTTCTGAAATCGCCTCAAGACGCCGAGCTTCTCAAACACACAAAAAAGCTTTTTGACGAAACTTCAGCGCCAAAAGTATTCAACATACCACTGGAACTCGGAAAGACTTTGGAGATTTCCGACCAGGGCATGGTTGTTGTGGCGAAGTTGCCAAAAATCGAGAGCACTGTGGGGTGGCCAGATAAGTTGGACGAGCAGCTTTTGCCTTTGGTGGGTCACGGCTTAATCGTGGATTTCTCCTTAAATCCGGAAATTAGAAGCCCTGGAATTGGAAGGCTAGTCGGCTACGCAACCCAAGCCAAGAAGGACGGCAAATTCTTTGGATTGGTGGGCGTAAATAACAGGGTTAGCCAAGCAATCGGGATTGCCAGCTTGGAAAAGATTCTTGTGTGCTACTCGGATTTGGACACTGCGTTTGCCGCAGCAAAAGATTTCACCTCGTCCGCTCCTACTCCCTAGCACCAATTTTTCCTTCTTCTTTTCTTTTTCTCAACCCCTAGCGCAGCAAGCAAGCGCCAGCAGACAGGCTAATTATTATTTAATCCCCCTGCCAAATCTCCCCTATGGCAGAAGTCAAGCAGGTAATAGTCGTCAGGAATGACCTGAACATCGGCAAGGGGAAAATTGCGGCCCATGTAGCACACGCTTCCCTGGAAGCTTACAAAAAAGCAAAGCGCGAAAACCCCGAACTGGTCGAGCAATGGGAAGAGGGCGGGCAGAAGAAAATAGTCGTAAAAGTCGAGAGCGAAAGGGAAATAGTCGAACTGTTTGAAATGGCAAAAAAACAGGCGCCAGCCGCGCTCATAAAAGATGCAGGCCACACACAGGTTGAGCCAGGAACAATAATCGCACTCGGAATCGGCCCTGCTGAGGATGCAATAATAGACAAATTTACTTCCAAACTAAAGTTGCTTTAGCGTTATATGTCCAGCAAAACCCGTATGCTCACTTTCCCTTTCTCCTTTCTGATTTGAAACTCATGGAAAGTGACAGCTTTCACGCTCATTTTCATTTTCCCCTTTTTATCCCCATACAAAGTTCCTGAAATTTCACAGTTCTTCTCATCCAGTTTTTTCACTTCAAATTTGCGCGGAATGAATTCGCCAATCTCTGATTCCGTTAAACACGCGGAAAGGGTCGCCACAACCAATTCATCAATTGATTTCGTTTTCTCCCTAATCTCCATTTTCTCTTTCACTCCACCTTCTCCAATCACATCAAACATCGCCTGGGCCGCGTTCTCAATCGCTTCGCTAAGGTTCTTGCCATAGGCCTCGTAAAGGACGTCCGCCTTGTGGTCGAAGTGCTTGTATTTTTCAGTTTTTTCCATCGTATCCCCTAGAGATTAGGACAAAACAAATTATAAGAGCAAAGGCAGTCACTGCCATGAGCGGAATCGTTATGTACCCAAAATAAAGAAACGGAGTGGAAGCGCATGAAGGGCCAGTGGCCGAGCATACGCTTAACGAGCCAAGCTGCTGCCCTGTTTCAGCAAATCTTTGCTCAGAATATTGGTAAACCGAAATCATTCCCCCGAGAACGCTCATGGGAATCGAAAGCGCAGCGAGTTTCCTGTAGTTGGCAAAAAGCGCCGCACCAAGCAGCAAAGCCTGCGGATACATGAACACCCTCTGCACCCAGCACAGGGAACAGACAGGGTAGTGCGCCACCTCTGACATGAAAAGGCTTCCGAGGGTTGCTGCAAGCGCAACCAGGAATGCGAATGCCAGCGAATTAGCCAGAATAACTTTTTTTACAGGAGCAACGAACTCCGGAGATTTCTTTTTCAGAATAGATATCCAGATAAAATGCGCCAGCAGAAGGGCAAGGAAAATATCCCCGAGCAATGTGAAAAAGGAAATGGCCCAGGCCACAAACGAAGTGTCAACCGCAAATCCCATCCAAAAACCCAAAATCATTTTACGTTACTTTCTTTTTAATTCCCATTTACCCCCTAAAGTTATTTAAGCGGTTTATGCCTCTCAGGCGCAAAATCCTTATAAGCACTAAAAGCCAAGAAGATACACAACACGCTTGCTAGACATGGCCCTAAGCACAGCAATTAAATGTGATCTAATGAAAGTCAAAAACATAGGCGATATTTTTTTCTTCGGTGCGATTGCAGTAATTATCATAGCAGTAGCATCCCGTTTGCCTAGTTTGGATTCACTCATAACCGGGCGCAATATCGGAAAGCAGTCAAGGGCAGCGCGCGCAATCCGCACAGAGATCGACAACCTCACTGAAAAGGAACTAAAGCAGGAATTGGCCCGCCTGGCTCCCAGCACCAAGGATTGCTATTCTGCGGACATCTATGAGAGCGGGTCTAAAGAAATATGGGTTACAGCGAGCATGCGCAAAAACAAGCGGAACGAATTCATGTTCAGGCATAATCCATTTTTCAGGCCTGACAAGGATTGCATAAAGCTCACGGCATTGGACGGAGAGCTATGGCTGAGGAATCAACGACGCATTGAAGCTAAGAGGTTAATTTCACTTGAGCTCCTAGAACAATTGAAGCGGACACATCCATCCCGGATTCAAAAACACATCAAGCCGCAGAAAGGTTTTGGACAACCGCAAAGGCCCATGCGGCAGCCGCAGAGACACTGAAGAAGCGCTAGACTTCCTTCTTAATTTCCTCAAACAGCCTGACATCTCCCATGGGCAAAACATGCGCTCCGGCAAATCCAATCTCCTTTATCGCGTCCACCAGTTCAATGGCATGCGCCTTGGCTTCCTCTCGTAGTTTCCCCTTCTTCTGCGCTACACTCATCCTTTCCTCAAGCTCCTTCGGAATAAACAAGCATGGCAAAGATTTCAGAATCGGCATCACACTCAAGTCATGGAGCGGCAAAACCCCAATAATGCTAAGCTTCAGCATCTTTTTCGCGCTCTCGCCCGAATGCTTCTCATACTCAGAAACAAAGCGTTCAATCTCGCCCCTGGAAAACAGCGGCTGCGATTGGAAAAACTGCGTTCCAGCATCAATTTTTTTCTGCATCTTAGAAACTTCATTTTTCAAATCCCGGTGCCCAGGAGTAAGCGCAGACCCAACGCAGAATTTAGTCGGCACTTTCAGTTTCACTCCACCAAGCGTTTCCCCCTTATTCAAAAGCAAGCACAGCTTCACCAAATCCACGCTGGTAATTTCATAGACCGGCTTTGCCTGCTTCTGATCCCCAATTCGTGGAGAATCTCCAGTAAGCGCGAGAATATTTTCAATGCCAAACGCACCTGCAGCAATCAGATCCCCCTGCAAGCCAAGCGTGTTCCTGTCCCTTACAGTCACTTGATATATTGGCTCTTTCTTCTCCTGCATGAGCGCAATCGAAGCGCCAAGCCCGCTCATGGTCTGCAAAGCGCCTGAATAATCAGTCACATTAATCGCATCGGCAGTGCACTGGCGCGCCTCAGCGCGGAACTTCTCCAGGCTTGCGCTCCTGGGCGGCGATATTTCGCTTGTCAAAATGAACTTTGACGACTGCAATTTTTCGCGTAGTTTCGACATAATCACTGTTTTATAATTACCTCATTAAAAAGTCTTTACATGGCAGAGACGCGCAAAGTGCTTGAGGCAATGCAGCCTGTTTTCAAGGAAGCCCTAGGGCTGATCCGGCAGGCCTGCGACCAGCATCAGACGGTGATTTTGCGCTACAACAATGACGCGGACGGGATTTCCGGCGGCCTGGCGATTGAAAAAACCCTCTACGCATTCGATTGCAACAAGATTTATGCCTCGCAGAATAATTCCGCGTTCTACGAGGCAGGGAGCGCTTTGCGCGATTTGAATTTCCTGCGAGGCTCGCGTGGCCTGGTAATAATAGTTGACTGCGGAGCAAACGCGGAAAGCGTTGAAGGATTGAAGATAGCCAAGGCAGCTGGCAACAAAATTCTAGTTATTGACCATCACCCTACAAAAGTGAACATGAAAGATCTTGCCCATTGCTATTGCGCCCCATTCGAATTCGGCGGCAGCAGCGAAATTCCCGCAGGCTATCTCGCATGCCAGGTTGCGCGCCTAAGCGGCAAAGTGGATGCAAAGCAAATCAGCGAGCTTGAAATGGTCTCGTGCGCAGGTGACAAAAGCCATGCGGTCACACCCAATGACGATGCCAAGCGAAAAGCCCTTGTCCTGGACTACGCCTGCACTTACATGAACGCCCCAAACAATTTGGAATTCTACGAGCAGGTGCTGGAAGACAGCAAGCTGCTGCTCACAATATATTCACAAGTGAACGGGCTTTTGGAAGAAATCGGGAAGATTGGGAGCGAAAAGGCAAGAAAAGTAAAAATCGGAAAAGTGAACGTGAATTTCGCGAACATCTCCAGCTGGTCCAAGAGGGGTGGCTTTCCCAGCTCAGGAAAAGCCTGTGGAGTAATCCATGACCATCTCAAATCGCAAAAGCCAGGAGAGCCAATAGTCACCTTTGGCTATGGTGGAAAAACCATTTCAGTGCGCGCAAACACCGAAGCGCAGCAGGCAGGCTTTTCAGCAAACAAATTAATCACAGCGCTAAAAGAGGAAATGCCGGAAGCGATTGAATCAGGCGGAGGCCATGATGTTGCGGCAAGCATCAAGGTCCGCAAAGACCATGGCAAGATAGTGCTTGCTGAAATAGAAAAACAGCTCGAGAAAATGCTGAAATAATCTACTGCTCGTTTACCAATAATCTCGCTATCTCCTAATCTCTCATCCTAGTTATCCGCAGTAAAGCAACCTGATTTTTCCAGTTCAATCACGCTGGCGAGCGCATACAACGCCATGAGCGCTGCCTGGATAAAGAAAATATTCACAAACCCGAACCGCTCTATCGCCACCCCTCCGAGTATGAATGCTCCGAAAATGCTGGCTTCGCTGGGTATGTGCAGGACCGCGATATCACTGGAAACATTCCTGCTCTTCCTGGCCACATTGAAGACCACGCTTTCCCAGAAAATCAGGCCGGCTCCATCGCCAATCGCCGCGAGCAGGAATAGCAACGGCGTATACTCCTTTCCCAGAAGCGGTATCCCCGCAACCGAAACCGAGTAGAACAGCAGCACTATGACAGCAGCAACCCTATAGGACGATTTGAATCTTGCCATCAGGTATGCGGTGGCGCCCAGCAAAAGGAAATACGCGGCATAGAGTGCCCCGATTGTTTCATTGCCATAGCCAAGCGAATTCTTCAGGTAAAGCGGAAAGGCGAGGTAATGCAAAACCCAGTAGCCCGCCGTTCCTCCTGCCATTATCACCGCGGTCCAGTAGAACAGCCTGCTTCTTCCCCGCACTTCCAGGTTTGCCAAAGTTTTGGAAGCCGAGGCTTTCATGTGCCCCAGGGCCTTGGGCTTCATGGAAAATGAAACCACCAGCGATGCAAGCGCCGCAACCAAAACTATCTTGAACGCGGTTATTATCCCGAAAAAGTGCGAGAGCAACCCGAGCATCAGCATTCCAGCGCTCATGGCAAGGGTCCTGTACGAGGCCAGTTTTGTCAAATGAGCTTTCGCGTTTTTCTCCCCGACCGCCCTGATCACGCTCGCCCTGTTCACCGCCCACATGGACGCATCCTTCAGCCCGTCAAAAATCTTTCCCACCCCGTAGGCGGGAACGCACCAGGCAAGGTTGTACATCAGGAGCCCCAGCCCGAGCGAAGCTGAATTCATGATGTAGAATTTCGTGAATCCCACCTGGTCCGCAAGGGACGCGGAGAGGACCCGGGCAATATTTTTTACCAGCGGGCCGAGCGCAAGCACCAGCCCTATGGCCGCGATGTCGACTCCCCTTTCGCTCAAAAGCAGTGGCAAGCCTACATAGACGAAGCCGTTTATGAACGCATCCAGCATGTTGACTGCGTAAATTTTCCTTATCATTAGCCTATATCTCCGAAGAAAAACTTGAAATAGCTAATCAGTGCTCCAGTTTCTCATCATCGCCCCCGCCTCGCGGAGGGAGCTCAACAAAACTAATCACATCATCTTGATTCTCTTTTAGGCATCCGGCTATTTAGCTTTTCCTTCAGAACTCTTTCCATGAAAATCATAGACCTCGCCCTTCCCCTGAACGAACGGACTCCTGTTTTCCCCGGCACCCCCAAGCCAAAATTCGAACAATTGGCATCCATTGAGAAAGACGGCTGGAACGAGCAGAAATTCACCATCACAACGCAAATCGGCACTCACATCGATGCCCCGTTTCACATGCTGGCAAGCGGGAAAAAATTGCATGAAATTCCGCTGGAAAATTTGTGCGGAGAGGCAGTGGTGATTGATGCAAGGGGAGAAACAAGCGAAAGCAAAAAATCAATTCCGCCAAATCTCGCGCAAGTAAAACCAGGCGACATTGTTCTTTTCTGCACAGGTGCAAATGCAAAGGCGCAAATCGGCACGCAAACAGCCCGCGAGCTAATAAAAAAGAAAATCAAATTATTCGGCATTGATTCCCCTTCTCCAGATTCTTCCCCCTACGAAATCCATCACCTTTTCTTTCAAAACAACATTCCAATAGTTGAAAACCTCACGAATTTAGAAAAGCTAATTGATAAAAGGTTCTTCTGCTGCATTCTCCCCTTAAAGCTGGAAAATTCAGACGGCGCCCCCTGCAGGGCGATTGGTGTTTTGCAATGATTGATTTAGTCACAATAACCGGCCTGGCTGCCGGCTGCTGCACAACCGCGGCATTCATCCCCCAGGTCCTGCACAGCCTCAAAACAAAAAAGACAACCGATCTCTCCATAGCCATGCTGGCGATCATAGTGCTCGGGGACATGCTCTGGCTCATTCACGGGATTTGGGTAAACAGCATCCCCATAATAGCGGCAAACGCGGCCAGCCTGCTGCTGGTGTTCGCCCTTGTTTCTCTAAAGCTCCGCTATGGCTGATCTATTAATTAGTCATAGCCGCCAAGCCCGGTAACAAAAACTTCCACTTCGTCATTCTTGTCCGGGGCCATGGGAATATCCAATTTCAACAAGATTTTCCATTCCGTTATCTTACTATCATGGCCGAATTCATGGCTGGTCGGTGGAGCATCAGCGGGAAGTGTAAACGCCACTTTGAATGTTTCCTCGCTGTAAAAACCCGGGCCTGAAACCTTCTTCTCCTGCTTGAAGCGTTCGCGCGTTTCTTCCCTTGTCTCGGTGTAGACATTGGTTGATTTTACAATTCCCATTTCCTTCTGCCTGTCATAGTCATACTGGTCCATAACCCGGGAATTGCTGATGCGCTCCCTTTCCATGCACACCAGGGTCGCGTACAATCCCCGCGCCTTGACCTGCTTTCCCAGGCCCATGCCGATTTCCACCTTGACCTCGTCTCCTGCGCCGTATTTTTCCTTATCACAGCTAATCCACATAAGATTCACCTCGCAAGCCAGTTGCCTAGCCGGTTTCTGCAAGCTCTTTTTTCAATTTGGCAAGCTCCTCATGTATCTCCGGATGTTTCTTGAGCGGGTCCATCCGTGCCTTGGGCTCCAGCTCATCTATCCTGGATTTGATATTCCCCCTTCTCCTGCCGATGTCCTTTTTGCTCATTCCCATAAACACCACTCCCATCTCGTTTACACTGCTAAACTTTTAATCAGTAACATTTCCCTTCCCGGGCGCAGTCAAATCAAAATCCACCACATCCCCGTCAGCAGGCATTTGCATTGTGCGCATTTCATCCGAGCCATCCCATTTCCAGGAATAATTCCGAACAGCCGCATCCATCCAATTAAAGGCATGGTCCTGCAGCCCGAACGATTCAAACTCATAGGGAATCCCATCCGAGTAAATGAAATCACTGCCGCTGTCAATCTGGAAATGCAGGTGCGGGCCCAGTGTGTTTCCCGAATTCCCTATTTTTCCAATCACATCCCCGCGCTTCACCCTATCCCCCTGTTTCACGTGAATGCTCCCGGGCATCAGGTGCGCGTAGAACGCGTAATTTCCTCCTCCAATATCCAGCATAATGGTGTTGCCACCTAAATCCTGCTCCTGCAGCGCCGGTTTTTGCAAAGGAATATTGTCCGGCGCCCCGTCCTTCACATCCGCCACGGTCCCATCCGCCACTGCCAGCACATCCTGGCCATAGGCGTAGAAATCCTCATTTCTAGCGTAGCTATAATTGTAAATCATCCCGCTCTCCCCTTCCTGCGACCAGTCAATGGCATAGCGCTGGGAAACATAGTGCATGTCCTTGCGCTTGAAAATCGCGCGCCTGTGAATTCCGGTGATCGCTGAATTAGACGGCCCTGCAATGGAAATCCAGTTCTTTCCCCTGAGCGGAGGGGCAATAATCACAGGTATATCTTTCACCGCAAGAGGCGCCCCATCAATCTCAATCTCATTGCCAGAATCCCCGCCACTAAAATAAGCCCTGTGGGAAATTGATTTTTGCGATCCATTAACCTGTATCCACGCATACAATGCGGAATTGCCTGTCCCATTTTTCGGTGTTAGCATTGAAATTTCAAGCTCAGTTCCGTTATAACTTTTCAAAAGTTGGCCGGTTTCATTGTCAATCACATCAATGCGCTGCAGCTCCAGCCCCTGCGCCCGGTAATCATTCAAATAAAGCTCATAGGCAATCGTTGGCCCGCTGGTAAGGTGCGCAACGCGCGCAGGCCCGTCGACCCAGATTCTCACCCCATTTCCCTGCTTCTGCTGCAATTCCTTGTTTTCGGAACTGGAAGCGCAGCCCAGCAAAAGCACAAACGCAAGCAACAGGGAAAAAAGTAGTTTTCTCATGCACATCTTATTTTTTCGTCTCTTAAATAAGTTTCGCAAAAACAAGAAAGTGAGTTTGATTCGATTTTGGCGTTTAGGATGAGGGCGAGCAAACTTGTTTTGCGAGCTCTTCATCCGAAGCAGTTCTTGTTCTGGTCTGTATGTTGAAACTCATACGCGATTTGTGCGCGGCACAAATGCGCCCATTTTGCCCGCGCGATTTTTCCACGAGGAAAAATGCGCCCATTTGGCTCGCAAGCCAAATCGGGCGGGCAAAATCGGGAGAGCGGTTTTGTTCGCACCTTGTCCGCTCTTAATGGGATCGGAGGGATTTGGACCCTCACATGCAGGTTTATTCTAAGGTTTTTTTCCCGAAGGAAAAAGACCAAACTGGAGCCTGCCGCGCTGCCAGGTTACGCCACGACCCCGCGTATTCCACTATTATAGACCGGCTCAAAATTAAATAACCTAGGGCTTCGGTCTGCGGGCGCTAGCGAATCATTTTTTTCAAAACAGGCGGCACAAGCGTTTTAATTCCGATTCGCCAATTGAACCTACAATGCGGGAATTAGCTGGCACGGATTTCAAAACTGCCAAAATCAAGGATGTACTGGCCGCCCTGGATTGCTCAGCCGAAGGGCTGTCCGAGTCCGAAGCCAAAAAGCGTTTCGCGCGGGACGGCCCGAACGCCATTCCGGAAAAGTGCAACCCGCTATGGCGCAAAGTGTTGGCGCATTTCACAGCTCCCATGGCACTGGTAATTTTCACCGCAGGCTCGCTCGCGCTCCTGATAAACCACCTTGAGGATGCAGCGGTAATCTTCTTTCTCTACTTCCTCAACGGATTTATCGGCATCCGCATGGAGCGCAAGGCAGACGGCGCGCTGGCAAAGCTCTCTGAAAAAATAAACGTCACCGCGCGCGTGAAGCGCGATGGAAAGTGGGAGCGCCTTCCAGCAGTCGATTTGGTTGCAGGCGACCTGGTCGAATTGGACGGCGGGGACGTGGTGCCCGGCGACTGCAAAATCATTGGCGGAGAAGTCGAGCTGGACCAGTCGACGCTCACCGGCGAAAGCCTGCCAGTTGTTTGCGGAATAGGGGACATGGCCTATGCCTCTTCCCTTGTGCAGCGCGGCCATGCGCAGGGCATTGTCGTGCTGACCAGTTCGCGCACCACTTTCGGGCGCACGGCACAGCTCGCCCAGTTGCAGCGGCCCCCTGGCCAGCTGGACAAATCGTTATACAAAATCGGGGAATACCTGGTGCTGCTGGTGCTTATCTGCATAGCAGTGGTCATCGCTGTCGGCATTTTGCGCGGCTACACCCTTGCAGAAACCATGCTTCTCGGTCTCACGCTGCTGGTCGCCTCGGTGCCGTCCGCAATGCCCGCGGTGATCGCAACCATAATAGCCCTGGGCGCCCTGAGGCTTGCAAACTCCGGCGTGGTGGTGCGCCAGCTTTCATCGCTGGAAGAACTGTCCGGTGTTACTGTCATATGCTCTGACAAAACCGGCACGCTGACCCAGAACAAGCTGAGCGTGGGGCCTGTCTGGGCCAACCATTGCGCTGAAAATGTGCTGCTTGATTCGGCAGCATCCTGCATGCCCCTTGATTCCGCAGACACCATAGATTTGGCAATCGCCCGGCGCGCTGGAAAAAAGGCAGGCAGCGGAATGGACGGCTGGAAAAGTTTCCGGTACACTCCCGCAGACGGGGATCGCAAGCGCGCCACCATGCTTCTTCACAATGCCCGCACAGGAGCGTTCCAGATAATCATCAAGGGCGCCCCGCAAAAAATAATCCCACTCTGCAAACTTTCCCCTGCAGAAAGCAAAGCCGCGCTCGCGAGAGTTGAAAATTTTGCAACCGATGGATTCCGAACCATTGCTGTTGCAGCAAAACCAATGAGCGCGGAGCAGGCAGATGGGCCGCATGCGCAGCTGAAGGAACTTGATGAACAAGGATCCGAGCTGCTCGGTTTGATTACGCTTGCAGACCAGCCGCGCGAAGATGCCGCGGCAACCATAACGCAGGCGGGCGCCATGGGCGTTCAGGTGCGCATGGTTTCAGGAGACCACGCAGCGGCTGCGCGTTATATTGCCGGGCGCATCGGGCTCAAAGGAAGTGAAATCACATCTTCCGCGCTGGAAAAGCTCACCAGAGCCGCGCGCGCTGCCAAGATACGCACCACCATGATTTTCAGCGAAGTTCTCCCGGCCCAGAAATATGAAATAGTGAAAACGCTACAGGAGCAGGGAGAAATAGTCGCCGTGACAGGCGACGGCGTCAATGATGCGCCAGCTCTCAAGCGCGCGCCAGTGGGCATCGCGGTGACAGGTGCAACCGAGGTTGCCCGCTCTGCAGCAGACCTGGTGCTCACCCGTCCCGGCCTTGCAGTGATAGTGAATGGAATTCAGGAGGGCAGGGCAGTCTACGAACGGATGCACCACTATATGACCTACAGGCTTGCGGAAACATTCCGCATTCTTTTCCTTGTGCCGTTTGCAATAATCACGGTTGGTTTCTTCCCCTTGACTCCCATACAGCTTGTTGTGCTTTCGGTGCTCAATGACCTGCCCATACTCGCCATGGCCACCGACAGGGTGGAGGATGCGCCCAAGCCAGAAAAATGGAGAGTCAGGCGCCTGATCGGGATTTCATCTGTATTGGGATTTACCGGGCTTTTCAACAGCGGCATCCTGCTCTACCTGTTTGTTTTTGTCTTTAGGATTCCAGTGATGGTGATCCAAACGCTTTTTTTCCTCAAGCTTTCAATTGCCGGCCACCTGATGCTTTTCCACGCGCGCAATGAGGGCCCGATTTTCAAGGGAACTCCGCCATCCCACGCGCTGCTCGCGGCAATTATAACTACGCAGCTCATCGCCACTGGAATAGCCCTCTTTGGAATATTCGTAACGCCCGTTGGCATTGATTATATCCTTCTTATCTGGGGCTGGTCCTTCCTATTCTTTTTTGTCACTGAATGGGCGAAACTCCATGCCCACCGCATGGCAGATGAAAGGGGATGGTAAGGAAAGGGGACGGTAAGCGCCTGTGCAAATCCACCGGCGATACGGCCTTGTGCTAGTTTATCCGGTACGCTAACCCGCCAGAAACCTGGAGCCTCTCCGCTCAAAGAACTTGAGTATTTCGAAAAATATGAAAATCGAGGACGAGGCCCCCAGCACTATCGCCCAGTCAAAAAGCTGGAGCGGCTCTGTTTTCAGTATGACATTAAGGTACGGGGAATAAATTGCGCACAGCTGGAGCGCTATGGAAACCGCAATCCCCGCTGTCAGGTACCTGTTGCTGAAAAATCCTATGGAAAACACGCTCTCCTTCAGGGTGCGCGCATTCTGCGCCGACCACAGCTGGAAGAATGCCAGCGTGGTGAACACTGCCGTGCGGACCAGCCCCAGGCTCACCTTCCTGTTCAGGTAGTACAGGTAAACCGCAAACACCGCCAGGAACAGGAAAATGCTTGAAACAATCACGAAGCGCTTCACATCCTGGGAAAACAGGGGCCCTGAGAAATTGGAAGGCTTCTGCGTCATGAGATGATTTTCCTTTCTTTCGGTCGCCAGCGTGACATCACAGGCCCCGTCGGTCACCAGGTTCACATACAGGACGTGTATGGGAAGAAGCGCAAGCGGCAGCAGCGAGCCCGCCCAGAACGGGGACAGCATTATGGCGAGCAGGAAAAATATTTCCGCTGTATTGGTTGCAAAAAGATATTTCAGGGCTTTGCGGATGTTTGTTGAAGAATGCCTGCCCTCTTCTATGGCATCCACCAGGCTCGCGAAATTGTCATCGGTCAGGACTATGTCTGAGGCCTCTTTCGCCACATCCGTTCCCGAGCCCAGCGACACCCCCACGTGCGCATCATTCAGCGCCACCGCATCGTTCACCCCGTCCCCGGTCATGGCGACTATGTGCTTCTGGCGCTTCAGCAGGGTCACAATCTTCGCCTTGTGTTCGCTGGTAACGCGCGCGAACACGCGCACATTGGGAACCCTCCGGTCAAGCTCTATTTCCGAAAGGCTGTCTATTTCCTCACCTGTCATAACCAGGTGGGACGACTCTGTAAGTATGCCGGCCTCGCGCGCAATCGCTTCCGCAGTGAACCTATGGTCACCGGTGATCATCACAACTTTTATGCCAGCGGCCCTCGCGCGGCGCAGGGCATCGGGCACATCGTGCCTCAGGGGATCCTGGAATCCGATCAGGCCAAGCAGCGCGTACCCCTTGGACAAGTTGTCAAAATTCGGCTGGTTTGTTTTTTGCGCAAAAGCCAAAACGCGCAAGCCCTGCCTCGCCATCCGGTCGGTCACCGAAGTTATCTGCTCCAGGTCGGCCCCCCCGAGGCTCACTTCCTCTCCATTAACCATAATCCAGGAGCACATCCCCACAACCTGTTCCGGCGCGCCTTTCAAATGAAAAGTCAGGTGCGAGTTTCCATCCGAATTCATGGTGATCATGTGCTTGGCCCTCTGGTCAAACTGCACCTCCCCTTTGCGCGGGTGGGCAACCGCGTACTTGTCCTTGACCAGGGAAAAATTCGCAGCATAATCCACGAGCGCTATTTCTATCGGCTCGCCTATGCTCTTCCCTGATTTTTTGTCAGCGGAAGAATCATTGCAAAGGATTCCGGTTTCCATGAGCTGGATAAATCCCTTGACATCGAACGGATCGCAGATTTTTCCATTCCGCAGCAAAAAGGCCCTGTCCTCGGGAACGGAATATTCGGTTCTGGAAATGAACAGGGACATTACGGACATCTTGTTTATGGTCAGGGTCCCGGTCTTGTCCACGCAAACCACGTCCACTCCGCCAATGGTTTCAATTGCCTGGAGCTTTCGCGTCAGGGCGTTCTTCTTTGCCATGCTTGAAACCCCGATGGCAAGGGTTATGGTGACAACAATGGGCAGGCCTTCCGGAATAAAGGAAACCGCCTGGGCGACTCCCAGCTCGAAAACCTGGCGCATATTGAATCCCCAGCTGGGCCCGAGCAGATAGCCAAAAAACACGAAGAACAATGCTATGGCGGCAATGGCATATTTCGCAAGCTGCCTGGAGAAACGATTTATCTTGACCTGCAAGGGAAAGAAATCGTGCTCTGAAATTATCTGGTGGTAAATTTTTCCTATCTCGGTCCTGCTGCCAGTTTCCACGGCAACCATGACTCCCCTGCCGCTGGAAACAAAGGTGCCCGAGTACACCATGTTTGTGCGGTCCGCAAGCGCATTTTTTTCCGGCAGCTTATCCATGGATTTCAAAACCGGAGTGGACTCCCCGGTCAGGGCGGATTCATTGGTTTTGAGCAGAACCGACTCCAGCACCCTCCCGTCCGCCGGAATCTTATCGCCGGCCCTTAGTATTATGATGTCGCCGACAACCACGTCCTTTGTCGGCACTATGACCTCCTGTCCTCCGCGCAGGACATTCACTTCCTGGGTCTGCAGCTTCTTCAGCGCCTTGAGCGCGCTCTCGGCATTGTACTCATGGTACGTCCCGATAAGGGCGTTGGTTATGAGCAGGATGAAGATTATCTGCGCTTCAACAATGTCGTTCAGGTACAGGGAAATCGCGGCAGCGCAAAAAAGCAGGAATATTATCAGGGACTTGAATTGGCGCAAAAAAACGTCCAGCACCGAAGTCCTTCCCTTGCGCTCGAATTCATTCGGCCCGAATTTTTCAAGGCGATAGGCCGCTTCGGCCTCGGTCAGGCCGGCTGGGCATGAGCCCATTTTTCCGCAGACATCCTCAACGCTCAAACTATGCCAAATCGCCATGACGGCTATTTGGATTGAGGGTATAAATTAATTTGTATCGTTTATCTCTTCACTGATTTGGGAAACGCGCCCAGGCCGCGGTATCCCGCCCCTGTCTCCGCCTCGATAATCAGCAGCGCGTTGTATTTCGCATTCCGCTCCGAGCCCGAAGAGCCGCATTTTATCTGGTCGGCGTTCGCATGCATCGCCAAATGCCCAAGGAAATCGTCTTCCGTTTCACCGGAACGATGCGAAATGGCATTGCTTCTTCCGTCCCTTCTTGTCATTTCCATGGTGTTGAGAGTTTCAGTGACAGTGCCTATCTGATTCAGTTTTATCAGGCTGGAATTCCCAATCCCGTCCGCGATTGCCTGCTTAAGTATCACCGGGTTGGTGCAAATATAGTCATCCAGCACCAGCTGCACTTTGTTCCCCAGCATCTTTGTAAGCGCGCGCCATCCCTGTTTGTCGTTTTCGCTCATTCCGTCCTCGATTGAAATCACCGGGTATTTCGAAACGCACTCTTTCCAAAAATCGCCAACTTCCTCGGATGTCAGCCGCTTTCCATTTAGGTGATAGGTCAAGTCATTTGCATTGCCCTTTTTCTCCTTCAAATCCTTGCCGAATATTTCTGAAAACGCGCCGTCAAATGCAAGCCATATGTCCTTGCCTGGCGCATAGCCCGCGCCCTGAATCGCCGCAAGCACTGCCTCGGATGTCTGCTCAATGGTCTTGAACGGATTCACAAATCCCCCCTCATCCCCCTTGCCAGTTGTGTGCCCTGCTTTTGCCAGCGATGATTTCAGGGCATACCAAACATTGGTCCCCATCTCCATGGCTTCTGCAAAACTTTTCGCGCCAGCCGGAATTATCAGCGTTTCCTGGACCTCGAACCCGGTGTCCGCATGGTTTCCTGCATTTAGCACATTGAACTGCGGCACCGGCATTTTCAGGTTTCCAGGGGAAGCAAAATGCTTCCAGAGCGGAACCCCCTCTGCATGGGCCTGGGCCCGCGCAAATGCGCCGGAAACCGCCAGAATCGCATTCGCCCCCAGGTTGCTTTTGTTTTCCGTGCCATCCAGCCTGATCAGCAATTCGTCGAATTCCTTCTGGGTTTTTCCCTTGACCGCGAGCCCCTTGACCGCAGGCGCAATTTTGCCGTTGACATTGTTCACCGCCTTGGAAACTCCCTTGCCCCTGAACCTGCTGCCGCCATCGCGCAGCTCGAGTGCTTCTTTTTCACCCGTGGAAGCGCCTGACGGGACTTTGAACCACGATGATTTGCCGTCAGAAAGCTGCATCTTCACCGCTACCGTGGGATTGTTCCTTGAATCAAAAATCTGGTATCCTTTCACTGAAACGATTGTTACGGTCCCATTTGTCTGTGCCATAGTAAAACCCCCCAAAACATTTTCAATTAAAATCAAAACTTATATGTGCAGATAACATTTTTAGGCATTGCTTTAGGTGTTGCCTAGGGCAAGCAAATCAGCGGTGATACGGCCTGTTCGTGTTTATCATGTACGCGCGATAGACCTGCTCCAGCAGAAACAGCCTGCACATTTCGTGCGTGAAAGTCATGTTTGAAAGCGAAATCCCCGGCGCCCTTTTCTTCAGCGATTCGTCAATTCCGTCCGCCCCTCCTATTATTAGCGTGAGCGTCCCTTCCTGCTTTTTCACAAGCTGCGCGAATTCCTCGGAGGTAAACTGCTTGCCCTTGACATCAAGAATGAAAGTGCCGGCTCCCAAATATTTCTCCAGCCTCTTTGCCTCCTTCACCAGCCCCTCATCTTTCAGTTCAATCAGTTCAAGCCTGCAAAAAGCCCCAAGCCTTTTCACATATTCGTTTATCCCCTGCAGCAAATAGCCCTCTTTCACTTTGCCCACGGCCACAATGCGCAATTTAGAAATCATGCAGAAACCCGTTTCCCATTTTTCACCTGATCGGCAGATATTTCTTGTAACGCAGCAATGACTTGAGCGGAGTGTGCGGGAAATTCGTTGCCAGCATCAGGTTCGCATAGTAAAACGCGGCCTTCAACGTCCCCCCGCTTTCAAGCCTGCGCGCCGAAGTCGTGACCATGGGCTCGGGCAGGTAAATCACCCTGCCAATGCCCCGTAGTTTTTTCGCGAACGCCCCGTCCTCAAGCGGCGCGTCCGGGAATCCGCCCGCCCTAAAGAACGTTTCCCTTCTCACCGCATTATTGAACCCGAGAATTTCGCCTTTTCCAAACGAGCCCTTGACCAGCAGGTATTTGTTGGACAGCTCCTGGGCTGCGTTCAGCGAGCGGCTGGCCTTGTCGAATTTGAAGGCGCAGGAAAGCCCGGCCAGGGTCTTTTCCTCCATGACCGCATGAACGGCATCAATGTAATTTGGCGGAATTTTGGTGTCCGCATCCACAAAAACAAAAAGCTGGCCCTTTGCATTGTTCGCCCCGGTGTTCCTGGCAAGCGCAATGCCGCGCTTTTTGGTATTAATGAAAAGGTCCGCGTATTTGCGCGCCACCTCCTCCGTCCTATCCTTACTTCCGCTGTCCACCACAATAATTTCGTATTCCAGCGAAGTCCGCTGGCCGACTATGGAGCGAAGGCAGGGCGCGAGGTATTTCTCCTCATTAAGAGCAGGCACTATCACGGAAACTTTAGTTTTCATAAATTCACCAATCAAAACGGCCTTTTCACTTTCGGGAATCCCAGCCACACTTTTATCCCACACCAGCGTGGTCCCTCGGGGCAAGGCCCTTCCAGTTCCCTGTTCTCCACCAATCCATTCCTATAGGTGCATGGCGGCCCTATATATTTAGTAAGGCGCGGATGCACTTTCACGGCCTGCTCCAGCTCCTGCATGCTCGCATCGCAAATTTCATTCTGCGCCACAAAGCAGGTCCGCATCCTCCATTTGTGCATATAGCCAATGAGCGACCCGCTCTCGGTAAATCTGACATTCACTGCATTGGGCAAAAGGTAGCACGCAAATTCCGGAGCAACTCCCATGCCAATCAGCTTGTTTTTCGCATCCCACAATTCTTTCATCATTCCCTCGTAAATCCCCTTTGCTTCTTTATTTTTGCCAATCACTTCTGGCATCACATAATCCGGCTCGCGCGTGTGCACCCGCGTAAGCAGCGGCCTCGAACCAGGTGTAGCCCTGTGCCTCTGGTTCTGCGAATCGGCTGTGTGCGAAATCCTTTTCCTAAAAGTATAGTTCACATGATTCAGGCTCCTCATCAACGGAGAATGCTGCCACACATTGAGCGTGTCCAGCAAATACTGGTTCTTCTTTGGGTTCACAACAGCATCAATCGCTTCATCCTCGCTCAGTTGCTCCCTGCCCACTCCAAAAACTTCGCGCACGCTTTCAGCAACAATCTCCTCGGCTTTCGCATCAAACGAAATCAGTTTCGAATTGGCATAGCCGCCAAGGCCCGCATCAAATTTCTTGGCAAAATTAGCATCAGCTTTCACTTTCGCGCTCATTTTGCTCTCAGGCAATTCATTTTCAGCAATTTCGCCCTTTCCAATCCTGCCAAAGAAATCAGGGTCAATTTTTTTCACTTCCTCAATCATCATTGAGACAACTTTGCGCGTCTCGCTAGGGCAATCGCCAGTCCCGGCAATTCTTGCATACCTTTGCAAAACTATCCCTGAAACAGTGTGATACAGGGAAGTGAACGCAGCCACCGGCAGGACATAGCGCGCATTTTCAATGCTCTTTTTCTCAGCATCGGTCCGAATTTGCTTTTCATTCTGTTTCTTCATCCTGCCAATATTCTCCATCAGCCTGAAATTGTCCTCAACCAGAATTTTCGAAAGCCTATTGTACGCGCCCCAGGCATCCAGCACAGCCTTTTCATAAACCCCTTTTGCCTCCCCCTTTAATCCCGCAGGCACAACCGCCCGCGCCTCGTTCAGCACATTATACCTCTGCGAGCTCTGGTCACTATTATAATAGGGGTGCGAGTGCAGGAAGCTCCACACAAACTGGCGCGAGACATTTTCAATCCCGAAAACAAACGTAGGATGCTGGAACGGCGTGTGATGGCCTGCCTCAAAAATCGCCTTTCCAATCCTGTCCTTCTGCCCCTCGTTCACCTCGCTGGCAAAAATAACCTTTGGCGAATAGCAGGTGCGCGCGCTGGCAACAGAAAGCGCATATGGATTTTCAGTGTAAGCCAGCAATTTGACTATGGGCTCGCCTGAGAAAATCGTTTTTGGCGCTTCGTATTCAAGCTTGCCAGGAATAGCCGCCTGTGAACCGGAATCTCCCTCTCCCACAGCTTGCTTTTCGATTGCAACATTAATATAATATGTTTTTATTCAGCCCTGCCAAAATCACCCTATGCTCAAATTCATGCAGGCCCTTTTCGCATCCAAGGAATTCCATTTGGCGGATATGGAAATCAAGGTCATGCCCCAGTACAAGTCCATGGCATTCCTGGGCTTGGCAGAGCTCCTGCATTACGGGCCTTTCAAGGAAGGCGAGAAAAGATTCGAGGGAGGCGAAAGCAGGCAGATCCGCGAGCGCCTGCAGAAGATGATTGACGAAACCGAGCCAGGCCTTTTGCTGGAGATAAAAATCCGGCCAACGCTCAAGCGCAACCGCGAGACAAATTATGAGTTTTCAATCACCCAGAATTTCCCGGGCACCCAGGAAAAGAGAAAAGAAGTCGAGCTTATGCGCGAGGCAGGGCTGCTCCTAGAGCATTCATTTCCCATAAACCCGGAGCGGTCATTCAAGCACTATGAAATCCCGTTCAAAAAGAAATTCTAATCTCCGTTTTGTTTCACTGTTTTTCACTTTTTAATCCCGCCAGCAATCTTTCGCCTATATTCCTCCATCTCCCCTTCCTTGTAAATCTGCCTTTCCCAGCCGATTCTCATCTTGTCATCCCCATAGCGCGGCATCACATGGAAGTGCACATGAAAAATAATCTGGCCAGCCGCCTTCCCGTCATTCATAAGCACATTGAACCCGTCCGCCTTGGTCGCATTTTTAACCGAGCGGGCAACTTTCTGCACCACGTCCACCAGCCTCTCGGCCTCTTTGGGCGGAATTTCCAAAAGCCCGGTTGCATGCTTTTTCGGGGCCACCAGAGTGTGCCCCTTGTTCGCAGGGTACAAATCAAGGAATGCAATGAAATGCTCGTCTTCGTAGACTTTGCAGGAAGGAACTTCTCCACGCACAATTTTGCAGAACAGGCAGTCTTTTTCATCAGCCATCCAATCACCTTTAATGCCCGCAGCCGCCCCCGCATCCGCCGCAGCCCCCTCCGCATCCATCTCTTTTTCGCGCATTGACCATGGTGAAACCGGATTCCTTCCCAGTTTCCATGAAATCAATGACGGTACCGCACATCCACTCGCCGGCACGCGGAGAAACAAATACCTTCAGCCCGTGAATATTCATCACATTATCTCCGGGCCTTTCTTTCTCCTCGAAATCCATGGCATAGGAAAAGCCCTGGCACCCGTCAGAAACCATCCCGACCCGCAGGCCATACTTTTCTTTTCCCTCGGCCTTTGCCAGTTCCTTTAGTTTCTTAACGGCCTTTTCAGTGATATCAATAATTTTCCCATTCGCTTTTTTCTTCCCGGCGCTCGCTCCTTTTTTTGCAACCAAGTTCAGCTCTTTTATCATGGCATCCAGTTTCTTCCCCTTGATTCCAAACTCCTTTGCCCCGGTTTCAATCGAATCATAGGGGTTCAGCGAGCAGCTGACGCAGTGCACCCCGTGTTCCAGGAAAACCCCGTTCAGTTCCGGATAGCGCATAATCACTTCTCCGATAACCGACTCCTTGGTTATCGCTTTGCCAGCGATTTCTTTTTTCGCCTTAGTTTTCGTTTTTTTAGTTTTAGCCATGGGAACCAGCTAGTTTAGTTTATGCACTATATTTATTAATAAATTCAGGCAAACTACTCCCAACTCGAAGTTCGACAAAGGTGAAATTTATGGGCAAATACAGAATAGAGCATGACAGGCCGGGATGCATCGGATGCGCGGCATGCGCGGCGGTTGCGCCTGATTTCTGGGAAATGGGCGACGATGGCAAGAGCAACCTCAAGGGCGGGAAGAAAGGCGCCAAGGACCTGGAAACCAAGGACATTGAGGACAAGGACTATGCAACAAACAAGTCGGCTGCAGACTCCTGCCCTGTGAACGTGATTCACATCATTGAAAAAGCCGGGAACAAGAAGATCATATAACCGTCAAGCCCTCCCTACTGCTTTTTATCTTTCTTTTATCCATATCCCCTTAGTTGATCCAAAATGAAAGTGCAAAACACTCTTACGCGCAGGCTCGAAATTGTGAAGGAGCAGAAAAAGGATTCAGGCAAGCCTTTGCTCACCATGTATGTTTGCGGCATTACTCCCTATGACCACACTCATCTGGGTCACGCGCGCACCTATGTTGCGTTCGATGTGATCCGCCGCTATCTGGAATTCTCAGGCTACAAAATCTGGCACGTGCAGAATGTGACCGATGTTGATGACAAAATTATCAATCGCGCAAAAGAGGCGAAGCAGGACCCGCTGGAGCTAAGCAAAAAATTCGACAAGCTTTCCCGCGACCAATTAAAGCGCCTGAATGTGCTTGATGCGCACGTTTACCCCAAAGTTTCTGAGAGCATTTCAGACATCACTTCGCTCATCCAGAAAATTGAGAAGAACGGCTTTGCCTACAAAACTTCCAGCGGCATCTATTTCGATGTGGAAAAATTCGCGCCCAAGGGCTATGGCAAATTATCCAACCAAAATTTAGAGCTAATTAAGAAAGGCGCGCGAGTTGAAGTTGACGAGGAAAAAAAGAGCGCCATGGATTTCGCGCTTTGGAAATTCGCAAAGCCCGGAGAGCCTGCAAGCGTCACTTTCAATTCCCCCTGGGGAAAGGGCAGGCCTGGCTGGCACATCGAATGCTCAGCCATGAGCATGCGCCACATCTGTGAAAAATTCGGAATTCCCTCGGTTGACATTCACGGAGGAGCCCGTGATTTGATTTTCCCGCACCATGAAAATGAAATAGCCCAGAGCGAGGCGGCTAGCGGAAAGCCGTTTGTGCGCTACTGGCTGCACACTGGGTTTCTCACAGTCAACGGGGAGAAAATGGCCAAATCCATGGGCAATTTCGTGACCATCGAGGACATGCTCAAGAAATACGATGCCAATGCCATCCGCTTATTTTTCATCCAGACAGACTATGGCTCACCAATTGATTTTTCTGAAAAAGCAATCGCAGCTTCGGCAAATGCAGTTGACTCAATCAAAATTGCCATCGCCAGCGCCAATGATGCGATAAATAAAAAATCAAGCAATCACTCTTCCACCCTCGCAAAAGAAGTAGAGGCAATAATGGCAAAATTCAGCGAAGCGATGCAGAGCAACTTTTCCACTTCACTCGCCTACGCCGCACTCTTTGAATTGGTGCACGCAATAAACAAGGAAGCATCCCAGCCAGCGCCGGATGCAAAATCTCTCTCGCTCGCTCTGGAAAAATTAAACCAGATAGTTTCGGTTTTCGGCTTGCAGATAGAATCAACCGGCAAAATAAGCAAAGAAATCGAGGCGGCAATTCTCACATTTTCGCATGAGCTTGGAATTTCAGCCAAAAAAGCGGACGAGGCAATGGCAAAAATAATCCAGGCGCGCGAAAGCGCGCGCAAGGCAAAGGATTTCGCCAAAAGCGACCTGATCCGGAAGAAGCTCTCCGAAATAGGCATCATCCTGGAAGACTCTGCTTCTGGCGCCAAATGGCGGGCCAAATAGGGATTTCTTCGACGGTATCTTTCCTACCCACTTTCTTACAACATAAACCACAACATTTATATACCTGTTCAGGCATAATAACAGGTGGAAAGCCCAGGCTTTCCCGTGTGGAGGGGTGTAATTTTTATGACGACTATCGCATTGAATGCATACAACCGCAGTCCGGTTCTAGTTGACAAAGCTAAAAGATTTCCAACAGACCTACTTGCTAAAATTACCGAAAAATATACTTCTACTAAAGCGCAGGTTTGTGCTGCCTTGAATGGCGAGCAGGGTTTTGTCACGGTCAAAATCAACGGAAAACCAGCCTCGCAGGAGGAAGCCTTAAAACTCGTTAAAGCCGCACGCAAATCAGACGTAAAATTTGTTACTCGCCAGAAGTTCGTACCCCTCGGATCATTTGTAATTTCCAGAAAATCTACTGCTCCAGCGGAAAAATCTTTGAGCGCTTCGATCAGGTCTGTTTCAATCCAGGCTGCCAAAGCTTTTGCTTCCATTGCGCAGGAAACTTTGAACTTAACTTTAGGCGCGGTTGCCAAAGTAGCAGACAAGGCTCTTGGCGCCATTGCCTTCTTGCCTCGCCCCGTAAGAGCGGTATTAACCGGGGTAATTCTGATTATACTCGCAGGCTGCGGAGGCGGAGGAAAATCTACTCCTGCTTCAGTGACTCCAACTGATTCAAACGTCCTGCAAAAATCATACAAAATCATTCAGAAGAGTTATGCCAACCCTGATGCATACCACCCGTTGCTGACAGTAGACATCCAAGCTCCGGCTGGAACTGCCAAAGCAGGAACACTGGTTGCTTATGAAAACTCCAATCCTCTGGAAAGGCAGGGAGTAATAATCAACTACAGCAAGGATGGTAAAACTCATTGGGCGTACGCGGCTCCGGCAGTTGGCCAAGATGGAAAAGCTGTTTTTGTAATCGGCACTGACGGCCAGCCTGCGCAGCAGTTCTTCTCAGAGGGCGAAATGATCGCTCCGGATAAAGCAGTAATCTACACAACCAACACTGCAACCGGAAAAATGGTTGCCATCGTAATTGCTCCGGGAAGCACTGCGGGCACTACCCAAGTCAATTTATTCGGGATTGGAGACGATTTCCAGACCCAGGGGCTTGTTTCAGGCGCCTGGTTCTCAAGCGCATTCGCAAACCTTGGTTTCCTATTCACCGGCCACAGCGAAACCGCGGATTCCGCCAAGTTCACTGCAGTTGTGACTGACATAAACGGCGCTCAGCTTCCACTCCAGTTTAGGAGCATGTTCGGGGGCAATACCGTTCCGGGAAACGAATTCAGCGTGCCTGATCTCATCCAATTGGACGACAACGGAACAATGAAGCGTTTTGTTGCAGGCGATTTGAAGCTCGATGTCATGAACCTAGGTGACTCGCCATCCTTCAGCATGGGCGCAGCTTCCGAGCTTGGAGACGGATCACAAAACATCTTCAGGTCCGCTGCGGATGTAATCACCTACCAGGTCAAAGGCAAGGACGAAGTGACAGTGTGGATCCCAACTCAGAAGAAGCAATAGGCGATCCATTTTTTCTTTTAATTTTTCAGTTCGAAAGAGACGGTTCTCTCGGAGAGCCGTTTTTTAGGGGTCCAGATCACTGAGATTGATTTATATACTTTTCTTTCTCAAATATCTGGATACAGAAATACACATTCTTTAGCTTTAGTGCCGGTGATTTGTTGGGGGAAAAAAAGCATATTGACCACTTTCTAGTTCCATTGCACGAAATCCTCCCTAAAGAGGAAGCCGAAAAAGTGATGGTCTTTTACAAATCGCCTTTAACCGCATTTCCAAAAATCAATGACTCGGATCCAATAGTAAAACAGATTGGCGCCCAGGTTGGCGACATGATCAAGATTACTCGTAAAGACGCTACGTGCGAGAATGTTTACTACCGCGTAGTCTATGAAAAATAAAGAGTAAAATTTCAGCGCGCAAAAAGCGCAAATAAATCAATAGAAAAAATTTAGTTAGAAGAATTCGTGGGGTATTGTAGGGGTGTTGCATGGCTACTACTGGTTTGCTTGAAGCATATTTCCGTGAAAATAGTCTGGTGAAACAGCATTTGGATTCCTACAACAAGTTTGTGGATTTCTCCATCCAGCGCATCATTGACCGCGTTGGAGTGATCGAGCCCAACATCGAAGGTTACGCTCTTAAGTTCGGAAAGGTAAGGCTCGAGAAGCCCATGATTATCGAGGCGGACGGCTCCCGAAGGGCCATATACCCTATGGAAGCGCGTCTCAGAAATCTCACCTACGCGGCGCCTGTTTTCCTGGAAATGATTCCGGTCATCAACGGGGTTGAGAGGAGAATTTTCTCAGAAGTTTTCATCGGCGAACTGCCGGTCATGGTCCGCTCCAAATTGTGCCATCTTGACAACGCAACAAAAGAAGATTTGCAGGAGCACTACGAAGACCCGAACGACCCGGGCGGTTATTTCATAATTAACGGAAGCGAGAGAGTTCTGGTTTCCATTGAAGACCTGGCGCCAAACCGCATCATGGTTACAAGGGAAAAAGACAACACGCTCACAACTGCAAAAGTTTTCTCAACCCACTTCGGCTTCAGGGCGAGGTGTGTAGTTGAGAGAAACACCGAGGGAATCCTGAAAGTCGTTTTCCCGGCAGCTCCAAAAGATTTGAATTTAATCAGCGTGCTCCGCGCACTGGGCCTGGAATCCGATGACATTCTGCTCGGCGCATTCAGCAAGGACTCGCAGGTACAGCAGGACCTTTTGCTTAACATGGAAGTTGATGCTTCAACCAATGCGGAATCTGCTTTTGAAAACATTGGAAAAAAAGCGGCACCAGGGCAAGCAGTGGAATACAGGAAAAGGAGAAGCGAAGTCCTTCTTGACACCTATCTGCTTCCGCACATCGGAGTTTCGCCCGAGGCCCGCATGGCCAAGGCATTCTATATAGTGAAGATGACCGAGAAGGCGATCATGGTCGCCTACAAGATGCTTCCGCAGGACGACAAGGACCATTACATGAACAAGCGAATCAAGCTCACAGGCAATTTAATGGAAGAGCTGTTCAGGTACGCATTCCAATTCTTAGTGAAGGATATTGCCTACCAGGCCGAAAGGGCAAGCGCCCGAGGAAGAAGGCTCGCGGTTCCAACTCTCGTCAGGCCTGACGCGCTCACAGACAGAATTAGGTACGCCATGGCAACAGGAAACTGGATTGCAGGGCAGACCGGAGTTTCCCAATTGCTCGACAGGACCAACTATCTTTCATCTGTTTCGCACTTGCGAAGAGTAATTTCTCCGCTTTCAAGAAAGCACCCGCACTTCAAGGCAAGGGACCTGCACGGAACCCACTGGGGCAAATTATGCCCTAACGAGTCTCCTGAAGGGCCGAGCTGCGCCCTGGTAAAAAACATGGCGCTCCTATGCGACATCTCCACTGGAGAAGAGAGCGAAAAGGCGCTCGAGGAAGTTCTCCAGGGATTGGGAGTTTCCATGGAAGTGGCAACTGTTGAAGTTGACAAGGGCGGCAAAAAGAAATAGAAAAAATAAACACACGTGATGCTCATGGCAAAAAAGAAACTTAAGAAAAGGAAACGAGTGAGGATAAGCCTGCCGGACAAGACCGCGGTTTACGTTAACGGAAGGCTGGTCGGCTTCTACGCAGAGGGAGCAAAGCTTTACCATGACCTGCGCGACAAGAGGCGCGACGGGCTTCTTTCTTCGCAGACAAATTTTGCATTCAGCAGGAAAACCCGCGAGCTTTTCATAAACACCGACGGTGGAAGGGCGCGCAGGCCCTACGTGGTTGTGAAGCACGGAAAATCCCTGTACACCAAGGAGCTTCAGGAAAAAGTTAAGAAAGGCGAAGTTAGCTGGACCGACCTGATAAAAACCGGAGTAGTCGAATACCTGGATTCCGAAGAGGAAGAGGAGCACGCCTACGTTGCCCCGACCGACAAGGAAATCACCGAGGAGCATTCACATGTTGAAATCGACCCGGTGTCCATCGCAGGAGTAACCGTATCGACTCTTCCATTTGTGGAATACAATTCTTCCCCGAGAATTACCATGGCATGCGCCATGAGCAAGCAATCGCTGGGAGTCTATTCCACCAATTATAATATCAGGATGGATTCGCGCGCACACATTCTTTTCTACCCGCAAGCGCCGCTCGCCCAAACCCAGCCCTACAAAACACTGAGGTTTGGCAGGCAGCCCGCAGGGCAAAATTTGGTCGTTGCAATTACCAGCTACCGCGGCTACAATATGGGAGACGCAGTGGTAATGAACAAAAATGCCGTTGACCGCTGCATGATGAGAAGCGCGTTCTACAAAACTTACGAGACAGAAGAGCGCAGGTACCCCGGCGGGCAAAAGGACAAATTCGAGCTTCCGCAGCCAGTGGTTTCCGGTTACAGGGATGAAAAGCAATACAGGCACCTGGGAGAGGACGGTGTAATAGTTCCTGAATCAAAAGTCGAGGCGCGTGATGTGCTCGTAGGAAAAACTTCGCCCCCAAGATTCCTGGAAGAGGTAAGCGTTTTCGGAATCGCCGAGGAAAAGAAGCGCGAGAATTCCGTGACAGTGAAGAACGGCGAAGAGGGAATAGTTGACAGCGTCATGCTAACCGAGAGTTTGAGCGGAAACAAACTGGTAAAAGTAAAAGTCCGCTCAATCAAGGTTCCTGAGCCAGGGGACAAGTTCGCCTCAAGGCACGGGCAAAAAGGAGTCGTCGGGCTCCTCGCCCCGCAGGAAGACATGCCATTCACAGAGAGCGGAATAGTTCCGGACCTGATTATCAACCCGCACGCAATTCCATCCCGTATGACTGCCGGCCATTTGCTTGAAATGATTGGCGGCAAGGCGGCATGCATGAACGGCAACCTGGTTGACGCAACTCCTTTCCAGGGAGACAAGGAGCACGAGTTCAAGGAGCAACTGGAAAAATTCGGTTTCCAGAGGCACGGAAAAGAAATCCTTTACGATGGAATAACCGGGGAAAGAATCGAGACTGAAATTTTCCTCGGAGTAATCTACTACCAGAGGCTGCACCACTTGGTTTCAAACAAGATGCACGTGCGCTCACGCGGCCCGGTCCAACTATTGACCCACCAGCCAACTGAAGGAAGGGCAAGGGAAGGAGGGCTGAGGTTTGGTGAAATGGAACGTGACTGCCTCATTGGCTATGGAGCTTCCATGCTGCTAAAGGAAAGAATGCTGGAAGAATCGGACAAGACCACTGCATTAATCTGTGAGAAGTGCGGCTCAATCGCGGTCTACGATCACTTGAAGAAACGGGAATACTGCCCGCTTTGCGATTCAACAAACCTTTCAAAAGTGGAGCTGAGCTATGCGTTCAAGCTGCTGCTTGATGAAATAAAGTCCATCGGGATTTTCCCGAGGCTGATGTTGAAGGACAAGGCTTAGGCTCACGCCAGGCAAAAAATTCATGGTGAAAAAATGGCAATTGAAAAAATGATTTCGCACATAAAATTCTCGCTCTTCTCCCCGGAGATGGTGAGAAAGCTCTCGGCTGAGAAGCTGCTGGTCCCGGACACCTACAATGAGGACGGCTATCCCATTGATGGCGGATTGGTTGACCAGAGATTGGGAGTCATTGACCCGGGACTTCGCTGCAAAACCTGCGGAGGAAGAATGCGCTCATGCCCTGGCCACTTCGGCCACATTGAATTAGTGAGGCCAGTAATTCACCCGGAATTTTCACGCGTAATTTATGTTCTGCTCAAAAGCACCTGCCAGCACTGCCACCACATTCTTGTGAAAAAGAGGCAGAGGAGCGTTGTAAAAAAGAAGGTCAAGAAAGGCGAGGTAGTTCCAGGGGCCGCTGATTTGGGAATTATCACTTCAAAAGAAGAGGCAGTAAAGGCGCTCGAAAGTGCCGATGAAGCAGAAGCTCCCATCCTCGGATCAGTTCCCCTAAAAGACGCCGAGAAAGTGAAGAAGGTTGCAATCTGCGCCAAGTGCGACAAGCCCCAGGCGATTGTTTCGTTCGTAAAGCCATCCGCATTCTATTTGGGAAAGAAGCAACTGCTTCCAAGCGATGTGCGCGACTGGCTCGCAGACATTCCGAACGAGGAATTGCAGGAGCTCGGTTTCGACCCGGTTTACGCTCGCCCTGAATGGGCCATCATTACAGCTCTGCTCGTACCTCCAGTGACAGTTCGCCCATCAATCACTCTTGAAACTGGTGACAGGTCCGAAGACGATCTCACCCACAAATTAGTGGACATCATGAGGATCAACCAGAGACTGGAAGCGAACATCAATGCAGGCGCCCCGCAGCTAATTATAGAAGACCTGTGGGAACTGCTCCAATACCACGTCACTACTTACTTCAACAATGAGACAGCGAACATCCCGCCCGCAAGGCACAGGTCCGGCAGGCCGCTGAAAACACTTTCCCAAAGATTGAAAGGGAAAGAGGGAAGATTCAGATACAACCTTTCAGGAAAACGTGTGAACTTCTCAGCAAGAACCGTCATCTCGCCGGATCCGAACATCTCAATCAACGAGGTCGGAGTGCCCATGATGGTTGCCGAGGAAATGACAATCCCGATTAATGTAACTGACTGGAACATCGAAGCCTGCAAGAAATTAATTCTTTCCGAAGACTACCCCAAGGCATTGTACGTTTTGAGGACCGATGGAAAGAGGGCAAAGGTAACTGAAAAAACCAAGCAGGAAATTTCCGACAACTTAACCTCGGGCTCAATAATCGAGAGGCAGCTGTGCGATGGAGACACCGTCCTGTTCAACAGGCAGCCGTCCCTTCACAGGATTTCAATCATGCGCCACAAGGTGCGCGTAATGCCGGGCAAGAGTTTCAGGCTAAACCTAGTGGTTACTCCTCCCTACAACGCAGACTTTGATGGGGATGAAATGAACCTGCACGTTCCGCAGACCGATGAGGCGCGTGTTGAGGCTGAACTGCTCATGAGCGTAGAGGGGCAGGTAATTTCACCTCGCCACGGGCACGCGATCATCAAGCCTCAGGAAGACTTCGTTTCCGGCGCCTATTTCATGACAAGGGATGCGACCGAATTCACCCGCGAGCAGGCTTGCCAGCTTTTGGCAATTGCAAACATTACCAATCTGCCCGAGCCGGACCGAGGGCAAAAATACTCCGGAAGGCTGCTCTTTTCGGAATTGCTCCCCAAGGATTTGAACTTAAAAATCAAGTCCAAGCTGGGCGAAGTGATTGAAATCAAAAACGGTTTGCTTTTGAAAGGTTCGCTCGAAGCGCGCGCCTATGAAAACGAACTGATTGAAAAAATATTCCACATGCACGGCGATCAGGCAGTGCGCACATTCCTTGACTCAAGCACGCGCATGTGCATTTTCGGAGTCACCCTGCACGGATTCAGCGTTGATGTTTCCAACTACACCATCGGCGAGGAATCGGTGAAAAAGATGGAAGCGGTCGCATCCAAGGCAAGAAAGGAAGTGGATGGGCTGGTAATGCAGTTCAAGAACAAGACGCTTGAAAGGTTGCCCGGCAGAAGCCTGCGCGAAACTTTGGAAGAAAAAATCATGGCGATTCTCTCCAGGGCACGTGACGCGAGCGGCCAGATTATCGAGAAGGATCTGGGTATGGACAACAATGCAATCATCATGGCAAAAATTGGGGCCCGTGGTTCCATCCTCAATGCTATCCAGATGAGCGCCATGGTCGGTCAGCAGGCGGTAAGAGGAAAGAGGCTGACCCGCGGCTATGGCAGCAGGCCCTTGCTCCACTTCAAGAAAAAGAGCCTGGGCGCAGATGCGCACGGATTCGTTTCATCCTGTTTCAAGATCGGATTGACTCCGCAGGAATTCTTTTTCCACTCCATGGGTGGGCGTGAATCACTGGTCAACACAGCCATCAGGACTGCAAGGTCAGGATACATGCAGAGGAGACTGATCAACGCGCTGCAGGACATGGTCGTGCAGTCGGACAGAAGCGTGCGCGATTCGCGCGGCGTTCTCATCCAATACACTTTCGGAGGCGACGGCGCAGACCCCAAGGAGGTCGGCGCATCCCGCCAGGCTTTGGAAAAAGTGGGCGAGGAGCTCGAGCCAGACGATTAAATTCGGTGAATGTTTATGACTAAACCCAAAAAGGACACACTTGTGCAGACAGGCGAGGCAGTGGGAATCATTGCCGCGCAGTCGATCGGAGAGCCAGGCACCCAGATGACCATGCGTACTTTCCACTATGCGGGAGTCGCTGAGCAGGTGCCCACAGGTTTGCCCCGTTTGATTGAAATTGTCGACGCGCGCAAGACCGCGAAGAAACCCTTGATGGACATTTACCTGAAGCACGAGTACGCGAACAACGAGGAAAAGGCGCGCGCATTCGCCGAGAGCATTGAAGGCTTGACGCTCGCTTCAGTCGCCTATTTGGAAGAGGATTTTGCAACCAAAAAAATCACCATTACTATCGATGAGGAAGTGGCAAAAGAGGAAGGCCTTCAGATTTCCGAAATCGTGAAAATCATAAAGAAACTGATTGCCAACGCGACCCAGGAGAAAAATGTCGTGACTCTCAAGCCAAGGACCAGCAACCTCCGCTCACTGAGAAGGCTCTCAAACAAACTGAAAGCACTGCACGTGAAAGGGGTTCCAAACATCTCCAGGGCAATGATTCTCAGGGGGCCGAAAGGCTTCTTTGTGCGCACAGGAGGCTCGAATCTCGCTGAAGTTTTGAAGCGCGAGGAAATCGACGGGCCGGCGCTCTACACCAACGACATCAAGGAAGTGGAAAAAACCCTTGGTATCGAGGCTGCGCGCAATGCAATCGTCCATGAAATCAACCAGGTTCTGAGCCTTCAGGGACTCGATGTGGACGTGCGCCACCTTATGCTTCTCGCAGACGCCATGTGCGCCAGCGGCTCGATCAAGAGCATTGGCAGGCACGGGCTTTCGGGAGAAAAAGCAGGCATATTGGCTCGCGCAGCTTTCGAGGAAACGCTCAAGCACCTGATAAACGCAAGCGTGCGCGGTGAGGAAGACAAATTAATCGGTGTCACTGAAAATATTATCATCGGGCAGACAATTCCTGTGGGAACAGGTCTCGTGAGGCTCGTGATGAAGAGGACAGCGGACAAGAAGAAAGAGGCAAAAGAGGAGAAAGAAGAATAGTTCTGAATAAATAAAACAAATGAAAATAAATAAAAAATAAAATTCATAGGTGGATTCAATGGTAAAAACAAGAAGCAGGAAAAAAGGAAAAAGGGGAGGGCCTGAGAAATCAACCCTTTCCACAATTCCCAGGGAAATCAGGCGCGCAGTGGACACCGGCAAGGTAGTTTTCGGCTCGCGCCAGGGAATCGACTTCGCCGAGAAGGAAGGCAAGGCAAAGCTCCTCGTAGTCTCGTCAAACTGCCCGAAAGATTTAAAAGAAACGGTTGAGAATAATTGTAAAAAGTCGCAAACCGCGTTTTTTGAGTTCACCGGCACATCCGTTGAGCTCGGTTCGCTTTGCGGAAAGCCTTTTCTTGTGGCGGTTTTGAGCGTTTTAGACGAGGGCAATTCGGACATTCTCAAAGTCATAGGAAAAAAGTAGGTTTTTATGGTAAAGATCGGAAACGATGAGCTCAAGTGCATCGCTTCATTTGAAGAACTCACAGGCGCAGCGGTCGAGGACTGCATGCTCGAAGAGAACTCCTTCACTTTTCTTGTAAGAAAAGGTGACCTGGGGAAAGCCATAGGAAAGGGCGGGCAGACCATCCAAAGGGTCCGGCAGCAGTTCGGCAAGAACATCCGCGTGGTTGAAAACGCGGAAGAGATCGAAAAGTTTGCAGCCAACCTTTTCGCGCCGGTGAATGTCTTCGAGGTAAAAGTTCAGGAAAAGGACGGCAAAAAGCACGTCACAGTCGTGGTGAATGAAAAGGACCGCGGCCCTGCGATCGGCAGGGACGGGGAAAAAGTGAAAATGGCAAGGGCAATGCTGGAGCGCAGGTTCGGCGCAGAGCTGAAACTCGCTTCGAGATCAGAACGATGAAAAAAAGAAAACGAAAAATGAATGGAAGCAAAATTGAAATTGATATTAACGGTGATTATGAATGGGACGAGGAGAATTTGCAGGTCGTGATTTGAGAAGGCGCAGGCAGAAGCTGAAATGGCTGAAGAAAACATGGAAGAGGAAAAAGCTTCGCCTAAAGGACAAGTACGACCCGATTGAAGGTTCGCCCCAGGCGCGCGGCATTGTCCTGGAAAAGAAAACCTTGGAACAAAAGCAGCCGCACTCGGGCCTGATTAAATGCGTAAAGGTCCAAATCATCAAGAACGGAAAGGTTGTGACGGTTTTCGCGCCCCGCGACAAGGCAATCAACTTTATCGATGAGCACGATGAGGTCACCTTCGAGGGAATGGGCGGCTCGCAGCGCGGGCAGATGGGCTCAATCCCAGGAGTCACTTTCCGCGTCACGAAAGTCAACGGAGTCGACCTTCACATGCTCAGAAAGGGAAGGAAGGAGAAGCCAAAGAGGTAAACTGAATTAATTGGATTTGAATTATTGAATTCTTTATAAGCGGTGAAAATTTATGGAACAAAAATTATTTGAAAAATATGAGATTTCCGCGGTGAATGTCACAGACATTTCGCTCAAGCCCTATATCAGCCTTACGCCTGTCGCGCTTCCGCACACGCACGGAAGGCAGGCAAAGAGGCAGTTTGCCAAGAGGCATGTGAATATCGTCGAGCGCCTGGTAAACAAATTGATGAGGGGAGGGACAGGAGAAAAAACCAGCGGCAAAGTCATTCGCACCCACGGAAGATTGCAGGGAAAGAAAGCAAGGGCGATGGCAATAGTTGAGGAGGCGTTTGACGCGGCCTACAAGCAGACCAACAAAAATCCGATTCAAATTCTAGTTGACGCTGTGCAGAACACTGCTCCGCGCGAAGACACCACCCGGGTGCAGTACGGAGGAGTTTCCTACCAGATTTCCGTCGATGTCTCGGCTTCCAGAAGGCTGGACATGGCATTGAGAAATATCGCACTCGCAGCAATCATGAACTCATTTGACAACAAGGAAACATTGGCACAGGCGCTTGCGCGCGAGCTGGTTCTTGCTTCAAAAGGCGACATAAGCAGCTACGCGATCAAGAAGCGCGATGAAACAGAGCGCATTGCAAGAAGCGCGAGGTAAGCAAAAAGCGGTGGGTTGAATGGTCAAGAAAGAATACGTTGTAGATGAAGTAGTAAAACTAATGTTCGATCCTGAGCACATCAGGAACATCGCAATCGTTGCCCACGTTGACCACGGCAAAACCACCCTCACTGATTCTCTAGTGGCTCGCGCAGGACTCATTTCCACGGAGCTCGCAGGCGAACAAAGGGGCATGGACTTTGATGAACAGGAGCAGGCAAGAGGCATCACGATCAAGGCGGCCAACATCTCGCTCGGTTTCACCTGGGAAGGCAAGGACTACCTGGTCAATTTAATCGACACTCCCGGGCACGTTGATTTCGGGGGCCACGTAACCCGCGCCATGCGCGCAGTTGACGGCATAGTTCTCGTAGTTGATGCGGTTGAGGGAATCATGCCCCAAACTGAAACCGTTCTCAGGCAGGCTCTCAAGGAAAAAGCCAAGCCATCCCTTTTCATTAACAAAATTGACAGGCTGATCAATGAATTAAAAGTTTCCCCGCAGGAAATGCAGGAGAGATTAATCAAGGTAATCAACGGGGTTAACAAAATAATCGCCAGCGCCGCAACCGACGAGTTCCGCGATGCCTGGATGCTCTCGGTTGAAAAGGGAAACGTGGCCATGGGAAGCGCCTACAACAAGTGGGCGATCAGCGTAACCGCCATGAAGAAATTCGGCATCTCTTTCCGCGACATTTACAATTACTGTGAAAAGGGCGACCACAAGACTTTGACTGAAAAGGCGCCCATCGACGATGTCATTCTGGAAATGTGCATCAAAAACGTTCCCAACCCTGCAATCGCCCAGAAATACAGGATTCCGGTCATCTGGAAAGGCGACCCCGCTTCCCAGGAAAGCAAATGGATGACCTCGTGCGATCACACGGGAAAAGTCTGCGGAGTTATTTTCGGAGTAGTCAATGATGAGCACGCAGGGGAAGTCGCTGTTGCAAGAATTTTCTCAGGAGTTGCAAAGAAGGGAGTCGACCTGTTCATTGCTAGCAGGTTCACCTATGAAAAAGTCCAGCAAGTGGGAGTTTTCATGGGCCCTGACCGCGTGCTGGTTGAAGAAGTTCCGGCAGGCAACATCGCAGCCATCGTGTGCTTGCGCGACGTCTATGTCGGGGAAACAATAAGCGAAACCCAGATGGATCCCTTTGAGCAAATCAAGCACTACTCAGAGCCAGTGGTCACCAAATCCATTGAGGCAAAGAACACCAAGGACCTGGCAAAACTGATCACAGCATTGCGCGCAATTTCCAAGGAAGACCCAACACTCCGTGTGCAGCTTGACCAGAACACGGGCGAGCACCTTATTTCAGGAATGGGAGAGCTTCACCTGGAAATCATTGAATACAAAATCACCAAGGAAAAGGGAATCCCGATCACCACTTCGCCTCCGATTGTCGTTTACCATGAAACAATTACCAGCACGAGCCCCACGGTTGAAGGGAAATCCCCGAACAAGCACACCAAAATCAAGTGCATTGTTGAGAAACTTCCTCCAGAGATTTACCAGCTCCTGATCGACGGCAAGATTGCGAACGGAAGGCCCAAGGGCAAGCAGATGATCGAGGATCTGGTTAAGGCGGGAATGGACCGCAAGGAAGCCAAGGGAATCGTTGACATTTCAAACAACAACATGCTGGTTGACGGCACCAAGGGAGTCCAGTACCTTAACGAGATTATGGAACTGTTGATCCAGGCATTCGAAGAGGCCGTGAACCAGGGCCCATTGGCAAAGGAAAAAGTCACGGGCATCAGAGTAACAATCGAGGACGCGACAATCCACGAAGACCCGGTTCACCGGGGCCCGGCTCAAATCATTCCTGCTTTCAAGCGCGCGATTTACGCAGGAACACTGCTCGCAGGCACAACCCTGCTCGAGCCCAAGCAAAAAGTGCTTGTCCAGGTTCCGCAGGATTACATGGGAAACGTTATCACCATGATGCAGGGACGAAGGGGCACAATGATCGACATCAACCAGGAAGGCGAAACAGCCACTGTGAATTTCAAAATGCCGGTTGCGGAAATGTTCGGTTTCTCAAATGAGATTCGCTCGGCCACTCAGGGCAAGGCAATCTGGTACCAGGAATACCTGGGCTACGAGCCACTGCCCCGCGACATGATGGAAAAGGTTGTGCGCCAGATCCGCGAGAGGAAGGGCGAGCCAAAGGATCCCCCGACTGCGCAGTTCTTCATGGACTAGAGGACAAACATGTACCACCCAGGAAAAGTTCTGAAAATAATCCACTCCGATGAAGGGGACGTGAAGAGCGCTGACAAAAGCGTCACTGCCACCTGCTTCATGTGGGACGAGAACATCTGCACTTTCAAGGTTGCCGAGGGAATCGAGAAGGACCTGAAGGAAGGCGACGTTGTCCTGGTTGACTATTACCCCCGCGACAACCTGCCTGTCCCCAAGCACCTAATTACCCGGATTCTCCGAGGAAAGCAGGCCAAGGAAATTTGGGATGTTTACGAAAAGCAGTTTGAGAAAATGCGTGGGAAGCAACCCAAGCCGCACGGCCAGGCCGCCGAATACAGGTAAGAATTATTAATCGGTTCTCCCTTTTATTTATGGGATTGAAATGATTTCCTGCCTAGCGCCCAGGCGCATCGCGTTTTATTCAATTTTCCTTCTCCTAATGGCAATACTGGCATCGGGTTGCCAGCAGCAAGCGAAAGGCGAACAGGCGCAAGCGAACATAACTGCCATCGCCAACTCCACCAAAAGTCTGGGCACAGTGGAAGTGCGTCAATACCAGGGAAAAGACCTCTCCTCAGTGAATGATTTTGTGGAAAATTCCATCCACGGTCCGCAGTACATCGACATCACCAAATATCACCTCGAAATCTCCGGCCTTGTGAAAAACCCGAAAAATTACACCTATGACGAGGTCCTCAACCGCCAAAAATACTCCAAGGTTGTCACCCTGAATTGCGTGGAAGGCTGGAGCGTGACCGTACTCTGGCAGGGGGTTTTGCTCAGCGATCTGATTGACGAGGCAGGCGCGGCTCCTGACGCGAACACCGTGATATTCTACTCCTATGACGGCTATTCCACTTCCCTGCCTTTGGGTTACGTCAAAAACAGGCAAATCCTTCTCGCCTATGCCATGAACAATGTGACCATGCCCCCGGAGCGGGGCTATCCTTTCATGGTGGTTGCCGAGGACAAATGGGGATACAAATGGGCGAAATGGGTGACCCGAATTGAGGTCACCAGCAATTCAAGCTACAAGGGCTATTGGGAAACTTTTGGCTATAGCCAGAACGGAAGCCTGAACGCCCCGATGTTTGATCGGTAAAAGTAAAAACTAAAAAGAGCCCTCTGCAATATCTCCTCATGAACGTAGAAAAAGCGCCTGACATACAAATTCTCCTGGATCGGCTGCTCGCAGCCTTCGAGTTTGCAGGAGAAATGCAGCACGTGAACACGGCGCGCATAATCGCCATGCGCTCGCACGATTCCAAGGCACGGGCCTACGCCAGAATTTGGAATTTCCCGGACATCTGGCAAAAGGCGCTGGACGTGAAAACCTATTACATTATCGAAGTTCTCGCGCACCATTTCGACCCTCTCAACGAGGAGGAAAAGCTCAAGGTGCTGATTCACGAACTGATGCACATCCCGAAAACTTTCAGCGGCGCACTCGTCCCTCACCTGTGCTTCAACAAGCGCATCAATGACAAGAGCGTGAACGTTTTTTACGAGAAATTCAAGAAAGCTGAACGGGAAATGCCCCCCGCCTCCTCAGAAAGAACTCAATCTATTTATACTCCGGCAGAGTAGCTAGTTCATGGGCGAATCCGCGCAAAAGATGCCAGAGCAGCAGATTCCATTTAAAGAGGCGCAGCCAAAGCCGCGCGAGGACACCCATCTAAATTTCGTTCCAGTAATGTCCCGGATTCCTGTCGCGTTAAACCTTCCAACCACTGTATTTTTCCTGTTTCTTAAAAATCAGGCAGGGTTTACAAAAGAGGACGCAATCCATCTCACTTGCGACGACAACAAGCTTTTCATCCAGGCTTTCATAAAACTCATGGAAAACGCGCCGAAACAGTTCGCTTCCCTGGTGGCTTCCGGCAATCAGGCGGCAACAGACATTTATATACGTGCAACTAAGGAGACAAGCATAATCGAAAAATACAAGGCCTAAATCCTACTTCCTGAAAAGCCCTTTCACAAACCTAACGCTTCTAATCACGGGATTCGAATTCTTGAGTATCCACTTGTAATTCTCCTCCACATGGTGCTGCCACTGCAGGCAGACCATAATCTCGCTCTCTTTCAGGATCATGGCGCCCAAAAGCGATTCGGCCTCGGCCACCTGCCTGTGCAGGTTCTGCAGCGCATCCCCCTTGTTTTTTCCGTGCGCGGTAATCGCAATATACGGCAAGCATGCGTCAGCAGAGCCTACGATTTTCTCGATCCCGTCGGCCTTCACTCCTTTTAATTTCAGCCTTTCCAGCTCGCCAATCATCGTGGACATCCTTTCCCTGCTTCCGTAGGCCCTTTCCCTGTCAATGTCCCTTTTCAGCTGTTCCATTTCCTCGTAAATAGCGTGCTTCCTGAACATCACTTCCTTCAGATTCGGGGGCGCGGCATAGCGCGCAGCAAATTTCAGCCTGGACAGCATTGGCCTCACTTTTTCCTCATCAGCATCAGTGTGCAGGAATGCAGAGGCAAAATACTTTCCATGGCGGTTCTCAATGAACGCGTCTCCCCTGTAGGTGCTCTCGATTCCTCCTGGTTTTCCCGTACTGCCATAGCCGCCCATCATCATTCTCACCCAAAGAACTCTGACATGTTTTTCTGCGTCCCCTTGGTTTTCAGGTCCTCTGCATCATATCCTAGCTCTTTTAGTATTTTTAATACTGCTGGTAGAATTTGGTGGTCAATGTAGTAGGCCGCGTCATAGTCACTGGCGTATTCGAGGAGCTCGGCCTTGTCGCTGATGCTCTTTCCCTTCTTGGTAATCACATAGCTGACAATGGAGCCCATGCCAATCTCTTTCTTCCCTTTTTTTACAGCCTTCTTGGCAGCTTCCACTTCTGGTGAAATTATCTCATATTTATCCAGTGGCTTTTTGATCTGCGTCACAATTGCGAGCTCGGCAAGCGGCACTTTCCCGCCCTTCAGCTGTTCAATGGCATCGCGCACAATTTTCACTGCCTTTTCCTTGCTGCCTTCCTTAAGAATCGCTTCCAGCACGCTTTTCTGTGTATTTTTCGCCATGGCGCTCCAGTCCCTTCTCACCAGCTCAAATCCCCTGATTTTGATTCTCCCATCCTCGGCAATGAGCGCGTATTTCTTTTTGGCCCCCTTTGGCCCCGGCTGTTTTGTCACAAACACCCCGCGCGGATAGATCCCTTCGAATTCCAGCTCCATTTTCTCAGGAAGCGCGCCATTCACTTTTTTCACGAACTACAGCACTTCCTCCTTTTTCTTCCCCTTCATCAACAAAAAGATCGAATCCGTATCCCCGTACAAAACTTCAAACCCTGCATCCTCGGCCTGCTTAATCGTGTCCTGGATGTAGTACCTTCCCCAGCCGGTCACTGATTCCGCGGAAGCGCGCGAATACCAGCGCGAGCGCGGGTAGGCCATGTAGCCATAGAATGAATTGGCAAGAATTTTCAGCGCCCATTGCCTTGCGAACATCCTTTGGTATTCATCAGTCCCTGGCTTCAGTTTCTTGACCGCATCCTTGAGCTTCCCGCGCACGGTGATCAGTTCATCCAGCACCTGGGGAATCAGACCCTGTTTTTTCTTGCAGAACCTATGTCCCTGGGGAGAAACAAACGCATCCTCGCAATCTTTGCAGTTGAGTGTTCCTCCGTCTATATTGTGGGAAATTATAATGCTCGGGTACAGCCCCCTAAAATCGAACACCGCAATATTGTCATACAACCCAGGAATGGGCAATTTCACATAAGCCCCTTCAATGGGATTCTCGCTCCTTGTTTTTGCCTCATCCCCGGTTGGCTTGTTGGGAATTATTTCATCCCGCAAAAAGCTCCTGGACATAAGAAGCGCTTCCACCATCTGCCCTGAACTCGCATTGCACACGTCCAGCAAAGGCATGTGCGAAATTTTTGAAAGCTCCACTTCGGCAGGCAACACCTTTTCCGCCAGTTCCAGCGTGGCCTTGGCATCGGCAAGCGAATAATCAGCAAGCATTTTTCTCTCGTTCTCGTCGTCCCACATTTTCCAAATGTCCAGCCTTTCAACTTCCATCGTGCCTTTTCCCATCAGTTCCCGGTAGGCATTTTTCAGCGTAAGAGAACTCACTTTCATAGCCCCAATATAGGAAAGGAACCAGATGATCGGGTAAAGGTCAATGTGCAGCCTTCCCATGATGCGCGCCACGTCCCGCATGCCTGCTTTTTTAACCCTGAACGAAGACCCGTCCCTTCCAAGCTTGAGCGGAACTTTCAGCGCATTGGATCTCTCCTGCATATACGGCAAATCAAACATCGCGGAATTGTAGCCCACCAGCATCTCCACATCATTCTCATTCAGCACTTCCCCGAATCTCTTGAGCACTTCCCCCTCGTCATTCATGATCTGCACAAATCCCTTGTCCTTCACTTTCTTGAAACTCAGCACTCCGCTCTTCTCCTCGGTCGCGTAGCTCAGCATGACAATCGGGTCAATTTTCGGCCTTGGTGCGCCATGGGGATTATAGGTTTCAATGTCAAATGCCATTGTTTTTAGCTTGAAGCCGGTATCCTTTGTTCCCAAATATTTGGTCACCCGCTTCCGCTTTCCAATTTTCACATATTCAAATTCGATTTCCTGCAAAGGCGGCAGCTGCTTGTCAATAATATAGCGCAAGGCGAACGGAATATTATGCTCGTAAATTTTGAAATCAGCCAGATAATCCCTTAGGATCGGCACGTGCCCAGGATGAATGCAATAAACTTTCAGCACATCCTTTTTCACGCCACCAATCCACTTGGAGGTTTTCTCTGCCTTGGTGAACTTTATCGGCTCGCCCATTTTTCCCTTGGCAGTAATCGCCATTATTTTCGGAATTAGCTTCTCGTCTCCCTCAATGTAAATGTACGGCTCGAACCTGTCGTCATAGAGCTTGAAAAGTTTCTCCTTTCCCTTAAGGAACATCCTGATAATGGCGCGCTGGTCCTTGGTAATATAGTCGATGTCAATGAGCACTCCTTTCATTGTTCCTTTTTCGCCATTCATTCCGAACCGCGGAGGGGAGCGCCCCTCCCCAGTTTGAGGTTCCTCCTGACCCTCCCCCTGTCGACGTGGTTTTTCGCCATTCATAAAATAGGTTAAGTGGCGTACATTTTATTATGGTTCGGGCTACAAATCTTTCCCTGTGATAAAAGCTGGTCAATCAACGAATTCCCAGAAATTCACGGCAAATCCGCCCACGCGCCAGCTTACGCGGCCCCTAATAATTGCAGCAGCGATTCTCACTTTCTTCCTTGCAAAAGTTTCCGCAGATCCGGTTCCCGCCTGCGACTCCCAAGGAGCTGAAGCTTCCGTGCTCCATCTCCCTCGAAATCACCGGGACAATTGAGCGGGCTCCGCAAATGCAGGCAAGCAACAGCGGCTTTCCCGTAAGAATTCTCCCCCAGGACATGATCGACCTGAACTCCTGGGACTGGAAAGTGCGCGAAAATGCAGCGCGAAGGATTTTCCTGCGCACCATTGTGGCCCCCCGGGCGCTGGAGGATATAGTGCGCGCTTTCAAGCCAGACACTTTTGAAAAATACAAGCATCCAAAAGTCCCCGAGAATGTGACTCCCAAGGAAAAAAAGATTTCCATGATCTACAATGTTCTCCTTGAATACGAATTCATCTCCCAGCCGTTCTTCTCATCCCTGCTCGCCTATCTATCACCGGATTTGAGGGACGAGCAAAAGATGAGCGATTTATTCGGGCCCGATCTCCAGCCAAATGAGGTGCTGGTAAAAAATCTTTTCCTGGCCGCAGACAAGGCAAAATATGGGCCAAGGGGAGGCCACAAAAGGCAAGAGCGCATTAACACGGCGTGGGACAGGCTCAAGAAATTCTTTGACAATAAGGGACTGCCCATTGGCACATTAAAACAAGAAACCATTGACCGCTGGAACATAGCCTTCTCCATGGATGCCGGCGGAATCCACGCCAATCCCAGTGAGTTCCCCCTTAGCTATCAGGTCCCATTCAGGACGCGGAGCCCGTTCTTCTATTATCACTGCATGCTCGCCCCCCGGTCTGCCCTTGAACTCCGCGCTTCGGCACAAAAGCGCGACGTGTTCATCGCGGCCTTTAACGGCGACTCGAGCTGGCAGTTTGACACAGACGGAAAAACCACGGGTTTTGCCTATTCTACTATGCTAAAGTAGGCGCAATCCCCTTCCCTTTCGTTGGTGCCTTTTGTTTCATCGTCATTCAAATCACCTCACGATTTTTTCTCCTCTACCGTCCCTCATCCAGTTCCTTTTCGCACCAGTTCCGGATCCATATCGGCAAATCATCTCCGCCATGGTAGGTTCTCAGTCCCCTGTCGACAAACTCGCAAAGGTCGCGCACAGACTTTCCGACTCCCTCAGCCTTCTTTCTACCGCCTATGGCTCCCAATGCCTTCACAAAACTTAGCGCTATTTCAAACTCGCGCATGGAGACTAACTCCCGAATTTTTTCAGCCATCACCGCCAGGAGCTTCTCGTCTCTGGATTTGCAAAGCACCTTGCAGACTCCCGAAGCTGTTTCAGTGAAGAGTTTTTCAGATGGAGAGGTGATTTTTCCATAGAGAGATGAAACTGCCAAAAGCAGGTCCACCGTCCCCTCCACTGCACTCACTGTACCCAGCGAAGTTGCCACTTCAACCAGACCTTCCTGCACGGCCCAGTACGCATTATAATTACTGGGCAGGTAACATCCAGTGCGAGCATACTTGAACACATCGGGATGGTCAGCTACGTCTACCAGGCGCTTGATTTTGCCAGGAAGTTCGCTTTCCTCGCCGCTTCCCATCTTGTCTTTCATGGACACTAGGAACGAGTCCAGAAGGGCGGTTCTTTCCTCTTTGGTCAGATCCGCTATTTTTCTTCCCAATGATCCTCCCAATCTCAATGACTCTTCCAATCTCAAGGTGCTGTGTGACATTTTTTCAAAGAATTCAGCCAAAGGCTTAGTCTTTGCACTGCCGTTAGCAGCTTCAACCGCTGCACTCCTCACTATTTCACAGGTTATTTTTTTCATCATACCAATCACCTCACGATTTTTTCTCCTCGCTTCCGCTAACTTTCCCGGAATCCTTTGTCGCATCCTGGTCGCGGGCGATATACAGCCCGGATCTGTAAAACGAGCTGAAGAGTGAGTAGATCAAGTGGAACTCCTCTCCGTTGGTGTAGCCATGGCCCAGAAGACCGTGATCAGCACGATAGCCAAGCGTTATATATGTTTTTTCATCTCCTTCTGCATCCCAGTCTGTACCCAAACCTCTCCGTTTGACTTTTACTGTGTAAATTTGCCCGTTCAGCTTCACTGACATTCTTTCCGTTGCGTCGTCCATGCCAAGTACGGGGTTGCCCTTGTTGTCAAGTATCTGAATGGTTGGCGTGCCGTCTGGCAAAAAACCGTGCGTGCATGCGAGCACTGTGTCAATAGCATCCCGGTATTCCGGCGGAGTTTGATAGAGCAGGGTAATTACGTGCCCCTTGTAAACGTGTTGGGTCTCCACGCCTTTACCTACAGGCTTGCCCTTGCCTCCGACTACTAAGTATTCACCTTCAAACCATCCGCTTCTGGTGCTTAACCCTCCCGGCAATCGAACGAAGTTTTCTCGTTTATCCTTTCCGCGAAGCATTTTGTTGAAAAAGGCATGATCGGCTATCCGCTCGCCGCGCGCGTTCCCACGTACGAGTGCTTCAAACGGAGTCAGCCCGGCAACAGGTGTGACTTTTACAGTCTTAGCACTACCCGCCGCTCCACCTATTTTGACGTTTACAGTTTCAACCATACCAATCACCCCTGTTATTTATTATGGCAATATGTGATACTTATTAACTGCCCCCTCCCTAGGTAGGGGTAAAAGAAAGCTTTAAGAGCTTCAGAGGAGAAACACATTTATGGAAGAAAAGGCGCTCGAGGAAATCGGGCTCACCAAATCAGAAATCAAAGTGTATTTGGCACTACTTGAGCTAGGCCCTTCAACAACCGGTCCAATCATCACCAGTTCAAAAACAGCCGACTCGAAAATTTACGAGGTGCTGGAAAAGCTCGCAAACAAGGGGCTCGCAAGCTCCTTTCTCAAGGGCGGCCTGAAGCACTACAAGGCAGCTTCGCCCAGCATGATTCTCGAATATCTCAGGGAGAAGAAAAAGCGCGTGGAAGAAGAGGAAGCATCAGTGGTGAAGATTCTGCCCTCGCTTCTCTCCCTGGAAAAGCAGGCCGCAGAGGAAAAAGAGGCGTCCCTTTTCACCGGAGCAAGAGGCGTCAAAACCCCCTTTTCAGGCATAGTCGAAGAGCTCAAAAAAGGAGAGGAAGTCCACATCATGGGAATTTACGAGTTCGGAAAGCAGTTCCTGCGAGCGGTGCAGCTGTTCCACAAGAACCGCTCGGAAAAGGGAGTAAAGGCGAAGATACTCATCAATAGTGGCGCAATAGAAACAGCGAAAGGGCTTTCCAGCTATTCGCCGGTTGAAATAAGGTTCATGCCAAAGGACATTTTTACGCCCGCGGTTTTTCTCATCTATAATGACAAAGTGGTAATCAGCCTAGGCGATGAATTCACAATGTTCGTAATCAAAAGCAAGAGTGCAGCGAAAGCATTCAATTCCTATTTTGAAGTGATGTGGGAATCCGCTTCCCTAAAGCCAAGGTAGATTTCACCGGCACCCGCGCCTCCTATCCTTTTTATTCTATTTTCACCAATCTTTTCTTGTGAAAATCCCTTACGAACAATGCGTAACCTGCAAAGGCACCAAGCGCGCCTGCGGCCTGGCCTCCTGTCCCATACTGGACAAATTGAACAACCAGCTTCCGCGCCAGCTGAACGCAAAGGAAGTCGTTTTCGGCCCCACGCCTCCGAATGCCTTTGTTGGCTCCTACGGCTACCCCAATGTTTACTATGGCCCCATGGTCTCGATTTCCGAGGACAAGAAGGCGAACGATTCGCCAGTTGAATGGTATGGCAAGGCATCCTACAATGACATAATCAATTTCACCTCCAGCATGCTGCGCTCAAAAAAAGTCTCAGGCATCTTTGCCCCGCGCGATAAATCCAGCGACCCTCTTCTGGAAAAAACCCAGGAAACAGTTCTCTCCACAAAAAACATCGATGTGGAAGTGGAGTTCAAGAACAAGCCGAAATTCCAGCTAAAATTTTCGCCCGTAACCGCGCCCCTGGGGCCCGACGGCATGCTCAAGAATTTCAAGGTGTGCGACAATCCGGTGATTCCCAAAAGGGTTGATGAAATTCTCGAAGAAAATTTGCTCGCAACCCAGGCGATTGATGAGCTCTATTCCCATGGCCATGATGTTTATTATTTGACAAAAATCATGTCAACAGGAATTTTAGGAAAGCAGAAAAACAAGAAATTAGTCCCGACAAGATGGAGCATCACGGCCACCGATGACATAGTTTCCAAGCAGCTGCTTCCCAAAATCAGAGAATCACCGGAAATTTCAGACTTCGAAGTCTATACTGCCGAGTTCCTGCACAATCATTTCGAAATTCTCCTGATGCCTGGCAAATGGGAATTCGAGCAATTCGAGGCCTGGGCTCCAGGCACGCTCTGGGCTTTCGGTGCTCCCAATTTCCAGGTGACCGAAGACCATGAGCCATTCACAGGAAAGAAAGATTACTCAAACCAGGCAGGCGGCTACTACGCTTCCCGCCTCGCGGTCAGCGAACACCTAAACAGAAGGGGAAAGCAGGCGCGCGCATTGGTTTTCCGCGAAATTTACGAGGGATACATAGTTCCGGTGGGGGTTTGGGAAGTGCGCGAAAACGCGCGCCATGCGCTCGCATCCACTCCAAAGAAGTTCTCCACACTTCCAGCTGTTCTTGAATATTTACAGACAAGGCTGCGCGTCCCTCTCTCGAAATACACGAAAAAGAGCGAAATTTTGCGCCAGTCCCGCTTGAGCGATTTCTAAAAGTTTCTTCACCCGCAACCCTCCCAGGCGAGTGGCGCGCAGCGGCTCCGAGTCCATAGCCAGGCGACGCGCCGGCGGCTCGAGCCCGCGCCCCGTGGCGCGGGTTGCTGCCTCGAGGCAGCAACCGCCTAATGGCGGCGTCGCCTTTGCAACCCGAACAAAAAGGAATACTCTTTTAAGCATGGTTTTTACATAAGGTACCCTCAAGAGGTGAGGTAATGGATGCAATATTAATAGGCATAATCGGAGTACTCGCGCTAGTGATAATCTGGATAATAATGATTTTCAACAGCCTGGTCACTTTGCGCACGCGCATAGACGGCGCCTGGTCGCAGATTGACGTGCAGCTCAAGAGGAGGTATGATTTGATACCCAACCTGGTTGCCACTGTAAAGGGCTATGCAAAACACGAAAAGGACGTTTTCGAGAATGTGACCAAAGCCCGCTCGGCACTGATGACCGCGCAGGGCCCTGCTGCAAAAGCAGATGCCAACAACATGCTCACGGGCGCGCTCAAAAGCCTGTTCGCAGTTGCAGAAGCATACCCGCAGCTGAAGGCCAATGAGAACTTCAAGGCATTGCAGGACGAGCTTACTGGAACAGAGAACAAAATCGCCTATTCGCGCCAGTTCTACAATGACAGCGTGATGGAATACAACACCAAGATTCAGCTGTTCCCAGGAAGCCTGATTGCAGGAAGCTTTGGCTTCATAGCAAGGGAGTACTTCAAGATTGAGGAAGCGGCAAGAGAGGCAGTGAAAGTATCCTTCTAATCTAATACGGATGGAGTGGACTTCACATGCCTTTTTCCTCTTTTTACGACCAGATAGAGTCTAACAAGAGGAAAACCTACCTTTTATTTTTTGTTTTTTTCCTAGTTCTGGTTTCCCTGGGTTTTTTCATCGGGGTCTATCTTGGCTCAGTCGAGTTCGGCATAGAAATCACTTTCATTTTCGGCATTTTTTACTCGCTCCTGGTCTATTTTCAGGGCGCGTCCATGCTGCTTTCCCTCACCGGCGCCCAGCCTGCCACTGACCGGAAGTATGTCTTTTACGTGGATACGGTTGAAGGGCTGGCAATCGCAGCAGGCATCCCCGCCCCGAAAGCCTATGTGATCCAGGACCCTGCTCCCAATGCCTTTGCAACCGGCCGCGATCCAAAAAATTCCTATGTGGCGGTCACCACGGGGCTTTTGGACAAAATGAGCAGGCAGGAGCTCGAGGGAGTGGTTGCGCACGAAATTTCGCACATCCAGAATTACGACATCCGCGTCTCGCTTTACGCTGTGATAATGGTCGGGCTCATTGGAATCATCTCCAACATTTTCCTGCGCTCATTCCTCTATTCGGGCAGGGGCAGCAATAATCGAAAAGGCGAAGGAGGTGGAGGCGGATTTCTCCTGATCATCGGGATAATTTTCATGATTCTCGCGCCCATAATCGCGCAGCTGATCCGGCTCGCAATTTCGCGCCAAAGGGAATTCCTGGCCGATGCGAACGGAGCGCGCCTCACGCGCTACCCCGAGGGGCTCGCAAGCGCGCTGGAAAAAATAGGAAAAGACCCGACCCAATTGCAAAGGGCGGATGACACCACTGCCCAGCTCTACATCGCAAGCCCGCTAAAGGGAAAAATGCTCTCCGGGCTTCTTAGCACTCATCCTCCGATTGAAGAAAGAGTAAAGCGCCTCCGTTCAATGTAAGAGTGTACAATGTAATCTATCTGCTTCATCTTTCACTTCTATTTTCAGCGGCAACCAGCTTCTGCCTCATTATCTCGCCGCTTGCCATCAGGGCAACATACACTAATAGGGAGAAGAAATCCAGCGCCCCTCCGGGAATATACGAATTAGCCAGGAGCGCGGTGGTTATGGTCACATCTGTCAGCCCTGCTATGGTGAGCGCGCCAGCGAGCAGGCCGAACGGGGCTTCCAGCTCCCCGCCCACAAGCAAGGAAAGCAGCAGCAATGACATCACGATCAGTATGAAATCTCCGAGCAAATAGGCAAACAGCATTAGCTTCTGCTCAAAAATCATGGCAGAGTTGTTTATGGGCACAAGCATGAAGCCTATCACCAGTACTGCAATCAAAAGCGAGCCAACCATTGCAATTGCCGCGGCAGGCCCGCTTTCCTTGAGCGAATTCACTCCCGCCTCCACTATCCCTCCTTTTCTGGAAACAGCTTCTGTGAAATACCTCAGCTGGAAGAAAAGCGCAGCACTGAAGAACACATAGCCTGCGAGCCAGGCAATTTCTCCAATGGAAAAAACAGAGGCGACCCTAATCGAGGCGGATGTGGCGGCGTAGTAAAGGGATTCCATCTCCCCGATAAACCAGCAAAGCATTCCCAGCGCCAAAAAGAGCCACACTCTCCTCTGCATCGAGCCCTTTTCGAATTTTGAGTAGACCCTGAAAATTGCAGTAAAAGCGGCCAGGGAGAGAAGCGGAGAGAGCATGTTCCCCACCTGCAAAAATTCGGGTTTTTTTCCCAGGAACAGGAATGCCAGGAACAGAAGTTCTACGAAAACTATCGCACCAACTATCGTTACCCGCTTATTCTCCATAGCTATAATCGTTCAATTTCCACATTTAAATCTTTGCACATCCTCTGCACTTTTTCTCTCTGGGGCGCCGTCAGCCCTTTCCAGTCTATCTCCACCCTTTCAATTTTCTCCCTGCTCCTTTCAATCCCCTGGCCGAATATCTCCGGAGTTATCTCATCAACATAATATTTCTGCAGCACATGCGCCACAGCCACCCCATTCTCCTCATCCAGCATCCTTCTGGTAAAAGTAGGGCAATAGTGCCCGCCGCCAACTCCAAAAACATTCGCGTACTTTTTCCTCGCTCCAGGTTTCACGCCCATAATTTCATTCAGCGCCCAGGCCGCCTGCATTCCCAGTTTCTCATCCTTCCACTCCCTTTCGCTGCTTCCGATTTCAAAGAACATGGCAGGGCATTTGCAGAACGGCCCGTGGTGGTCAGCTTCCATAAACACTGGCAAGGAATTCAATCTCCCCAGCGCCAGCAGCGCATCCTTCATCAGGCTCCCATAGCTCCAGCTCACATTTTTCTCCCTTCCACCCGCCTCGGCTTTTGCCCAATTCCCAGGCACATGAACAGTAAAAGAAGGTTTGCCTGTTTCGCTTTTGTGCCTGCTTGCAAAAACAAAAAAGTCGCTCTCATATTTCGCAACGATCTCGTCGCTCCTGATCGATTCCTTTTCCAGCTCCACGATTTCCGCATTTTTGAAGCTGAAATTCTCCCTGAGAAATTTGACAATATTGGTCCCGGCAAGATCCAGTTTTGAGTAAAATATTATGGGCATACATTTCACCATGCAATCTCATTTCGCTATTCCATCCGCTCATTTATGCACTCCAATATTTCTTCGTCCTTATAAATTGCTTCTGCGCCTCAAGCAAGTCCACGAAAAGGTAATCCTCATCCCTGTGCAGCCTTTGCAGAATCCGGGTGGCGCCATCCACCCCGACCCCATAGGCGCTCAGGGCAATAACCGCCCTTTTTCCATAGGCATCAACCAGGCTCGCAATTTTCAGAAGCTCCTTCTTCTGTTTCTTGGTCTCTTTCTCATTCAAATCCCTGTTCTTCTTATTCAGCACAGCAACCATCGGGCTATTGCAGTGCTCACATTTCAGTTTCTCCTTTGCGCCAATTTTTGAAATCTTCCTGTAGAAATATTTCCCGCAATAGGTGCAAACAAACCTGATGTTCTCCTCCATAATCCCGTTTTTGAACGCCTTGACAATTTCACTGCTCGGTTCCACCGGTGCAATTAATTCACTCGCGCTAACCGCATCAACCCCCTTTCTTCCCAAAGGCGTTAATTTTCCCACATTAATCGTTTCAACCTCAATCTTCCCTCCCCTCATTTCTCCCAAAATTTTCTGCGCCCCTTCCACATCCAAATAATCCAAAAAGAAGGTTCTCATAGCCTCGTCAAAAACAGGAGTTCCCTTGAGCATCTCGGCCAGCTTGCGCGTCATTTTTCCGTCGTCACCAAGCAGGCCGAATGCGCGCGCCACATGGGTCAGCTTAAACCTGAAAAGCGAAGTGGTCGGAACAAAATTTCTCAAAGTTCCAGAAATGTCAAATGTTTCCAGCAGTGCCTGCTTCACCCACTCTGCCTTGGTCGGCCTTGGCATCCTTGCCACAATCCTGTACTGGTCGCTGGAAACAAACACGCTCGCCCCGAACCTGGTTGTGAAAATCTCGCCCAGCACCCTTGCAATTGTTTCATTGATCCGATTTCCCGCATGCAGATGAATCACAATGACCTCTTCGCAGGATTCAATCACAGCCAGTTTCTCCCTAGGCATCGGTGTCTGCACTTTCTCCCTTCTTCCCGCGACTCTCTGCGCCACATTAAAGCTAACCGGGATTTCTTCCCCGGTCCAGTCCGGCACTGCGAGCGAATGTGTTTCAGCGGGCTCGACAATTATCTCATCCTCAAACATATCCAGCACTTTCCAGGGGATTCCTTTGCTTATGAAAAGCACTCCTTTTTCCAGGGTGCTTGCAAACGCCTCATCCAGTGAAGCCACGAGCGAATTTGTGGCAGCATTTCTAATCGCCATTCTTTTCTGGCTTGGAATCGTGCTCAAATGTGAGTAGTAATATTCCCGTGTTCTGCCTGTCCCCCGAATCTGCCCGCCAGCCTGCATTCCAGAGTAGCCGATGATTCTTTCCAGATGCAACTGCTGAAGCACCTTTTCCAATTCCTCTTTTGGCAGGCCTGAAAAATTGTAAGCGCGCGTAACCAGTGAATAGACATAATCAAAAGTTGTTCCGCTCCTTTCTCCTGTGTTCCCCGCCTCTTCTCCCTGCTCATTTCCCTTCTCAAGCAAAATTCCACATACTTGGTGCGCAAGCACATCCAGCGCATTCCTGTGCGGCTCTTCCCTTTCCACCAATCCCTCCTTTGCCATTTCGGCAATCACTTCGGCCTCCAGTTTATCCTCGTCATCGGAAGTGATCACAACCGCTTTTGCAATTCTCTCGGCAGAATGCCCGCTTCTTCCGACCCTTTGCAGCATCCTTGCCACCTGGCGCGGGCTCATGTACTGCACAACCTTTTCCACATCGCCAATGTCAATCCCCAGTTCCAGCGAGCTTGTGCAAACCAGCCCCTGGGTTTTCCCTTTCTTGAAATTCTCCTCGGCAGCAATCCTGATTTCGCGCGCAAGCGACCCGTGGTGGATTGCCACATTCGCACGCAAAATCAGCAGCCTGTTTGCCAGAGTTTCGGCAATCTGCCTTGTATTAACAAAAATCAGCGTCTTCTCTTCCTCAACAAGCTCCTTGATCCTTTTCATCCTTGCAACCGCTTTCCCATCCAAAAATAATTCTTTCGCAAGCTCCGCATCATCCTCATTCGCCCTGGGATTCTCGACCTTGATTTCCAGCTCCCTATACTTTGAAAGTGAAATGATTTCGCACATTCTTTTTGAGCACAAAAACTGCGCCATGGAAGTCTTCTCTCCCACGGTCGCTGAAATTCCAATCCTCTGGAATTCAGCCCTTTCATTCAGCCTTTCCAGGGCAATGGAAAACTGCGCCCCTCTTTTGGAATCAAACAGCTCGTGAATCTCATCCACAATCACATATTTCACATTCTTCAATCCAGCTCCTGCTTTTTTCGCAGCAAGCAGGGACTGCAAAGTTTCAGGAGTGGTAATCAACAATTGGGGCGGGGTTTTCGACTGCTTCAGCCTCTCACTCTGGCTCGTGTCCCCGTGCCTCACTGCGAGGGCGATTTTCAGCTCCTTGCACCACCAGGTCATTCTTTCCATCATGTCCCGGTTCAAACTCTTGGTCGGAGTAATGTACAGTGCCTGGATTCCCGGCTCCCCATTCTTGCTCTCCAATTTTGCGAGAACCGGCAAAATTGCCGCCTCTGTTTTCCCAAATCCCGTGGGCGCAATAATCAGCGTATTTTTCCCAGACGAAACCACAGGTATGGCGAGCTTCTGAATGTCCGTGTAGCCCGAAAATCTCTCTTTAATTAGCTCCTCTATTCTAGCCATAAACTCCATCCCAACAGCAGAATATTCCTATTCGTAAGCTTTAATCGCTTTCCCGAACCGCGGAGGGGAGCACCCCTCCCCAGTTTCAGGCTCCTCCTGACCCTCCCCCATTTACGCGCGTTTCATCTATTCATATGCCTTCAGCGCCTTTTTGATTTTCTGAAAAGCAGAGTTAACATTATTCACATACGCCTGCTCCAAACAGCTTGCCAAATCATCGTCCTCGCTCATGGAAGGCACCACAAACCTGTAAGCTCCCTTTTCCCTTTCAATAATCCCCTGCTTCTGCAAATAGTTCAAATGATACCTAACCGCCTTGGTCAGGGTTTCCTCGTTCTCACTGGATTTTTTGCCAGTGCTCTTTTTCACCTGGGCCACGATCTCATGGATATCCGGGCTCTTTTTCTTAAGATGGAAGTTCACCAGCGATTCGAAAACATAGAGCATCAACTGCCTGCTTTCCTTGGGAGAAACCAGGCCGAGCGCCAGCGCGAGCCATCGCATAATCGACCTCTTGGTCATTAGCACGTCGCCGGGCAGCTGCATGTCGCGCACAGTATTTTCCTTTCTTATGTATGCCGCTTCAGGTATCATCAATCTCAACTTCACTTCTCTTACCGCGCTTCCCATATAAATAGGTGGAGAAAGGGGTGGATTCCGGTGAAAAGACTTTCTTTTCCGAGGGCAATCTCCCCCGGCATTCGGCCAAAACCTCACCTACATTTTTAAATAACCCCCCGTCTCATTATACCCGGAGTTTATTCATGGCATTATTTCAGATTAATCACAGGTTTTACCCGCTTAGGCTGAACGCATTCGTGCGCAACGAGGTAGAGCTCACCATCGAGCTCGAGAACGAAGCAAACGACATAATCTGGAGCGAGTGCGACATCATCGTGCCCGAGGCGGTTTCCCTTGCGCCGGACCGCGAGCTTACCAAGGGCCGCGTGCGCGTCGGCATCATGCGCCCCCGCGAAGTGCTTACGAAAAAATGCAAGATTTACGGGAGCGCGCGCTCCTACCCTGAAGTCTATCCTGTGCGCATAATCGCCTATGGGTTCGGCAACGACGGCTCCATTGTCGGCAGGGAAGAAAAGCGAATCGATTTGCGGTGCGAAAGATTGGGCAACGAATAACTTTTTTCTGGCGCAGTTAACCGGCATCTGTCCGCGTTGTTTATACCCGGCGTTAGCCCCCGCTCTCCCCCTGTTTTTGTAAGCTTTAAATACTTTTGACAACAAATGTAGGTTCATGAATGGTACTGGTTCGACCACACGCAAGGTGCCCGATGGATGCAAATTCCACAGGAACGTTGGAAAGCTTGATGTTACTAATGTTACCGAAGCCAATAAGTTCCTAGAGCTCTTTCCGTTTAACGAACCTCCAAGAATATCTTTCGACTGGAAGACGGTTCCGTTCCTGCCCGCTGAAGAGCCGCTCATAACAGACACCACTTTCCGCGACGGCCAGCAGGCGCGCCCACCCTATGCTGTCAAAGACATAGTGGAGATTTACAAGCTCCTCCACGAGCTCGGAGGGTCTGGGGGGCTGATAAGGCAGTCCGAGTTCTTCCTTTACAGGGACCCCGAAAGGGAAGCGGTTGCGAAATGCCTCGAGCTGGGCTATGCCTATCCAGAAGTGACAGGCTGGATACGGGCGGTTCCCGAGGACTTCCAGTTTGTAAAAGATGCGGGCCTGAAAGAAACTGGTATACTCACTTCAGCTTCCGACTATCACATTTTCCTCAAGCTAGCCCGCACACGGAAGGAGGCGCTCGAACTATACCTGAGCGTTGTGGACGCGGCGCTGGAGAACGGTGTAATCCCAAGATGCCATTTTGAAGATGTCACACGCGCTGACATTTATGGGTTCATTGTTCCCTTCGCTCAAAAGCTGATGGAACGCGCGCAAGAAACCAAGGTGCCCATCAAAATCCGGCTCTGCGACACTCTGGGCGTGGGAACGTTCGAACCAAGGGCAGTCCTGCCTATCAGCGTTCCAAAACTCATGCATGTATTGCAATATGAGGCAGGTGTCCCATCCAAGCAGCTGGAATGGCATGGCCATAACGACTTTCACCGGGCACTTGCAAACGCGGTCACTGCCTGGCTTTATGGCTGCGGCGCAGTCAATGCTTCCTTGCTTAGTTTCGGGGAAAGGACCGGCAACACGCACCTAGAAGCTCTTGCTGTGGAGTATTTCCGCATTTTCGGCGGCAGGATTCGCCCGGGCAACGACATAAGGCTCGAAGTAATCGGAGAGATAGCAGAGTACTACAAACGCATGGGCGCGCAAATCCCTTCCAACACCCCATTGCAGGGTTCGAACGCGTTCGCCACCTCGGCAGGACTCCACGCCGACGGCCTGTTCAAGAACAAGACTGTTTACTTTTCCTTTGACCCCGAAATTGTTGGCTCGCAGCCTAGCATAACCATATCCCAAACATCTGGCACTGGGGGAATTGTGCTATGGCTTCAGCTGCACAGGGACGAGACAGGTATTCCTATCACTAATTTGGCAAAAGAACACCCGGCTGTGAAGAAAATGCTCGACTGGGTCACTGCCCAATACACGGATGGTCGCACAACAACCATCTCCGATCAGGAAGTTTTCGCGCTCGCCATGCAATACCGCGATGCGTTGTGCATGTCCAAAGAAGCTGCTGAAACTTATCTGCTCTCACTTGAAGCAAATGCGCAACTTCCCATTAAAACGGAACAGGATGTTCACTCTTTCCTTGTGCAGCACAGCGCAGAGCTTGAGTTTCCTGAACCTCCAGAAAATCATCCGGCAGTGCGTCTTATTCTGGACTTCGTTAATAACAAACTCCAACACTACGGCTCAATAAGCAAAGATATCCTCCTCCAGGGGATTCGCGAAGAATATCTTGACCTGCTCCAAATGGACGCAAAAACCGCAGCCGAATGGCTCGTTAGCAACAGGTCAGGTGGCGGAATCTAATTCTCCCAGCTTTTTGCTAGCCCCTGAATTCCAATCCCATCTTGAATGCCTGCAAGTTCTTCTCCATATCCCGCGGAATAGTCTCAGCCATCGCGTTTTCCAGGCTCTTTCTTTTAAGGGGCAAAAGGCCCTTGCCAATCGCAACCCCGAAAGCCATGGCATTCCCATAGAGCGCGCTTCCCAGTTTCTCCTTGGTCAGGCGCGAGGCGTCCACAATGGTTATGCTCTTTGCAAAAGGGGCAATCATTTTTTCCACTTCCTTTTCAGACGGATATTTCACTCCGCTAAGGTTCGCATAAACAGGCACCACCGTATAAGTGTCAATCAGGAAATTCGTTTTCTTCTTATCCGCAAAATAGCAGCTCCTTGCAGCTTCAATAGTCTCCAGCCCAATAATCAAATCCGCCCCGCCTCGGGGAATAATCGGCGAGTATATCCCCCCCTTATCCCCAAATCGCACATAGGTCGGAATGGACCCCCCTCTTTGCGCAAGCCCGTGCAGCTGAATTCCATGCACCTCGTACCCCTCAATGTTTGCAGCCCGCGCAAGAATCGCCGAAGCTAGCAAAACCCCTTCTCCGCCAACTCCAGTGAGCAACACATTAAATTTCATTTTCTATTCACCATTTTTTCTTTCAAACCGTTCATCCCCCATCAACTTCTCAAACCGTTTTCACTTTCGCTCTAATCGCTCTAGCAGGGCAAATCTGGCCGCACACCGAACATCCCCAGCACAAGTCCGGGTTAATCATAAACGTTCCATTATCCTTTTTCAAAATTGCAGGGCAGGCAAAATGCATGACACACTCGCCGCATTTGGTGCATTTAGCCTGGTCAATTTCAAACACCGGGAAATCCTTTCCGCTCCTTCTTGCTTCCCTTTTTGCAAGCAGCCTGCATCCCCCTCGCGAAATTATCACAGCCAGCTCATCTTTTTTGGCAAATTCCTTCACCGTTTCCTGCACCTGTTTTTGATTAAACGAATTCACAATTGCAATATTCTTGATTCCAAATCCCTTCAGCACTTCCTCAATCTTTATCGAAGGCGCATCTTTTCCACCCGCTCTTTTTCCCATTCCTGCATGCGGCTGGTGCCCGGTCATGGCAGTAATCCCGTTATCCATAATCACAAGCAGCGGCCTTGAATCATTGTACACCAAGTTTGCAATTGCCGGCATCCCGGCATGGAAAAATGTCCCGTCTCCCATGAAAACAACAGGTTTCTGCCCGCTCACTTTGCAAATTCCGTGCGCAATCCCCGCCCCGGCTCCCATGGAAATCACAAAATCCTGCATTTTGAACGGCTCATAAATCCCCAGGATATAGCAGCCGATATCCCCTGCCCAGACGAAATTTTCCCCAAGCGTTTTTTTCACGGCATAGAAAGTAGATCTGTGCGGGCACCCCTGGCAGAGCACAGGCTTTCTGGGCGGAATTTTTATCCCTGCCAGCAGTTTCTCCTGCTCTTTCCAATCTTTTTTCTTCAGCCCAAGAACAGGCGCAATCCTCTCGTAAATCAAATCAGGGGAAAATTCGCCAACCCTTGGCAAAATATCCTTCCCGTGCACCTTCAATCCCAGATTCACATCCTTTGCAACCTGTTTTACAAAATTTTCAATTATAGGCTCAAGCTCCTCGACAACAATCGCCTCATCCAGCCCCTTCAAAAATTTCACAACAAACTCGCGCGAAATCGGATAGCTCATCCCGATTTTTGCAATCTTCACATCCTTTAGCCCAAGCTCTTTCACATGCTCATAGCAGACTCCGCCAGCCACAATCCCAACTTTCTTTTTCCCCCCAGCGCTTCCTTCAACTCGGTTCAGTTTACCGGCACACTCTTTCTCAATTCTCTCCAGCCTTTCCAGCACAGCCCTGTGCATTTTCTGGATCGCCGGCCTGATATTGTAATATCTCTCGTAATTCTTCTCAAATCTCCCCTGGGTTCTCGGCTTCTTCATCGCGCCAAGTTTCACGCTCCCAAGGCAGTGATTCACAAAAGTAGTAGTCCTTAGCACCACCGGAGTTTCGTATTTCTCGCTGATTTCAAATGCCAATTTCGTAAACTCAATGCACTCTTGCGCATTGGACGGCTCAATGGTTGGCAGGTTTCCCATTCTCAAAGCATAGCGCACATCCTGCTCTGACTGCGCGCTGCTGAACCCCCCTGGGTCATCGGCAATCACCAGCACCAGCCCGCCTTTTACTCCCGTATAAACCACTGGCAAAATAGAATCAAGCGCAACATTCATCCCAAAATGCTTCATTGCGGTTAGCGCCCGCACCCCGCAATAGGCAGCTCCAACACAGGCCTCAAAAGCTGTTTTTTCATTGGTGCTCCACTCGCAGTAAAATCCGGCCTTGTCAGCAATAGCAGCCAGCGTAATCCCTATTTCGCTGCTCGGAGTCCCAGGGTAGGAAGCACTAAATCCCATGCCCGCTTCCAGCGCCCCTCTTACAACAGCCTCATTCCCAAGGAGCACTACTTTTTTGCCGGCTTTCTGCAGCACATCCATTGTATCTGGATTGGACATGGACTAATTTAGCAATCCATACTTTAAAGTTGTGTTTCCTTTTTTTACTTTTCTTTACCCAGAATTTCCTTCACTTTTCTGATTTTGGGCGGAATCGCAAGAAGGCAATAGGGATGAAGAGGGTTCTTCTCGAAATACCTCTGGTGATATTCCTCAGCTTTATAGAACTCGCCCAGCTTCCTCACTTCAGTAACAATCGGCTTTTCATACTCCTTTTGCGCGTTTTTCACAAATTCCTCTATCTCTTTTTTCTGCGAATCCTCTGTGTAAAATATCGCGGACCTATACTGGTTCCCCACATCATTCCCCTGCTTATTCGGGGAAGTCGGATCATGTATTTTGAAGAATATTTTAAGCAGCTTTTCCAGCGAGACTTTTTTAGCATCATACGCCAGCTTCACAACTTCCGCATGGCCCGTTTTCCCGCTGCAAACTTCGTTGTAAGCCGGATTTTTGGTTTTTCCTCCGGCATAGCCGGAGGTCACCTCAATCACTCCGTCAACGAGCAAGAACGCCGACTCAACGCACCAGAAGCAGCCCCCTCCAAGGACCATGGTTTGCACGTTCATCTTCTCCTCAGGGACAAATTCCATGGAAATCGAATTCACGCAATGGCGCGTGTTTTTCGAAGTTAATTTTTCCCCAGTGAAAACATGCCCCAGATGCGCCCCGCATCTTGAGCACATTATTTCCGTGCGCATCCCGTCCGCATCCTTTTTTCTTTTAACTGCCCCGTTTATTTCCTCATCAAAAGAAGGCCAGCCGCAGTCAGACTTGAATTTGTCCTTTGACCAATAGAGCGGGGCTCCGCACCTTTTGCAAAAATAGATCCCTGCCCTGAAAGAGTCCCAATATTCGCCGCTAAACGGCTTTTCAGTGCCTTTATGGGCTATAATCCGCTCCTCTTCCGGAGAAAGCTTTTTCATTCATTATCCCTTGAAACAGTATTGCACTTCTTTGAACCGTCCCCTAAGTTCAACAACTTCCTTTTTCACTTTCTCCTTATTCTCTCCCCCAATCGCTCTCACCATAAGGTCAGCAACCTGCTTCATCTCTTTTTCCTTCATCCCGAACCGCGTCAATTCCTGTGTTCCCACTCTAATCCCGCTGGGATTGGCGGCATTATTCACATCATCAAATGCCAGCAGATTTTTGTTGATTATCATGTTGCACTCCTCGAGCGCATCGGCAACCTTGGTTCCTCCGCCAAAATTTCTCACATCAGCAATAAACTGGTGCGAGACAGTGAAGCCCCTTTCCTTCATCAGCACTTTCATCCCCAGCCTGTCCAGTTCGCCTGCAAGCGCCTTGGAATTTTTCACAGTCTGCTTAGCATAATCCTTTCCGAATTCCATCATTTCAAGCAAAGTAATAGCCATCGCTGGCAAGCGGTGCACATGGTGGTTTGAAACAATTCCCGGGAAAATCCTATTCTGAATCTTCCTCTGCCTCTTTTCATCCAATCCCTTTCCAAGCACAATTCCCCCCTGCGGGCCTGGGAACGTCTTGTGCGTGCTTGCGGTCATCACATGCGCGCCTTCTTTCAACGGCTGCTGGAATTCCCCCCCGGCAATCAGGCCCAGCACGTGCGCCCCATCATAAACAACAGTCGCGCCAATCTCATCCGCAGCAGCCCTAATCTCGCGCACAGGATGCGGGAATTGGATAACGCTTCCCCCGAGAGTTACAATCTTCGGCTTGAGCGAGCGAATTTTTGCAACAGTTTTCTCAACATCAATATCATACCTCTCAAAATCAAACTCATAGTGCTCCACATTCAGCGCGACCACTCCTGCTGCGCCGAATTTCTCGTGCGAAATGTGTGAGCCAGCCGGAGTTCCGGGGCCCATCAATAATTCGCCAGGCTTTGCTAGGGCAGAGAAAACGCACACATTGGCAACTCCTCCTGAAATCACCCTGTTATCCGCAAAATCAGCGCCAAACAATTTCTTTGCCAAGTCATTGCACATGTCCTCAATATCGTCCGTGAACTTCGTCCCCTGGTAATACCTCTGGTGCGGCAATCCTTCCGCATACCTGTGCATGAAATCGCTAACATAAGCTTTCGTAGCAACTGGGCTCATCACGTTCTCGCTGGCAATCATGTTAAGGCATTCGCCGCCCCTCCACTTGTTCTGCTTTGCGATTATGTCAAATACCCGGTTCTTTTCCTTTTCAAAATCCATTGAAATCACTCCCACTTGTTTTATTCCTGATTTTTTATCTAAGCGTTATTCATTTACTCCCGTACTTTCCTGCTTCTGGCATCATCAACCGCTGCCAGCCAGGAGTCGCCAATCTTGGCCATGTAATTGCCAAAAGTTTTTGACAGGGTGATGATCATGGGCCTGTATTTCCTCTTGCTTTCCACCGCCACCAGCGTGACCCTTTCCACTTTGATAATCCCAATTCTCTTCAGCCTCGGGAGCACACGATTGTAAAATGTCGCCTTGCTCGCCCCGCTTTCCTTTACAAACTGGTGGATTTCACTCCCGCTCATGGTGATTTTTTTGGTGAGCACAAGCAAGAACGCCATCGCATCCTCGTGGTATTTTTGCTGGTATTTTTTTGGAAAAACGAAATTCACGACCTCTTCCAAATCCCACAAATTTCGTGTGGCAACTTCATTGGAATCCTGAAAGCTCCTCAGCTCGGGGCTGTAGTGCGCAGGCAGGTACAGCGATTCATTGGACGGAATCCCCCTGGAGGCTACGCTTTTCTTGAGCTTCTCCTTCTCAGCGTCTTTTCCCTTAATCTCCGCCTGATTCTCCCAATCCATGCTAACCCTTAGAGCAATCCATGTTTAAAACCGTTACCGCAGTATTCTGCTGGTGAAAAAATTATTCCCGGCAGCCTAGGTTTCACTTGATTCTTCTGCCGCTCACCACGAAAAAGCCCTTTCTTCCCAATAACCACTGGAGCTGCGCGAGCCTTTGGTTCCCCTTCACTTCGGGATGCACACCGGTCATTTCAAATCCGCTTCCCTTCATCCAGCCCTTCACTTCCTCAATTGTGTGATGGCTCTCGTGCGGGTTCGCGTACTTGTCGGCTGCGAACGCCTTTTCATGCGCGCTCTTGAATTCCCTTCCAAAAACTTTTTTCCTTGCCACTTCCAGCCTCTGCTCAAACCCCTTGCCAGCCTCGCGCGCAATTTTCTCCCTAAAAAACCTATGGAGCAATCTCCCATACGCGCTATACAGCCCGATGGTAATCGTCCCGCCTGGCTTCACCAGCAGGGCGAGCCTCTCAAATCCAGCGCGCGGATTTTCCGTATGGTGCAGGACCCCGAGGCAGAACACATGGTCGAACATCTCCTCGCTCTCGTACTTCAGCACATCGGCTTTTTCAAAATCCACTTTTGCATTGAATTTCCCCGCATTTTTCCGCGCAATTTCCAGCGAAGCGTTGCACAAGTCAAAAGCCTTCACGCGCGCGCCGAACAGCGCAAAATAGACCGATTTCTCCCCGGTCCCGCAGCCGGCATCCAGCACGGTTTTTCCCTTCAAATCCCCGTATTTCAGGCCCGCGGTTGCGAGGATGTCCTCCATCACGTTCGCATGCATTTTTCCGGTGACATCCGTCAGCTTCTGCAGAGGCAGGCATGGGTAAGGATAGGACTCGTAAAATTCGTTCACTATTTTCCCTATGCCCGCCGCACCTGCCATGCAATTAACAGGCAAACGCACAAATAAAAATGTTCAACATTCACTCGGCTTCAGGAAGCCACTGCTCACCCTCGGAATCCGAAGGCTCGGGCGTTATGGGCACCACTTCCCCGCCACCATTATCGGTGCCACTATCATCCGCTGGCGGCAGCCAATTCTCCCCCGCATCAGACGTGTCTCCTGTATCCGCAGTGCTCGTGCTTGCCCCGCTGCTTCCTCCTCCGCGGTGATCTGTAGTTGTTCTTTTCGATCTTTCAATTCTCACAAAATCATCTGTTATGAGGACGTAGTCATACCATTTGCCCACATAGAGCCTTAGCGGGAACGAATTATGCACATCGCTTCCAAAGCAGACCTTTCCAGCGACCTTTTCCCCGGGGTCAAGGTTTCCGGTCTTAATCTCTCCTCCATCCTTCCCACACCTTGCCAGCTGCGGGTGCTCAATTCCTGAACCATCCGCGAGCGTCATCTGCGGCCTGAATTCCTGTTCGCTGTTGTTCAGATTTTGCGCGCTGAGTTCAATGACAAAATAGTCAGTGTCATCCGCGATTGTTCCCAAATGCCTGTAAACCTTCAGCAATTCAAGCCTAAAATAGTCCCCATAAATCAGGGAATTGTCGGCCCCCTGCTGGAAAATAAGCACTCCACCCGGCGCCTTTATGCCAGCGGCTTCAGTTGCCTGCCCCTCAGCTCTCACTTTTGTATAATGCTCGCATTTTCCATTGAAAATATTGCACACATCAGCGGTCGAGTCGTCTCCGTCACTGCAGTCCGTAGCGCATTTGTAGGCAACACATCTGGCGTTTTCGCATTTTATGAAGCATTTATCTTCCTGGAATACCCACTCGCCCCCTATGCAGGTTGCATTGTATTTAGCCACGTTTCCATCGCAAAAATCCGCAGGCGCATCCCCTTTGCACGCAATGCCCTCATTTTCCCCTGCCATGAGCGCGGACGGCCCTCCAATCAAGTGTATGCCACCTATGTAGCTCAATGCCACTAGGAACACTCCAATAAGTAAAACAGCAACTATGATAGTCCTCGCGCGCATAACTTCACCCCTCAACTAATCCCACACAGTTAAACACAAAGGGCATTTAATAAGTTTGTGGTCAAATCGTAATTTTTACGTAATATTCAATTTTTTGGAAAAAATTCAAAATTAAAAATTCGCGCTAAAAATTGGGGAAAAATTCAGTGAAAATAAACTTTTGGCTAAGCTAACAATATCTTTTCAATATGATTTTTTACCTCCTAGTTTTTCCCATTTTTTCCAATGTGCGATTTATTTTCCCCAGCGCGCTCACGCTGATCCGCGAAATCATCAAACTCATTTTTTCCAGCAATTTCTCCGAGGGGTTTTCACCAACTAAGTAAACCGCATTCCGTCCACACATCATTGCAGTACACTGCATCCGCATTTTCCCAGGCTTCCGGGCACTTTGCGCAAACAGGCCGGCTTGCGCTATCCACTTTTGCCGCTCAACATGATTACGGTAAACCATGCGATCCGGAAGCGCAGCTGCGTTTCATTTTCAGTTCTACTGCATCGGTAACCGGCCGAATATTCGGTTTACCAGCATGCGAACCAACCAATTTTTTGCATTTTCCGGCAATTTCATCTCTTCCCATTTTACGAGGGGCAATCCGCAATCATGGTATTATTGTCGCGCACGCGCGCGTACGCGCTCGCGTTCGTAGAATTGCAAACTTTCGCAGCAACAGCACACTTTGGCGCGTGAAGGCTAGCCTTTTCGCAGCAAAAGAATGGCAAAAAACGAGATGCTGTCCGTGCATCCACGCGCTAAAAACACTCTCGAAAAAATACTCTACGTTTTGCTAACAATCTTTTTTCTAAAGCGTTTTTACAATTAAAATTCCCAAAAAATTAATTTGAAATGATCTGAAAATAAAATTCAGATTTGAAAAAAAGTTTGGAACCAAAAATGCAATCTTGAAAAATTCTGCCCAAGTGGAAAACTAAGCTGCTAAATTTACTTCACGAAAAAATAGTTCTAGTTTCTCTAAGATTTTATTTTCTCCTGATTTTTCCTGCCAGGCTCGCAATCTTCCCCACAATCCCCTCATGCTTCCTCTTTGTCTCATCCTTCAGCTTCAGGTCATCGCCAAATGCCTGGAGCCTTCTTTGCAGGTCAATGGCAGTGTCATCAAGCTTTCCCTTCAGGCAGTTTATCTCTTCCATCTCTTTTTCCAGGGTTTCCATCTCTTTTTTATCCGCTTTTGAGCTGGTGTTGACCCTGTTCACCAAGTTCTCAACCTTCCTGAGCCTTTCCAAAATCACTGCCTCGGTTTCCTGCAGGAGCTTTTCGTTCTCCCTCATATCGCAGACTATCTCATTGACGCAGTCCTTGAGCCTGTTCCCGCCCTCTGTTTCCTTAACTTTCCCCTTTCCCATGTTGCTGACTATGATTGTTTTCCCGGGATTAAGGAGCGAATACCTGATGGAAACCAGCCCGCTTTCCTCCAGCATGCTGGCAATCCTCTCGGCCTGCTTTGCGCTAAGCGCGAGATCCGAGGACATCTCCTTGACCGTCACTTCGCCCGCTTTCTGGACGTACTCGATGACCAGGTCCACAACGGTCTTCATTTTTTGCTCTTCTTCCTTTATCACCAAATCAATCACTTGTCTTCCCATTTTTTCAGGTCTGATGTCTTCATGCAGGTCAAAATGTCAACCGTCTCCCATTCCTTGAAATATTCATCATCAATTACGTCTGCTCTCCCCTTGCTTGCCAGGTCAATAAACCTCGGGGTCATGAAAAAGATATTCGCCCTGCCTCCGACTATGGCGCAATACTTCCCGTATTGTTCCTGCACCGCATCCCTGAGCGCCTCATCCTGAGCCCAGCCGTTTTTCTCCACATAAACCCTAATGCTCCTTTTCCTGTCATTGGGGCGCTCATCAATCCTTCCCCAGAAAACGGCATTGAACGCTTCCTTCTTAGGCATGTTCACCACCGGCACCGTGATGAAATGCCCGCCCAAAATCCTGTCCATCATCTGCATGTGGTGGGTGTAGCGCGAAAATTCCTGGAGCGCGATCCAGGTCGCAGCCTTGCTCTCAAATTTTTCCAGTGCGAGTTTTTTCAGCTCGCCAGCGCCGGCTTCTCCGTAAATTTTCACTGCAGAGCATATGATGTTGCCCCTTCCGCCCTCGAGTTTTTCATCAAGGTTAAGCGGCATATTCTTGACATTTTTTTTCTTGAGCATGCTGATGAAATAGACAGGGCCGGTCGGTTTGCTTTTTTTTATGAACTCATCCAGTTCTTTCTGTTCCTTCTGGTCCGGCGCCCCTTTTTTGTCCAGGGTCACGCACCTAAACTGGGTTTTGCCCCCGGCAGGAATCGCATAAACTGCCAGCCCATCTACATCCTTTCCGCCGAAATCAAACATCAGCTGTTCCACTGCCTTCTCAATCGGGTTGCCCTTGCCGAGCTTGTTCTGCATGTAATCATAGTATATGCTTGAGAGCACATCGGCTGCATTTTCCATGGGAAACAATTCGGCGGGCTGATTTATAAACCTTAAGAACTAGGCGGCGCAAAAAGCCTCAATTTTCTTTCAAGCTCCTGTGCCTGCGAATCCAGCTTCCTGTTCATCTCATGGATTTCGCTTATTTTTTCATTTACTTTTTGCGTGTGCTCCGGGTATGCCGCACTGGCTGCAAACTCCTCTATACTCCTTATTCTTTCAAGAATCTCCTTTTCCGAGCTCGCGAGCTTTTCCCCGTGCTGCTTCAGCCCGATTGAGATTTCCTGCGCAACCTGCGCGGTCTTTTCATTGCGCATGATTTTCTTCTGCATCCTTATGTTCTCCTGGGTTGCCTTGAGCATTGTTTTCCAGGGGGTGAAAAACGGGTAATTTATCTGCACCAGCCCGCTCTCCTCTAGCATCTTCGCAATCTTTTCGCCATGCTTCACATTTATGGAAAGCTCTTTGCAGACCTCGTCCAAGCCGACCCGTTTCTTCTCATAAATGCGGGCGATCATCCTGTCCACTATGGTTCCCAATATCACATGCTCCGAAACATTGGTGCTCCTTATCAGGGCAGTTCTTTTCTGGCTCGCCTGCTTGAGTTTCCTGATATCCTCAATTCCAACAATGTCCTTGGCTTCGGTTTCAACGAGCATTAGTGTTTTCTCTGATTCTTCGCCCTTCTTCATTCCGGTTTTTCCTGTTCTTGCACTCCTTTTCCGAGTCGCCATGAGTGTCGATTTGCCAAAGGAGGTATTTAAAAGTATTTAATATATTGCCTGTGAAATCGGCTCTGGTGTTCTCATGCGTGTAGGAATCATAGGTTCAGGAAGAATGGGCAGCGCGCTCGCAACAGCGCTCAGGGAAAAGGGCGGATTCGACGTAACCGTCACTGACAAGGAAGGCCACAAGACAGAACTATTGCGCTCGCGTGGCATAGCGGTTTCAACAAACAATTCCGAATGCGTAAGCCAGAACGATGTGGCAATTCTCGCAGTAAAGCCAGCGGACATAAATTCCCTGCTCGATGAAATTTCCGGAGCTTCCGAGGGAAAATTAATCATCTCAATTGCAGCAGGAATCAAGCTGAAACTTCTGCAATCAAAGATGCCCAGGGCGAAAATTGTGCGCGTAATGCCCAACACCCCGCTCATGGTCGGTGCAGGCGCGGCCGCCTATTCGCTCGGAAAAAAAGCAAAGGAAGAGGATGCGAAATTGGTCGAGCAGATTTTTTCCTCGGCAGGAATCTGCCTGCCCGTGGATGAGAAATTGCTTGATGCGGTCACAGGCCTGAGCGGCTGCGGGCCTGCATTTTTCTATTTGTTCGTGGACGGAATGGTTGAGCAGGCGGTTGAGCTGGGGCTTGACCGGGCAACCGCATTGAAGCTCGCCGCGCAGACTGCAATAGGCGCAGGAAAAATGCTCCTTGAGGCCGAACTGTCCCCGCAGGATTTGATAAAAATGGTCGCTTCCCCGGGCGGCGCGACAGAAGAAGGATTAAAGGTGCTGGACAAAAAGAACCTGAAAAAAACAATCGCCAAGGCGGTCAAGGCTGCGGCTAAAAAGTCAAAACAACTGGGAAAAACAAATTAGACGTTTACTTTTCTACCTAATTTTAGAAGCAAAATTCTCAATCGCATCCTGGTATCTCCTGCCGTATTTTTTCCTTTCATCTTTTCCTTCCAGGCCTTCCTGCTCGGCTTTCTGCGAAATGAAAAGTATCTCGTAATACGCTTTTCCGAACGCAATGTCGAAATCAATGGTCTCTTCTCCGTTTGATTCCATGGCAATATTGTGGACCGTCGCAATCCTCACCAGGTGGTCCAGGGCTTTCTGTCCGTGCTCGCTTATCCCCTTGCCTTTCTTCTCCTTTCTCCTGCTGGCAAAAGCGCCGTTCATTATTCTAGCAACAAGCTCGATGATTTTCATTTTAAGGGCAAAAACATACTCCGCAACCTGCTGTTTCGCCGCGCCTATCCTCGGCCCCAGTTCCGCTCCCAGCCCTTTTGGCGTCTGCAGGTTTGGCGCGGGCGGCTTGATCACCGCCGGCATCTCGGGCCCGCTGAGTTCATTCGCTTTCATCTCGCTGATCGCCAGGGGCGCTTCCTTCAGCTCCCTCAGCTGCACTGAAAGCTGCTCAAGCTCCTTCATCTGCTCATCGTAAATCTTGGCCTCATCCTCGGGAAGTTTCGCCCTCCATTCGGTGGAGCTCCTGAAAAGGTTCTCGCTGGGGGCATAATCCGCCTCGATCGGCACTACCTCCCTTCTGGAACTTTTAGTGGCTACTGGTGACATGGTCTAAACACTCTCTGTATTGCCTAATTTTCTGGTCGCTTAACCACGGTTTTAAACTGGTTTCCTTTATAAACGTTTCGAAATCCCTGCACGCTTAAATACTCGTTAATACATAATTAATAACAGTGAATTCCCATGGCAATTTTGAAAAACCCAACACCAGCAAGAAATTTTCTCGGAAAAACTCCGGGCGCCAATGTCATTTCCCTTCTTTCCACGGCGCCTTCCCTGGAGTTTTGCCGCCTATTCATGGGCAAATATGAAAAAAACGAATTTCCAGAAGTCACTGATGCAAAAATCCTCCAGCTAATCTGCATAAACGAAAAAACAAAACAGCCTGAAATAAAATTCGTGGTTTCACTTGAAAAATCGCACCAGCCCATGATAAACGATCCTCTTCTTGATTCGAGCCATTCCCTGCAAGAAAGTGAATATGCCCAGGCGTTCACCATGCTGGCAAAGCGTGAAGTTTCGCTCACAGGCGACGGCAATTTGACCATTGTTTCAGATCCCAAGCTAATCCTCCCTGCGCGTGGATTCAACCCGGATTTTTTCAATGCAGGAATTTTTGACATGAACATGGACAAGCCGCCGCTCTCGCGCACCGGCGCCTATGGCCGCCCGCGCCCCTGGGCCGGGAAGGGCAAAACCCATTCAGGAGTTGACTGGGCGCTCACAAAAGGCGACTTAGTTTTTGCAGCGCGCGATGGAGAAGTGCGCCATGCACACTTTGATGCCGACGCAGGCTACTACATAAATGTAAATCATGATTCAGTGGTCACTGTTTACACCGATGCGGGGCCCATCCAGGGAATCCTCCACACCCGCTACCTGCATGCTGGCGAAAATCTGGCGGCCGAGGGGCAGGAAGTCACAGTTGACACTCCATTGCAAAAAACAGGAAACAGCGGCAATGCAAAAAATCTCCGCCCAATGTTCCATTTCGAAGTAAGGCTTCCCAAAGATATGGGCGTGGGCATGCTGGATGCGCCAAGAGTCAATCCCTATATTCTGCTTCAGGAAGGGACAGTGCGCTCTTCAGTTGACTGGACAAATGTGCTAGTGACATTCAATCTCGTCTAATTCTCTTTTTCGTTTTCCATTTCAAAAAATAAAAAAATATAAATCAAAAACAAAACAAGAAAATAAATAAATTAAAATTCTATTTCAGAAACTTTTCTCCAGGAATTATTTATGTACTCATAGAGCGAATCAGTGGCCGAATCATAAAGAAGCGAATATTTGTCGGCAATGGACTGCGGCCGGTCGATTTCTATTTTCGTGAACCTTCTCATCCAGGAAATTTCCTCCTGGAACGGATTTCTTTCAATCGCATAGACGCGGTTTCTTTCAGCCTTGATTTTCTTGCACCATTCTTTCACTTTTTTTATTTCAGCAATCTTGCTCATGCAACCACCAAAATTTCCATCATTATTTTTTCTCGCAACTACACGCTCGCTGTCGTGTGCCTCAGTTTTCGCAGCAACACCGCGCGGCTCCAGGTTTGCGCCCGAGCGCAAACCGCGCCTTTCCGGGAAGGCGCGCCGCATTTGCGGGTGTTGCTACCTATTGTAATTTTTATCTTGCTACAATCGTCACAATATCCCCGTCTTTAAGCCTGTGCTCAATGCCGACTTTCTGCCCCTGGAACCGCGCGCTCGTTCCCCAAATTTGCGCGTACTTGAAATTTTTTCTCAGGTCCCTGTGCAGCCGGTCGCAGAATTCCGCCACCGTAATTCCGCTGCGCACAATCATGGGCTCTTTCATGTCCGCCTCCCCCATCCTGGGTTTTGTGTAAACGCGGATCAGGTCAAGCCCGTCATAAACCGCATCCTTCAGCTTGTCAATGTTGAAATTTTTCTCGGCAGCGACAGGAAGATAGGAAAATTTTACCTGCTTCAAATAATCCCTGCTCACCAAATCCACCTTGTTCAGCACGGTGATTGCCGGAATATACTCGCGGTTTCCCACCACCACGTCAATGAATTCATCGACCGAAACATCCTGGCGGATAACCACGTCCGCGCTGTGCATCCCGTATTCCCCAAGGACATCCTCAATTGTTTTGTCATCCAATTTCGTGGTCTTCACCGTGCGGTTCACAGTGATTCCGCCCTTCTGCTTTTTCGTAATCACCACATTGGGCGGCTTCTGGTTCAGGCGGATCCCGAATCCTTCCAGCTCGTCCAGAATGGTTTTGATGTTCGGGTGGAACACGTCCAGAATTATCATAATCAAATCCGCGCTTCTTGCAACTGACAGAATTTCCCTTCCGCGTCCAGCGCCCTCTTTCGCGCCGCTGATGATTCCCGGCAAATCCAGAATCTGGATTTTTGCTCCCTTATACTCGAAAATTCCCGGGATCACTGTGAGAGTTGTGAACGCATAGGCAGCGACCTTAGACTGCTGCTTTGTCATCTTGTTCAGGATTGTGCTTTTACCCACGCTCGGCAATCCAATCAGGACAACTGTCGAGTCACCGCTTTTTTTTACGTCAAATCCCGAGCTTCCTGTTTTTTTGCTTCCCTTTCCTCCAATTATCTCTTTTTTCAATTTTGCCAACTTCGCTTTCAGCAGGCCCAGATGCCTTTCAGTAGCCTTGTTGACCTGCGTTCGCGCCATCTCTTCCTCAATTTCGCGGATCTTTTCGTGCACTCCCATCCTTCCACTCCCTTTACCTTCTGAACGATTTCAGAAATATTTAAATACTCGCATGTTTAAAAGCAAATTCGATGCGTGTGGTCAAAGGTCTTACTTATAGCCGTTCGCTATTAGTTATCTGCCTATTAGTCTCCATCGTCGTAATCTCACTGTTATACATCTCCTTTTCTTTCACCCAATCTTCGCCTGCTGCCAATGCTCTTGTTTCAGACGACGACGGTGCCGGGCAGGCAGGGCAAGGGACAAAATCCGCTGTTTCATCGCTTCTGCCATTGCCCCAACCCAATCCGCAATTAATCCAAGAGCAGGAAGCATCAATTCAACAGGTTCTTACTTATAACCAAACAGGGCCTACAGATAAGATGCCCGCGCCTCCTGATTATCGAGCGCTAAGGAGCAGATACACATGATGGGAAAAAAGCTGCTGCCTGCAGTGTATTTCCTCTTTTTCATTCTCATAGCTTTGACGCCCGTTTCCTTTGCAACATGTACTTACTATACTCCCAGCGACCCCTATTCCTCAGGTGGATGTGTCGCCTCTACCTACGCTTCCTGGCATTCTAGTGGTTGCGCCAATACATGCACTGTGCCAGCTGACAAGCAAGTGGAAGAAAGTTGCGGAACTTACGGATGTGTCTGCGGACGTTCCAACGACTACTCCCTGCCGAGCGCCTTTTCTTCCTCCTACCAAGTACCTGATGGCTGGGGTGGCCATTACACTTACTATCAAGTCGATTGCACCGCCCTGTCGCGTTATCAAACTAACTCTCCTAGCAGTTACAATACGATGAGAGACGCAATTAGAGGTTGCGAAACAGAAGACCAATTTCTATCTAGTTGCAACGGGTATTACGGTCGAAACGCTTCAGTCGAATATTGGCAGTGCGCCTATTCCGATTGCCCTCATCCGGACTCTTGTACTCCCAATAGCGCACCAGGAGACAAGGTAATATGCGGCGGCGGCCCAATGAATTTCTCACAGAGCAATGTCGTTAGCTATTGGGAAGAAGGCAGTAGTAGTGTAAATAGCGCAGGCAGTGATAATGTAATAACAAACGAGTGCGGCTACTGCTATGCCGGCGGTTCCACGACCCCTGACATTACCTATATTGATTATGACCCAACCCCCAGCTATAACGGCCCAAATCTCGAAACTTCCATCAATATTCAGCGGGCTAACACAGTGGACGTCACTGGCCGCGCTTCTAGCGTTACCATAAAAGACAAAGAAGGCGGAGGCACGTCCGCCAGCATTTCCGGTCTAGAAACAACCAGCGGTGTCAGTTTAACTTCTGGCACTCGCAGTGACGACGAATACAACTGGTGCCTAAGCAATTCATATGCTGCTATACGCAATTTCTGCCTTTACTACGCCCGAAATGCCCAAGACACGGCCAATTGCAATGCCCTTGTTTTCAACACCACTGGAAACGCGAATTGCGGAGAGCAGTCCCGCAGCTGCCTGTACGGCTGGAATAAAGCCAGCATCTCAGTGGAAGACGTCAATCCAAGCGCGACCCTCTACACCGGAGACTCTGCGAGCGGTGTGTCAGTTGACCATGCAGACGCCGATGTATCCGACAGCATATTGGGCAGTTTCGAGGCAACAACCTGCTGGAACAGCGCAACGCCTGCCACAACAATTACTGTTGACAATTCAGAAATCGCTGGCGATTTCAGTGTGTTGCGGGGCACTCAACTTGTCACAGTCACGAATTCAATCATCGGCAATGCTTACATCGCGGAGAATGCCTACGGGGCGGGTAGTGGTCCGCAGTCTTCAACATATATCCCCGGAATCCGCCAGCCTAACGCATTGTCTCTATCTAATTCAAACGTAACCATAGGGCTTAGCGTGGACAAAGCCGAAGCCATTTTAACTGACGTTACAATAGGCATTCCACGTCAACTCCCTACCTATTATCACTCTTTTACGGGCGGAACCGATCTCTACGATGGTTTTAGCTGGGGCACCCATCTAACGTACTTCCTCAACTACGAATACGGTCACACTATTTACCCTGAATACCTCGCCGTTTTCATGGCTAATTCCAACCTCACTTTGATAGATTCTGAAATCAATCTCGCAATCGGCTCTCCACAATACAACCGTATTGGTTGTGGAGGCGTGGGCGGCTGTCAGCTTGATAGCATATCGCGCCGGTTCCCCAATATGACCGCCATTGACATGACTGGCGGTGATATGGTTAAGTTTTACAATGGCGTGATAAGCCCTATAACCTCCCGGAACGATCTCTACTATGCGGTGATACATTCCAATAACACGCTCCGCCTGGAGAATGCTATCATACGCTGCAATGAATCAAGCTTTACCTACGGCATTGATACTACGGCAAGTGACAGGTTTTTCTACGGAGGGGAGGGCGTAGATGACAATATGCTATACAGCGAGGCAGCATACCAAAACGAAATCCACGACTGCGCCTATGGAATCCTCTTCTACAACAACCACCAAATTACAAATGTCTCATTTCTTTTTGACACAAACAATTCCGCTTCCCTGGGGACTCCGCTTCTGGGTGGCAGTCTCGGTCCTCTGCCGGCTTCGATTCATGTTTACAATGCAACGGTTATTTTGCATGACAGTGATTTCGAGAAAAAAGCTACAATCGTACTTGAAGACCTCAGCAATGCGACTGTTTATGACAGCTACTTTAACATCACATCCAGCGATGCTGCGTATATGGAAACCGCAAATCCGCTGACTGGAGGGCTGGGATATCTGCTTGTCGTCATGTTCATGGGCGGTACGCCCCCTGGCCCCGATGTCTGGAGCACCCGCGCTACTTTCTCGAACAACACTATCTACTATAGCAATGGCGGAAACAACTCCTACGCAGGGTTCTATGGGCTGATGAACGTTATTGTAGCTATCACCGACAGCAAGATAGTTTCCCATGGCAAGCTGGCTCTGGATTACGCCGGCGTCTTCACTGTCCAGGACAATTCCATTAATGTGTCCGCAGACTATGGCATGTCCGTCTATTCAATATTTTTCAACGGGCTTTCATTTAGCGGTCATGAGGTTCCGTTTGTCCTCGTACAGCGGGGCCAGATGAACGTGATCAATAACGACATCCGGTCGCTCTCTGCAACGGGTGCTGCCATAGCAAATATCAATTCTTCAGTATATGCATCCGGGAACAACATTACCGGTTTCCAGGCCGGCGTTTACATAATAGCGGACCATCCGATGGACTTGATTACACACAACAATATCACCAATACCACTTCTGCAATTTATCTCATCGCCGTTCACCCGAATCCGAATAACAATACCATAGTCGGAAACGATATTTCAAACAGCAGCTATGGTGTCTTCGCCATTGATTCCCGTCAATTATCAATTTACAATAATTCCATCACTCGCTCGACCGGCGCAGGCATCGGCTTCATAAGCAGCCTGTCCTCCTATTCCACAATCTCCGGAAACAACATCAGCACCAGCCTTGAGGGCATAGGGATCATGAGCAGCTCTGGTTTCATTATGAGCAACAACACCCTCTTCAGCAACACTGGCTACGGAATGGCGCTATTTGACACAAGCAATGTGAATGCTTCGAACTTCCATTTCTATAACAATTCACAAGGAGATTTATACATCGTCCGAACGGGCGGTGCCATGGACAACATCCGGCTTTCAAACATGTACATAGACAATCCCTACTATGGAAATTACACAAACTTCACGCGCATTTCGATAATCGATAATGTCGAATCAAACTATGGTTACCTGGTCAAATGGGCGACAAACAGCACTTCCCTGCCCACTGACTATGTGTCCTTCCGCCAGAAATTTGTGAACATCACAGCAACAGGCACTGGCGCAATAGACACGGTTGTCTTCTCCTGGGATGACAGTGAAGTCACCAGTGCTGACAAAGAAGGCACTTTTGATATTTGGCGCTACGATGCTGGCGGCTGGGTCGAGATGCACGCAACCCTCGATACCCAGGCGAACACGCTTACTCTCAACGGCCTTACTCCCGGCTCCCTATATGGAATATTAGAGGGCAACTGCAATGGAATAGGTGAAGCCTGCACACAAGATTCGGAGTGCTGCACTGATTATTGCAATGCAACGAACGAGTGCGACTGCAAAGTTAACACCGCCGCCTGCACTTCAGGCTCTGATTGCTGCTCTGGCCTATGCGATCCTATCTCCGGCACCTGTGTCGCTTGTTTGCCTGCCACAGATTCATGCACTGAAAACGCCTCCTGCTGTTCAGACATATGTTACGCCGCCATCTGCGTCGACTGTTTGCCAGTTGCTGCCGGATGCATCGACAATCTCGACTGCTGTTCTGGTTCATGCAATCTCACTACAAACACCTGCCAATGCAATGCCACTGGCACCACCTGCACTGACAACGCTTCCTGCTGCACTGACTTCTGCGACGGAGGCATTTGCGCCTGCCAGCCGCTCACCAATCCCTGCGATAACAACACAGATTGCTGCTCAAACCTCTGCGAACCACTGAACAACACCTGCGTTTCCTGCCTCGCGCTCGCAGATTCATGCACCGGCAACGCTGACTGCTGCTCCGGCCTCTGCGATCCCCTGTCCGGCACCTGCGTTTCCTGTCTGCCTGCCACAGATTCATGCACCGGCAACATCGACTGCTGCACGGGCTATTGCAATCTATCCTCAGGTGAGTGTGACTGCTATGCCGATGGTACTGTCTGCACTACCAATGAATCCTGCTGCTCAGAGTACTGCAACATTTTCACCGGCATCTGCGATTGCACCGCCCTAGGCGAAATGTGCAATGACAACTCGCAATGCTGCTCTAACTTTTGCAACCTTGACACATTTACTTGCGACTGCATTCCGGATGGCACCACCTGCACCACCAACTCTTCCTGCTGCTCAGACCTCTGTGAACCCCTAAACAACACCTGTGTCGATTGCCTGGCTCTTGCAGATCCGTGCGCTGATAACGAATCCTGCTGCACTGGCTATTGTGACGAAACAAACACCTGCGCTGAACCGTACTTTGCCAATACCACGGAAATTCTTATGGGCGTTCATTGCGATACGGTCTATAACGGAGGAAATAGCACAACGACTGAATTTACTTGCGATTACCATGCCGCGGTTCAGTCCACGCTCTACCAAGATTATTTCGAAGGCACTACCATCAATCCAAACCTTTGGGATCCCGCGGTTCAGGGAAACAACCTCACGATTTATCAAGACGGGCGCCTCTATTTCAACGGAACAGTGGATTCGACATCATCTGAGAGCGATTCCACTTCCATATTATTCAATCACAGCTTCCAGCCCTATATAATAAAACTAAGCAATCTTACCATCCAGCTCAATGCCACATCCGACACAGAAAACTATTCCTACGTGCAGTTGAAACTCTATGACGGGTCAAATGGCAACAAGCTTTCAGTGATGTTAATCAACTATTCGGGTGCATCCGTTGGATACTCCTCCTCGTTTTCACCTGTTACCACAGACGGCAGGGACTGCACCAATGGGATTACCGGCCCAGGCCGCGTAACGTTCCTCCTCACCTGCCCCACTGGGATGGGAACCAGCCCAAGCATAGAAGAAGTAAGTTATGACGGTGAATTGCTGCAAGGCGCAAATCCGGATGAGAGTTATGATGTTTCCTGCATAGATGCATCGGGCTTCCCTGCATTCGACGACACCACTGTCTACTGGAGTTCCTCCTGCGGGCTTATGAACTGTTCCGATGTCACTAATTTGATTCACGCTCCCTGTTATGCATTTGTCAAGAGCGCTTTAATCGGCCATGGTGTGGGCAATGATTTCACTTTCAATGATTCGGTTTTCAATAGCACTTTCAATGTTACACCCGGTTACTCATATCCTGTTGCCTTAAATTATTCCACCAGCATGCCGCCAATCCCATTTGTGGTGATTTCTGACGTTGTAAACTCAACCGGCTCATACTACGGCTTTGGCCAGGGGGCATACGCCCAGTTAACCTCCTATGCTCCGGTAAACGACACAATCACCCTCACCTATGACCGGGTTCGGAACTGGCTTGTCATAAACTACACGAATCCAGATTCTCTATCGCAAAACGCCCTAACCGTTGGCGGGTTGACTTTCACGGATAACACGACATTCGAAATTATCAGCGGCGCAACAAACAGTTCTTCGATGCAATTTGGAATCGGCAATATCCTGCTCTTGGAGAAGTCATCTGACCCGCAGGCTTATGTAGATTACTTCAACAGCACGTACCTGAACCCCTATTACTGGTCTCCTGTTGCCGGCGCAGGTTCCAATGTCACGATGGTCCAGCAAAATGGCGCCCTGGTTTTCAACGGGACCTCGACTACAGAGAATGACTTTGCCTTAGTGTCATTCCAGCCACAATTAAACCTCCACCACCTTGAGCTTGACAATATCTCCGCAGACCTGCGCGCAAATCCTGACGGTCAAAATCGGTCCATGGGGGCGTTAATGCTTTCCGACCCAACGACCGGCCACGCAATCACTGTCTATTTCTTCAACGATTCGGCCATACCCGTCACCTTTATAATAATGGTAACCAATGCGAGCGGTTCAAACCAGTTCACGCCCTTTGGCCCAACTTACGGCAACTATTCCGCCAAAGATGGCAATCTGAGTTTTGATTACAATGAAGACACTCACGTTCTCAACCTCACCTATTCCGCTCCTGGCAATCATCTTAACCAGCTCATAACAGGTGTTGACTTTACCTCCTCAACGGTTTTCATGATGGGAGCAGGCGGAACAAATACCTCTTATGTTTCATTCTCCATGACCCGTTTCGTTGCTGCTGAAGGCAGAGTAAAATATGGACCGGGTTCATATCCAAATCACTTGCCCTACGCCACCTGTTCGGTCTATCTGGACGGAACGTCGCACAGCACAATCGAGACCGATACTGGTTATACCTATACCATGGGCAACCTCAGCGATGATACGCATTCCTGGTATTGCTCATGCAGCAAGCCGGGGTACGATCCAATTGTGAGCGCTGTGGAGACACTCACCGGCTGCTCCATTGACATTGTCAATCCGCCCAAAACCTGTGAAGCAAGCAACACCTGTAAATTGGATTTCACCTTGGACAACAAAGTATGCGCCGGCAAATCTGCATTGTTCACTGCCAGAGAACCCATCGGCACTCCGATCCCAGACGTGACTGCCAGCTTCTATCGCATAAATTCAGATGGCACGCTAACGCCTGTTCCCTCCCTCGGTTCCACATTCACAACTGGCAGTGATGGCAATTTAACATTCACTCCGGATTTGCCAGGCAAATATATCGCCCTGGTGGCCAAACCCCACTATGCTTCAAAGAGCATTAATTTCGAGATAGCGGAATGTCCGGTGAATCTTACTTGTGATGCCTATGCCTGTCCTGATCTGGACGTGGGCGAATTCAGTTCAAACATAATTGTTACCTGCGACCAGAGGCCAATTGGCGTTGCTCTAATCTCATGCATGCCAGGCGACCCAGCCATTCCGGTTTCCTTTGACAACACATTTACTGCATCCAGAACATGCACCTATCCACAAGTTAATGAAAAAACCATTTTTGCAGCAAGGGCAACTGTTGAAGAAATTCCGGAGCAAGCAAAAAACGTTGCTGTTACCGACCTCCCGAATCCATCGGGATGCAGCTTAACCGTAACTCCATTAGAAGGTGCAGTTCCATTCACTGCAACTGCAGTTTTCACCTGTCCTAGCTGCGTTAAAAACTCCGATGTTGTTTTCACCTGCGAAGATGGAGGCAAGCAGTTTGTAAGCAGCTTTGATGTTGACTGCAACGCTGCCATTGCATGCAGCTACACCTGCGAGGACAAAGGTGCGGTTACAGCGCCAGATGGCTCCTGCTGCTTTGGAAACCTAGTCAATGGCGAGTGCAACAAGTCCCTGGAGTTGGCCACCCGTGGCCGCCAGACTCTATCATTAAGCGCCGCAACCCAGGTTTCACTGGCAGACACTTCAGATATCTATGGCGGGGCCACTACTTGCGCTATTCCACAAAAAAAGAAAGTTACGGTAATAGTTGATACTTGTGAAGGACTTGGCGGAACAACAATGTCCGACGGTTCCTGCTGCTTAACCGGTGAATGCAAATGCGTTGCAAAAGGCGATGCATACATAGACGGAGTCTGCAGAAACTGCACCAGCTCTGACGTTGGCGGAGACTACTTGAAATCCGATGCATGTTGCGTAGGAGATGGTTGTGACAAGTGCAAAGTAGACGGCGGGACTATCGAGTGTCCAGACTGTGTTTCAACTGGCGGCACACTTCTGTCCGACGGTTCCTGCTGCACACCGCCCAACACGGTCATAGACGGCAAATGCATGTCGGTCTGCCCCACAGGCGAAACAACAATGCCCGACGGCACCTGTTGTGCAACCCAAGTAGTGAACGGGCAATGCGAGCCAAGCTGCACCAACCCGCCCTGCACCTGTGAGGACAAAGGAGGAGTTACTATGCCAGACGGCTCCTGTTGTCTTACTCAAATAGTGGATGGACAATGCGCCTCGTGCACCGACCCGCCATGCCCAACCTGCGAAGAAAAAGGAGGAGTTCCTCTTGCGGATGGAACTTGCTGCTTTGACAAGGTAGTTAACGGTGTTTGCACCAACTGCGAAAAGCTCGGCGGAACGCCCATGCCAGACGGCTCCTGCTGCCACGGGAAGATAGTCAATGGCAAGTGCAGTAACTGTGAACAAAACGGAGGAGTCACTCTTCCAGACGGCACCTGCAAGAATTGTGCCTATGATCTCTACGGCAAGTTCATTGGCTACGACGCCTGCTGCATAGGAGAAGGCTGCAAGACATGCGAACAAAAAGGAGGTGTTCCTCTTGCAGACGGCACCTGCTGCACAACTGGCGATTGCAAGACATGTGAACAAAAAGGAGGTGTTCCTCTTGCAGACGGCACCTGCTGCTTTACCAATGTAGTTAACGGCAAATGCGAGCCAACTTGCACCAACCCGCCATGCCCAACTTGTGAAGACCTGGGCGCAAAGACAACGGATGACGGTTCCTGCTGCTTTGGGCAGCTAGTTGATGGCAAGTGCACCACCTGCGAAAAGCTCGGCGGTAAAACACAGGCTGACAATTCCTGCTGCTTTGGAAACATAATCGACGGCAAGTGCACCACCTGCGAAGGGCTTGGCGGAGCAACATTGCCATCAGGTTCCTGCTGCTTCGGCCAAATATTTAATGGAAAATGCAGCAACAAATGTGCTCCCAACTGTGAAAGGCTTGGTGGAACGCCAGCTGTTGATGGCACTTGCTGCTTTGGGCAGCTAGTTGATGGCAAGTGCACCACCTGCGAAAAGCTTGGCGGACAGATGACCGATGACAATACCTGCTGCTTCGGAAGTGTAGTTAACGGAAAATGCGTGGCAGCAATTCAGGTTTTATCCACCGAAGCCAGTAACTTCCAGACTCTGTGGTTTGGTGCTGCTGCAACCAAGGCTCCACCAACCGATTCATCTGCTGCCCCTGCCACCAAGATTCAGGCCCTATGGTTCGGTTCAGCAACTTCAGCTCCTTCGGCTCTTGCATTTGCAGGAAGCAACAATGCCTATACCGCCACAGTCACGCTAATTCCCCTGGGGAAATCGCTTGGCTCCACCTGCTCCCAGAACAGCGACTGCTGCCTAGGCTCCTGTGAAAACGGTTTCTGCAAAATTCCAAAGCCATGCAAATCAATCGGAAGCGGCTGTGACACATCCGGCCAGTGCTGCGCGGGTTCCGCCTGCAGCCAGAATGTTTGCAGGCAATGCAGCGGAATAGGCAAATCATGCTCCATAACCGGGGACTGCTGCATAGGATACTGTTCCGAAAACAAATGCGTAGAAGGGCCCAAGGGCTCAAAGCTGGTTTCCATACCCGACTGGCTGAACACCTCACTCTGGACACTATTGATTGTGCTAAGCGCAACAGCGGCCTATTCCGCAAGGAAAGAGCCATTCAAACTAGTCCCATTCGGAGTCTTCGGAGTCCCGCTGGTCGTAGGGTTTGTAAGCATAGTATTCATCGGCGTTGCAGTGGCATTGACTGAAATAGCCGCGTTTGCATTGCGCGAGAAGAATCCCCTAAAGGAGTTGTTGTAAAAATGATGAAGAAAATTTTTCTGTTCGCATTGCTTTCAATTCTCCTGGCTTCGCTAGTTTCGGCTCAGCAGCTGAAGAAAGTGGGTCAGTCCTGCTCAGTGACAGCCGACTGCGCAGAAGGCTATTGCAACAATGCGAGTGTTTGTGTTTTTGCAACCGAAGCAACTGATAAGGAACTGGTCAGCAAAAATGCGGTCTCTTCGGCCCAGTGCGTTGAGGGCTATGCGGATTCAAGCGAATGCGTCCTTCCGCTCGCAGGCCCGCAGCCATTTACTCTCGGAGTGAAAAGCGGGTGCGCAGGCATCCTGGCAAACATCCGGGGCGGCAATGTGCTAACCTGCTACTTCGTCTGGATTCTCCTGCTTGCCACAAGCGGGCTGTCCGCCTATATTTCACGCAACGCGCAGAACCGCCTGATTCCAATCGGCCTGTTCCTAATCCCCATCCTAGTCGGCGGCATCACCTACCCCTACATCGGCGTAATAATCGCAGTAATGGAAATAATCATTTTCCTTTCAAGGGGAAAGAAGCCAAGCGAGCCGGCTGCCCCGGCCCCGAAGAAGCCAACTTTTGACAGGGGACCGGTAAAAGTAGAGACTCAAATACGGCCCAGGTAAATAGGTTAGGGAGCAGGCAAAGCTAATTTCTTATTTCTTCTTTTTAGCAGCAGGCTTCTCCTTTTCAGTTGCTTTTGGTTTTTCCTTTTCCTGTTTCCTTGTGGCGGTTCCAGCGGACACTCTTTCAGCATCAGGTATTCCCTCTTCGCCCTCTCCTGTCTCTTCCACAGAGCTCATCTCTTCAGCGGCCGCTTTCTTCGCCTTCTCGGGCTCAGGCTTGCCTTTTGCCTGCAGTGTTTCCCTCTCATATTCGCTCACGAGCAAGGGGAACTGTTTTTCCCAGGTCCTGTCTATTTCCGCGAAATCTATGCTTCCATCCGGTTTTTCCTTTTCCTTGAGAAGCTTGTTCATGTACATGTTGCATTTGAGCACAAAGTCAATTTCCAGCAAACCGTTGTTCCCGCTGTCCACCGCCTTCTTCGTAATTGTTGAGTACATTTTTCCTTTCATGAAAGCCTGCACAATGTATTGCTCCGGCTTTATGCCGCTCTCCTCCGCCCTTCTTGCAAGCGCGGGCGGAATGTAATGGACCTTCAAATCCTTTTCCAATTTCGCAATATTCACTCCGCTCAAATCCCAGAGATTCGCCTCCGGGTTTGCGACAAATTCGCATTCCAATTTCGAGTCATCAATCGATTCCCCTCTCTTGAACGAGAATATCTCCGCAAACTTGTGCTGCTCCTGGTCTGTTTCATATTGCTTTCCGAGCAATCGGTAGACCCTTCCTTTTCTCCCGAACCTCACCTTCTTCAGGAACGAATACCTGTCAGTGGTGAACATGGAAGCAGAAGGGACTCCGAACACCAGTTCCAGCCTGTCCTGCACATCCCTCAAAGATTCTGCGTGCAAATTGTAGAGCACGAAAACCCCTGGCTGGGTGTTCAGCAAATTGATAATCCCCTGGATTGCCAAGCGTGACCTGATTTCGTTGATGATCAGGCACGAATCTCCCATTCTCAGGCTCGCGTTTGCCATGGCCACCAGGTCCAATTCAGTGCTGCTGGTAACTTCCTTGTCACTGGATTGCACCCTCATGGCGCCCATGTGGAACCCTCTTTTCCTGTAAGCCATGGTCGGAATTTCCTCAATATCCTGGATCGGCAGAATCCTTCTCTTCTGCCCGATTGCCAGAACTTTCGCAGCGGTAAAAGCTGTTTTTCCGACTCCCTTTAATCCCAAAACTGCCTCGGAACACCCGAGTGTGACCATCAAGTCGTCATAGCCCGCCGAGAAAGCGCTCATGGATTTGTTGTACAAATACTGCGCATAGGTGAACGGGGTTTCCTTGGTCATTCTCAGCGCAGCCTGGGTTTCCCGGAAAGTCGCTGGCGGGCGTTGCAAGTGGCACCTCATATTCAGCCTTGTGAGAACCACGTCCACAACCGGGTTATTCTGGTCGAATTTCCTCGTCCCCTTGGTGGTGGAAATGATATTCTTGACCACTCCCTGCATCATCGCCTTGTTATATCTCCACAAGGTGTGGCACAGGCCGAACTTGATATGCTCTATATATAGCGGGGCGTTCTCCCCGTCAATATAAACATCGGTGATATTCGCCCTGTCCAGGGACATGTTCTCTATCGGGCTTCCCAGGCCGACTGTCCAGGCAGATGCTTCCCGTGCCATGGCCATCGCCTGCATGGGCGTTATTTTTATCTTTTCCTTTTCAGCCCGGTCAATGAAATGCGCCCTGAAATCCCTTGTCCTTTCGTCGAAATAGGTGCCGAAATCCACCCCCTCGGGCAGCGCCTCCTGCATCCCCTTTTCCACTTCTTCCTTGAGGATTTTCTGCAGCTCCGGGGATAGGTTGTCGACTTCTGGATTCTCGTGAATGTAAAGGTAGGTCTCGGTCACAGGCAGCTCGTAAATTCTCGCCCTTATCCCATGACCCAAATCATAGACCGCATCCTTGCCTGTGAGCGGCTTCGCGTCCGCGGGCACTTTTAGCAAAAGCGATTCCAGGAAAAGCGCGCTCCTCAGGTTCGCGAGTTCCAGGAACACGCTCCTGATATCCCCGAACTTCAGGCACATCTTGTACATCTGCGTGTCCGAGTAGCTCTTCATAATGCCGTTTACCCAGGCCCTGAATTTCCGCCATCCTTCGACGTAAAGGCTTCGCTGGGGCTGTGGCTCATTATAGTCCGCGAGCACCCGGTAGGCCATCTGCGGTGACATGTAAGCATACTCGTAAAACCGCTTGAGCAGCTTTTTCCTGTTGTCGTATTCCTCGTCCTGGGTGCTTCCATAGGTCGTCGGATCGAGGAGAATTCCCTCAATCTGCCTCAGGGTGTCGATGTATTCCAAAATTACGCTGGCTTTCTCCTCCCCGTATTCGACTATGATTTCCTCCTCGTAGCGCAGGGTTTTGAGCTCCAAATCAGAAAGAGTTGTCAGCGCCTTGAGGTGCGAGTGCACGCAGTCGCTGGTGAACATTTCAATTGAGTCAACTGCGCAGTCCATCACGGCCCGCTTTCCCTCGACTCTCAGAATGCACATGATTTCTGTTACTTTGGCAGGGTTTTTATTCTTATGTGAGCAGATTCTATAGCATGGGCTTTCTAGATTCAATCCTCGGAAAGAAGGACTATGAAAAGGAGCTTGCGGGCAAGACCCCGTTTGTCATCCGCCTGTCTTTAATGCCATTCAGGCTCGCCGCGAACCGCAAGGACAAGACGGTTCTCACCGCCTATGTGCGCAACATCTCGGGCCAGACAGTGATGTCCAGCATAGTCATCGATCTGCCAAAACAGCTCGGGTTCGATGAAACCGGCTTAACTCACCGAAAAGAATTCCGCATCGGCCAGTTCAAGCCGGACGAATCCAAGAATTTGAACGTGGAAATCTGGAGCAACACTTCCACCAACCCTGCTGACTACAATGTCACCGTAACTACTTTCATGCACTACCGCGACTATTCTCATTTTGACAACAAGGTCACAAAAACAGAAGTTCTACGCGCAGTGAAACAGTAGTTCAGCCTCTTTCTTCATTTGCTTTTTACGGTTCCTGCCGTTTTATCGCGGGAATCGAATCAAAATCCCTGTCAAATGAAAGTATCGTAGTAACACCCTGCTCAAGCATCACCGCAACATGCAGTGCATCCCTTGGCCTCAAGCCGGCCTCAAAATATTTTATCGATTTCCCAAATTGTTTCATGTTCACTTCACAGATTTCAAGATTCTGCGTTGAAAGAATTTTCTCTACAATAGACTTTGCCTTGACCCTGCTCCCAGTATGAATTTCAATGCTGTTCAGTACTTCATCCAAAACCAAAACAGAAGTTATTGAGCGCTGCTCCCCGGCCTCTATTTTTTTTATAAACTCCCTGCATTTTTGTCCATTCCCGCTTGCCTGCAGTGCCGCAATGATGAAAATATTAGCATCTACGAACATCAAAACTTCAACCCCATTTTTTTGTATTTCTTCCGCATGCCCTCATCATATTCCTCATCAAAGTCGGTCTTCCCTTTCAAGTCAACGCCATTCTCCCTTGCGAATTCTTCCATCTCGTCCGCTATCAAAGTTTTTTTCTCCACCACGAGCCTATTTCCTTCAACATTAAATCTGACCTCGGTGCCCTTATCCCAGCCAAGAAGTTTTCTGAAATATTTCGGAATCACCAGCTGCCCCCGTTCGTATATATGCGTCATACAGTTTCACCCTCTCAGTATGATTTTGTATGAAAAAACTTAAAAAACAGTAAGAAAAAGAGGGAGCCAGCGTCGAATCCCTCCTCTTTCCTTTAATGGATTATCTAGTCCCTTACTCCTTCCGGCGTCACTCGGAACACGCATTCTCCCTCAGGCATGGAAGGCGAGTCTACCAATTTGGCAATCCTCTTCTCTTCCTTGCTCTTTCTGAAGTACAACCTGTAGGTTGCAGCGTGCGCCAGCACATGGCCACCAATCGGGGTGGTTGGATCACCGAATAGGATTCCTGGGTTATCCATCACCTGGTTGGTAATGTAAACAGCCAGATTATTCTGGTCCGCGAGCCTTTGCAAAGCATGGATGTGCTTGTTCAGCTTCTGCTGCCTTTCACTCAACGCCCCTCTTCCAATATAATCCGTCCTGAAATGGCTGGTTAGGGAGTCAATGATGATCAATTTAATATTCTCCCTTTTGATAATCTCCTCGGACTTTTCAATCAGCAGCATCTGGTGGTCAGAGTTCACTGCCTTAGCCACATGAATATTCTTGAGCACCTGGTCTGGGTCCATTTTCAATGCCTCGGCCAGTTGCTTAATTCTCTCAGGCCTGAAAGTGCTTTCAGTGTCAATGAACAGCACGCTTCCACCCAATCCCCCGCGCTCAACCGGCAATTGTGCATTCACAGCCAGCTGGAAACCCAGCTGTGATTTCCCGGAGCTGAACTTTCCAAACGCTTCGGTAATGGCCTGGGTTTCAACCCCTCCTCCAATCAGCCCATCCAGCTCGCTTGAACCTGTAGTAATTCTAGTAATCACTTTCCTTCTTTCAAGGATTTTATCCGCTCTTTCATACCCCATTTCCAACGCATCCCTTGCAGCGCTGATCGCCCTTTTCCCGGTTTCCACTCCCAGGTCAGCAACCTCTTCCAGCTCATAGGGCGAGCTTGTGGCTATCTTTACTATAGTGTCATAGCCCGCTCTCCTGAGCTTTTCAGCAGTAGACGGGCCTATCCCTGGCAAATCCTCTAGCTCAACTTCCTTTTTCTCAGGTTTTTTTTCCTTTTCCGCAGTCTGCATTTCAGCCACTTCCTGCACCATAACAACTTCCTCAACATTACTCTTCTTAGCCATATAATACACCTTCCTCTAATTTATGTTTATCCCCTTCTTCTCACACTCTTCTCTCGGTTCTTTCCCCGACAGATTCGCCTTCTCTGCCTCTACCTCCCGCACGAATTACGCGCTCTCCGCCCCATCCGGGCGTGGCGTGTTCTTGAAAACCAGCAGCTTGAGCTTCCCGATTTTGAGCGTGTAAAACTCATTCCCGCTCTTGCTTGTCTTTTTCCACATGGCTCCCACACTTTTGAAGACCGTGGACCCGTCCTCTACGGTTTCTGGCTGGACGATTCTGAAGTCCGGCCTTTCACCGATTTTCTTTTCCCCTTCGGGCTCATTTCTCATTTCAACTTTCTGTTCCATTTTTTTCATTCATTTCACCGCGGGTTTTTTGGTAAAACGCGCAAACCTCTTGCTTACACTAGGGATGGAAATTCGCTTGCTTTAAAAAGAGCCGAAGCCCCTTAGTGCCGGTGAAATACGAGAGAAAATCAGCAATTCAGCTACTTCTTTCCCTGGGCAGCTTCCTGGGCCGCTTCCGGGCTTGAAAACGCATCCTGCTCCTTAATCGCAACCCACTTGCCCGAGCCATCCGCTCCTTTTTTGCCGACAAAATTGCCGCCCTCATTCTTCTGCGGAACGAATGCGACAACTTTTCCGTGCTTAACATAATACTTTACTTTTGTTGTTTCAGCTGCAACTGGCGGCTGTTCAGGTTTAGGCTCCGGATTGGCCGCTGGCCGTGGTTTAGTTACTGTTTTCCGCGGTTCTGATTTAGGCTTTTGCGAAATTTTCTGCTTAACATGTTTCGGTTTCACCTGTGTTTTTGCCTTTGTTTTCTCCTTCGCCTTTGGCTGCTGCTTCAGTTTTTGCCTATCATTTTTCACCTTGACTTTGGGTTTCTGTCTCTGCTGCTCTTTTTCAATCTGTTTGAGTTCCCACATTCTTTTCTCAATCTGGCCCCTGGTTCTTGCCCAGGCCTGGGCAACATCAGATTTAGGAGAACGGTTCGCAGCCCTCTGCCATACTCCGCACTTATTCTTCAGCTCCTGCTCACTTTTTGCCTGCCTTGCGGCTTCAAGCATTCTCTTTTCCGCGCGAATCTCCGACTGTGCGAACGCGGGCTTGGGCGCCGGCTTCTTGCCAATTCGCGCCAAAAATGGTTTCACCTGCTTTACCTGTTCCGGCGGTGTCACCTGTTTTACTGGTTCAGGTGGTTTAGGTGGCCCTGCCATTTTAGGCGGCTGTACGGGTGATTCAGGAGCCGGTTCTTTCGGTTTTTCCAGCACCCGTGGTTTAGGTTTAACGATTGCCGGCGCCTTCACTTCCCTGGGTTTAGGTACGGCTGCATCCGCCTTTGCGCGCTTTTTAGCAGCAGCTTCCCTTTCGGCTTTCTTTCTTGCCGCAGCAGTCTCGGCTGCCCGCTGCCTGTTATTCTCAGCTTCTACCCTTTCGCTGTTCACCCTGCGGGCAGTGCTCCATGTTTGAATCGCTAGCGAGATTTTTTTCTCCAGATTTCCCACTTCCCGCCTGCCTCCATCATATGCGGTCGCAGTAATTTTCCTTGTAGTCATCTTCTCGCCCCTTGGCATTAATCGGTTTACTATATGGGCAGCAGAAAATATGGAAATCACTCCGGCTGCCAATAGGAAAATTCCCATTACAACTATCGGTTGAATTCTCAGCCTCCTTTTCTCAGGAGCTGTTTTTTCCGGTTCAGCGGCAATTTCAAGAATCTCTTCATTTTCGCCCGGCACTGTTAGCACCCGCCCTGGGCTTGCCTGGGCAACTTCAACAACGGCTTCAATTTTCTTCGGCCTCATTTCATCTACGATTTTTCTGGCAGCAGCGGCAGCTTCGCTAATCTCGTTCTTTTTTATGTCAAACTGGCCATGGGCATCCAGCCCCATCTTGGACAATACCTTGTTGTACTGGACCGAGCCGATCTGCTCTGTTTTTCTCGCTTCCCACGGTCCAATCCCGCGGGCGAATTTATTCAGCCTCAGGCCGCGCGTCCAGGGGAATGGGCCAGGCTTATACTCGTCATATCTGGTCGTGAAATTATTAAAAAACGAGGAAAGTATCGTGTCCAGCGCAACATTGTGCGCCAGTGCGTCTATCTTCTCCCCTTCCAGCGGCCTTATCTCAAGAATAATTTTTTTACCCGCAACTATTCTCCCTGCGATTACCTCCGCGCTTCTGCCGCTTCTGGTAATCTCGAGCGCCTCGAAAAGCCTGTTTGCAAAATCAGGGGTGCCCAAAAGCTTTTTGTCAACGCTTTTCGGAACCTGCTCCCAATCCACTGCAATTTTTTTTAGCTTGTGCATATGTGGTCCCCAAGGATTTATCCAGTCTACAGTTAGCCCTACAGTTCCAATTTTCTGTTGGCCCCTGTTCGATTCTGATTTCCAGCTCCCGTATTCGGGCTGAGGATTTCTCTCTTCAGGTCCAGCGCTGTCTGTATGCCTGATTTTGAAATGTTAGCAGCGCTCTTCACACTGCGATTTTCCCCTGAGTTGTAAATATTGTTGTCCAGCCAGTCAAGCGCCCTTGCCGCCGTGCTCTTGTTATCAAGCTCCTCAACGCTGCCGCAGTTCTCAATCCTGGCAAGCTCGGCGTTTTCCAATATCTCAATTCCCTTGATCCTTATCTCAACCCTTGTTTCGCTATTATCGCCATGCTGTTTCACAAAGCCGAATATCGCTTCCTGCACCTCGTCTGCATAGGACACCGCCTTCAGCCCGTCCAGAGCTTTCTCATTGATCGCAAGGCTTGAATCCGCCAGCCCGTGCACGAGAATACTCACGCTCGTGGCCCTCAAATCATTGTCAGGCAAATTCTCCGCTGCAGTGCTTACCGCAACAAGCTTGACCTCTTCAATGGCATTTTTATTCTGAATCAGCCCGCCCAATGCAAACAGGTTGCTCTCCCGGATGGCTATGTTGTGCTCGGCATTGCCATTAGTTTCAAATTTTTGCAGCCTTGTTCTCAGGGTTTCAGCAGCAGCAAGAGTGACTGAAGTTCCCATTTCATTGTCCTTTGCCCTTGACGCGATTTCTCCCAATGCCTCGGTGGCCTCCTTGTGCCAGATTCCTTCCAAAGCAGCAACTATTGTCAGTCCGAGCTGGGCAGTCTTCTCCCCGTCCACCTTGTCCTGTTTGCCCCTGACTTCAATTTTTGTTGAAGACAATTTCTTCAGCTCGTCAATAATATTAACTACCAGTCCACCGATGTCCGCACCGCTTTTCTTTGCGTAGCTTCTTAGTTCTCCATAGTTCCAGTGAAGCCTTGAAACATCGCCAATTTCAGCGCCCTCTTTTCTTGCATCATCAACCGCCATGATTTCCGGCAGCTTGATTTTTGGTTCGCCATACCTGAACGGCGGCTCTGTGGGCGCAAGGCCAACTCCGCCCTCATTCGAAAAGCCAACCCTTCTTCCAGCGGCCTCATCGGTAATCTTTGAGTGCAGCGCATCTTTTTTCGGCGCAGTGTTCGCAGAGGTCGCCTGTATCTCATTCATCAGCCTTATCGCTTCCCCGCCCACCCGCTTGTCATAGGTGAATTCAGCGCTGTTTTTCGCAGCATCGCGGTGTGCGAGCTTTGCGAAGACAGGCGAAAATTTGTGCCTGTATTCGGTCACCAGCGGGCTGGCCGGGTCCTCTATCGCCCTGATGTTCCTCTTGCAGTATTCGGCAAGAAGTTTCATCGCCTCTATCCTGATATTCCTCCGGACATTCCTGTAATCCCCATAGGCTCCAAACGCCCTGAAGACGCCCAGTTTTCCCTTTCCCATTTCCGAGAGCACGAATTCAACCGCTTCGGTGCGGGTCGGTCTTTTTGAATTGTTGGCAAGCAGGACCAGCGTTTCGTTGATTCTTCCCACTTCCGCGAGCCCGAGCTCTGCCTCAAACTTGTCCATTTTTCCCCTGATAACCGCCAGGGTCCTTTGTGAAATCGTGAGCGGCAGCTTGTTGTTCGCCACGATCGAAAGCAGAATTCCCAGTATCTCCTTCTCTGTTCCCGGCTTTTTCTTGGGAGATTCCAGCATGTTGTTGAAAGCTCCGATTATCTCGGCTTTCAGCTCAAGCGAATCCGTGGAATTAAAAATCCTTTTCATGCTTTTTATCGCGTCCACGTCCCCCATCTGCTCCAGCGCTTTAATCGCAAGCTTATGGTCGGCCACATAGGGGTGGTATTTTTTCGCAAGCATTCTCACATAATAGGTGACTCCGGTTTCCGCAGCAGCAAATCCGATTCCCACGGTTGCCAACACGCCCGATGCCTGCATGAAGCTCAGCGCCACAAAGGCGGTCCCTGAAAGGAACAGGACTGCCCCTGTCGCCCCATAGAACATAAGATTGAAAGGCTTGCTGAACATGCCGCCCGCCCTGGGCTCAAATTTGGCAATTTTTTCAAGCGGCTCGGGAGAAGCAAAAACCCCGAAACCCGGAAGCTCGCCTATGGCCCTCCTTCTTGCAGCAATTTCTTTTTTCCCGGTTGTTGAAGGGTCAAGGTAATTGCCAATGAACGGGGAGACGAACTCCGCCCTGCCCATTTCCTTAAGCGCGCCAGCAATTTTTTCATCCTCTTCCCTGCCGGTTGATTCAAGGGTCTTTATCCTTGCGGCCACGTTCCTTATATGTGCGGCCTCCTTGGCAACAATCGCCAGAACAGCAGAAATATCATTATTCTTTATGTCGGGGCTTTGCGAAGGCTTGAGTTTTTCTTTTACCGAATTTTCTTCCGGGACATAGAGCAGTTCCCTGGCTTTTTTTACAATATTGGCGCCGCTGCCAGTTTTTGTTTTTCCAGCTTCCGCGCCAGCTCCCGCTTCCCCAGTTGGTTCCTTTTTTTCCTCAGCCATAAGTATCTCCCACAAAAATTACATTTGTCACCATTACTATACACGAACTTCTTTAAATACCTTTTGTTTGTTGATGGGTTTTCGTGTATTTATCCTTCCCGCCCTATTTCTCCCGCACTTCGACGGAAACCTTGGCAAATCCCTCCCTGGGCTGCAGGGTTATGAACCTGACATTCTTGGTTTCCCTCGCCCTAACCCTGATATCCAGGGCATCCTCTACAATAGTGCCTGCGTTCTCCCATCTTGCCACAATGCGCAGGGTCCTTCTCCTGCCCAGGCTGTTGTTTTTGGCAGTGAATTCGGCCATTACTCCGGATTCCCCCCTCTTGGTTCCAAAAACATAGCTCAATGCCCTTTGTTTCACTGTGAAATTTTCCGCTTCCACCGCAACTCTGCGGTCAGCCTTGAATTCCAAAACCGGCTTTTCCAATGGAAGGGTGATTTTTTTGGAAGCCTGCGCATCGCTGCTGCTTGGCAGGCGTAGTTTTTCCTTTTCTATGGCAACTCCTTTTTTGCCCGCAGATTCAGGGTGAATCAAAATTTCCCCATCTTTAGTTGCTCCGATTATCTTTCCCCGCAATCCCACATACACGCCGCCGGAAATCTCAACCGGCTCGTCAAGCATGAACTTGCCAATCCTATCCGCTCCGGGCAATTCCTTTCCGTCATCTCCCTCGACATAAATGGCATGCCTGAAGCGCGCCTTAAGCTTGTTTATGCTCGGATTCTCAAGCTTGCGCAGGTTCTCCGGCTTGGTTGCAAATTTAATGTCATTGCCCAATGTCACTGGCGAGACCAGAACAAGCCCGCCCTTTGTTCCTTTCACAATTCCTTTCATCCCGCTAAGGCTTCCTTTGACCACATCCACTACGCTTCCACGGCTCATCCTATGCTCCTCTCCAGGGTCAGAGTTGGAAATCCAGCCCATGCAATAGCGCTGGTCAACCCCGCTTCTTGCCGGAGTAAACGCATCAATCTGCCCGATTTCTCCGGGCCGAACCACGGTGCTTGCCAGCACTCTTTTCAGCATTGCAGTCCTGTATCCGGTTTCAATTGAAATCCATCTATCAGCTTTGAGCGTTTTCGCATCATAGGCAAAAAACCCGTAAGTTCCTTCATATTTGCCGTTTTTCACATCAAAAACATAGGCGCAAAACGGCTCACCCGGCCCCCTATCCCCCTCTTGCAAAATTTTCGCAGTCTTGATCGAATCATCAGTTCCGATTCCTTTGAGCCATCCGTAAACTCTTCCCCCAAATCCCAGTTTCTCCTGCTCTGTGGTTTTTCCCGCCTTCCGCTTGTCCGCCTGCCTGTCCATTTCGCAAGCCAGAGGCCTAGCAGCATTCCTTTGCCTGGCATCGTATTTTTTCAGCGTTTCTGGCTTAGTTTTCAATTCCACCAAGGGAAGCCTGTGGTTCTTCACAAGCATGGTGCTGGTTATTTTTCCAAACGGGAAAACCGGCTCCTCCTCTCTCCATTTTTTCACTGCCTCAATGTGCTCCCGTGAGAATATCCTGGTGAGCATCCAGAATACGGCCAATACGATCAGAAATTTGACCTCGTTTTTCAGCTTGCGCTTTTTCGGTTTTTCATACACTGGTTTCTCCTGCTGCACCTCTTTCTCAATCTGTGCACTTCCCTCTTCTTTCTCAGCCCTCCCCGAATCATGCGTAAGCTCTTCGCTTTGTTTTGCAAACGGAAGGATCTCAGCCGGCTGCCTAAGCGGCACAACCTTCTCCCCTGTTTTCACCAGCTCCTCCTGGCCTGCCTTGTTCACACTAGCCTTTTTCCTGTTCATCATGTTGCCAGCGATTATTTTAACGTCCTGAAATTTCAATCTAATCACACCTAACCATTGGTAGATTATGTAAAAACAAGTATATTAACCTATTCCACACTTTTTAACACAATTAGCCGCCCATTCTCTCGAGCACTCTCTCAAGCCCCTCGGCCCTTTTCTCCAGTTCTCCCTTTTCCTCAACCCTTATTTTGCCCCTCATCCCGCGCATCCTTCCCAGCTTCTCGGAAGCGGCCCTCAGCTCCACCACTCTCGCAAAATCAGTGCCAGCAATCAGTTCCAGCTCCTTTCCCCTGGCAGGGTCAAATTCCCCTATCCCCCTGGCCCTTTCCTGCTCTCCCAGTTCCAAGGCCATAAACCCGCTAACCCCGATTTTTGCAAGCAAGGAAACCCACTGCCGCTCACCTCTCACGAGGGAAAGGAATTTGCGCGAATCGGACAGCAGGTGGTTCAATTTCCCCTCGCTCTCGTTCATTAGCTCCAGAATTTCCGCAGCGCTCTTTCCCGCCAGCTGCGGGTCAGAGGAAAACAGCTTTTGCATCTCCCCCGCATCCTCCCTTTTCATTGGCTTCGGGAATCCCAGCTCCTCCAGCTTTTCGCTCCTTTTCAGGTAATAGTCAAGCAATTTCGGCAGAGGGAGCGCCTGCATCTTTTCCAGCATCCCGGCCCTCCATATATTATATTGCCGCAACGCGGCTTCCAGCTTCCCAAACTCCCCTGCCTGCTCCAGCGGCTCCGGCTCAAGCAGCATTTCAATTTCAGAGAGCTTTTTGTTCGCCTGGTTCAGCTCCCTTTGCACCTGCTCCCTTGCCTCGGCGAGTTGCGCCCTAGTCTCCTCCCTTCTTTCGCCCAATTTCTGGATATGTTCCAGTTTCCTTAGCTCGTCCTTTGCTTTCCCCGGCTCCCTGCTCCTCAGCCTTTTGAGAACATCACCGAACAGAAGCGCTTCCCTTTCCTGCATTTCCTTTTGCGCATGCAGCGCATTAATCCAGTCCACAATTCTCTTGAAACTCTTGCCCGCCTGCCTGCTCTTTTGCGCAAATTTCATCCTTGGCACAATATCCTGCTTCACAATGTCCTCGCCTTTTTTCTCCAGCTCAAGCGCGAACTCCACCAAATTCCTGACCTCATCCAGCACTTCCAGCGCATTCTCGAAATTCTTTTCCCCAATCTGCGCTAGCTCTTTCTCCACCGCATCGCGTTTCTGTAAAATAGCCTCAATCTCCTTTTCCTGCATTCGTTCCCTCTGCAATTTAGTTAATCTTAGAAACAACAAAACTGGTTCCGGACAATTTTCCCGCAACCTCGATTTCGCTTTTTTCCAGGGTTTCCCTTTTCAATTCAAAAACAGTTTTCATGCCAACCCCTTCCGGCAATTCCCTAATCCCCAGCAGCTTCAGCGCATGCTCTCCCTGGAAAACCAGCGCGTATTTGTTCCCCTCGGGCCGCGCCACAATCCTATCATTGCCTTCCACCCTTGCCTCTGCAATCACTGCTTTCACTTCAATCTCCTCTCCCTCTTTCGCATCCTTCAGTTCCCTGATTTTTGAAATCAATGCAATGTGCGAATTTTTTCCCACATGGATTTCCCCTTCTCGCACTTTCCCTCCGCTTAGGTGAATTTCGTCATTCAATCTCATTTTCGCAATCTTGTCAATCCAGTCCCAGACGCACACCCTTGCTTCGCCTGACTCATCCATGAGCACGAAACTTTTCATCACCCGCTGCTCGCCTTCCCTTTCGAATTTCACATCCGGCCTTATCTCGCGCACAACCCCCATCACATCCACGAACTCGCCATCCTCCAGTTCATTGAGCTTCTTTTTCTCGGCTTTTTTCATCACTTCAATCGTCCCGTTATATCCCAGGAACAGCTCATCCATTTTGGTATACGCGCCTGAAATTTTTACCTGGTCCCCGCGCGCCACTTTCCCGTCCAGGAGCGCGCAGTCCGAGTCCCAGAGCACAATCGCCCTTTCCATTTTTCCGTCGCTCAAAAAGGCCCTTCTTAGTTTTCCCTTTCCCCCGCTTCTCTTCTCAAACTCTTTTGCAGGGAAAATACGCGTGATCTCCCCTTCCACGGTCACATTGCTCATGCCTGGCTGCAGATCAGAAACAGAAACATTCCACTCCAATTTCACTCCCAATTCCCCGGCTATCAGTTCCAGCCCGGCGTCATTGGTGAGCAGCCCGGCATATTCGGTTATCTTCGCACCTATCCTCTGCTGCAGCTCGGCCTCGGAAATCTTCTCGAGCACCAATCTCCTTAGCTGTGCCGTATTCTGCTGCATAAGCTGGAATTTGGCAGACAAAAAAAGATAAACCAATGGCGCCCCCGGCTATCGGCGGAGGATGAGAGCGAGCGAGTAATCGCGAGCTCTTCATCCGAAGCAGTTCCTGTTTAGCTCTGGATGTTGAAAGGGTAGAGCGGCTCTGTTCGCACACTGTACGCTCTACAGCCATTCCCACTTCTTGAAAAGCAAGACCGCCCCGCCCATGATAAGCAGGGTCACGGCTATCACCACCGGATAGGCATCTAGCATGCTGAGCTCGGGCATGTACTTGAAGTTCATGCCAAAGTGCGAGGATATGATGTTCGGAATCATCATGATCACCGTGAACGCGGTCAGCTTCTTCATTATGTCCGTCAGCTTTTCCAGCCTTTTATTCAGGATTTTGGCCTCAATCACATCGCACTTGTCCCTGAGGACGTTTATCTCCTCCATTTTGCTCCTGCACCTGTCCGCCAAAAGCCTGGTCTTTGCAATCAGTATGTCGAACTCGTAGGCAAGCACCCTGTTATCCACCAGCTTAACCTCCTTTTCCTCGATTCTTAGTATTATCTGCAAAAGGTCGTCAACCTTGTCCCTGAACCTCTTCAGCTCGCGCGAGACCAGTTCGACCTTGTCGAATTCAAGCCTTTCATCCAGCTCGTCAATCATCTTGGTTATCTCCTCGAATTTCGCCAGGTAATTCCCGAGAATCTGCTTCAGCACGGAATAGCCGACAAGGGTGCTCTCGGCATACATGGTTTTCTTCCGCAGTTCCGCGAGCATCGCGTCATTCTCAATCTGCACCTTCGGGTAAATCAGCGAATTGTCCCTGGTGATTACCAACAGGGTGTTGGGCTTCTCGCGCGGGTAGTTGAGCAGGCTCATCACTATATAGTTCGGCTCCTGGTCGGTGTAATATTCAAAGAACAGGATACTGAGCTTTGTCAGGGCAGCAAGGTCGCTCTTTATGCCGAGTCCAGCGGCTTTTGCCTGAAATTCCTCAAAAGATTCAAAGGTGTAAATCATTCCAAGCCGTCTCCACTACGACCCAAATATCCGTGCTACGCTTGCTCCTTGGAGCATATATATAGTTTTGCTCATTCCCAATGGACCCATGCAAAAGCTAACCGAGAACATACAGATGATTCGCACGGACGAGCGCACCTGCTCGAACATCTATCTTCTGGACAATGGCAAGGGCGAGAAACTGATCATTGATTCCGGAGATGGCGGAGTGCAGGAGCTGGATTCGCTCACTCCAACTTACACTTTTCTGACCCATTCTCACCATGACCACAGCGGAGGAGTGAAGCCAGACTGGCAAAACGTCTACCTGCACGAGCGTGATTTTGTCAAGTTGCTTTTCCGCATAGTCCCAAAGAACGCGCGCGCCTATGATTTCAAGAATTTCAAATGGGGGACTTTCAATTTGGAAATCTACTGGACACCCGGGCACACTGAAGGCAGCATCTGCATCCTAGAGAAAAATAACGGGCTTCTTTTTTCCGGTGATACAAAGTTCGCCGATGGCGACAGGGGAAGAACAGATTTGCCCGGCGGAAATGAGGAGAAAATTATAGATTCATTGAAATTCATAGACAAATTGGATTACAAACTTCTGTGCCCTGGTCATGGGCCAACTGAGCAGAAATAAGTGATCGACATGGGCATACCTCTTTGGCAAAAATTAGTCTCATTCCTGAACGGCGTTGCAGGAGTTTGGGGAGTGTATTTCTACTACGCTTTCAACCCCATGCTTCCGTTCTTTCCGATTTTTCTCTGGCCCCTGATCGCAGACTCGCCAGTTTCGGTTCTTCTCGCGGCAATAGCATTCGCAGGCATAATAAAAGAAGACTGGTTCAAGCTGCTCGCAGCTTCTTATTTAGTGAAATACGGATTTTGGTCAGCATTCGTCATCCTGTTCAACTGGGGCTACTATTACACCTCTTTGCAGGACGCGCTGTTCGTTTCAGCATTATTTCTCCTTCCGCATCTGCTAATGGTTGTTGAGAGCATTTTGCTGATTCCAAAAAAATTCGATTTCAAAATCGCGCCCGCCATCATTGGCTGGTTCCTGCTAAATGACTATCTAGATTACCTGGTTCCATTCCATCTTTCCGATGGCAGGACAGTGCAGGGAATGCACACCTTCATCCCTGATTACGGAATGAATGTGGTTTTCGCAGTCGCGCTTTTCCTTTCAATAGCAACTCCGCTAATTTTCTACTGGAAAAGCAAAGAGCTCGCGAACGCAGGCGCGGGGCTGGGGCAGTTTTTGAACAAGCTGGAGCAAAAAATTCTCAGGAAAAATTAGTTCTATTTATTCTCAGCAAGCCACTGGCTCCTCTGCATCATGTGCTTTGCGAACTCCACCGCAGTGCTCGGGTTGCGCGTAACCGCAGGCCAGCCCTTTCCTTCAAACGTCGCAATGCGCGGTTCCCCGTTTGTTTCAAGCAGCACATTCACTTTTCCCTTCCTGGTCATGACTTTTGTGATATTCCCAGTGGGATCATCCCCCAGGTACATGACCGCAGGGGTCCCGTCCCAGCTCGGAACAAATCCGGCCCAGAAAATTTTTGTTGTTGCAACAATTACAAACGCTACTCCGGCATCCTGTGAAACAGTCCTGAACACTCCGGCCATGTCCGGCTTTGCCCCCAGGTCCAGATAAGGGCCATCCCCCATGTAATCCCCTATAAACCCCATCTCCCGCATTTGTTTTTTTATTTCCGGTGAAAACGGAGCAAGCTTCATTCCCTGCTCTTCAATTACATCCATGAAAATCCTTCCATCGGCGCCTGACTGCACAAAAAGCCCAACTCCCGGCGCAGGCTCCCCTTTTTCAAGCGCCGCACTGATTTTTGCGGCAAGCGCGACATCCATGCCGGCATTGCACGCCCTTGAAACCATTTTCATCTGCTCAATGTCCCTTACAATTATCGCTCCCGCATCCCTGAGTGCAAGCTCAACCGCCTCATAGTCCCCCATGAGCGCGTCAGTGTGCGTATTCTTCACACTTTTCGCAGACTCGCTTTTCCCTGCGCACATCACAACAAACGCGACATCCTTTGAGTGCCTTTTCACTGCCTCGACAAACGCCGGCGAAATCGAGCCCTCCAAATAAAACTGGGCAACCTTTGTCCCCGGCCTTGTGGCAAAATACTCCGCAAGCAGTCCGATGTCCTCAATCCCAAGCATGTTCCCCAGGCCGACCGCAACATCCATCCTCTCCCCTTCGGCCGCGACGAAATTGACTATGGTGTTCATCACTCCTCCGCTCTGGGTCGCTGCGCAAATCCCTTCCCCTCCTTCAGGGGTCCTATAATCCCCGAGCCCTCCTCCAGACGAAAAGCTCGAGTCCACTTTGGCCAGGAAGCTCTGCATGCCCACGGTGTTCGGCCCGATTATGACCATTTTACCGCTTGCCATGAGCTCCCGGATTCTTTGCGCGTAAGCATCCCCCTCGCCTCCAAGTTCATTGAACCCTGCCCCCATGAAAACAGCGCTCGGGATTCCCAGTTCCAGGCATTCCTCCAAGTATTCAATAGTCTCTTTGGGCGGAAGGCACACCAACAGGCAGTCAGGCTTGTCCCGAATCGCCATCATGGCTGCGCGCACAGTTGGATAGCATTTCACATCCTTTGCAATTAAATTTCCCTCAAAATCATGCATGTCCATTTTATCCTTCTTGGGGTGGATGAAGTAGACCTCGCAGCCGTTATCGCCCAGGCTGGTCCTCATCGCATTCGCAGTCATGAGGAACCTTTCCACTCCCCCATCCATCTTGAATTTTCCGTTTGGAGCAACGACAAAAAGGACAGCCGGATTCACCATGCAGTCCATCAGCCTGTTGAACTCCTCCTGGCTCATTGCCGGAACCCTGCCCGGCTCAAGATTGGAAGTGAAGGCGCGCAAATCAACAGGCGAAATCCTCCCATCCTTGTAGCAGATGAGCGGGTTCATTTCAATCTCGCCAACGTGGGGGAAATCCTTTCCGATTTTCAGAAGCTTTTCAGCAAAATCAGCAAGAGGCTTTACCAATTCCGGCCTGCGCTTTATTGCAGGAATCTTTGCAATTTGCTCCTCAAGCCTTTCGCGCTTTTTTTGGGTCATTTCTCCAAATGCTTTCACAGTGATGGTTTTCTCCTCTGATGCGTCTCCGCCGAGCTTAAGGATTACCACTGGGCCAAAAGGAGTCTGCCTCATATCCGCCATCATATGCAGTCCGTTTTCGGCCATTGGCTGGATCAAAACCCCCTGTTCCTTATCCATCCCCGCGTTTTCCATGTTATTCAAAACTTCATTGACTTTTGCAGGAACCTCGTTCAAAGGCACGTCCAGGAAAAATATCCCGTGCTCGCTGACAGATTTGCCGGTTGTGTTCACCGCGGCCTTTACCGAGAACAGCCCCTTTTTCCCCTGGAGCGCCTCGGCCGCCTCGTACCAGCAGTGCACAACTTTTCCATTAAACCCTATTCCGCCCTGGCGCAGAATTTCAATTGCATCCTGGAGCCGCATGCCTGTTTTCTGCGCCGAAAGAAGATTTCCATTAAAAGAAGAAGTTGCAACTCCGCTGTTTGCAGTTATTTTTTCCGCGGCAGCCATCACGGCGCCAGGTTTATTCAAGTGCCCACCTAATTACATGTTGTTTTACAATCTGCAACTTTATAAACTTGCGTTCAAATCACCGAGAATTAGAAGTGGGCCCACCCGGAATCGGACCGGGAGTCTTCACCGTGTAAGGGTGACGTCTTAACCATTCGACAATAGGCCCCAATTGTTTTTTCTTTTGGATTCGACCAGACTTTTCTTTTTGCAAAAGAAAAGGATGGGCAGTGGGCCCGCCCGGAATCGGACCGGGAATCTCTGCTGTGTGAGAGCAGCGTCTTAACCATTCGACTACGAGCCCATTTTGTATTCTATTTGGCTTGAAAAGCTATTTAATTTGAGCGAGGGCTAGTGGGTGAATAAAAGGGGAGTGGCGAGTCATAGTCTGCCTTTTGTTTTTACAGCATTCGACTAAGCGGCTCAAAGGCCTTGCATCGCACATGCTTCTTATGGAGGACGCGTTTCATCCCAATCGGACTTCGTCTTCCTTTCGTCATATTCATCCTCGGTCCAGGGTCTCGTTTCTGTTTCCGCCGCCGCCTTAAGCGGCATTTGAAGATTTCGCGATGGGCAGAACTTCCTCTTCAATCCCTGCTAGGACTGTTTTGATGCCATATTGTTCACAGCGTCAAAACCTTCTTCGTAAGGGCTAGTTGGCTGTTCGCTCACCACTCCTTGATTACATTATGAATTAGGAGATATTTAAGCCCTTCCTTCCGAGAGAAAACTAGCCTCGCGCCCACTACTTCTTGACTTTCCAGCCGCCCACAACCGGAATATAATCACCGGGCCTCATTTTGAGCACTTTCTTGCCGAACCTGCACCTCTTGCACACTCCCTGGTTCTGGCACTCGGTGCACACTTTCGCACCGCACAGGATGCACGAGATCGGGAAGCAGGGGCTTTTGCAGATTTCGCACCAGGTTTGTATCATCATATCATCCTCAGAACGGCCTGACCAGCGTAGCACTCAGGTACAGCACCATGAAAATTGAAATGGTTGAAATCAGAACCGCTTTCCATGTCGCCATCTTATGCGTCTCGCGCAGGGCGATGCTCATGGGGTAAATCAGGTAGAGCAGCAATGCCGCAAGCCCGAGCACAACCCCCAAAATTAAGGTAAGAATCGCCCACCCGATGGTTATGGGCACAAGGAGCGCGGCCTGGTAATGGTACTGGGTCATGATTTTTCCCCGCGAGCCCAATGCCAGCGAAAGCAAATAGGTGAATCCAAACAGCATGAACAATCCAATGGAAGTGACTATGGCAGAAAGCACGGTTGTAATGGCTCCGCTGTAAATCAGTTCAGTGAGCGGGGTCGCAACCAGGTTTTTCACCACTTCCAGCGCCTCGGGCTGCTGCTGTTTTGTCAGCTCCAGCACCTGGCCCGGGAAAACCTTGAGTAGTATGATTTGCAAAATTACTGGCACAAGCCCCATGAGCACGCCTGCAATCAGGATATTTTTGGCAATTCTTTTAGCATCCTCTCTCCCTTCAATCTCCTTGAAATACCTGCTGGGATACATCAACCCGTCAATCCAAATTCCGATATTAAGTCCGATGCCAATCACCCTAAACTCGCACTCAGCGGCGCAATAACTGCCTCGCGCTTCTTCCGCCTAGTGAATGTTTTATTAGTCAGCTTTAATTGGCTTTGCTCATCATTGAAGGGCGCCGCGTCTATCCCGCACTTCCTCAAAATTGCTGAAAGCGATTCCTCATTTCCCAGGCAGCACCAGACTTTTTTCGCCCCGCTTCCCTTGGCATAGGAAATAATCTCCCCCAAATCCGCATGGTCAGAAAGCGGAAAGCTCGCATCAGTGTGCAACCGGTAGGCAATGCTCCAGCCAGTCGCGCTCACAGTCAGAGTTTCACGGTTATAAATCGATTCAATTTTAGAAGCAAAACCCGGGTTCGCATACTGCGGCGGAACAATTGCCACAAATCCCTTGGGCAATAATTTCTCAGCCTCATTCGATTCAGCGGCAATTCTCTTGAGTTTCACTCCCAGCTTTTCATACAGTTTGCATTTCTCCTCTATTTTCTGGTGCACAATTGGAACAATTCCAGCGTGTTTATTTAAAATTGCCACCAGCTCCTGCGATTTTCCCAGCGGGTATCCTCCAATCAAAACATTCGCGCGCGCACTTTTTTTCTGCACCCACTCAGCCAAATCAATCCCGACCTGCTCCCTTTCAGGGAAATTCATTCCCTGTGATCCATACGTTCCCTCAATCATCAGCTCATCGCATTCCACCATTTCGCCTTTTGCGCAAGTAATCCCTTTTTGCAATTTGAAATCCCCTGTATAGCAGATTTTCTTTCCAGCGCCTTCATCTTCAATCACTAATTGGCTCGAGCCCAAAATATGTCCGGCATGCGCGAGCCTCATCTTCACTCCGTCAATTTTCTGAATTTTTTCAGCCGATTCAACATCGCTCCCAGCCAACACACGCGTTTCCTCGCTCGCAATCAGTTTCCTTCCATTGGCGGAAAATAGGTGATCAGTGTGCGCATGGGACATGAAGCAATGCTCCGCTCCCCCGTTATCTAGCGCTATTTCGAGCCTGTTCGCGAGCCCTAATCTCAATTTCCCGGCCGCCATGGGTCTTTCTTGCACCAAGCAATATAAAAATGTGCGCGGATATCTCTAAGCAGGTGGTTTTGATGTCAGATTTGTCATTGGCTTCCATGGACCGACTTTTGCGCAAATCAGGAGCAGAAAGAATCAGCGAAGGCGCGTGCGCTGCATTGGCAGAGGCTCTTGAAGCCAGGGGCCAGGAAATCGGCGCCAAGGCCATTAAGTACGCAAATCACGCAGGCAGGAAAACAATTACCGAACAAGATGTGAAGCTCGCAAGAAGCGAATAGGGCGACGAGTAAGAGCGAGTGTCGGGCAAGAGCAACAAGTAAGCTATTAATGCGAGTTTTTCACTCAATTAGTTTTTCGGCTGCTAACCTTTTTGCCTAATCATCCGGAATAGCGCCCTTAAGCTCCCTGATCTGCTTTTCGAGCTTTTCCAGCTGCTCAGTCATCTTTGCGAGCCCCCTCTTTATCCCCGCAATCTCGAAAGTCATATTCTGCAGGTGCACCCTGTCGGCTGGCGCGAATATCTGCCTGCCGACCTGCTCCTCCATGGGCTCCGGGATCTCGGGATTGGGCAATTCCCTGGCAACTGTTGGCAATACGGCTTTCGGAGGCACGTCATCCACTATTTTAGTGACTGATATGCGCCCTCTTCCTCCCTTTTTGGAGACTTTAGCCTTTTTTGCCAATTTGGGCTTAGATTTAGCCTTTATTTTAGGTTTAGCGGCTTTTTTAGCCTTTTTTGCCGGTTTTTTCTTGGCCATGCAATCAACGATTAATCGTTAGTTCACATTTAAATAGGGTATAGCCACACTCCCGTTGGCTAGGCGAAAAAACCCTAAAATTCGGCTCTCTCGAGCTTTCGACGGTAGAGCGTACATTGCTTTCCCTAAGCAGCTCTACGCGTTCAACATCCAGACTAGAATCAATAATGCAAAGCAAGACTCGCAAACAAAGTTTGCTCGCTTGCCTAAAGCAGACAAAAGGTCAAGTTTTTATCCCGCCTCTTCCATAAACTAATCATGGACTCCGCTCAAAAACAGCCAGAAGCCGAAAGGCGCAAGCAGTTTGCCAAAGGATGGGAGGAAATGGCTTCTAAAGTAGTTAAGAAAGCCGAAACCGACAAAGCGGTCAAAAAAATAAAGGCTGAACTTGGCGAATGGGGCGACAAGCTTCCGAACTCAGCGCTTGTACTGATCGCCCAATCAAAGAATCCAGCAGAGGGGCTAGGGCAGACAAAAAAAGCACTTGACGAGATGGTAAAGGCAGCACGCGGCAAGCAGTGGTATGTTTTTGAAGCGCTCGGCTCATTGAATCCTGCTCACGAAAGCGACCTGCCACTTATGACCCTTGAACTAGCGCGGATTTTTGATATCTATAAATCAAGGCAGGACGTAACAGGCGAGGTTTCCGATGTCTTAGTCGGAGTTATCAACAATCAAAATCTCGGAAGCAGTTCCTTTCATCTATGCGAATCAACACTAATCAAGATACTCAATGAAACCGACCCTTGGACAGTGTATCATCTTTTAGTGCGGCTTAAAAAAGCAGTAACCAATGCAAAGGATTCTTCGGTTTTTGAAAAATTTGAAAAAACAAGCGTGGCTGAGGGCCGAAAAGCAAAGCCGTTTTACGAAAAGTATGGCGTCGGGACAATTTTGATGCGTTCCTATTTTAATCCGGTTCAAGTGATTCCAGGAGAAGAGGGCATAGACGCCAGCACGAAAAAGCATTTGCGAGAGACGATCCTCAAAGCATCAAAGAGGAGCGGGCTGGATCCAAATTTCCTAGCCGCGGTAGCGTTTAAAGAAGGGCTAATTTTGGATATGGTGGAACAGCCAGACAAGTTAAAATTACCCTATGGGCTCTCCACTGCTGACTTTGGGATGGACACATTTGTTGAAAGCATTGCCGAACTCAAGGATAAAGGTTATCTAAGACAGGATTTCACTGCGAGCCGAGAGTACAAGAACTACAATTTTAGAGATATCGATTGCGCTTTTGAAGCATTCTCAGCCCTCCTCGCATCCAGGCGGGATTCCTTTTTGAGCGAAGTCAAAAGGATGGGCGTTAATCCAAAGAGCCTCAGCGAACTGCAAGTGTGGGCCGGATCCTATCTGTTCTATAATGCAGTTTCACCAGCCAAAAGATTGCATTCTCTGGGGCTGCGGAACTTAACCAGCAAGTATACCAAAGTAGACGCCACAACGCTCGGAGCCATACGAATATGGGACTATAGGTACAACTTTCTAAGAGTAATCGCCACTGCGGATTTTCTTAAAAAAAGCGGAACCTTCGCTCCCTAGAAAATAAGAAACCTCGACCAGACGCGTTACGAGTCAAACCAAGATGAGAGAGCCTAAAGTAAGACTTCCAGCCCATCCTTGGCAACAATAGTCTCTTCAAACACTTTCCTTGCTTCCTTTTCAATTTCCTTGGAATCCTTGTACCTTCCGCTAATATGTGTCAACAGCAGCCTTTTCGCACCCGCTTTTTTGGCAATTTCCGCAGCCTGCTTTGCAGTTGAGTGCTTCTTCTCCTTTGCTTCCTCTTTCATTTCCTCAAGAAAAGTCGCCTCATGAATTATCAAATCCGCACCTTTCGCCTCATCTACCAATCTTTTGCACGGCATCGTATCCCCGGAATAAACAATTTTCAATCCATCCTGCAGCCAGCTCACATCCTCAAGTTTCACTTTTCCTTTTTCAGTTTCAACACTTCCCTTTTCCTGAATCTCGCGAAACAGCTTTCCTTTCAAGCCCATCCCCTTTGCTTTTGCCTCGTCAAATTTCCTTTTCGCATCTTCCTGGAAAACAAATCCCATTCCTCCTTTATCGTGCTCCACATCAAACGCTCTAACTTTGAACCCGTCTCCCTTGTATTCAAACCCATCCCCGATTTCAGTAACAGTGACAAAATCCCGAACAAGCAGCTCGCTGCGCGCAATCCCCCGCGGCCCGAAGATTTCCAGTTTCTCAGTCCTTCCATTCAGCCTAAGGGTTTCAATCATCCCAATCAACCCAAGCCAATGATCTAAATGCAAATGCGAAATGAAAACAGCCTTGACCTTTGCATAGCTCGAGCCGAATTTCATCATCTGCCTCTGGGTCCCCTCGCCGCAGTCAAACAAATAGACATCGCCCTCGTAGTGGAGCGAAATGCCGGACAAGTTCCTCTCAGGGCTGGGAACAGCCCCGCCGCTCCCGAGCACCACAATGCGCATTGCCATGGACATGATTTGCAGCACCAATTATATAATTTGGTCACACCTAATCCAGCCCTATGGACAGCCCAATTGACCTGGACAAGGCATCAAAACTGCTGGAAAAAGCCTCTAGCCAGTGCGACTACGCCGACCTAAGAATCAACACCACTCCTTTCACTTCCATTCGCATAAAGGACGATGAAACAGAAATCACAGCAAGCACCAAATTCGGCCTTGGCTGCAGGGTTCTGAAAAATGGAAGCTGGGGTTTCGCAAGCTCAGAGAAACCAGATGTCGAATCGCTTCTGAATTCAGCCCTGCGCCTCGCCTCGCTCGGGAAAGGTAAAAACAAATTGCACACTTCAATTCCGCTTCAGAAAACATTTGAGCAAAAGGCAAAAAAGCCCCCGGCGGAAATTTCGCTCGAAGAAAAAGTAAGCCGATTTCTTGAATTAAGAAATTTCATGCGTAAGCAAAGCCCCAAAATCAAAAATGTGAGTTTACGCTATTCCGATTCATCAAGAGAAAAAGTCTTCCTTTCCAGCGAGGGCGCGAGGCTAATCACAAAAGATTCTCTCATCATTGCCTATTTCATGGCAATTGCAAAAGAAAACGGAAGATTGGAAGAGGGGAGAAAAAGCATCGGAGGCAGGGGCGGATTTGAATTTTTGCAGAATTTGGAACACCGGGCAGAGGAAGCCTGCTCCATGTCGCTTCGCCTTTTGAAAGCATCCTCTCCTCCAAAAGGATTTTTCCCAACAGTTGTTGACAGCGAAATGGCAGGGGTAATGGCGCACGAGGCAGTGGGCCATGCAAGCGAAGCGGATGCGATCATGAGCAATGACACAATTTTGAAAGGAAAATTAGGCAAAAAAATCGGCGCAGAAATTGTCAACATCACCGACGACCCGGGAGTCCCTGGCGGATTCGGCTCATTTGAATTCGATGATGAGGGGACAAAGAGCAGTGCAACTAAAATAGTAACAAACGGAATTTTCACTGGCTTTATGCAATCACGCGAAACAGCCGCGCTCCTAAGGGGCGAGCCAAACGGAAGCGCACGCGCAGCTTCCTATGCAGACACCCCCATTGTCCGCATGAGCAACACCTTCTTTCTCCCGGGCGAACAGCAAAAGGAAGAGCTATTCGAAGGAATCAAAAAAGGAGTTTATGTCAAGGGGATGCAGGGCGGATGCGTGATCACAAAAACAGGCAACTTTGTTTTCACTTCCCAGGAAGGATTCATGATTGAGAACGGCAAAATCACAACTCCCCTGAGAAATTGCATGCTTAATGGCGACATCCTCGAGACATTAAAACGGGTTGAAGGAGTTTCCAAGGATTTCGCCACCTCCCCCGGCTGGTGCGGAAAAATGGGGCAGACTATCAATGTGAGCGACGGCGGGCCCCATGTAAGAATAGGAAAAATACTAATCAGTTGATTCCGCGTGTGCAGCCACTCCGCTTCTTTTTTCTGCTTCCCGCCTCTTTCTCTCTATCCTGTTCTATTCAGGTATATATCCACTTTAGCGAGAGCGGTGTTCAATTTCGTAGGATTTATCGAGCTAAAGCTCGCAGAGCAGAAGCAGTAATCGCCCATTGGATTACTGGTCCTATCATAGCACGAAGAATAGTCTATGAATTTCAGCTTGGTGTTCTTTACCACGCCCGCTGCAGAAACCATCCTGGTGAGTCTTGTTTTCAAATTATCCAGATTACTCTGCGTGCTTCCCCCGGCCGCCCAGTTATCCAGCCTGCTATTCACTGCATCGTAGTCAATATCCAGCTGGGTCACATTCGTTCCAAACTGCACGACCGCGCTCATGAGCAGCGCCCCGCCGCTTGCAGGGTCATTTGTCGCTCCATTGCAATTGGTGTTTGCCTCACAGTTTGTCGCGCACTCGTCGTCAATGCACCCGCCAGAGCTTCCAATCAGTGCTTTGCACGCGTCTTCATTGGAAATGCTCCTGGTCGCTTCAAATTGGGAAACCAAAGTTTTCAGCTCGCCAATCTCCTCGGTTGTCAGCGATTGAATTCCTTTGCAATCGCCCGGGCATGTCGCCGTGGTTTCACTTGCATCGCACTTGTTGTTTCCACAGCAATTATCCGTAGTCACCTTCTGGCACGTCCCTGAAACGCATGAATTCACTGCACACGTGCCAGCATTCCCGGTGCACGTTCCCTGGGTCCCATTCAATGGCTTGTGGGCAATCGTATAATTGGTAGTTGCATCGCACACATCCTGGGTGCATGCATTGCTGTCATCCAGGCCATTGCACGAGGGATTTGAAAGGCATTCTCCGTTCTCGCATCCGTTCGCGCACGTCTCGTTCTTGTAAACCCATTTCTTGCTTACACACTTTGCGTCATACTCACGTATGGTATCTGTCTTGCACCGGTCAGCTCCGCTTCCTGAACAGGTTGCAAGCGCCCCCTTCTTTGTGGCGTTCGTGGTGTTGCCGTTTCCGCCGATGCCGCAGCATCCCAATAAAAGAATCCCAATCACAGCTAGTGTGAATACCAGCACTATTTTTCTTTTGTCCATAATCGTCGCCAAGTTGTTTTTTCCTTTTCCCCTATTTAAACATTTTTATCCCTGCGCAAAACCGAGGCAGATGCAAAACAAGCATATTTTAACCTTTAATCACACAATACTTCCTAACTGGTGATAATTTGGCCGATGAAATCCGCCCCGTTGACAAAATGCTCGATGCAATAAACTCCCTGGACATGACCCGCCTGAAAAGCGTTGCCAATGATCCCAGCACTCCTTTCACTGATTTATTGGGTGCTCTAAAAATAGTAGAGGAACAGCTCATTCCACTTGCCCGTATGCGCACAGAAGGGCGTTACGGCGAGAATCATCTCAAGCATTTGAAAGACAAGGAACCAACCCTGAAGGCAATGAAAAAAGCGCTTAATCACGCCCTGCAACGTCAAAACAGCCTCACCCTGGCAAGCGGTTCAGATTCGGTTTTTGATGAGGAGATGAAAGCGGCCATGCAAGCCAATGCGCTGAGGATGAAAATCCAAGCGGATTTAGATGCTGCTAGAAGAAAAGAACAGCCAGTTGACCGGAGCCGCGTATTTGCAAACAATTGGCCTCCCTGCATCCGTGGCAAAAAATAATTTCCCTAGGCTTTTCCAAGCAATTTAAGCAAAATAGCCTTCTGCGCGTGCAGCCTGTTTTCAGCCTGATCCCAAACCACACTCTGCTTTCCATCTATCACGCTGCCGGAAACTTCCTGCCCGCGGTGCGCAGGCAAACAATGCAAAAATATAGCATCCTTTGCGGCCTTCTTCATCATCTCGTCATTCACCTGATAGGGAACAAACTCCTTCATCCTGTCAGCTTCCTCATCCTCGAATCCCATGCTGACCCAGACATCTGTATAAATGACATCCGCTCCCGCAACCCCCTTGAGCGGGTCTGAGAAAATTTCCACCTTTCCGTATTTCTTGCTGTCATCCACAAACTCCTTGATTGGCGGGTATTTCGCCGGGCACACCAATCTTACGTTCATCCCCAGTTTGGCGCAGGCATTCATGAACGAATTCGCCACATTGTTCGCGCAGTCCCCTACAAACGCAACGGTCTTTCCCTTTTGCAGTTTCCCTTTTTCCTTCATAATCAAAAGGTCACCGATTATCTGGCACGGGTGCTCAATGTCCGTCAGCCCGTTGATTACCGGCACGCTGGAATTTTTTGCAAGCTCCACCAAATCCGTGTGCTTGTAAAGCCGCGCCATGATCGCATCCAAGTAGCGCGACAGAACTTTCCCGGTATCAGCAATGGTTTCTCCGCGCGAAATCTGCGAGCTCGAGTAATCCATGTAAACAGCGTGCCCGCCCAATTGCGTCATCGCCACCTCGAAACTCACGCGAGTTCTGGTGCTCGCCTTTTCAAAAATCATTCCCAAAGTTTTTCCGGCAAGCTTTCCGTTTCCCTCGCCCCTGTTCTTCTTCAGCTTTTCAGCCAAATCAACAAACTCGGAAATTTCTTCCCCTTTCAAATCCTTAATCGCAAGCAAATGTTTCATTCAAACCACCTTCTCATTTTAACATCCTAATGAAGTCATCAAATAAATAGGTTGAGTCCAGCGGGCCTGGGTTGGATTCAGGGTGATACTGCACCGAATAGACCGGCAATTCCTTGTGGCGGATGCCTTCCACTGTCCCATCATTCAAATTGATATGCGTGACCTCCATCTCCTTGGGCAAGCTTTTCGGGTCAACCGCAAACCCATGGTTCTGCGTGGTAATGTACACCTTTCCAGTCTTCAAATCCTTCACCGGATGATTCAGCCCGCGGTGCCCGAATTTCAATTTGTAAGTGCTTCCTCCGAATGCGTGCGCAAGCACCTGGTTCCCGAGGCAGATTCCCATCACAGGCAATTTATTGCAGAGCTTGCGCATCGTACTCGCGGCATAGCCCAGCAATTTCGGATCTCCCGGCCCGTTCGAAGCTAAAATTCCATCCGGCTCGTGCTTCATAATTTCCTCGTAAGTGGCGGTTGCGGGCGCAATAGTCACCCTCACTCCCTTTTGCAGCAGCATCCTCAAAATTGACAATTTCAGCCCGTAATCAATGAGCACAATATGCTTCCCCTTATTTTCTTTTCCATGCTCCTCGAATTTCTGGCGTGTGACTTTTTTCACAAAATCAATGGAAGAATAGTCCAACTCCTTTGCCTTGGCAATCAGCTCATTCAGGTTCACTTCGCTTCCGCTGAAAGTCTTGATCACCGCAGGCATCACTCCATAGCTCCGGATTTTCCGAACAATGTTGCGCGTGTCCAGCCCCTCGATTCCCGGCACTTCCTCCTCCTTAAGCCAGTCGCTCAAACTTTTCTCACTCAACCTATGATTTGGCTTTTCGCAGCACTCGCGCGCCACATATCCCTGCACATGCACCCTGTCGCTTTCCATGTCATCCTTGTTCACTCCATAATTCCCAACTAGTGGGTAAGTGGAGATTAAAATTTGCCCGGCATAGCTCGGGTCAGTCAACGCTTCCTGATAGCCGACCATTCCTGTTGAGAAAACAAGCTCGCCCACTCTCTCGGCCTGGGCGCCGAAGCCTTTTCCGTAATAGACCGATCCGTCACTTAAAACTAGAACAGCTTTCATTACAATCTTTACTCCTTTACACTCGAATAATTTTAAACGTATTCATCCGGCTATTTCGAAAACAGTTCCTCCATTATCGATCTCTGGAGCAATCCGTCATTCGCATTTTTCTCGCAGAATTTCAATTTCCTGTTTTTCGTTTCGCGCGAATCCCACAATGCGAACGGAACCGGCCCGTCCCCGTGCCCCTTGGTTTCCACCGGAGTATCATGGTCAGACATCACCACAATCCTATAGTCAATTTTCTTTTCCTTCATCTGCTTCATAATTCTAGTGAGCACCCGCTTGTCCAAATTCTCAATCATTTCGGTTTTCTTTTTCGGGTCCCCCAGATGGCCCGCCTCATCGGGCGCCTCCAGGTGCACCAGCACAAAATCATGGTTCTCCAGCGCCTTTACTCCTGCATCCGCCTTCCCTTCCCAATTGGTATCAAAATATCCCGTTGCTCCCTGCACTTTCACGAAATCCAATCCCAGCAGCGTTGCAAATCCTCGCAGAATATCAACGGCCGTAATAATCGCCCCGCTCTTTCCATACATCTGATTGAAAGTTCTCACGCGCGGCGCAATCCCCTGGCCCCACAGCCAGATGGAATTCGCAGGCAGCTTTCCTTCCTTGATTCTCTTTTTGTTCACCGGGTGGTCACGCAACACTTCCCAGGAAGCCCTGACCAGCCTTTCCATCAATTGCGCGGTCTCCTTTCCCTTTGCGCTCTTGGGCTTGGGCATATGGCTCGCCACATCCTTGCCTGTAAAATCATGCGGAGGGAATGTCACAACCTCGGGGATGTATTTCTCCCTGAGCACCAGGATGTGCCTATACTGCACTCCTGCGTAGAATTCAACCCCGTTCCCGCCCAATTTCTCCTGGAGCGCCCTAATCAGCTGGCTCGCTTCCTCGCTCGTGATATGCCCGGCAGAGTAATCGCCCATCTTTGAGCAATTCTCCTCCAGGTTCAGCAGGTTGCACCTAATTGCAATGTCATTGGGCGCAAGCTCGATTCCCATGGCCGCCGCCTCGATTGGCGCCCTTCCGGTGTATTCCTTCTTCAAACTCAGGCCAAAAATGGAGAAATGGCCAATATCCGTCCCCCCTCCGAATCCGTCTTTTATTGTCTGAAATTTGCCGGCAATCCCATTGCTGGCTAGGAAATCCATATTAGGGGTCTGGGCGGTTTCGAGCGGCGTTTTCCCGCCCAATGCCTTTACCGGCAAATCGCTCATACCGTCTCCTACAACTAGGATATACTTCACTCCATCACCCACCGTTAGTTAATAGTAATACGATAACACCCTTTTGTTTGGTATATGTTTAAATTCGATTTGCTAGCCTTTGGGTGGCGCCGCACCCGGCAGCGCTGCCGCCAATAGGGCGACGCGCTGCAGTGCTTGCTGCTTCGAGACAGCAAGCAGTCCGCCCCTCGAAGGCGGACCTGCCAGCTCGAGCTGGCAGCTGCTCGTTGGCGGCGTCGCCCGGCGCAGCGCTGCTTTTGGCGGCGCCACCTTTGCAAGTGGTGGCAATACTCGTAATGGCGCTGCTGGTTTACCCTATTTCTTCGAGAATAAACCCGCCCTTTTTTCAAAACCTTTATATACTAGTTTAGCTATAATATCTGCTTAAACCAGTTAATTAGTTTCTTCGCCATTGGGCGAGGGTGGGGTAAACATGTCAATGAATTTTAGTGACCTTAGAGTAGCTGCAAAAAATGCATTTAATTTACAGAAAACGGGTATTAGTGGAACTTTTAACGGAACTTTTCCTCAACTTTTCAATTATTTTACGTCAACAGGGCGTTCCGAACTCGCAAAAAGCCAGCTCGAAGCGAAAAACCATCTTGAGGCGAAAAGGCAGATCAAGGCCCTTAAGATGAGGTTCAAGGTCAAGCTAAATACCCCGGTTTCCGAGACAAAAGGGTTAATCGGGCAGCTTTTCGCGCGCAAAGACATAATCGAACGGATGGATAAGGGGCTGAAGCAGGAATTTCGTTTTCCCTCCTACCGCGACGCCCAGTATGAGTTTGACATCACCTCCAATTCCATAGATGCGAGGCTGGCCGCATTATTCGACGTTTCCTCTGCAAGAACTGCAGAAGAGGTAGGAATCCTATTCGCGCGCAGGCTCGAACTGCTCAGGGCTTCGGCAGCGCAGTTTTTCATCTGGAGCGCATTCCCCTTGGATTTCGTCGGCCCAGCGCCTCTTTATTTCGAATCAAACATTCTGCAGGGAGACGGATGGACAAGACTGACATCAAGGTCTCCGGACAGCGTAAAAAAGCAGGTTCGGGATTGCAGGAGAGATTTTTCCATTGCTTTGGAAATCCTGGAGCACGCGGCAAAAGAAACCTTCCCGGAAGCTTTCCCAAACCCGGAAAATTTATTTCCATCAATCAGGAAGAATTAAAATTAGCCTGTTTTTCTTTTTTATTCAAACCCGATTGCGAGCGAGTTGTTAAACCCGTTAAAGTCTATTTTCACTTTTTCAAACCTAGCCCTGTCCCCGCTAAAATCAATGGAACATTTGCATCCGGAATAGCCGGAAATTTTTGAAACATTAACCGCGCCCGTGACATTCGCGGGATATTCGCCGCATGCGACCCACTCGCTCTTTCCGATATTCTTATTATAGCACTCATCGGCAAGCGCGGCTATTTTCCTTTCGGCAAATTCACTCCCGCCCAGAATCCGGTCATCGCGCGCCCCGGTCTTCTCATATACCTGGGAAATGAAGAACCAGGCCACTAAAATAATCACGAGAACTATGGTGATTTCAAAAACGATTTCAGTCCCGCCCCTGGACATTTTATTTTCCATCTGTCTTCTTTGGCTTAGCAACTATTAAAATATCATCGCCAACCCGCTCAACTTCCTCAAACACGAGCAGTTTCGCCTCATTCATGGAAAAAATCCCGTCCCCCTCAACAGCGGTCTTGGCATTCCTTCCTCCGATGATCTTCGGGCAAACGAAAATGTAATACCTCTGCACCAGCCCGCTGGCAACAAAGCTGGCATTAACCTCACCGCCGCCTTCAACCAGCGCGCTGCTCACCCCGATCCCTGCCAGCTTCGCAAGCAATTCCCCAGGTGGAATCCTTCCCCCTGGAAATTCCAGCACCTTTGCGCCCGTTTCCTCAATTTTCTTTTTCTTCTTCCTGTCGCTCTCGGCGCTGGTGGCAATCACCACATGCGCATCACTAAAAATCCGCGCATCCAGCGGAACTCGCAATTTTGAATCCAGCACAACGCGCAAAGGATTTTTCCCGCTCGCAAGCCGCGTAGTCAGCCGCGGATTGTCCCTAAGGACGGTTTCAATTCCCACAATCACCGCATCATGCTTCGCCCGCAGCTCATGCCCTCTCTTGCGCGACTCCTCGCTTGAAATCCACCTTGACTCGCCCATGTTGCAGGCAATCTTCCCGTCAAGCGAAACAGCGGTTTTAAGTGAAACTGCCGGAAGCCCGGCATCGGCATCTTTCCCAATCCCATGAAATTCAGGATTCAATTTCTCGGCCTCTTTCTCCATAATTCCGCCTTCAACTTCAATCCCCGCCTCGCGCAGTTCTTCTTCCCCGCACACTTTTTCAGTCGGATCCCTTGCTCCAAATACCACTCGTTTTATTCCAGTTTCAATAATCGCCTTGGTACATGGGGGAGTTTTCCCATAGTGCGAGCAGGGCTCAAGGGTCACGTAAATCGTTGCGCCCTTGGCAAAGAATTTATCACCAAGGGAATTTATTGCTTCCACCTCGGCATGCGCTTCCCCGGCTCTCCTGTGAAATCCCCTGCCAATGATTTTTCCATTTTTCACAATCACCGCTCCAACGCGCGGGTTTGGGAACGGGTTGGCACTGGCTGCAAGCGCAATCGCCTCTTTCATGAATTTCTCATCAGCACTTTCATTCTCGCCCATAATTCACATCTCACTTTCATGCAATCTCATTCAAACAGGTGCCCAAGTTTTTCCTTTTTAGTTCTCAGGTATTTTCCATTCTCCTCGGTCCTGCCAACAATCAGCGGCACCCTTTCAGCAATCTCAATCCCGTTTTCCTCAAGCGAGGAAATTTTCCCAGGATTATTTGTAAGCAGCCTGATTTTTGCAAACCCCAGCTCCTTCAGGATTTCAGCGGCCAGCTTGTAATCCCTTTCATCAGCCTTGAACCCAAGCTTTTCATTTGCCTGCACTGTGTCCAGCCCCTCATCCTGCAGAGCATAGGCTTTGATTTTATTCAGCAAACCAATTCCTCTTCCTTCCTGCCTAAGATAAACAAGCACACTCGTCTCCTCATTCGCCAGCATCTGCAAAGAGCTCTGCAGCTGCGAATTGCAGTCGCATCTTTTTGAGCCGAAAACATCCCCGGTCAAACATTCACTATGGACGCGGACAAGCGGAGTGTTGCCTTTAGGATTCCCGCGCGCCAGCGCCACATGCTCTTTCCCATCGCTTCCAGTGAACAAATTCAATTTGAATTCCCCGAACCTGGTCGGAAACCTGACATCGCTAACTTCTTTTTTCATAGGCGACACAACTTGACCGCAGCTTCCACTGCCCTTTTCCCATAGCCCTCAGCCCTTTCCTCAGCCTTTTCCCAGGTGCAGTTCGGGCCCATTACCCCGAATCCGACCGGCTTTTCAAATTCCAAACTCAGCTGGACAATTTTGTCAGCGGCAGTATTCGCCACCACCGCATCGTGGTCCGTTTCCCCCTTGATCACAGCGCCAAGCACAGCAGCGCAGTCCACATCCTTTCTTTTCAGGGCTTTCTTTAGCGCGAACGGAGAATCAAGCGCCCCGGGAACCGAGTAAACAACCACTATCTCTGCTCCCAATTCCTTCGCCCTTTCCTCGGCCGCAATTTTCATCCGTGCCGTAATCTCAGAATTGAATTCAGAAACAATCAAAGCCATTTTAGTCATTCATCCACCCTCTTTCTATCCATCCCATCTTCTTTGCCATCTAATTTCTTTTCAATTCCCCAACATGCTGCCTTCCCTGTCGCAATCCTTTCCCCGCCAACTTAGTCAATTCACTCTGATTAGTGGCAATCAGCACAGCGTTCACCGCATGCTTCCTTGACCTATCCTCGAAAATCGAAAGCAAATCAGCGGCATTTTCCCCCTCATCCTCATGCACAAACACTTCAATTATGTGCTTATTAGCAAGCATCTTTGCCATCTGGATTCCCAGCGATGCCTCATGGCCGCAGGTCTTGTCCACTGCAGCTCCACCAACCATTCCAAACGCCATTACAATATCACATTTATCCCTTTCATAGAGCAGCTTGCATTCAACTCCCAAATCCTTTACTCCCGGAACAGTCCTTCTGACAAATTCCTTTTCCAGCTCAGGAAATTTCTTTTCAATCTCATCAATCGCAAATCCTACCATGTCCGCGCGCGCAAAAGTCGTATCCGCAAATCCGATTCTTAGTTTTTTGTTCATTTGTTTCGCCTCTCAATTCGTTTTCTTTCTCTCCATTCGGGGTCTCTTTCTTTTTCCAAAAGAAAGAGAGGCTGAAGCCATGTCCGCGCGCGCAAAAGTCGTGTCAGCCAATCCGATTTTCAATTTCTTAGCCATGCGTTTCACCTTTCTCTCATTTTCCAATCCTACAGTAACTCCCTTCCAACTACGAACGGAATTCCATTTTTCTTCGCGTATTCCCGCGCCTGCTCCACGCTCAGCGCCTTTCCTTTCCCGAGCATTTCGCACAGGAGCATTGCAGGCGGCAATTTCGCCCGCCTGCACAATTCCAGCGCCAGCTCTGTGTGCCCCTTTCTTTCAGCCAAAGTTTTTCCAATCAGCAAATGCAAATGCCCCGGAGCTTTGAAATCCCTTTCAAATTTTTCCCTAATTTCCTTTCCATTCTGCGCATCAGCCGTTAATTTGGCAAACTCGCGCGCAGTCATTGACCTGTCATCATCCGTTATCCCGGTATAAGTGTCGTTGTGATTAATGGTAATGGAAAACGAAGGCTTGTCGCCATACTGCGTTTTGTTGTAAACGATTTTTTTCAGGGTTTCATTTCCTTTTTCAGAATAAAAGTCAGTCAAAAACGGCAGGCTCAATTTTTCAGCAACATTCCTGTCCGTAGCCAAACAAATTAATCCGCCCCCGTCTTTCCTAAGCAGTTCAATTTTATCCGGCCCAGCGAACTGCGCGTGCACCATCAAATCAGCCTCGCGCTCACGCTCCCCTGAATCAAATACAATAATGGGCTTTCCTGCCCTCAAAGCTGCTATTGCCTCGTCCACTCCCATAAGACTAATCGTCGCAACCTACAAATAAATAGCTATCTACCCAGAAATGGGTAATATCACCGGAACCAAGGTTTAACCTCCCTTTTATTCGACCAGAAAAATCAAATTCCTATGGAAACTCAGGCAGAACCCAGAGATGAAGAACTTCAAGCCCACATCCTCTATACTCTGGCAAGAAGGGGAAAATGGGGTGCAAGCCACACCTCCCTGATTTATGTGCGCGCAGGCCTTCCGCCTTCCCGCCGAAGAAAGGCGGAAAAACTGGCCAAAGGCTTGGCAAACAAGGGTCTTCTCACCTGGCTTATGAAAACCGGTGAAATTCACATTTCCCTGAATCCGAGAGCAAGAAAAGAAATCACCCAGCTGGTCGAAGCATATCTCGGCAAGGTTTTCTGGTAATTCTCCAAACAGCAGGCATATATCTTTTTAAACATGCTCATTCAAATAATTGAATAGTGATGAAATGGCAGAAAAATCCTTTTTCCTGGAATTCTTCGGAGACACTCCGTTCTACCGCGTGATAGATTTCCTGCTGGAGCACCGGCTGGAGGATTTCACGAAAACCGAAATAGCTAAGCAGTCGGATGTCAGCTGGGCAACGTTATACAATCACTGGGACAGGCTTGAGGAATTCAACATGGTCAAGGTCACCAGAAAAGTCGGCAATGTTAGTCTGTACCAGCTGAATCAGCAGGAACCAATAGTGAAGCAATTAATGCAGATGGAACTTATGCTGATTAAAGAGCACGCAGACAAAGCAGAAGAAAAAATGAAAGTAAAAGCAATCGCAAAGCGAAGGCAATAGCTTCTATTTTTTTAATGCCTAAACTCCTATCGCCAGCATGTTCAAGAAAAGGATTGAAGCAAACAGCAGCAGAGTATAGATTGCAAACCCGTTCGCAAGCTGCCTTCCAATCCTCACATTACGCGTAGTCCTGTCATAGCCGTTCTCAATCCCGTCCTGCAGCATTGCAAGAATGATAATCATCTCAATCACATAGAATCCAACAATCAACTGCAAAACAGTGGGCGGAATGACTTCCTTCAAATTCAGGGGAAGCACTTCTCCAAATGAAAAGCTCGCACCAAACGCAGAACCAAATGAATTTGCAAGCTCGAGCAATCTCTCCGCAATCATCTGCAAAAATCTGGTCAGCAGGGTTCCCATGCTTGCTGCCACCGCGCCAATAAGCGGAATCACCATCGCAGTCAAGAGTGAAATGCTATTAGTCGTCTCAGCGAGCAGCGTGTAAACCAATTTGTTAATCTCGCTCACCTTGTCCAAATATTTCGAAATGGTATTGCAAGCCAGCGCCACCTGCTTCGGCCCCTTGTCCAGGCTTTCGACAATCGCCCTCATCACATCCTCGATAATCACCGAGGGGAAAGAGCGGATCACTCCGTTCTCCTCATCAAAAAGCGCCTTGCTGAAAGTCAGCCCAAGCCCCTTCACCCTTTCAATAATCTGGGAAAAGAACGAAGCCATGCTGGATTTGTCCATGTTAAACCGCCTGTACTCGTCAACCAGCGAGCTGATGGCGGATTCAAGCGGAATATTCTGGTCTAGCAGAACTCCCAATTCCCGCAAACCAGAGCGGAACTCATCCTCGATTTTCCTAATCTCATCCCTGATTTCCACTCTCTGGAAAGAGCTAAGGTAAAAGTAGGAGGCAAGCGCAGCAGCGGCTCCGGCTGCAAGCGACCAGCTCTTTGCCATCATCCACAAATACTCGTAAATATTCCCGGTATTGCTCTGCGTTGAATAGGTGAACACCTCATTCAGGCTGAACAATCCCAGCGAAGCAAAAATCAGCCCAATCACCACTGCCACGGGCCAGACCGGCACATTCGAGCCAAAAGCCCTGAACGTCCCTTCGGGCGGAACTTTCGGGTGCTTGGAAATGTTGATGGCAAAGCTCCCCGGCCTTTTTGACAAAGTCCTCAGCGAATAGTAAAGCGTGGCAAAGGGAATTATCAGATTGAAAAGCGCAATCAGAATCAGCGGGGAAATCTGCGCTGACATGAAAATCCCTGCAATCGGAATCACGGTGAGCGTCATGAGCGGCACAATCACGAACACGGTGAAAATCAGCTGGATCGGGTTGCTCAGTTTGTTCGCATAGGTTTTCATCCTGACAAAAGTGGATTCAAGCTGCGAGTCAAGCGCGTTGTTAATCAAATCCTGGCGCTTCTCCTGGTCATTCTCCAGCAATGACGAGCGCAGGAGGTCCAGGGTTCTCACGAAATTCTCATCCCATTTCTGCCATTTCTTAGACCTTTCGGAAAGCGCCATATCAATGCTGGCATATTTCCTGCAATCCACGTCCCAGAGCGCTTTTTTGAAATCCGTTGCCAGCGGGCCTTCCAAATGCTTTGAAGCAAATTCGGTCGCTCCTTCCATGGTCGGATTCAGCCTGAGGTAAATTGCCATATACAACGTAGCCAACAGCATGTCATTCTGCATCTGCATGGTGTTGGTTGTCGCCCTGTAGCTCGGGTAGGTGAGCAAATAGTACAGGATTGCGAACGGAACCAGGATGCACAGCTGGAAAACCCCTCCAAAAAGAAACAGCACCAGCGCGAAGAGCATGGTGATTGCGAACAGCCCGATGGAAGTGTAAAAAACGGATTTCGCAGTGACCTTCAAATCCGCGAGCTCAATGTTCTTTTCCAAATAATTCCTGGCAATTTCCGGAGCTGCAAACGGAACCGCTTCTGCGGGCGCGCACACCTTTTCAAACAACTTGGTCGGATGCGCCTCGTCATACTCCTCTTTTTTGAAATGCTGGTAAACGCTGGAGAACTTTTTCCCTGCCCCCGCCTCCTCCTGCACCTTTATTTTGGCGGATTTTTTTCCCTGGTAATCAAGGATTTTTTGCTCCAGCTCCTTCTCGTCAATTATCTTTTTCCAAGCAGGAGTTTTTTCATAGGCCATAGCAACTACTCCCTACCCTACTCTTTTCCCTTGAGCGCATTCTTCGCCCAGTCGCTCCAGGTCTGGAACACTGCAGCCGAATCAATCACTCCGCCCTTCCTGGATTCCTGCATCGCCAGGTGCAGGCGCGCATTGCTCTCGCTTACAAAATCGCCTTCCAACGCCTCGGGCGCATTGTACACGCTGGAGAATTTTATCAGCTGGTCACGCACCTTTGCCCTCAGCTTGATGTTCTCCAGAATCGCGTTGTAATCGCCCATCCACTCGCTCACGTTTTCTCCGATTTTCATGAGGATTTCCGAGTGCCCGTTCAGCAATGCTTCGGTCGGCACCAGCTCGCCTTTCTTCCCGTCATACCTCATGAGCTCAACAAATCCCTTCTCGCTCGCCGGGTCGCTCTTCCATTCCTTGCGCACTTCGGTTATGCTGGTGATTCTTCTCACCCTGCTCATGCCATCCGCTGACCTAATGGTATTCGCAATCACCACAATATCCGTGGCCTTGAACGAAGTCGGCGGCACTCCCAAATCATTAACCACCCTGTCAAAAACTCCGTAGGGAGTATCGCCGTGAATTGTTCCTCCTACGAAATTTGCCAGGGCGCCGACTCTCATAGCCTCATAAAGCGCCCTTGCTTCATTGCTCCTTACTTCCCCGACAATCAAGCACGAATCCCCCAGCCTCAGCGCAGTCCTGATTCCGCTCTCTGCGCTCATCTCCCCGCTCGCCTCGCTCATGGGCGATCTCACTTTGAGCGGCAATATATCGTAGCCAACGCTCGCCAAATAATTCACTGGCAATTCCAGCGTATCCTCAACAGTAATCATCCTGTATTTTTTCAGCACTTCCAGCATTGCCGCGCCCAGCAAACTGGTTTTTCCCGCGCCTCTTGTCCCTGCAATCAGCATGGTCCTTCCGCCGTCAATCACAAATGAAAGCAGCCCGGCCGCATAGGAATTCATCATCTTGTTTTTCACCAGCAGCGGGAAAGTCCAGGGCGCTTCCCTGTGCTTCCTGATTGCAAAGCTGATTCCGCCGGGCGAGAGCGGGCGCGTGACAGCGGCAATTCTCGCGGTCGTATCCTGTAAAATAATGGAAGTATCAAGCACCGGGTTCGCCTGGTCAAGCGGCCTTCCGCTGGACAATTTCAGGCGCGAGACCCAACTCTTTGCCTCGTCCAAGTTCGGCACAATATTTGAATCGCACTCCTCAAATTCCTCATGATAAATCCTGACCGGCGAAGCGCCCACTGGCGCGTTCAAGTTCACATCCTGTATTTTCGGATCCGCGAGCAAACTCTCCAGCACTCCATAGCCCGCAGTTGATCTCACCAGAATTTTCGCGAGCTTGTCCAATTCTTCTCCAGCCATTTTTGCCTGGCTTCTTCTGGCAAATTCCTCCAATAGGTCGCGGGACAATTCATAGAACACGTGCCTCAGGCTCTGCGCATCCAGCAGCGATTCATTTTTCGGCCTGTGGCTTGCGAGCACCCTTCTTACAAAATCAACCGCCTCATATTCCTCCTGGGAAAGCGAAAGCTCCAGCGGAGTCACGTGATAGAATTTTCTCGCCCTGTTCCTGATGGAGAAAATTTTCACCTTTGACCCTTCTGGCAAATCATACTCCTGGATCACTTCACCGCCAGCCGGGAAATTGGTGTAGAATTTGGTGAGCGAGAAATTCGGCCTGCTGGTGTGGGCAAACAGCATCCCATAGATGCTCCTGTCCCCAACTTTATGCCCTGCCAAATAGGGCTGTGCAACTTTGATGAGTTCGAGCTCCTCCATCTGTTTTTCAATGAACCTGAGCACTTCCATTTTCTTTTTCACTTCGTTCGTGGGATTCGTCTTCTCCTGTTTTCCAACGTCAACAATGGTCCTTCTCAAATCCACAAACCCGCCAATCGGGTCCTTGAACAAATAGGCAAGCGTGATTCTTGTGAATGCCAGAATTCCCCCTTCCTCAATCGCCTCGGCGCCTTCCTCCGCCTTTTCCAGCGCGCCGCTCTGCACAATCGAGCTCTCCTTAATGGTCCTCAGCACCTGAACCAGCTGCTTGAGCATCCTGGTCTCGCGCCACCCGTATTCGGTGATATTCTTGTCCAAGAATGAGATTTTCGTGGCTCCGGGCACTTCGGCGAGTTTTTCCAGGGTTTTCTGCAGGAGCACTTCGCTCTCCTCAATGCTGGACCCATAGGGCGAGCCGGAGCAGTCCAGCTCGATTACAATTTCCTCCCCATCCTGCTTTATCGCGAACTCCCAGCGCTCTTCAGCCATGGTCATATCTATAGCTTAACCTCTTTTTAAGGTTGCGAGAATACCAGCCCAGCGGCCGGCCCCGAAACCCGCAAAGCCAGCCCATACACCTAAACATTTATATTCACGAATTCCCACAATATCAGTTACTGGTGCAACCATGGCCGTAGCTCCCAAGCAATTCCAACTTCTTTCTTCAACCGTACCTATAGTTAGAGTGCCTGATGTACCCGGTCAGTTGCGCGAACAGGCAACACTGCCACGGGCGACACAATCAGCAATGCTATCCAACACCGCGGTAAGAATCGTATGGGCAGGCGAAGGGCCTGACAGGGCGCGGGTCATATTCGGCTCAGAGCCACTGCCCCTGGCACTTGCTGAAAAAAACAAGTATCTCGAAGATCTTTTCAAGTCTGAGCCAATAGTTCATGAGAAGAAAATAAGGGTCAATATTGACTGTGAACGGCTCCATCACGATGTTGCAATAAGCCGCGAGATCGAAATTGCCCATCAGAATGCTGGCGCTAAAGCCGAAAACACAATGCGCAAAAAAATTGACGTTGCAGAAGAACGGCAAATTGGCGAGAGGCTAATATTTAACGATTCTCACAGCGAGAAAAACAGAGGGTACAAATATGCGCTGTTAAACGCGAATGCTCCCAAAAACAGAGAACCAAGCAAACCCAAGCCGGTTCAGAAGGCCAAGCAGACTGCGAGCAAAGCAAGCAAAGCTAAAATTGACACCACTGAACCGATGACCCTGGCCGACATCGAAGCTCTATTGTGCATGTGATCCAACGCTTTAGTTTCACGCGTCCGCCTTAACCTCTTTTTAACCTAGCCAACCCACAACCTAACCATGCCGAATAATGGCCGCGTGCAAAAGCTCTTCAACCGCCAGCCTTCAGCAAAGGAAAAGCGCGCTGTGGAAGATTCAATCAGGGAATCCATAAAGCTCGCGCTCACGCAGGACGGAGCGTTTGGCAACATAACTGCGAAAACAATCTCGCCTCGCCTCAGGGAAATCTCGTTCATCACTTTCAAGCAAAAAGGCGTGGCTTGCGGGCTGTTCGAAGTGCAGGAAGCTTTCCAAGCCACTGATCCCTCAATCAAAGTGCAATTTTTTGTGAAAGAAGGCCAGCTGGTTCCAGCAGGCACAAAGATTGCAAAAGTAACCGGCAATGCGCGCGCAATTCTCAGCGCTGAAAGAACCGCGCTCGATTATCTGTCAATTCTAAGCGGAGTGGCAACCTCTGCGAGAATTCTTTCCAAAAAATTCCCGGGCCAAATCTCCGGATTGCGAAAAGTGCACCCCGGAATGCTCTGGAGCGAAAAGCGGGCACTGCGCATTGGCGGCGCGCTTACTCACCGCTACAATCTATCCGACGGCTATTTGCTAAAGGAAAACAACATCCGCCAGATTCAAAAGGAGATCAGGGGAAGCTGGGAAGATGCGATAAAAGAAGGGGTGAAGCGCGCAAAGCAGGACAGGAAAAAGAAAGGCGCTTCGCATTTCATTGAAGTCGAAGTCTGCAATTTATCCGGCGCGCTCGCGGCAGCGCAGGCAAAGGCGGACGCAATCCTTCTGGACAACCTATCTCCGCCAAAAGTCGGCAGCCTGGTGCGCGCAATCCGCAAAATCAACAGGCAAATAATAATTGAGGCAAGCGGAGGAATCAATGAAAAGAACGCAGCTAGTTTCCTGCGCGCAGGCGCAGATTTTGTAAGCACCAGCAAACTAACTCTCGGCTCCGCTCCAATCGATGTGAGCATGCTCTCGACAGGCGCGCTTTCGCAAGCCTAGCCCATTCCTAAAAAAGGCAGTTTTAATAAAGGGGCTTTAGCATTAAGCTTTTCATGTGGCCCTTCATTCTCCTAAAAAGCAGCGGAGACCCCGCGGCCTGGGGACTGGTCCTGCTCGGAGTCGGCCTGTTCGCCTACAGGAGCGGGCTTGCGCACTACTACCTGAAAAAGACCATAGAATTCACTCCCACTTCCAAGGCGGTCGCAGTCGCCCCGGGCATAACCGAAGTCGCAGGCAAAGCCCGCCCCTACAAGCAAACTTACACTGCGCCCTATTCCGGCAAACCCTGCCTTTTCTATTCCACCTCGCTCTACAAATGGCAGGGCTCGGGCAAGAACCGGCGCCGCAATTTGGTCAAAACATGGGCGACCACCGAGCCCTTTTACCTCCAGGATGACACGGGCAAAGTGCTGCTCAGGCCAACCATCCAGCCAAAAGGCGGGGCTGTCGATTCAATGGTCCAGCGCGACCTGTTCGCCAGCCATGTGATGACCGGCCAGAATTTCATTTCCAAGGCGCTGTTCGGGGAAAAAACCCAGAAGGACGACAGCCCGATACACAAATTCATTGCCGACAATTATCCCTCCCTTTCCAATTACAATGACAAGGTTGAGGTGGAGGAGACTTTCATAGCGGACGGCGACCCGATTTACGCGCTCGGCACGGCCAGGATGTACAATCCCGACGACCAGAATCCGGAAATAATCATCGAAGACGACCCGAAAAGGAAATTCTACTGCCTTTCGGATGGCACTGAAAAGGACGCACTTTCCCATGTGAAGCGGGAATACCAGATTTCAATCATCGGCGGCCCGCTGGCATTCCTGGCCGGCGCCATCATCATGGCTGCGCGGTTCCGCCTGGGGGGCGAGTGGTACTTCGGGGCCGCGCTCATCACCGTTCTTATGTACCTGTGGATGGTTCAGATTTGGGTTCTTGCAATTTACAACGGGCTGGTGATTTTGAAAAACAATAGCGAGCGCGCGAAAGCCAACATCGACACGCTGCTCCTGAAAAGGCATGACTTGATTCCCGAGCTGGTGGAGATTGTGAAAAGCTATTCCATCCACGAGAAAACCCTTTTCAAGAAACTCGCGGATTTGCGCTCCCAGCGCATTGCGGACGCGAGCAAATCCCTTATCGCGATTGCGGAAAATTATCCTCAGCTGATGGCCAATGAGCAGTTTAAATTATTGCAGGACGAGCTGGTGCGCATGGAAAGCGAAATCGCGGGCTCGCGTAGCTATTACAATGATTCGGTCGTTCTTTACAACAAGCAAATAGCAGTTTTCCCGCACCTGCTTGCGGCCAAATGGGCGAAACTGAAGCCGCTTGAATTCTACACCTGGGAAGACTAGTTCTGAAAAAAGCTCCTGGAGAGCCTATTACTCTGAGTTTGATTTATTTTTCTTACTCTCGGAAAAAGCCTTACTTACTAAAGATCTCACCAGTTTCTTTGCTTATAATCTGCATAAGTAAATTTGTTATCTTTGTTCACGTCCCAATAATCTGGTTTCTTGATTAGGTCTTGGAGATAACCTTGGGTGCTTTTGTCTAAACCGACTTTGATGCCGACCTTCAACTGGTATCCCAAGCATATTACTTCTTCGCTATCCATGCGTTCCTTGTCTGTAATGTGTTTAGTTACTTTCTTCCCCCCTGTCGATTTGGTCAAGGGTTTCTCCCAAAAGATTCCGGAGTGCTTTGCATCATGGGCAATTGTCGAAGCCGTCCATTCAACAGAACTAATGGATAATGTAGAGTGTTTTATATTGAATGTTTTTTCAGAAATATCTACACCACTCGGTTCGTTAGATATTGTGATCTTCTTAATGTATTTTTTGATAAATTTCAATTCAGTTGGCGCTTTCTCTGCAAGAAGGTCTAAAGCTTGTCTGACTTTAGACACGTCATTTTTAGTGCCGTTTACTACGATGCCATTGACTTCGATGGTATGGTCCACCATATTACCGCCATTAATTTATTCCGCATATTATAAGCCCCTGGAGGGGATCGAACCCTCGGCCTACAGTTTTTTCTTGCTGGCACGAGCCAGCAATCTCCTTTTTTGGGAGCGCCGAGCCTTTTTTGGAAAAAAGGATAGGCTACGAAACTGTCGCTCTACCGCTGAGCTACAGGGGCTCGCGCTTTTGCTGAAGCGCGGGGTTTCGGGGCAACGCAATTTGCGCCGAGCGCAAATGCGCCCATTTTCGCCACGGGCGAAAATCGGGAGCCCCGTACCGTCGGTTTTTGGGCGCTTTTTTCTAAAAAGCGCAACGCCGAGGAAGAGATTTGAACTCTTAAGTCCCGAAGGACACCAGATTACTTGGTTGCTTTCTTGCGAAAGCAGGATCTCGAGTCTGGCGCGTTACCAGGTTCTGCCACCTCGGCATAAGGGCATACTATGTTTTTCCGGAGTCTGCCCTTATCAACCCCAGATCCAATGCCCGCACCCCCACTCTCCTTCGTGGGAATGCGTACTCCTAATTTAGAGTTAACAAGCATTAAATATCTTTGAACTAGCGTACGATGTCCGAATAGCTCCTTCTGAACTGAACGGCTATCAGCCCCAGCTCCTCTGGCGCGTATCCCCGCCCCAGGCAATCCACGCACTCGCTGATATTCTTGGCCGCTGAAATAATGTCCAGGTGCCAGTATTTCGCATCTTTCATTCCTTCAACTTCCCCCCATCTTTTTACCAGCCGTTCCTCTGCAAAATGGGCGAATTGCAGCATTGTGCACGCCTTCCCGACCCTATCAGCCAAAACTTCGCTCAAAGCATAAAATTCGAATCCTTTCAACTCCTCACTGGTCAATTGCCTGTTTTTTCCTTCTGTCCAAACAAGCGAGTCAAAAATCTTTTTTTGCTCTTCCTGTGTTCCCACAAATGTGTTCCAAACTGTATCCGCAATCGCCTTTACTGCCAACTGAATGCTTTTCCCGTCCTCAATAAAACACACTGCCAGAAGAATCTCATTCCTGGATTCAGCTTCCGCCAGATGAGCCTGCAATGCCATCCTAAACAACGGCCAATCCTCCCTCCCTTTTGCTCTGTTCTCCAAATCCACCAGTGCCACCAGCATTTGGTTTCCATTGGGAATCGCAGTAAATTCCACCTGTGTTTTGAAAAGCTCCGCGTCGGTTTCTCTTTGCCTAATCACGCGCTCCATGAGCGAGATTACTTTCTCCACTTCCCCCAAATCATTTGCAGCTGCCAAAAAAACCTTCCAAAAATATTTCTTGTGCCCGGGCTCGGCTTCGAGCTCCTTTTCCAGCTCCAGCAGCTTTTCGCAGAATTCCTTTTTTCCCTGGAACCCGGCAGCCCTTAATTCCTCCAAAAACAGGCTGAGCGGAATTTTCATCAGCTGTTCCACAAGCGGATTAAGCTCAACTTTCTGAAGCAAAAGCAGCATATCTGCCAAAAGCCTGGCGTCATGCTTTTTAGCCGCGGCAACGGCCGTATCGCACACAACCTGCAAATTCAGTTTTCTGCTGTCCATCACAATAATAATGATTGAAATACTTTAAATCTTGTTCGTACATAAACAATAACAATCCGCCCATTGCCCAAAGCGCACCATTTATAGTTTTTCTTTTCCTATCTTTTCCCATGAAAAACCTGATTGCACTTAACCTGAAAGTCTATTCCGAGAGCCTGGGCCAGGGAGGCCTGAATCTCGCGCTCATCGCGGCCGAAGTCGCGCACGAAACAGGCGCGCGAATCGTAATCTGCCCGCAAACAGTCGATCTGGCGGCAGTCTGCAAAATAAAAGGAATCGATGTTTTCGCCCAACATGTTGATGCAAACAAGCAGGGAGCTTTCACAGGCAGCACAACCGTTGAGGCAATCAAATCCGCAGGTGCAAAAGGCTCGCTCATAAATCACGCTGAAAAAAAGCAGCCGCACAATTTGGTGAAAGAGGCGATTGACAAAATGCGCGCGCTCCAGCTCGAATCGCTCGCCTGCTCGGCAGACATCGAAGAGTCAAAAATTTTAGCGGGCTTCAGGCCGAATTTCGTAGCCGTTGAGCCGCCTGAGCTAATCGGCTCGGGAATCAGCGTTTCCAGCGCAAAACCAGAAGTGGTCACAGGAAGCGTGAAAGCAGTGAAGCAGGTAGCGGACGTGGCAGTTTTATGCGGCGCGGGAATTTCCACCGGCGCTGACGTGAAAAAGGCAATCGAGCTCGGCACGTGCGGAGTTTTGCTCGCAAGCGCCTATGTGAAAGCAAAAGATCCAAAAGCGCTTCTCCGGGATATGGCAAGAAATCTCTAGGCAGCAGGCGCCAAATTCAAGCAGCGCGTTTCAACACCACTATTTTCCGCACCTTCTCATTTCCCGCAGCAGTTTCCTGCTCGGCTTCTTTTATCCTCCCTTCAAGCTCCTGCTGTTCATTATTAACTATAAGATTCAGCCTCCTTGGTTTCACGTGCCCGAGCTGCCTGTTATTGAAAACAAGAAATTCCCTGCTTCCAAGCGAAAAAAGGAATGCGGCAAGCCCTAGGAAAAGCCCTAAAAACCCCAAAACAAGAGCGCCAGCTCCCATGGCTGGGAAAAGCAGGAATGAGGCGGGAAGCGAGGCAACGGCAACTCCCCCGGTAACAACAGTGGCAGCAGTGGTCGCGGCAATCATCTCACCGCTGGTCTCGCGCAACACGGCCGCGTTCCTATAGCTAGCCGGTTCCATTCTTCCCTTTAATTTCTGATCCGGCTCTTCATAGGGCAAACTCACCCTATAGCTCGGCCCGGGCAAAGGCTTAACCCTCCCGCCAGTAGTCATTTTGAAAATCTGCGAATTCTGCAAATAAGCATCGGCCAGCGGACCCTTGGTCCTAAAGTCAGCCCTGCTCAGCTGCCTCAATTGCCCTATCTCAGCCTGTGCCATGCTATCGATTAGAAGGAGCCAGAAATATATACTTGTGTTTTAGTGGAACTTGCAGGGCATGAGCCGCGAGCGCTCGCCTGTCTTCAGGTTCACGACCATCGTGGCTTTCACGGATTCATGCCTCACTGTCAATGGCAAAAGCCCCTTTGCCTGCGAGGCAAGCTGTTCACTAATATAGAAGACGCGCGCCTCATCTCCTACAATTTTCGCCTTTTCCCCCAAGTCCTTAATCCCATGGCTCAGGGGCACAAGCCCGCCTTTTTCCAAATCATAAACACGTATCTCCCTTTTTTCGTCTTTCCCGAATTCCATGCTGGACCAGAAGCACCCCAGATACGCGCCCACCTCATCGACTATCGGGACAGTTATGAAAACTCCCCTGTGGTCCGCAATCTCCCTCACATGCTTTGAAAACGAGCAGAAATGCTGCAGCACCGCCTTGGACACAAGCTGGCTTCGGAACATGTCCAGCGCGAGCTTTTCCAAATCATCTTTTGTGTATTTACCCCTGATTTTGATCCTTCCTGTTTTGATGTTGAACTCCCCGCCCTCAAGCTTTTCATCCAAATGGAACGGAAGGTTCTTGATGTTTTTTTTCTTGGAAATCTCCAGATAGTAAATCTTGCCAGCGCTTTTTGCAAGCAGCCCGTCAAGCTCTTTTTCAGGAGTTGTCAATTTTCCGTTCACCCTCTCCATCTTCACCATTTCATACTCGAATCCGCCCTTTTTCTGCACTGCAACAACCGTAATTCCGTCCGCATCCTGCTTCCCAAAAAGAACCTCGCACATCTTTTTCTCCAGCGGGTTTCCCTTCCTCGGACTCATCCTAATGCAGTCATAGTAAAATTGCTGGAGCTCGTCGACAATGTTCATGGCAAAACCAACAAGAACAAGAAGCCAAAGAATAAAAGGTTAATCGGCTCCCGCCCGCCGCAAGCCAATCGGGCGTGCGCGGGCCATTCGCAATCCCGCCACAGGCAAGGAGTAAAAAGTATATAAACATGTTTTTCCAAATATTGCCAATGGTGTTCCGATGCTTTCTATCACTCAGGGTTCAGGAAAGACACAATCCATTGTGACCGGCCAATCACTAAGCCGGATAGACCATGCGGATCCCATTCTGCTCCGTTTTTTCAGAAATCTCAATGCGCTGCAGTTCGGGCTCAAAAAAGAGTCGTCCATCTCCACCATCGCCGTTTTAATAACGGAAACCAAAAATGAAACAGGCAAACCAATCAAATTCTACCAATTGTTCGTTGCCTCGGATATCACCCTGTCTTCGGTTGAAGCCACTCTCAAGCGCGCCGCTGCGGCCGCAACCGAAGAAGTAGACCGCCAAAAATCATTTGGCGACCGCAATTCCATCATTTTCCAAATATTTCCAACTTCACTTTTAGCAACACTAAACCAAGGAATAGCGGATGAATTCCGGAGTTCAGGGCATGCCGGTCTTTACATCCTGACACTCACTCCGGTCCACGAATTAAAAACGTTTCCGTATTTCATCGGAGTCCTGCCCCCGGACGCCCAGAACAAGGAGATGGGGCAAGCAGAAGAAGCCATCATTTCACAGACTAAGAAAACCAAGGCCAAATCGGCTAAAAAAACCACGGTCACATTGACCAAAGAGGAGACCATCGAAGCCCTCAGGTCTGGCAAATACCGCAGCCGTGACCGCACTTTTGACAATGCGCTTTTCCGCAAAGAGGCGTTCAAGGATGCAGATGGAAGAATCGATTTGAGCGGGGCGTTCCTTTCCAAACTCGACCTAAGTTCGGTTGATCTATCCCATGTCATTTTAACCAAGGCCGACATGACCCACACCTATTTGGTCAACGCAAACATGAGCAATGCCGATTTGACCGAAGCGGATCTGACCGATGCCAATCTGTTCAATGTCAAATTAATCGGGGCCATCCTAATCAGAGCCAATTTATCCGCTGCCAATTTGTGCAGCGCCATTTTAATCGGGGCAGATTTCACCGATGCCATTCTGGCCGGAGCCCTTCTAGTCGGAGCCAATGCAACGGACGCCATTTTAATCAGGGCCAATGTAACCTCGGCCATAGTAAAGAAAACCATTTTAATCGGGGCAGACCTGACCGATGCCAAGGGGCTTGAAACGACCACGCGCGGCTATGTCCGTGGAGATGTCACCTATCCATTAGAAATAGACTCCCGCGGGCGCGCTAACTAATTTTAGATCTCAATCTCAAACGCCGCAACTGGTTTCCTGAGCGGGGAATTCTGCGCGAACAGCTCCACATTGTCCAGCCCGAAATTCTCCATCACCTGCGGGTCAATCTCGCCCAGCACCCCGATGTGCTTCCCGTCAACTTTCACCTGGGCGCATCTTCCCTTGAAAAACGCCGGGTGCTCAAAAGTTTTTATCTCGAATTTAATCCCCTGTTCAGTGAGCAGGGTTTCCAGCACTGATTTTATTTCGCTGTAATCGGCTTTCGCATGCCTTGAAACGCAGGCCAGCTTTTTTTTCATTTTTCCAGTGCCCCCCTCTTCCGCATCCCCGTATTCGAACAATTTCTGCGGGAACGGCTGGCTCTTGTTATTCCTCAGAACCGCAAGCAAAGACGGCAAAAGCCAGGTGCGCACAATCGTGAACTCCTCGGTCAGCGGGTTTAGGATTTCAACGCACTCCCCGTTTTTCAGCTTCACCGACTCAAAATTCTGCTTCCTGTTTGTCAGGATATTCGTGTATACCTCGCTGAACCCCAGCCCGACCATCATTTCCTGCAGGAAATCCCCGGTTGCCTTTCCGCCAACCGCTGTGAAGCTCGGCAGGGTCTTCTCTATATTGTTATAGTCAAAGGCAATCGCCACATCCTCAATCAGGTCCACTTCGTGCAAAACATCATTTCTGTAGGCAGGCACCAGCACTTCCAATTCCCCTGTTTTGCCCTTCACTTTTGCGCCATAGCCCATTTTCTCAAGCAGCTCGCACGCCTGCTTATCCCCGATTTTCGTTCCCAGCAAATCATTCACTTCGCTGATTTTCAGGTTCCTTTTCCCGGGCGCAAGGTTCGGGGTTTTCTTCCCCCCGCAGTCCATTTGCGTGATTTTCCCGCCCCTGTCAGCAAGCGCGCAGCACAGGACATTCAAGCCCTCATTCAAGGCGCGCTCATTGGTGCCGGTCATTTCAATCAGCAATTCCTTTGTTCCAACTGCCACCTTGGTTTTATCAGCATTGATGATTGGCGGGAAAGAAACCACTTCGCCATTGGCATCGGTAATCAATGGGTAATTTTTCGCCTTTTCCAGAATTCCGGCATACTCCTTTCCCTTCTCGTGCTTCTCAAGGATTTCGCGCAGATTCATTTTCTGCGTCTTATCCAGCGGAACAAAGGAAACGCTCTCAGGTTTCACTGCCGCATATTTCAAGGGCAATTTCACTTTTGAAAGGTCATGCACCCCGATGGCAATCTTCTTCCTTTTTCTTCCAAAAGTTCCATGCAGCTTTTCCTGGAAATCCAGCAGCGCCTTGAGAATCTCGTCATCAACCTTAATCCCGCTGACAATCGCACTCACAATAAACGGCCTTACCTCATCCACGCTCTTGTCCACGTCTATTTTATTTTCCTTCCCCGGCGCCTTTGCCTCATAATTCCTAAGCCCTTTTTTCACTCCTGCAAAACTGGAAACAGCGCGCGCCATCCCCTCAATGGAAAGCAGGTCCAGCCTGTTCGGCGTGACATCAATCACCAATTCGCCTTCTTTTGTGACCTCGTCCACCGGCATTCCAATCATGGTGATGTTCTCTTCCATATCCTTTAGGGAAATCTTTTTGCCAGCAAGCTTGCACAATTCATTGTTTGAGTAGGTCACAGTTGCCATGGATCATTTCACCATCATTTCTTCCTGCATTTTCATTCTGTTCATTCCATTCCTCTTTCTTCACCGTATATTCTTGCAATTCCTCAGCCAGCTCAAGTCATTCCTGTAAAGCACCCGGATATCCTTGTTCTCCTGGAGCAGCATGAGCGGCCTTTCCAGGCTCAGCCCCCAGGCCAGCACCGGATACTTTCCCCAGAGCGGCAGGCAGACTTCAGGCCTGAAAATTCCCGCGCCCCCGAGCTCCATCCATGCTTTCTTTTCTTCAAAGTAAACTTCAATTTCCAGCGAAGGCTCCGTATATGGGAAAAAGCTCGGCCTGAACCTTATTTTCTCAAATCCCAGCTTCCTGTAGAATTCCTTGAGCAGCCCGAGCAAATCGCCGAAAGTCGCATCCTCCCAAATCACTATCCCCTCGACCTGGTGGAATTCCGCAAGGTGCTTGTAATCAGTCGCCTCGTTCCTGAACACCCTCCCGATTCCGAAATATTTCGCAGGGGTTTTCCTTTTTCCCTCGCCCGTTTCGCTCACATGCCTTGCGCTCACAGCGGTCGTATGGGTTCTGAGGACCGGCCTTTTCGCATTCTCCTCCTTCCACTCATAGCCCCAGCCATCCTCGTGCGCCTCCTTTATTTTGGCAACAATTTTCTTGCTGGGCAAATCCTGCTCCCTCATTTTCAAATAAAAAGTGTCGGCCATTTCCCTTGCCGGATGGTCCTGGGGCTGGAACAGCGCGTCAAAAACCCAGAACGAACTTTCAATTATCTCCCCTTTCATCTCCTCGAATCCCATGGAGACAAAAATATCCGATATCTTCCTGCTCATCTGCGCCAGCGGGTGCCTTTTTGCGCAGAAGATTTTCTGGCCCGGCGCCTCCACATCATAGGCCCTTGAATTCGCGCCAGTTGCGTGTGCCCCTATGCCTGCTCCTTCTTTTATTTCTCCAGCCGCTTTTTCCCCGTCTTTGGTAAGCGCTACGAAGAATTTCTTTTTTTCATTCACCGCAATGCTTCCCCTTTTTCGCAGGAGCTCCACTTCCTCTTCCGTGGCTTTCGCCCCCTTGGAAATTCTTGCAAGCGCCTCGCGCAAAGAATAGCCGCCTGCCTCAACCCTTCCCTTTTCAGTGGCAGTAATTTTCCCGTCCGCCAGTTCAATCCACTCGTTCTTTTTGGCCCAGGGGATTCCGATTCCTTTTTCCAGCTGCGCCAGTTTCGAAACCGCAATCCCGCCGGCCTGCATCCCCTTTTTGAGCACGGTCTCCTCGGGAAATCCGTTCTGCAAATACTCATGCCCCTCCTTTGTCAATGCGATTGCCTTGTCAACTTCCTCTTTCATGGTTATGAATTTTTTCTCCTGGAGCCAGAAGCAGGCGCGCATGCACGAATCGGCTCCTAGCCCGCTTTCCCTGCCCAGCTCGTCCAGCGAAACATTTCTTCCTGTGCCAGATTTCTGCAATGCGCGCAAAACGCCTGTCTCATACTGGTGAAGATTCTGGTTGCCCATCTAATCACATGCATCCATTGCGAGATATATTACTCCGTCTTCCTTGTCTTGAGCGCGTAAACCGACACTCCTATAATAAGCAAAATCAGGAAAGCGGCCGCGCCCTCCTGGGAATAGGCGAAATTTGTAAGGTCGGTTTTTACCTCGGTGAAGAATTCCGCCACTTCCGTGTCCATGGAATCCTCGGTCTCATAGTAGAATTCCATCTGGCTCAGCAGATACGGCCCGTTCCACACGACCTGCTGGACCTTTGTCAGGGGCAGATCGGGGTTTCCCATTTCCGGCGGCTTTGGCTTGAGCCTTTTGATGATGGCATTCTCCGGCACTGTGATCGTAATGCTCGTTCCATCAGGAATTGTGATGTCCTCCCTTTCGTTTTTCGGGAATCCGAGCACCGCCGGGTTGAACGTGTATCCCCTGGTCCTTGGCCCGATTTTCTGCACCTCAAAAATTCCCTTGCTCGCGGTCCCGTTCTGGTAAGCCTTGGCATCATACTCCATGGCAATGGTTGTTCTGCAAACCACGTCGGTTTTTCCGCAGGTGTTCGGAGCAAGGATCGGCTGTATGGTTGTGCCGGAAATCTGCGCCACCCCGGTATCCATGTGGTGCGCGAAATTCTCCAGCCCGAGCGCCTTTCTCCAGGCGCCCACATCGTTGTGCGGGGTCATGCGCAGGGCGTTCTCATAGTAGTTGATCGATTCGCTGCTGCTTATGGTGAGCTCGTAAATCTCCTTCACATGCGCGCTCCCGTCCTTGTTCGGCTCAATGGTCATGTTCAGCTTTGTTATCTCAAAGCTCGCACTCACGAGCGCAGCGGCAAATAGCAGCACTGCAACGACCGAAATCAGCTTCAAATTCATAAAATCACTATTAAACCCGTTTTACTGCTATATATATTTATAATTCCCCTGCCAATTATTGCGTTTAGAGTGGTTTTATGGACTATCTCCGCTATCTCGGCCATTCCAGCATGGAGCTCTCGCTGGCTGATTATCACATCTATTTTGACCCGTTCTTCGGCAATGCCATACGCAATAACAAGCGCATGATACCCTGCGCCATCTTCCCGGATGAAATCCGCAAGGCCGACCTTATTTTCATTTCCAACGAGCGCGAGGACCACTGCGATGCGGAGCATGTGCGCACAATCTCGGAAAGGTGCTATGCCACGGTTGTAGCCCCGCCTCCAGCTCTCGCAAAATTAAAGCTCAATGAAAAATTCCGCGTTGACGCGCACCCGGGAGACAAGTTCCAGGCGAAAGGGGTCGATGTGGAAGTCGTTTCCTCCAGCTCTCCGCAAAGCGCTTCCCCGGTCGGCTATGTGGTGCGCCACGGAAGGCGCTCGATTTATTTCGCAGGCGCGACCTACGAATTCTACGGCATGGGCGACATCAGGTGCGATATTGCAATTTTACCGATCGGCGGCTCGGAAACAATGGACACGATTTCCGCGTGCAAGGCGGTGAAAGCCATCAAGCCGAAACTGGTCATCCCGATCCACTACAACACCTACCCCAAGATAAACGCGGATGTGGAGGAGCTGAATGATTTGGGGAGCGCGCAGCTCGCTGTCCTGGGAGTAGGGGATGAGATAGAGATTTGAAAAACTATTTTTCAATAAGACAAAAGAAAAATAAATTAAAAGAAGAAAAAGAAAATAAAAAAAAGAAAAAGCCGATTTAGCTTAAATCAGCTTCTTGTCCTTGAGAATCATGTACGCTCCATAGCAGAGAACGGCCGCGCCAACGATGTAGATGTACAGCCCAAATCCTGCAGAAACCCCGAACCCGGAAATATTGTTGATATCCAGGTAGTTCTTGATTCCCATGAGCAGGCCCAGCACTCCTCCTGCTGCAACCGCCCATGCGCCATCCTTGTTCTTTGTTGCCAAGAGGACGATTCCGGCAGCGCCTATAATCACACCGAGCACTGCACCGCTGTCATTCATCCCGCTTGCATTAACAGTCCCCCAGGCTCCTGCGTTCACGGTCACCCACGGGAGGAAAAGCCCAATCAGGCAGACCACTATTCCGCCTATTGCCATCTTCTCGAATTGAGTAGCATTCGCCCAAAATTCAGTCACCGCACTGGTGCCGGAATCCTGTTGGACCGGTGCTGCTTGTTGTTTCTTCACTGCCAAATAATCACCCATTATACTGCCGGATTTTCCGGTTAATGTTCCAGTTTATCATTCGTTCTCCTATATAAATTTATTCACTCGTTTGAAATGCGCCGAAACTACTGGCGCTGTCACCTTCCACAGCAGAGGTGGCGCCGCGTTCGGCAGCGCTGCGCCCAGCGCCACCGCCAACGAGCAGCTGTGCGCCTCGAGGCGCGCAGGTCCACCAGCGCTGGTGGACTGAAAGCGGCTCCCGAAGCCGCTTTCACTGCGGCGTGGCGCTGTTAGTGGCGGCAGCGCTGTTTTTGGCGGCGCCACCAGAAGTGTTGGAAGCAGCGCCTTTGCTGCTGCCGGCGCCATTTCTGTTTATATCCGTAATTATCCCCGTCCCACATGCGCAACCTATTTAAATCGTGCTCGTTTATAGATAGTCAGCAAGCATAACTTCTTGCGATTAGTCGGAGGTGCGAGTATGATTACAGGCGGAAGAATTGACAAGGTTGAGGCTTCTAGGAAAAACGAAGGCCCTATTTCTGGCTTGAGCATCAACATCGGGCTGGACAACGTGACCGTAAAGGGAAACGACATTTCAGTCGAATACACTTATACCGTGACCTATGCCGAGGACGTGGGCGAGCTGAAGATCGGCGGCGCCATGTTCGCCAAGGAAGACCCGACAAGGGCAAAGGAGATCGAGAAAAGCTGGAAAGCGGAAAGAAAGCTTCCGGACGACTTCGCAGAACTCGTGCTCAACACGATCAATTTCACCTGCGGCTCGAACGGAACTCTTGTTGTGCGGCCGGTTAACCTGAGCCCGCCGATGATTCCGCCTAAGATCGAGATCTCCAAGGCGAATTCCAGGTAGTTTTTTCCGACGGGAGAAAGCGGGCATAGCCTACAGGCTTAATGATAAAAATGTAAAAACGATAAAACGATAAACAAATTAAAGCATGAAGAAGGTGAGCGAATGTCAGATAACATAGGAAAACCAGTTCCAGTGGAAAAAGACAAGGAATATGACGTGACCATAGACGCCCAGGGAAGCAAGGGCGACGGCATTGCCCATATCCAGGGCTTTGTGGTCTTCATCCCCAACGCCAAGATGGGCGACAAGGTGAGGATCAGGGTTACCGGAGTAATGAGGACCTTTGCCACTGGCGAAGTGGCCGGCCCGGCATCGGCAGAATCGCTCGATGGCCCTGCGGACGACTGAGCCTGGAATCAATCGGAGAAGATTTCTCCAAACTAACTTCCAGGGCAGCCAACGCTGCCTCTTTTTATTCTTTTATACTCCTAGGTTTACTCGAGATTTTTATGTGCGGAATCGTCGGCTATGCCGGAACAAAAGAATGCGGCCCAATAATTCTTGAGGCTCTTAAGCAGCTTGACTACCGCGGTTATGACAGCGCGGGAATCGCAACCTTTTCTTCGGGCAAAATCGAAGTGCGCAAGGATGCGGGCAGGATTGAGAGCATTGAGGAAAAGAAGAAACTTTCATCGCTCAGGGGAACAATCGGCATCGGCCACACGCGCTGGGCAACGCACGGGGAGCCAAGCAGGGACAATGCGCACCCGCACACTGACTGCACTAAAAAAATCGCGGTGGTCCACAACGGAGTGATTGAAAATTACGCGCTTCTCAAGGAACAGCTCCAGCTCAAGGGGCACAAATTCGAAAGCGAAACAGACACCGAAATAATCGCCCATTTGATTGAAGATGAAATTAAGTCTGGCGCGGATTCCTGGAAGGCATTTTTGTTCGCAATCAACAAGCTGCGCGGCAGCTATGCGGTGGCGGCAATTTTCGCAGGGGAAAAAGAAGAGAGGCTTTTCTGCGCGCGCAAGGGAAGCCCCCTGGTTTTAGGAATAGGCAAGGGAGAGAATTTCTGCGCCAGCGACGTGCCGGCAGTGCTTTCGCACACGCGCGAGTTCATCTATCTGGATGACGGCGATTCGGCCATCATCTCCAAAAATTCATTTTCAGTCTATGATTCAACCGGCAAAAAAATCGAAAAGAAAAAGCAGACAGTGGATTGGGCTCCGGAAATGGCACGAAAGGATGGCTATCCACATTTCATGCTAAAGGAAATCCACGAGCAGGCGCATTCATTCAGGTCAGCAGCCGCTTCCGATGTTTCCAAGGCAGTGGTGCTTCTCAAGAACACGCAGCGCGTGCACGTGATTGGCGCGGGCTCCTCGTTTCACGCAGGGCTTGTTTTCAAACTGGCTCTCCAGAAGCACGCAAAAATCCCGGTTGATGTTTTCATTGCCAGCGAATACGTGAGCAACGCGCTCATTGACAAGAGCAATTTAATTTTGGCAATTTCCCAGTCAGGAGAAACAGCGGACACTCTGAACGCCCTGCGCGAAGCGAAAAGGGCAGGGTGCAAAATAATCGCGCTCACCAACGTGGTCGGCAGCACGATCACGCGCGAAAGCGATGTGAGCGTTTTCATGGGAGCAGGGCCGGAGATAGCGGTGGTGGCGACCAAGACTTTCACTTCGCAGATAATCGTCCTCCTGAAAATGGCTTTCAGCACAGCAGGCAACCAGCGGCTGCTTCTGGAACTCAGCGACCTGAGCCACAAGGTAAAGGAAATGCTCGCAAAAGACGAGGATGTGAAAAAGCTGGCCGAATCGCTGGAAGGCAGCCATGATTTCTTTTTCATCGGCCGCGGGGTTTCCTATGCAACCGCGCTTGAGGGCGCGCTCAAATTAAAGGAAATCACCTATTTACACGCCGAATCCTACCCTGCAGGAGAACTGAAGCACGGCACCCTAAGCCTTCTGGAAAAGGGAATTCCGGTTATTGCCATCTCCGCAAGCGATGAGACTGCGCACAAAATGGTGGGCAACATGCGCGAGTGCAAAGCAAGGGGCGCAAAAATAATCGCAGTAACCGACAACAAGGAGATTGCCAATGAGGCTCAGATAGTTTTTTCTGTTCCAAAAGTCGACCCTCTGGTTTCCCCGGCGCTGGCAATAATTCCGCTCCAGCTCGCTGCCTATTATCTTTCAGTTCTCAGGGGCAAAGATCCTGACAAGCCGAGGAATTTAGCAAAAAGTGTCACGGTCGAATAATCAACTAATCAAACAATCAGCAGTCTTTTCTTCCCCATGGCAAAACTGGCGATTATCAATCCAATCCCCAGTGCGAGCGTGAATATCCCCGGCCACATCAATCCGCTGAAAACCCCCCCGATGAAGTCACCTACGAATTTCATCATTTCCTGGGGCACATCCTGCACAACCGAGCCGGCAATGGCAGGGGAAATCATCTGGCCGAACATTCCCAGCACAACCAGCGTGATTCCGGAAAGGACGCACGCGATTCCGATGTTCCGCGGTATGGAGTGGACGTTCAGCCTGATCAGCCCCAGCACCATGACTGCTCCCATCAGCCCGAACATAATGAACAGTCCGACCCAGGGAAGGTAGGTGACAATTGTAAGCACAAAGCGGGGCATGGAAAGAACCTGCTCCACCGTCATCCCCCCGTTTACCTGTGCCATCTGGCTTGCCAGGTCAATACTGTCCGGAATGCTGTCCCCTACAGAGGAGAACTGGTTATCCTGAATCTGGTCGATATACTGCCCAAAATCACACTCATCGAAATGCGCAGTGTCCGCGCAGTAGGCGATGCATTCAGCAGAGGTCGTGCATCCTCCCGGGTTGAGATACGTCGCCCAGATCATCCCCCTTTGCTCGTCCGTAAGGGTGTTCATCGCCTCCTGCCGGGCAATCTTTTTTGCGGAGGTCATTATCGATTCTTTCACATCCCTTAAGTCAACGGTCAAATCAATGGTGTCATCCTTGGAAGTCAGGTAATGCAAAGTGTTCTCAATCAGCGGCTCTATTTTCGCCTGTATGACCTTGGCCCTGAAAATTTTCTTCAGCTCCTCCTTCATCCTATCCTCGATCATTGACTTATACCCGGAAGGCACCTGCTCAATCAGCTGCGCCGTGACCGTGCCCACCACTTCATCGCTTATCTTGTCATACATGTTGTTCTGCAAAAGCTGGTTCCTGTAATAATCCGGATTCAGCAAGGTCCCGTTGGTGTTGAAAGACAGCAGCGTGAAAGTGATCGATAGCGAGAGAAGCAGCACAACAAAGCCGACCATTATGCCCGAAATCATCCCCATATTCTTCCCATCCCTGTTCTTCGCATCCAATTTGCAAACGCACCATTTATCTAGCTTTATCCGGCCTTCTCCGCGGCTTCGGCCTTTTCGCTATCCTCGATATCCTCTTTCTCTTCCTCCATCGCATCTTTTAATTGCTGTTCCTCCCCTCCCGGCTTGTCGGCCCTTTTTTCCTTTTTCTTCTTGGGTTCTGTCCTTAGCGTGAATTCAATCGTGGTTCCCCTGTCCTTCTCACTCCAGGTCACTCCCATCTCCCCGCCATGCAGCTTCACAATCTCCCTGCTGATAGTCAGGCCCAGCCCGGTCCCTGCGCTCTTTCCTTCCTCCCTTCCCACCTGGTAGAATTTCTTGAAAATGTTCTTCCATTCCTCCTGCGCTATCCCCGCCCCGGTGTCAGTGACTTCAATCCTAATAACTTTCCCTTTCCTGCCCCTCCTCTCCGCCCTTACGGTAATCCCGCCCTTTTCAGTGAACTTGATGGAATTGGAAATCAGGTTTATGAACACCTGGGCAATCCTGTTCGGATCCCCGTAAACCTGCAAAGGCTCATCGCCCAGTTCCCAATTCACATAGAGTCCTTTCCTCTCGGCCATCGCCAGGCACGAGCACTTGCTTTCCAAATCGCGCAAATCAAAGTAGCGCAAGTTCAGCTTGAACTTGTTGCTTTCCAGTTTGGAGAAATCAAGGATGTCATTGATAAGTTTTGTGAGCCTGGTGGTTTCATTGCAGATGACCTGCAGCTGCCCTTTCTGGTCAATGTTCAATTTTCCGGGAATCTCGTCAAAAAGCAATTGCGAATAGCCGTGAATATTTGTCAGCGGGGTCCTGAGCTCATGGGAAACGCTGGAAATGTAATAGGCCCTTCTTTTTTCCTCATTTGCCATTTCCTTGTTTCTTCTTTCCAGCTCCTCCCTCTCCTTTGCGTTCATCCTAATCGTTTCCTTGTCGCTCAGGTCCTTCACAATCCCCACATAGCCGATTTCCTTCCCGGTCTGGTCCCTGAGCGTATTGGCCGAGATGCGCGCAGGGAATTGCGTGCCGTCTTTTCTCATCCTAGTCGATTCAAACCCATCTATTTTTCCGCTTGTCCGCAATTGCGCCATTTCGGATTCAAATCCGCTCTCCCATCCCGGCGGATATAATTTCGTCACTTCTTTTTCAATAACTTCCTGCTCGCTATAGCCGAAAATCCGGTTTGCCCCCCCATTCCAGGACTGTATTCTTCCCTGCTGGTCATAGCGGAATACCGCATCGCTCGATTCGGTCAAAACCCTGGAAAGCATTTCCTGCAGCTGCCTTCCTTTCATGCTTTCATCAATGTCCTTGAGCACCACATTCACTTTGATAAGGTTCCCAAGCGAGTCATAGTACCCCTTCCCGGAAAACTCAAAGTATTTGTTGGTCCTTTTTGCAGTGTAAAGCCTGAGCTCCACTGATTTCACATTCCTCACCGAGGGCATCCGCAATTTTTCAAATGCTTCCACGAGTTTTCCCAAATCCGCATCATAGACAATGCTGGCGAACTGCGTTCCAACAAGCGCGGTTTTTCCATAGCCCAGGATTTTTTCCATCCCGTCATTGATGCTCACAAACTCATATTTGTCATTGAGCGAAAGCACGATGTCGCTGATGCTTTCCATCAAATCGGTATAGCTGTCCTTGATTTCCAGCTCCTTGGTCACATCCTTGCACGAGAGCTCCAGCAGCATTCCCCTTTCCAAGTGAATCTGTTTTGGCGTAATCTGCAGAATCCCCCTTTCCCTTTTTCCATTGACATATTCCATGATCTCCATTTTGCCCGTGTTCTCGCGCACGATTTTTTTCAGCAGCGCGTCCGCGTCCCCCTGGCTAGTGAAAATGCAGCAGATTCTTTCCTCCAGCAGTTCCCTCCTGCTTTTTCCTGTCAGCTCCTCGGCCTTGGAATTCACCGCGGCGATTGCCCCGTTCAACGGGTTGACTATGAACACCGCGTCATGTGAATTCTCAAACACCTGGCCGAAAATCTTTTCCGTGTCAGCCAGCCTTTCAATGGTGATCGCGTTGTAGAAAATATTGCTCGCATGGTCGCGCAGGAGTTCCAGCAAATGCTCCTCCCTTTGCCTGAACGAATTCGCATTGCGCGCGGCAACGCGCAGGGCTGCGAAAACCTTCCCGTTCCGCACCAGCGGCAAATCGGCGAACGCCTCAAACCCGTGTTCAAACAGTTCGCGCGAATCAAAGAAAACAGAAAGATGCCCGGTCTGGTTGTCAATCATCACCGCGCCCTGCAAAATCGACTGGCCCAGCGAGCTTCCCATGAGCGGCAGCTCGGTTCTTTTGGTTTCGCCCGAGTCCGCCGCCAGCTCCAGGTACTCCAATTTATCGTGCCCTATCCTGGTGCAAAAGCCGACTTTTTCGCAGGGCACAATTTTCGGGAGTTCCTTTGCCAGGCACTGGAGGATTGCGGAAACCCCGTCCACCGACGATATGGTGAGCAGGAGCGGATTCAGATGAGCCAAGCTGGCGCTATCCTCCTTGAGTGCAAGTTTTTGGTCGCCCTGCATCAAATCAACTTGGTCAACTAAGGCGAATCCCCATATATAATGGTTTTCTCGCCCCTGGTTTTTCCTCCGTCAGCAAAGCCTCTTTTCCCGTACGCCCGCCCCCTGGCTAAAAACCACAATTAAACATAAATAGAAACATATATAAAGCTCAAAATCCCTAATTACTAGCGATAAACATGGCTGAAAACCTAACTCCCAGGCAGCAGGAGAAACTGCAGTTTACGGCTAAAGCCGACATGCTAATAGCCACGGCCCTTGCGAGATATGCGGGCGTAACCGCGAAGGAATTCAGCCGGTTGGCGGCACTGGGCGAGTTGAATAATTCCTACTATACTCCCGCGGCATTCAAATCGCGCCAAGCGCCCGAAGCGATTGCGCGCAGACTCGCCGGAGATTCCGTATGTGCAGTTCTTGCAGGATTCAGGGTGCGCGAGAAGTCAGACCTTGTTAAACATGCGGCTGCACTTGCGCTTGCCGGCGAAAAACAGGCAAAAACGAAATCCATGATTGCCGCTTTCTATGCCTTTAAGGCGCTCGAGGTCGCAGTCGATTACTTAACAATTTACCAAAAGCAGTATCTTACCCAGGACTTCTTTGCCCTGGTCCGCAATGAAGTATGGGAACAGATTTGGAAAATATGCCTGCCAGACGCGCCTTCGGGCAAACGCATTCCATTCCCAGCAGACCAAGTTTCCCAGTTCCAGCTTCTTCCTCCAGACGTAATACCCGCCACTCTCCCAGTGTCACTTTCAGCTTCCCCTGTTGAAGCTGCAAAAGAGGAAAAAAAGCAGCCAAAATGGCTTGAAGTTTTCCAGGACCAGGAAGCACGCAACTTTCTTCATTCCGCAGACATTCCTGAATTGCACATCGGCTTAATCTCCCACGCAGCTTTTACCTATGAGCATGAGCTTAGGCGAGAAACAGTGTTCTCCGAGAACGACAAAATGTATATCACCGATGGCAGTTCTATCACAGGCGGCAGTAGAAATCCGAAAATTATCGATGTGATCCTAAGGGAACTCGATGGCGCGATTGGCAACCTGTGCGACATGGGCGAAACCAACGGGCCGCGAGCCATGGCAGCGCTTCTTTTCCCCGGGTATCGCGAAATAGGCCATATAATGCAGAAACCCACTCCTGCCAAATATTCCTACGAGCAATACAAACAATTCCTCCAGGCATGGATAGACGCGAGGAACGATTTCGCATATCGCATGGCGAAGCAGGCCGAAAAGAGGGCCTGGGAAATCCCTTCCCAAAAACAGGCGGAGAGATTCGCAGAGCTCTACCCGCTTCAGCAAAAACTGGGCAAGCTTAAGGAAGAGGAATCTAGATACGCCGGTAGCCTTGATGAAAACGCCAGAGTCATCGAGCGCGCAGAAAAAGCGCTGGAACAGGAACAACAAAAACCAGAGGGCGAACGCAGGAACATGGCCGGGACAGAGGCCAACCTCACATTCTACAAAGAGGCCAGAGAACGCGGCCTAGCGCGCCTAGGCGAACTTGCGAAAGAAATCCCGCTCCTAGAGGAAGATGTCACTAAGCGCAAGCGCGAGTTTGGCTTTTAGAGTTCTACTGCTGCGGTAATCCGAACGATTAAATACCTCCTCGCCCAATTTTAAACACATGCCAGAGGAACAAAGGAAAGTCTCGGTAGAGGCAGGAGTTCTTTCACTGCTTGAGCGCAAGCCCGACGGCCTGAGCGCGCACGAGCTTTCCGAAGAGTTGAGCATAAGCAAGGACGAGGTATCGGCATCGCTCCAGCTCCTTAACCAGTCGGGGGCGATCGAGGTGCGCAAGGTCGCAAACTCAGTGAACTATTACCCGCTCCAGACAGGCACGCAAAAGAAAGTCCTAATAGTGGAAGACGATGCGGACATCAACAAACTAATGGAGCTCACCATCGGCAAGGATTACCAGATACAGAAAGCGTTCGAGGGAAACGAAGCGATGAAAATGGTGCGCGAGTTCCGCCAGGATCTGATCATCCTTGACCTGATGCTCCCGGGCATGCACGGCCTGGAAATTTGCGGCAGGGTGAAGGCAGACCCGGAGCTCAAGAACACGGTCATAGTCATAGTCTCGGCGGCAGATGCGGTGAAGAACCGCTTTTCGAGCATAAAATACGGCGCAGACTACTACATCCGCAAGCCGTTCAACACCCGCGAGCTCCGCTCTTTGGTGAACATCTTCCTGAAAAAGAAAGGAAAGAAATTCGACCCGCTGGTTGACCTTCCGGATGAGAAAAGGCTTTCAAAACTGATTGATGACGCGCTCACCAACAACACCAATTTCGAATTGTACAATTTGCGCATCCACAACCTCAAGGGATTCGAGTCCGAATACGGCGAGTCAAGCAGGAAAATGATCGTGCGCCTGGTCTCCCAAATTTTGCAGGACAAGGTGCAGGAATGGGAAAGCAGGAACGGTTTCGTTGGCTACATCGGCGAGGGCGAATTCGTGGTTGGCGGAGGCAAGAACGAGACCGAGACAGTGCTATCCGAAGTTTCCACCGAATTCGAGCGCGTGCAGAAATTCATCTACCAGTCAACCGGCTCGCAATTGAAAAAAGCGCCCTTCAACATTGAAAGCCTGTTTGATGGCGATTCGCAGAAAACAGGGGACAAGATTGCGCTCCAGTATGATGAAATTCCGTTTGACAAAATAATCCAGAAGAGGAACAAGATTCTGGAAACAAAGGCGCCCGCCGGCACGCAGAAGACGCTCAACGAATATTCCTATTCCGAACTGATGCAATTGGTCGGCAGTTCCAATCTGGACCTGAAAATTTCCGGCACTCCGAAAGGCGGAGTGAGCATTTCTGTTTCCAAGGGCGATGGGGAAGAGAACCAGCAACAGTAATTTTTTTGCATCTATTTCTAATTCCGCGTTTTTACAAAATTCCCAGCGCAGCCGCTCCCGCGATCAGCACCAGCGACACGCTCACATTATCATCAATCTTAAGCGGCAGGCTTTCCACAACCGCCCCTAAAAATGAAAGCGCAATTGCGAACAGGGGCGAAATGAAAATTGCCGAACTAAGGGCGGTCACAAAAAATGCCGCGCTTCCCTCAAGGCTTTTTTTCGGATTCCAGGGCAGCTTATGGTTTCCCCAATTCACCCCGATTATGGAGGAAAACCCGTCCCCGATTCCGATTATCAAAACCAGCCCAATGCCCATGGCAGGGGATTTCGCAAATGAAACAATCGCCAACAATCCGACCAGATACCAGAGTGTCCCGCTTCCAGGCAAGACTCCCTCCCTTTCAAAAGTGTGAAATATCCCGTCAACAAGCGGCAATTTTTGCCCGTTGATTTTCATGTGCATTACGACCAATGCGGCAACGATTCCGCAGATGAGCACCAGTTCGGCAATCGGTTTCTGTGCAACCAGGCAAACCAAGGCTAGCCCCAGTCCGAGCAATAGGTGCACCGCCTGCCTTCCGAATTCCCTTTTCGGGTTCTTTTCCTTTTCCCTTTCCTTCCATAGCCACTGGATTCCAAGAACACTCTGGCCTATTTCAAAACATGCGAGCCCCAGCGCGAGCCCTGCGGAAACATCGGCGAGCGTGTGCACTCCCAGATAGATTCTGCTGAATGCGGTGAAAAGCACGAACACCAGGAAAGCATAGAACAGGGGCGATGCAATCATCCCAATGGCCGCCATCGCAGCCGCGAGCGTATGGCCGCTCGGGAACGAGGAGTCGACCGGGCACGTTATTTTCCCGCCCAATTCAACGCACGGCCTTGGCACGTTCGCCAGGGATTTCACAGAAAAATAGAACAGGAAGCCAATGACCGCGGCGATTGCCAGCGAATGCATCCTTTCCTTTTTCTCCTTGAAAACCAGCCAGCTGGCAATCACCAGCGTGAAAATGATAGGGAGCACGAACTGGTGCACGAATGCCGCAAGAGTGGTAACAACCCCGTAATCAAGGGATGAAATCAGGTGGGTTACGAAATCAACTGCCATAGGGTTCAGGGAAACTTAAAGGAAACCAATTAATAAAACCTGCACCATGTTTCTAGCTGGTAATCCCCATGGGCATTATTGACGCTTTGAAAAAGGCAGGAAAATCAATGGTCACAGGCAGCCGCGGCTCGGGAATGACGCTTACCTGCCCGAACTGCAAGGAAAAGGTCAATTCGGAAATGGAAAGATGCCCGAAATGCGGGGTCCATCTCAGTTCCATGTTCAAAGTGACCTGCCCGAACTGCAAGAAGGAAATCGGGCTAAAGGACGAATCCTGCAAATACTGCGGCACGAACTTCAAGCAGAAGTCCTCGGCAGGCGGAGGCAGGCAGAAATATCGGTGCCCTATCTGTGGCTATCTGGCGGACTATTATATGCTCCAGTGCCCGGCTTGCGGCACGAAATTTTCATCCTAAAAATTATGGGAGGTTTCATATGACATTCTGGGAATCAAACGCTAAAATTCAGGGGTTCATCCTTATAGCCCTAGGAATAGGTTTTGCCCTGTTTACCCTGTACCGATTAGGCACTCTTTCAAAAGAAGGCAAACCGATTTCTCTGGTTAATGATTTAATTGCGGAAATTGTGATCGCAGTAGTTTTCTCTGGTTTTGGTCTATGGCTGGTGACATCTAAACCCATGGATTCTCGTGATTAGTTTTCCAATAAAAAGATGGAAAGCAGGAGGGTGTTCTCATGAAAAAACAAACAGGAAGAAAAGCGGAATGGCAGGCCAGGCAAAAAGGCAAGGACGTGCACCTTGTTTCCGAGCGCTCGAAGGAAAAGCGAATGCACCACCTGAACCAGGAAGAAAGCAAGAAATAGAAGTGCGCACGCCGGGATTTGAACCCGGGCCTCGAGCTTGGGAAGCTCAGATCCTACCAGGCTAGACTACATGCGCATGTGTCTTATTTTCACTGTGAATAGTTAATAGCTTTTTTCCACCAAATCCATGCATGCTTCACATAAATGTCGCGATTTTAGACCCGGCAAAGAAACTCTCCGGCGAGCTGGGCAAGAAGGGCAGCGAGACCGATTTCACCATCTACAATTTCAAAAAGGGCGACAGCGTGCTTTCTCTCTACGAGCCCACCCTTTACCCGGAAAAGCTCCAGCCACTTCTCTATTGTTTAAATCTGTGCGACATGGCAATTCTCGTGGTCCGCTCCATTGACAAATTTTTAGGCGAGCAAATAATCGCCCTTGATTTGCTCGGGATTCCCGGCTATCTAATATTGGACGGAGTGAGCCAGGAAGAGCTCGCACCCCTGATCAAGGGAACCCATCTGGAAAAATACCAAACCCTGGAATACGAGCCCATCGCGCTCAGGGAAAAACTGCTCACAACCCAATTCACGCGCGCAGATTCCCCGCTCAAAATTCTCATTGACCGCTGCTTTGCAGTGAAAAGCGTTGGCACGGTCGCGCTTGGAGTAATCAAGAAAGGAGTGGTGAAAGTTCACGACGAGCTCTCGGTTTTCCCAGGGGGCAAGAACGTTTCTGTAAAATCGCTCCAGGTGCAGGATGAGGATGTTAAACAAGCAGATTCCGGTTCGCGTGTCGGGCTCTGCTTCAAGGGCGCGGAAGTGGACGACATTCCCAAGGGCTGTTTCCTTTCTTCATCCAACGGCCTCACATCCGCAACAAAATTCAAGTGCCATGTCTCCATTTCCAAATTCTTCAAGGGCGGAATCGCTGAAGGCGCAAAGTTCATGGCCTGCATCGGCCTGCAATTCGTTCCTGCCACAGTGCACACCTCCACTCCGATTCCGGCTGGCGGAAAAGGCGAAATAGAAATCGAGCTGGAAAAGCCCGCGGGATTCGAGGCGGGCGAAAAGCTCCTTTTGGCAAGGCCGGAAGCAGGGCTGAGGGTTGCCGGAGTTGCCTCGGTAAAACACTGAATTCCAAACGGAATTCCAAACAAAAAGCAATGCTTATTATACATTCTATTCCCTGTTCTAGCCATGTTTTTTTCAGCCAGAAATTTATTTTTAGCAGTGGTTTTTCTAGCGCTTTTGTCAGCCACAGCTTTCGCAGACTGCACTGCAGGCAAATCAGCTTTATACGCACCAGCAGTTGGTTCAACCAATGATGGCGCCGAAGTCGGAGTGCTATTAATAATAGAGGCCGAGACGCGCGCAGGCACTGGCACGATTTTCGTTTCCACCGAGCCCCTGGTCGGGTTCAACACTCAGGCAAGCGAGAAAAAGGCGGTCGCAGCCGCAGCGGAAATAGCAGGCGCAAACAAGAATGACTGCGATTACTTTTTCAAAATAATAGACCCGAGCGGCACCTACCAGGTTGACGGCCCGAGCGCAGGCGCAGCCCTCACCGTGCTCACGCTTTCCAATTTAGAGGGAAAAACCATCCGCCGCGATTTCAGCATCACGGGTACCATTGAGGACAATGGAATTGTTGGCGAAATCGGCGGAGTGGTCCCCAAGGCGCGGGCGGCCGCGGCGCGCGGGGTGAAAGTTTTCGCAGTCCCTTCCCAGCCTGTTTATGAAAAAATGCGCCTGATCTCGGTGGCTGAGGAGCAGAACATGTCCATCATCGAGGTCTCAAAAATCAGCGATGTGGCGGCAATCGCGTTCTCCCAGGAGGGTTCCAAACTGGACTCGAAAATAACCATAGCGCTTTCCCCCAGGCCCAATGTGACGGATTTCATTGCAGACAATTCCGTTGACATGCAGGCATTCGCCGCCATCACCGGGCGCCTGCTGGCCGATTTCAACACAACCGTGAAACAACTGGAATCCAACGACCCCGCGCGAAAGCAGTTCCATGATTATTTCGCAAACGAGCTGGGCAACGCGCAAATAGAGCTCGGCAAGAATTACTATTACACTTCGGCAAACACCGCATTCACTGCCCTGATTGATGCAAAGCTCCTGCTCGCAATCAACTCGTCCAAAGACGATTTGCAGGATTTTGTGAACGAGACCGAGAGGTGCGTGAACTCCCTGGACTTCCCTGAAAAGGGCACGGGCAATTTCGAGTACATCGCAGGCGCGCAGGTAAGAAAGGAATGGGCTTCCAAGAAAATAGGCGAAGTGAAGGACCGCATTTCATCCAAAACCGAGGACATAATTTCAGACTACCGCGAGCTCCTCTATGCCCGGGCCTGGTGCGACGTTTCCCGGGAGCTTTCCCAGAGCAACATTCCGCAAGGCGCGCCCATCGATGAGTCAACGCTTGAATCCTATGCGCGTGGCAAGCTGCAGCAGGCAAAGGCAAAAATCGACCAGGGCGGCTCTCCGGACGCTTCCGACGACCTCACCTGGCACTACGAATCCGCAAACGCGCTTTACCAGCAGGGCGATTACATCGCAAGCGTGATTGATTCGTCCTATGTTATCTCCTCCGTTGATTCGCTAAAGGAACTCTCGGCAAATTCCGATTCCCTTAGTGCGGACATCGACCTGGTTCCAAAGAAGCGCTATTCCTCCTTCTGGGCCCGCGCCTATGGCGGCCAGGCGGCTTTCATCTACAATGAAGGGAATGCTTCCGGTAGCTTAGGCACCAGGGTCGCCTCCTACGGCTTGAGCAGGTTTTCCGACGCCCTGGAAACCTCAGCAAAGGATATTAAATCCGAGCTGGCAAACAACAGCTTGGGCCTGAAGGGCGGAGATTCAAACAGCAAACCTGGCGCAGGTTCTGCGATACAGGGCGGGCAAGGCTCCGGGCTGCTCGTTGGCATCCTGCTCACCGGCATAATGCTGGCTGCTGTTTTCGTCATGCTGTTCCTGCAGAAGTTGAACGAAAACAAAAAATAGGAAACAGAAAATGAAAAATTGGAACAAAAGAAGAAGAAAAGAAAAAATGGAAATATTTAGGGAAGTGATCCTGTGAAAAATTCCCTGGTGCAAAAAGTCAAGGAAGCCGCTTCAGGCGAATACGACGGCATAAAAAAATGCGCTGTCGCTTTTTCCGGAGGCCTCGAGGCGGTCGTAATCTCATCATTCCTAGCGGACGAGTTCAAGAAAGACGTGCTCCTGGTAATCCTGGACCTGGGCCAGTCGCAGCAGACAATCGAAAAAGCAAAAGGCCGAGCAAAAGAGCTCGGGCTCAAATGCATCGTTGTTGACAACAAAAATTCATTCGCCTCAAACATCGCGCGGGGGGTGAAGGCGAACACATTTTCCGAAGGGCACCTGAACGCAGAAGGCCTCTCGCGCCCGGTGATCGCAAGCACGCTGGTCGAGGTTGCGCGGGAAAACAGGTGCGACTGCCTGGTGCACGGAAGCACCGGCTATGGCAATGATCAGCTAAGGATGGACCTGGCTTTCCGCGTGCTCGCGCCAGATTTACATTCCATCGCCCCGGTGCGCGACTGGGATTTGAAACGGGACGAGGAAATCGACTATGCAAAATCAAAAGGGCTTTCCGTTGACGCGACCCAGGAAAAGCCATACTCATTCGATGAGAACTTATGGGGCAGGATAATCCGCTGCGGAATAATAGATGAGCAGGACCAGGAAATTCCCGAGGAAACTTACAAGTGGACCGTCAATCCGGTTTCAGCCCCCAATTCTCCGGAGCGCGTAATCATCGGCTTTGACAACGGCGTTCCTGTTTCAGCTTTTGTAAAAGGCAAATCCCAGGGGAAAGAAAGCGAGTCGGCAAAAGGGGTCGCCGAAGTTGTAGCGCTCCTGAACAAGGTCGGCGGAAAGCACGGGGTCGGCAGGTTCCACAGCATTGAGGACAAGGTCGTGGGATTAAAACAGGCAGAAGCCTACGAGGCTCCGGCTGCATTAATTCTCAACATCGCGCACAAGGACTTGGAGAAAATCACGCTCACCAGCAAGCAGCTGGATGTGAAGGATTACATCGATCATCTGTGGACGCGCGTAGTCTACGACGGTCTCTGGTTCTCGCGCCTGCGCGAGGATTTGGAAGGCTTTATTGATTCCACGCAGAAATCGGTTGACGGCTCGGTTGAAGTGGAGCTTTATAAGGGAAGCGCAAGCGTGGTTTCCAGAAAGAGCAGGCACGCGCTCTATGACGCTTATTTGGGAAGGCGCGACAGCAAGGGCGCCTGGAACCAGCAGGATGCAAGGATTTTTGCCAAGCTCTACGGCTTCCAGGAATCAATAGCATTCGCCGTTGGCAGGGACAGCGAATAATTGCGCTCACGCGCCATAGAGCGAGTCATCCGTTGGAAGCAGTTTTCCCGGCGGTGTTTTAAATTTCGGCTTTTGCTTCTTTTGTTTTTCTTTCTCATCCTTCTGTTTCTTTTTGAGCTGCTCCTGCTTTTTCCATTGGTCCACCAGTTCTTTTGTTTTCCTAAAATCAGCCTGCGCCTTTTCCTCGTTTCCAAGCTTGCGGTAAATGAGTGCCCTGGTATCATAGAAGTCAGCATTAGTCGGATCTAGCTCTATCGCCCTATCCATCCTCTCAATTGCCTTTTCCATCTTCCCTGTTGCAAAATATACAATTGCCTCGGCCTCGAAAAAGTCCGGATCATTCGGATTCAGTTTTATCGCAATGTCAAGTTGTTTCAGCGCGTTTTTGAAATCTTTCAGCCCGCCATAAATCTCCCCCAGGGCATAGTGCGCCATTGCATTTTTCGGGTCCAGTGCAACCGCTTTCTTTGCATCAGCCAGGCCTTCATTATACCTGTCAAAATTGACATACCATCCGCTTCTGGTCAAATATGCATCCGCGTTTTTCGGATCCAGCCTCAGCGCCAGGTCCAGCTCCAACCGCGCTATCCCGAACTGGTCAATGCTCATAAGAACAAACGCCCTTTTGCCGTGGGCTTCAGAATTTTTATGGTCAATTTCCAAAACTTTGTTGTACGCATCCATGGCATTCGGCCAGTCTTCCTTGTCTATGAATATTTTTCCTGCTTTCAGGAGATTCTCCACCGCCTTTGCCTTGAGCTCCTTTTGCTCATCCAAAAGCCTGTCCCTTTTTCTCAAAAGGTCATTCTGTTTTTGTAAAAGTTTGTCTCTCTCCTTTGCAATTCTCTCTATCTCCACCGCCCTGTCTCTCTCTTCCGCGAGTTTCTTCTTTTCCCTACCGCCATAACGGCGATCTATGGCTATCTAGAACTTTTCAGAAAACCCCTCAACTTCCCGGACCAACCAAGATTTTTCTACTTTGGAATTTTTCGGAGGCTTTTGTCTGGCTCCTGCGGCCGGTTTCGCCCTGGGCGTGGGCGCAGGTTTTTTCGCGCAGCCAGTTGTAATCCCCAGCGCAAAGCCAGCCGTCATCAACATTAGCGCGCCTCCAATCAGAAGCTTATGATAAAACGGAGATGGCGATTTGGAGGCAACTCTATTCCCATCACTAGGTGTACGTTCAATCATATTTCTCCTAATAGAAATATTCCCCATAAAGCAATCGACTCGTTGTCATTATTTATGGCAATTAATGCTTTTAATCTCTCCCCTTGCCAGTTGTCGAAGCAATACCCCTTTATTCCTTTTCAGCCCTAATTCTACCAATGCACCCGTCAAAGGACATCATTGGGTCAAAGGGAGACGAGCTTAAAGGAAAAAAGGTCTGCCTGTGCGTTTGCGGCAGCGTTGCGGTCATGCATTCCGTTGAACTGGTGCGCGAACTGATGAGGCGCGGAGCCGAGGTTTTCTGCGTAATGAGCCCGGCTGCACAGGAGCTAATCAAGCCTGATCTGCTGGAATGGGCATCGGGAAACAAGGTTGTCACAAAACTCACGGGCGAGCTGGAACACATCAAGCTCGCGGCAAAAGTAGAGGGCGCGTGCGACCTAATCCTGGTCGCGCCAGCAACTGCCAATACCATTAGCAAGGCAGCATTGGGCATAGACGACACGGCAGTCACTTCAGTTATCGCCACGGCTCTGGGTTCGCAAATTCCGGTCATCTTTGCGCCAGCAATGCACGATTCGCTCCAAAATCCATTCGTTACTGAAAATTTGGAAAAGCTAAAGAAAATGGCCGGAGCGGAAGTGATTCCACCGGTAATTTCAGAGGGAAAAAGAAAAATGGCAGGAGTTTCGGAAATGGTTGATTACGCTGTGCGCGCCTGCAGTAAAAAAAAATCCAGCCTAAAGGGCAAGAAGATTCTGATTTCAGCAGGGGCAACGCGTGAATTCATAGACAATGTGCGCTTCATTTCAAACTCCGCAAGCGGAGCATTCGGAATCGCGCTCGCGCGCGAAGCCTGGCTGCGCGGAGGGGAGGTCACCCTGGTCGCAGGCAAGCTTGATCGCGCTGTTCCCTCGTACTTATCCTCCATCCTGGCAGAGTCAATTGAGCAAATGCGAAGCGAGCTGGTTTCCCGCGCCAGGGCAAGCGACATCATCCTAATGTCCGCGGCAGTGGGAGATTTCACCACTTCCAAATCTCCCGGCAAATTGGATTCATCTAAAAAGCTCACCCTTGAACTAACTCCCGCGAAAAAGATCCTCGCAGACATCCGCTCGGCAAACTCCCGCGCTTTCCTGGTGGCATTCAAGGCAGAGGAAGGCACTGAAGGCGAAATAGAAAAATCGGCAAAGGAATTGCTGGCTTTCAGCAAATCCCAGATGGTAATCGCAAATCATGCATCCTCGACCTTTGCAAAAGACGAAGCTTCAATCCTAATTCTCACAGAAAAAGGCGCAAAAGAGAATTTTTTCGGAAGCAAGCAAATGCTCGCTTCAAAAATTCTCGACCTAATTTAGATTTTAGCCAGTTCCCAGTCTGCCCATGAAGTCAGCGCTGTTGATCTTGACTATCCTGTTGGCAACAACATTAACCTCCATGCTAAAGGCAACGCTCTGCCCGATCGCGGTGTCCGCTGGAATCACACTCTCGAATTCCTTTTGCCCGACAATGTAATCCCTTCCAGTTTCATCCGTAATCACATCATTGGCAATCTCCATCTTCCCGACAACGCCCTGGGTCTGCACTGTCGTTGAAATGTTGGCCTCGGTCAGCACCTGCGAAAGAGTCTTGCTTTCATTTCCCGATGCCGAATAATTCACTTCCACCACTGTCTCCGGGAAGCTGACCGTCACATTATAAATCGCCAAATCATCAATGATTTTCTGCTTGTCAGTAAAATTATGATAAACAGCAATTCCCCTGTCCCCGACTCCAAGCACTTCCTTTCCGCTTACATTAATCTTCTCAATCCAGGTGTAATTGCTTGCCAAAATCGAAAGCAGGGTTTTGTTGCTCGGCATCGGAGCTTTGAACGCAACCGCATCAGAAATATATGTTTTGACCGTTGCGTTGTCCAATTCGCCGGTCACTAGCGCGCTAATGCTGTTATCCGTGAACTGATCCCTTTTTTCCCAAGCCACGCCAATCTGTTCGTTCAGCCGGCTCTTTTCCTTCAGCGTCGCCCTGAGGGCGATGTTTTTCCTGACAGGTATGAGGTCAATGCTCGCGATATCCATCAAAACCCCATCCTGCACATTCCCCGCCAATCTCAGCTGCAATTGTTCTCCAATGGGGACAGTTGCGTCAATCTCGCCGCTTATCATTTCAGTTGATGCGTTCATCTTGCCCTGCACCGTAGTCACTTCAAACGAAGAAGGCGGAGTGAGTATAACCGAGGCAAGCGTAGTCACATTCTCCTTTTGCAGGCGGAGCGCGGCAGCCGGCACATCGTCCCCTTTTACCAAATTGACAATTATCTCATTTGCAGAAACCGGCGTGGTATAAGTGGCGATGCCCTCGTCCTGCAGTTTCTTTATCTCGCCCTTCACCTGCGCGTAATTAACCACCCTGATCGAAGGCTGGTATTCGGTGACAGTGGCGTTCACCAGCGCGATTCCAGCGATTTTTTTTGCAGAAGCATTAAGTTGCGTGCCCGTTCCTGTGGTTACGCCCGTCCCGCTTCCATTCCTTGGGCTGGACGCAAGAGGCTCTATCAGGAAGGCCAGCACTATCACGAGCGCTCCGAGCATTATTAAATTTTTCTTGTCAAAGTAGTTAGTCATTAAGCTTATTCTTAGGAGTAGAAAAGCTTTAAATCCGTTCAATTTTGTTCGGGTTGTTCAAAAGGTGAATTTACATGGCAGAAGAAAAATTAAAGGAAGGAGATTTCATAAAGCTGGAATACAGCGGAAAGCTGGCGTCAAGCGGCAAGTACTTTGACACCACCAGCGAGGAAGTGGCAAAGGCGAACAAGCTGTTCAACCCGCAGATGAAATATCTTCCCCAATTAATAGTAGTGGGAAAGGGCTATGCGATTAAGGGAATCGACGAGGCGCTCATCGGCGCATCAGTGGGCGAATCCAAAACAGTCGAGGTTTCCCCTGAGAAAGGATTCGGCGCCAAGGACCCAAGTTTAGTGAGCGTAATCCCGCTCACCGAATTCCACAAGCGCGAAATCAATCCCGTACCCGGTTTAGTTGTGACCCTTGACGGGAAAGAGGCGCGCGTGAAAAGCGTTTCCAGCGGCAGGGTCATGGTTGACATGAACCACCCGCTTGCAGGCGAGAAATTGGTTTATGAATTGAAAGTCATTGGCAAAATCACCAAGGTTGAGGAAAAGGTCTCGGCGCTTCTTGAAAGGAACAGGATTGGCGGAAAGCCCTCGGTCAAAAGCGACGGCACGGTTGAAATCATCAATTCCCCTGCGCCAAACCAGGACATCAATTACTTCTTTGGCAAGGCGGGCTTCATTGCCTCGGTTCTCGCAAATATCCCCGAAGCAAAGAAAGTGCGCTTCATCGAGGATTTTGTGAAAGAGGGCGAAGCAGGCAAGAAGCAGTAAAGAATTAGTTCAGCCTTTCTTTTTCTATTTTATTCTCTCTTTTTAGTTTTCTTTTTATTTCTCCTATCTAAAATTAGTTTTTCTTCAGCAGCACTACTTCCGCCCACTCATACGCTTCAACCCGTTTCTCCAGTTTGAAGCCGTTTTTCTTGGCAGCATTAATTCCCTTGTCCACTGCCAAATCAGCAAGCAGCAGCCATCCGCCCTTTTTTATGCTCGCAGAAATATTCGAAACAACTTTTTCAAAATCCAAATTCTTCGCGCTTCCGAGCCCAATCACGCTCGCGCCATCAAACACTTCGCGCGCATTCAGCTCCAGCGCATCGAATTGTGAAAACCACGCATTCGCAACTCCAAATTTCCCCTTCAATTTTTCAAACGCCTCTTTCCAGTCGCTAATGTCAATCCCGTAAACATCCATTCCTTTCTTCGCAAGCAGGACTGAGAAAACGCCGGTTCCGCATCCCACATCCAAAATTACCTGCCCTTTCCTCGCCTGCTTTTCCACCAGCTCAAGCGCAATCTTGTTCACCTTGTCAACTTCCCTCACTCTCTTCTCCGCCCGCTCGTCAATCTGCGCGCCTTCTTCGGAATACTTTTTTCCGGAGGCGGCAGCGAATCTCCTCTTGAGCTCCCCATTCTTCCATTCGAGCAAAGAAGCAATCTTTTGGTCCATGGTCTACCCTTTGGCTTGGCAAGTTTTATTTACTTTTGTTGCCCTCGTTTAGCCCATGTGTGATTTTTGCTCCAAAGTCTCCTCTGCCAGCGACTATCTGGCAAAGATAAACAGCTGGATGGACAGGGACATAAAGCGCATGGCGGTCACAGCCCGGAAAATTGACGAGGGAAACCGCATCCTGGCAGACGCGGTTTTTTCAAGCATCGAGTGGCCATTGGAAATCGATTTCCCGCTTTTTGAAACGCGCACAGCCTACGCGGTCCCGACCAACTATTACCAGAACCTATTCGTGGATGGCACGCGGCAACGGGGTGACTGGGCGCATGATTTCACGCGCGCCATCGCATTTGTCGACGGCAATCTTCTCCTCTTTTCCAAATCAGTCGCTTCAGGAGGGGGCGAAGAATGGCTCTCTTCCTATCATCTGGTCCATTTCACCAAGAACGAATTCAAGGCCACAATCAAGCCTGCCAGCGTCATGATCCAGGTTGACAATGTGAAAAAATCAGGCATAAACATGGCAACCAAGGAAAGCGCATCACACACCTACAAGTTCACTTTTGTGCACAACAAAACCGACCATGCATTCGTTCGCAAAGAGTCACTAAAAGAAAGCGGAAAAATGGAGGAAATTTATGGAAGAAGTTCTAGTGGCGCTCCGGGCGCGCCCGGCGGAGAGCTAAAGATTGGCATGTCTGATTTCGAAGGCTATGTGCTGACCGTCGCGCATTTTGCCCCACACCCCTACCTTTTGGACGAATACAAGAATTTGGGGTATCCCTCAAGAATGATGTTCCAGAACGAGGCAATGAACTATCTGCAGAACCATTTGGGCAGCGGCAGTCCCTAATCTCCGCTTCCTTTCACTCGTTCCCTTATCCTATTATTCTTCGTCGCCTTTCTTTCCACCCTTGGCTTTCACCACAGCTTCCAGCTCGTTCAGTGTTTTCAGCGTCCTGTTCTTCTGGTCCTGGCTCACATTCGTGCTCTGGATGAAAATGGTTTCGTAGAATTTCTTGGCAGCGGCAACTGTTCCGCCCAAATCGATTTTCGCAGCTGCAATCGCGAACTGTTTTGCCTTCACCTCGTCGCCTAGCAATAGGTAGCACGATGAAAGCAGGTAAGCGGCTTCCAGATCCTTCGAATCCTTGGCCATTACCCTAAGGAGCGGTTCGGTCGCCTCGGTGAAATTTCCCATGGCGAACAGGATGTGCCCCTTCAGCCTCAGGGGGCCAACGAGCGAGCTGTCCATTTCAATCGCCCTGTCAACCGCCTCAAGCGCGTCATCGAAATTGCCAGCGCACATGAGCGCGCGGGCCATGATATACCAGGAAATCCCGTCGTTCGGGTCGATTTCCAAAAGGTCGGATGCGGCTTCCAATGCCCGGTCGCACTCTTCGCAGTCGCAGGCTTCCTTTGCCTTTTCAATCATCTCTTCCGCGAGCTTGTCCGGCATATCCTCTCCAGCTTCATTCTTTGGCATAGGCATCAACCCATCTCATTTGCTCTTCGGGCATATATTAACATTATGATGAGTATTCCCTCTCGCTCGGGATGCCAGCTTTGCTACTAAAATCGGTTTTGCTCCTAAAAGGTTAAAGTTGCTCCTAAAATCGAAAATTAGATGATTTCTAGCTGTTTTCTCTGCTCTTTCAGGAGATTTTGAATAAAACTTAGGTTTTTCTTGGTCTGCTCGATTGTTCGACTTCCAACACTAATCATTTTTCCAGTGCGGAAAACAGTTACTATTCCTGCAATTTTATCGCTTCGGCAGTGAACTCCTATTGGATAATCTTCATCAATCGTAAACCCATTGAGTTCTGCGAATTTATTCAAATCAACCTGAAAATCAACCGCAGAGGTGGCAACTATGTTAGTAACGACTATGGAAAATTTTTTACCAAACGATTTTTTTGTAACCACTTTTATCCCGTTTGCTCATAAAATTTCAGCCTAAAATCAAACTTTCAACTTCTTTTTTAGCTTTTTCTAGCCCTTCTTTGGCTTCTTTCTGTAATTGCTCGGCTTTCTGCATTTTTGCCTTAACTTCGGCAGCTATTTTATTCTGAACAGCAAGAGGCGGAAGAGGGATTTCAGTATCTTCGATGGATTTTCTTATTATCCCCATGATAGTGCCACCAGTTATTTCTCGGTTTATCTGTAATTGACAGAAACTGGATTTAAGTAAAGAGAATAAGAAGTATGGCTCAATTTCTTTTTTACATCTTATCAAAAAAACATGCTCGTTAATATTTATCTCCGCATGTGGATAGTTCTCTGGGATGATGCCAACCTTCCCAGTTGTTGCTCCATCTTTAACAATGATTATGTCTTTTTTCTGCGCTTTACTCTTTAAATGAGATTTATGAAAATCAAAAGGGATAAATCTCAAATCATGTGCTTCTATTGAACCATCATCTAAAACATGCTCTCCGCCTAGACTTGGGATACCTTCTGAAATTTGCCTAACTCCGCCTTTCGGTCTTTGTCCACTTAAAATTTCTTCCGCAATATCTTTCAAAAAAACAGACTTATACTTTCCTTTCTTAATCGCTTTCTCGACTTCTTCAAATTTCGGCTGGAAATAATACGCATCGCATCGTTTATCTGTAATTTCCTCAGAATTCACAACATAAACCATCTTATTCTTTAATTCGGGCAGTTCTATTCCTAACTCTTGGAGGATATAATCGTCTAGCGAATCTATAAGTTGTTGGGCTTCAATTTCTTTTTGTTTCTTTTTAGAATAGGCATTTTCCATCAATTTGACTATTTTGTTTTGGAACTCTAACGGGGGCAGAGGGATTTTGAAGGATTTGAATTCTTCGGAATTAATGTTTGGCTGTCCCGATGGTCTTTGGATAGAATTAACCCAAAGTTTGTAACGCTCTTGCTGAGCGTAGTAAAAAACATATTTTGGATTTACTTTTTTCGTATCAAAAATGAAACGGATTAAATACCCTGCGAATATAGATTTTCCATAATCTTTTTTATAAATAAAACATTTTCCAGCAGTTGCTCCGCTTCTTGCAAATAATACGTCATCATCCTCAAGCGTATATTTATCGTCTATTTTCTGTGCTGTTTTCCAATCATCATCTTTAAGATTTCCAAAACTATCTATGTCAGTTATCCTGATGTATCTAGTATCCGTTTTGGGATTACCTTCTATTGCACTCTCATTCGCGCCATATTGAACTGGTTTTTTTAAAATACTCCCTAATTCTGCTAACCTAAATTTGGTTTCTGATTTTTCTAGGATATTTTTATTTAACAGATAATGTGGGTCTATTCTTCTCTCAATCTCATTTCTATAAACTGTGAAACATTCCATTCTAACAGCCTTTGTAATTTTTCGGGTTTTCTCTGAATTTCTGGTATTCGTCGTATATCGTATTCAAATCATTTGTCTGGTCTTTTCTTCCAGTTGCGTCGTAGCCAATGTGTTCAGCTATCGCCATAAAAATCGGGTAATCGCCTGTCTTTTCTTTGTTTTCCTTTTTTCTTACAAAAACGAGAGAACTTTTTACTCCGGCTCCAAAATGAGAGAAGGCAAACTGTGGCAGTGAAACAACCGCCAGAATCTGCGCTTTTTCCATTAAGAAATCCCTGACGTATTGCAGAGAAGAATTTGTTAAAACTCCATCAGGGAGAACTATCGCCATTTTGCCAGTTCCCTCGTTCAAAAATTCCAGGCATCTTTCTATAAACAGTATCTCTGTTTGCTGGTTCTTTTTTCCTTCGCCTAATTCGTATTTGCCTAAATAATCTTTTTCCGTTGATTTTACTGTTGCTCCAAATGGCGGGTTTGTCAGGAGAATGTCAAAATGATTCTTCTTGAATTCCTTGTGGATTTTCGTAATCTCATCAATATTCCTCAACGAATCCGTGCTGATAACATTCGTGTGCCCGTCATCATGGATAATCATGTTCATTTTGCAGATTCTGGCTATCTGGTCGTTTATCTCGATTCCATAAAGGTTATTCATGGCGAATTTGTGCCAGTGCCCCCATGCGTCTTTTTCGTCATAACTCCCTTCAACCGACTTCCTAATCGTGTCAAGGGTGTTAAGCAGAAATCCGCCAGAGCCACAGGCAGGGTCTATCACCAAATCGCTTTTCTTTATCTCCATCATTTTAATGCAGAAGGAGATTATCTCCCTTGGAGTGAAAAATTGCCCCATCTTTCCTTTGAAAAAGTCCTCCATAAACCTCTCAAATGCCACTCCTTTGGTGTCTAAATCAATCTTGTTAATCGCCAACTCCTGCAAGTGTTCAACGACGTTATATACGATTTTTGGGTCTAGCCTAATATCTTCCTTAAAGACTTCTGCGTCTTCTTTTTTGGCTTCTAGATAAATTGCGTTCACTCTCTCAAAAACTTCTTCGGCTGTTTCGTGCGTTCCAATCTGAAAGTTGTAAGTTTCGCCTTTTTCCGTTGTTTTTTCATCCCTCAATTTGCAGAAAAGCAATTTTGACACTTCATCAAAGGCAGTGGTCGGGGCTAATTTACCCCCCTGCCAAATCGTGTCGTGGGATTTCTCCAAAGCCCTGATTAATTCCTCTCTTGAAACTTCTTTTAAGTCCTTGTCTTTATCCCCTTTGATAAACTTGTATTTCGGGGTTTTCCCGTATTTTTTAGGAATATCAGAAATAACATTTTTTTCTCTTTCACTTTGCTTAAAGCCCGAAACATCAAAAGCTGTCTTGGTAATTCCTGCAACAACAGAAGCAAACTTCGCCCTCAAACTGTTAGCGTTCCCAAAAGCCTGCTCAATCGCCTGCTTAAATTCTGCATCAGTAATTCCGTCTTTTTTACATTCGATAACTAGATATTCGCCCCCCCCCTCCTCGTAAACAACTATGTCCGCCCTGTCTTCTGGCGTTCTTCTTGGGACAGTAACCTCAATATCAATATTTTTGGTGGGGTAATCGTAATCCAAAACAAGCTCACAGAAATAGGAAGCCCTTACTTTTTCCTCGGGATTTTTGAAAGAAACAGAATAATCCCTCTTGCAATGATAGGTTATTTTTGAATCGTCATCTGTTACCGTGATTATTCCCTTGTCTATCCCTCGCTGGACATTCCTCATAAAAATAGAATCGTGCTTCTCCTTGCTCATTTTTTCACCTTGTTAGTAATCTTCTCTTTTTTTAGCCAGTCTCCAATAGCTTCGATTAGTGCGCTTCTTTTGCAGCCCTTCTTATCGCCGAATTTTTCCCGTGCTGCCTCGTTGAATTTGCTCGTGAGGTCATCGGGTAGGTTTTGGTTCAAAACTGCCATATATAGATAACAACATATCTATTTATAAGCTTGTAGGTTCATATATAGATAAGTAGTTATGTAGTTAAGGAGTTGATTGGTATGGAAATGAGGCAAATAAGAGGAATGGAAATCGCACGGGAAGGGAAGATAAAGAAAACCACCGACGGCTGGAGAGTTCCTTCGCAGTCTGAGGATGGATTCTATATCGTGGATGAGATGTTCTCATGCACCTGCCCGGACAGCCAGAAACGAAAGACAACCTGCAAGCACGCCTATGCTGTCCGCTACTACCTCAAAACCGAAATAGACACCCCGCAGGGCAAGGTAGTGAAGGAAAAGCGCATTTCCCGACCCCAAGCATGGAAAGCTTACACACAGGCTCAAAACAGCGAGGTAAAGATGTTTGATGAGCTTCTAATGGACTTAGTGAACGGGATAGAAGAGCCTGAGCAGGGCAGGGGCAGACCACGTTTAAGCCTGAATGAAAGCGTTTTCTGCGCCATACAGAAGGTTTATTCGCAGTTGTCTAGCAGACGGGCATACTCCCTTTACAAGAACGCAGAAGGCAAGGAACAGATAAGCAAAACTCCGAATTACAACGCAATAAACAAACTGCTTAATCAGGCTGATTTAACCCCTATCCTTCACGAACTGATAGTCCTCTCTGCTCTGCCCCTGAAAGCAGTAGAAACACAGTTTGCAGTGGATAGCTCAGGCTTCCGCACCAGAAGCTTCGGAGAATACGCTGAGGACAAATACGAGCTTAACAGGTCGCACCAGTGGATTAAGGCGCATATCTGCACAGGGGTAAAAACCAATGTGGTTACTGCGATTGAGGTAACTGCGGAGAATGGCGCAGACTGCCCGCAGTTCGCCCCTCTTGTGGCTACAACGCATGAACAGGGTTTTACAATGAATGAAGTATCAGCCGATAAAGCGTATTCCAGCCGTGATAACTACAAGGCTGTGAAAGAGGCAGGGGGACAAGCCTATATCCCGTTTAAATCCAACTCAACGGGCAAGGCTGGCGGTTCTATGCTGTGGAGAAAGATGTTCCTGTATTTCCAACTGAATCAGGAGGAGTTTTACCAGCACTACCACAAGAGGAGCAATGTGGAATCTACCTTTAACATGGTAAAGGCTAAGTTCGGGGACAAGGTGAGGAGCAAGAACAAGGTAGCGCGGGAGAATGAACTGCTCTGCAAGTTCATAGCCCATAATATTGTTGTGCTGATACATGAGAGCTTTGAACTGGGAGTAAAGATTGAGTTTGAGAGTAATTTTAGAAAGACGAAAGGTTTATAAATGTATGGTTCATTCAGTTACAGAGTGTTCTTTCGACGTAAGAAGATATGGGAATTGATAAATACAAGTTTGGTCAAATAAGTAAATTGGCGATTAGAATGGCAGTCAAAATTGTGGATATTGATTTAACAGAGGATGTGCAGGAATTTATTAAAGTAAATGCTGATGTTACTTGTAGTGAAGAATTGAAGAAGAAAATTCTTGAAGCTCCAAAAGGAGAATTACTCAAAGTAAGCAAAGAGATAGGTTCATTCACTAAAATACTTTCTGTAGAAATCGTTACAGACGAATTACTTATTAAAGAACTTCAGTGAGTGCATGGTGCGAACCAGATATTCTTCCCGTATTCTTTGTGATAAATATTTTGTAAAATGGCTTTTGGCATCTGAACAAAATTCAAAAATAAGTGGCTTCAAAAAATTAATGTTCATAAAAAGTAGTTCAGAAGAACATAAAGGAGACCATAATATAATGCTTGATTTTGATGTAAAAGACTTACTTGAACAAAAAAATATGAATGAAAACTATTTACGTGCTGCATTTAAAGAAGAAACATATATTCATGATTCAGTGAAAGAGGTGCTACCAGAAGAAACTCATCCTACAGATGACTTATTTTGTAGGCGTATATTCTATGCTATTTGGTTAGCAAATAAAACTCCGTATAGTTGCCATATTTTTACTTCTCCAGAGCAAAAAGAAACATATGCACAAAATCCACATCTAAAAGGTTTAACTAGTGCGCGAATTAAAGCAGGGACAGAAGCTTTGGAAATAATAGACGAATTTTGGAAAACATATACGCTTAAAAAAGCGCGGTATTCTTATCAGAATCGCTAGATAGTTTTGCTCCTAAATTCCCTCACTTGCTCCTAATACCCGTGATTTTCGCCCTTTTAGTAGCAAAGCTCGGGATGCCCGAACCTATTTAAACTCCAAAACCCATAATCAATCTATGGCAGAACAAGGAGTAAAGCAACCAGTGTTAAAATCCGGGCCATCCATCGAGTTGCCGCGCCCATCCGAGGAAACCAAATTGATTATCGCGCAATTAAATCTCGAGCCGCTCCATTCGCTCGGAAACTCCGCAAAATCCGCGGCCGATTCCGTAGCCGGAAAAGCCGCAATCGCAGCGCTATTCAAAAAACCAAAGAATTCCCAGTTAGACGGAATCAGCCAAGTGGCAAAGGCCTAGGCCTGAACTTCGGGCGAAGGCGCCACTAACCTTTATATATTTTCATATTTACAAGCGAATACAAGGCGAGCGTATTTTGCAATTTTTAACCATTATGCCAGCCTTATAACTGTTGGATTTTTGTTTGAAACCGCAAATACGTTTAAGAGGTTGATTTGTTTGGACGAAGAAACTTTAACGAAAAAGCTGAAAACCGGAACGACCACGGTCGGCCTGGTATGCAGCGACGGAGTGATTTTGGCATCGGACAAGCGCGCATCCATGGGCTATTTCATTGCCAACAAGGAGGCGCAGAAGGTGTTCAAGATCGCAGACAACCTGGCAATGACCATCGCCGGCTCAGTGGGCGATGCCCAGACCCTCGTCCGATTGGTCACAGCCGAAGCCCAGCTCTTCAGGCTCAAGAACGGAAAGCCCATGAGCGTAGGGGCGGCAACAACCCTGCTCGCAAACATCCTTCAGAATTACAAGTTCTACCCCTATTTCGTCCAGCTGCTGGTTGGCGGCTATGACGAAAAGCCAAGGGTATTCAATTTGGACATGGTCGGCGGAGTGACCGAGGAAAAGTTCGTTTCCACAGGAAGCGGCTCGCCCATGGCTTATGGTTTATTGGAAGACGCCTACGAGGACAACACCTCGGTAAAGGATTCGATTCCGCTCGCACTCAGGGCGCTCTCGGTAGCCATGAAGCGCGACTGCGCCAGCGGCGATGGCATAACGCTTTTCACGATAACCAAGGACGGGGTAAAGGAGTACAGCAAGGATGAAATTGCGACCCTTACCTCTGCGCAAAAGGCGAAGAAACCAGCTCAAGTGAAATAAACAAGCAAATTGATTGCAAACCGAACAAACAACAAAACAGCAATCCGCGCAACCAGAGCGCGGTTTTTGGGCGACTAAATAGTGTGTCCATAACCATCATACTAGAAAATAGAAAATAATACTAGAAAATTTTTGAGGAGTTTTTTTGACTATAAAAGAAATGGAGAAAAAAGTTTCTGAACTGCTTCCGGCTGCATGCCAGTTCACAAAATTGGAATTCGAAGGCCCGGACGTGGTAGTGTACATGCGAAGCATCCAGAGCTTCTATGCAGATGAAAACCTCATCCGCAAGCTGGCCGCGGCATTGAGGAAGCGCATCATCATCCGCAGCGATCCCTCTTCACTGCTTCCGGCGGAGGAAGCCAAAAAGATAATCGAATCAGTGGTCCCGCCCGAGGCAGGCATAAACAACCTAGCGTTCAACGCGGATTTCTGCGAAGTGAACATCGAGGCAATGAAGCCAGGCCTGGTAATCGGCAAAGGCGGAATGACCCTGAAGCAGATAATCACCAGGACAAGCTGGACCCCAAAGATTCTCCGAACCCCTACAATGCCTTCGCGCACAATCCGCGGAGTGCGCGACGCGCTCATAAAAGAATCAGGTGACAGGAAAAAATTCCTGGTCACGCTCGGAAAAAAGATCAGCTCAATCCCAGCGGCAAAAAGCGACTGGGTGAAAGTTACGGCACTAGGCGGCTTCAAGGAAGTGGGAAGAACTTGCATGCTGGTGCAAACCCCCAATGACAAGATTCTGATCGACTGCGGCATCAATCCAGAATCCACTGACGCGCAGAAGAGCTTCCCCTACCTGAACGCCATGAACCTTTCGCTTGAGCAATTGGACGCGGTCATTTTAACCCACGCCCACCTGGACCACTGCGGTTTCATTCCCTATTTGTATGCCTATGGGTACGACGGGCCGATCTACTGCACCCCGCCAACGCGCGACCTCGCAGTCCTGCTTCAGTTCGATTACGTCGACATTTTGAACAAGACCCCGGGCATGACCTGCCCCTACACCAAGAACGATGTGCGCAAAATGATGAGCAGGATGATTGTGCGCGATTACGAGGAGGTCACGGACATTTCCAGCGAAATAAAACTCACGTTCCACAATGCGGGCCATATACTCGGCTCATCCATGGTGCATTTGCACATCGGCGAGGGGCTTCACAATCTGGTCTACACCGGGGACATGAAATACGGATTCACGAAATTGTTTGACAACTGCCACAACCGCTTCCCAAGGCTTGAAACATTATTCATGGAAAGCACCTACGGCGGCGCAAACGATATTTCGCCCAAGAGGAACGATGCGGAAAACCGCATCGGCGACATCTGCGCCGAAGTGATAAAGAAAGGCGGCAAAGTTCTGATTCCGGTTTTCGCAGTGGGCCGTGCCCAGGAGCTCATGCTGGTTCTAGAGGAGCAATTCAAAATCAACCCGAACCTCAAGGACGTGAATGTTCCTGTTTACATAGACGGAATGGTGCTGGAGGCAAGCGCAATCCACACCGCCTATCCTGAATACCTGAAGCACAATGTGCAGCGCAGGATTCTATCCAATGATTCACCGTTTGAAAGCAAGATTTTCGAGCCAGTGAAGCAGGACAGGAAGGAAATCGTTGCCGGCCCGCCCGCAATTTTGCTCGCGCCGGCAGGAATGCTTTCCGGAGGCCCTTCGCTAGAATTCCTGAAAATGCTTGCAGAAGACCCGAACAGCGCACTGCTGTTCGTAGGCTACCAGAGTTCGCTCTCATTGGGAAGAAAGATTCAGCGCGGGCTGAAGGAAATCCCGACACTCGGGGACGACGGAAGGATCAACACCATGAAAATCAACCTGCGCGTTGAAACAGTGGAAGGATTCTCCGGCCACTCCGACCGTTTGCAATTGGTGAGCTTTGCCAAGCACCTTTCGCCCAAGCCTGAGAGGATTTTCACCTGCCACGGGGATGAGACCAAGTGCGACGATCTTTCGCGCGCGCTTTCAAGGTACCTGAACCTCGAATCCCGGGCGCCGATGAATCTGGACGCGATTAGGCTGCAATAATCTATTTATCCGTAAGCGGCTCCCGCATACGCATTTTTCCCTGGGCATTCTCTTTTGCGATCTCAAATATGCGCTCGACTATCGCTATCGCAAATTTATCGATGACTAGTGCGCAAGAGTCATCGGCATTTGCATGTTTCTTTTCATCCAGAACGAACTGCTCGACTTTACCCCTTATCGAATCAAATTCTTTATAACCACTCTTAAAGCAGCTAACTATTTCTGACTGCATAACTTTTCGAAATTCCAATTCGCCTGTTTTTATCAAAATAATCACTGCTGGCCTATCCTTTTCAGTGCCAATCCAGCTTCCAGTGTTTTTTTGGGCATAGCCCACTGCGAATTTGGCGACTGAAATCGCAGATATCGCAAGGCGTTCAAAAAACTCTTCAGGTGGCATCTCCTCCAAAAACTTTCCACTCAGAAAGAATGCATGGCCAGAGGGCATGGCTTTCTGCGTTGCTTCCATGTCCGAAAATAAAGTTCTATGCTTTTTTGGCTGTTTTAAATAGTCTTTCATTCTATTCTCATTTTTCTTCAAGAAGCCCGTAGTCGTTCCATGGATAGCAATACCGGGAATATGTACAATAGTTGCCGCATCATATTTTGCGTAAAGCTCCGTTACTCTCTTAGTGCCATAGTCCGTAAGCATTGCATTCCGTGCATACACAATTCTGCCCTTCATCATAGTTGTTTTTTATGAACTCACGTGTATTTAACCCATTCCTTCCCTATTTATATCATCCCAGCCAAAATTCCTCTATGCCACTACTGCGCAAGAAAATCAATTTTCCGAAAATAGCGAAATTCCTCTCAGACTCGGACATAGCCATAGAGGTGCTTGATGCGCGCGACATCCAGGGAACGAGAGTTCTCAATTTCGACAGGAGGATGCGCGAGAAAATGTTCCTTGCCATAAACAAGAGCGATTTAATCAGCGAGAAATTCAAATCCATCCTCATTCTCCCGGACAAGCAAAGGTGCTTTTTCATCTCCTCAAAGACCAAGCAGGGAATTCCAGCCTTCAAAAATGCCGTCCTCGCATCTGCGCGCGAAAAGCTCGCCAGAAAGCCGGCAGGCGGGGAAATACGCATCGTGGTTTTCGGCTTTCCCAATGTGGGCAAATCTTCCTTCATAAACGCGTTTACCGGAAAACAGGCCGCAAAAACAGGTTTCCTCCCTGGCATCACGCGCTCATCCAACTGGATCAAGATCGCAAACCAGAACATTTTCCTGTGCGACACCCCGGGTGTGGTGAATTTCGAGGAGAAAAAAGGAGCAATCGCGCTCAAGGGCGCAATTTCGGCAGAGAACGTCCCGGACCCGGAATCACTGGCGCTCACGCTGATCCAAAATTTCATCAATTCCAACAATGACGAGATTTTCCATTTCTACCGGGTTCCAATCAGCACAGATGCTAACAAGGTTCTGGAATCAATCGCCAGGCGCAGGGGATTCCTGCAAAAAGGGGGCGAAGCCTCGACTTTTGAGGCTGCAAAAGTGATTTTGCGCGAATTCCAAAAAGGCAAATTTATTTTATAGCGCTTATTTTTCTAGCCGAAATTAAATGCGGAATCCTTTGCCTTTTTCGCTTCAAGAATCCCTTTCACGCAGGCGGTCTTCAAATCAACGCGCTCAATCTTCAGGCACGCCTTTTCATCGCCGTTTATCGAAGCCTCAACCATGCTCGGGCACGCGCTCCTCACTGCCAAATCCTCGGCTCCGGCGCACATGGCCTCATTCTTCGCAGTGGTCGCAGCCCCGATAACGCAGCTGTCGCTTTCCGCCCCGTCAAGATAATCGGTGCAAACCGTGGAATTCTTTTTAACCGCGGCCACTCCGGTAAAGCAGCCCACCTTTGTCTGCTGGGTTTCAATCTTCAGGCATCCGACCGCATCTTTTGCCGCGATGGCAAATCCGGTCCAGCACGCTTCCCTGTCCTCTATGTCACCCAGGCGCGGGCACACCTCGCCCGAGGCCTTGGAAATGCTGCAACATCCGAAAATAAGGAAAGAAGAAAATACAAAAAACGAAAGAACCATGCATTTTGCGGCCAGTCCGAATTTCATGGGATCAGAACTCATCCTTTCTCCTAAGCCTTAGCATCCCGCCCAGGTCAGAGCTTTCTCCTCCGCTTCTTTTCTTGGAGCCTGTGAAAAGTATCCCGACCGCCACAATGGAGATTATCACAACCAGTATGATGGAGATTATCACCGCATAGGCGGTTGCTTCGGAGCCGGTTTCCTTTGCCAGCTGCTGGACTATCCCCGCCCCCTGGCTGTTATTCACTTTTCCTGTTCCCTGTTGCCCCTGATTCCCACCCTGGTTTCCCCCCTGTATCCCCGTTCCGGTCATGGTATGATTAAGCGCCATGGAAGCGGAGTTCTTTGTGCCATAACTATCCTGGGCGCTCACTTTCCACTGGACAGTCGAGGTGTTAATGCACTTGGCCGCAGAGAAAACGCTTCCATTCCAGTTCATGTCAATGGTTCCGACTTCCCCCTCGGAAGTGTTGTATTCAACTTTCGCCTTCAGCGCCTCCTCCTTTGACCTGGGGCTCTGCAAATTCGCGTAGAACGTCACATTGCACCCGCTCTCCTTGGCGCTCACATTGCTGAACCTGGTCGGGTTCTCAAAGAAGAAAACCAGGTCGCTTTCGCTCACATTGTCCAATTTTATCGTCTTATTCAGCGTAATGTCATTGAGCCTTGCAGAAATGGCGATGCTGTCCAGGGCGTTTACATCCTTGAACTCGACAACACCCTGGTCATCAGTGCTTCCGACCTGGGTTTCATTTCCATAGGCTATGGCCACTTCGGCATTTTCCGCCGCCACCTTGTCCTCGCCCACCACCCTGATCATCAAAGTTCCGTCAAACTGGAAAACCATGGCCGGTATCTCAATGTCATGGGTTCCAACAGTCTGCCTGTATTCGGTCGTCTTTGTTCCCTGCACAACTCCCACAATCACCTGGGAGCTCTTCTGGGCAGTGAATTTCACCTGCCCGTTTTCATCAGTAAATTTGGTCGCCTGGATCGGGCCGGTTATCTTCACTGTCACATTGTAAATCGGCAGGCCGATCTGGTTTTTTACCGTGACGTTCACCCGCTGGTAAGCGCTGGTGGATCTGAATCTCTCAATATGCACCCCGTCCGCATCTTTTCCCCAGCCGAATTTAGTGAGAATAGGTTCGCTGCTGACCCCTGGCGCTGTCACCGCGATCTGGTAAAACACTTCCAGGCACGGGTCCGACATCCTGCAGATGAAAGTCCCGCTGTAAACACATTCATCCGGTGTCACGACCTCGTTCAACACCTGGGTTTCATAGATTCCGTTCTCGTCCGTTTTTCCGGTGAGTTTTGAGTCGCACCTGCTCAGGTAGTCGCTCCACTGGTGGGTCACTTTTACGTCCACATCGGAAATCGGAATGCTGTTGTTCCCTGTCACTTCAACCTTGAGCCTTTCCGCCCAGCCCCCGAAAACCGCTGTACTAATCAGTACTAATGCCAATACTGCAAATGAGAGTTTTTTGTACATAGCCTAGGATTTCAGTGGAACTCTAATTTAAAGATTTACTTTTGTCCCACCAGCTCCTTTACCTCTGTTTCGCCCCTATCCCCGCAAACCTGGCCAGCACCTTCCTCTCCAGCCCCTTGACGTCCGCATTCTTGTAAAACCAGAACCTAAGCGTGACGCTCTTTTTCCCGCCATCCAGCGCATACTCGTCAATCGCCTTTACCTGCAGGATGTCGCCATTTTCCCCATCAATATTTTGCGCGCAGGCAACCACCTCCTTGGCATCGCATTTTTCGAAAACGAACGAGTAATCCCTGCTCACCGCATCGTTCATTTTCCATTCGCGCAATTTCTCGCCGGAAAGCAATCTGATGTTCGAGCTCTTGATTTTGCTTTTTTTCTTTCCCACTTCCAATTCAACAAATTCCGGATCAACGCTGGCCAATCTCCCCTCGTGCACCGTTCCAGAATAAATATTCTGAAGCACAACCTCGCTGCCAACGCTCCCCTTCAACTCCCTGATTTCCTCGTTCAGCGCATCAATCAGCTTGTCGCTGCGCGCCATGGCATCCTCGAAATTTCCGAAGTGCGTTGCGGCATTCTTCATTATTTTGACGAATTCCCCCTCGTTATTCTCCTCCACGGCCTTGGCGAGCTTCTGCGCCTCTTTTATGAAAGCCTCGTGCACTTCCCTGGAATAGGGGTTGCTCATCTGAATCTGCGCGTACAAATAGGGATTCTGCCCGATGATCCTCGCAATCATGTCAATGGTCATTTCATAAATCGGGCTTGCGAATTTCCTTGATTTCTTCACATCAATATCCAGCGCGCGCGCAGTGGAGGCGGTTGCAATATACACATAGTGCGTGAGCAGCTGTACCATTCCCAAAATCTTATCGTTCTCCTCGGCAGTGGTTTCAAAAATCCGCGCGCCCCGGTCAGCAAAGAATTTCACAATCTTCTCGTATTTCCCGCCTTTTTTCACGGGCACAAAAATTACCGATTGCCCAGCGAGGCTGGAAATCCGCGGCCCATGCATCGGGTGGCAGCCGGCAATTTCCGAGCACTTCGCCTTTTTCAGCTCTTTCACAACCGGGACTTTCACGCTGGCAAAATCCATCAATAGGCAATCCTTGGGCGCGATTTCCGCAATTTCCTTGGCAACGCTGACCGTTTCCTTAATGGGAACAGAAATAATCACCACATCCGCATCCGCGCACGCCTCGGCATTCGAGCCCGCGCACTTCACCCCGTTTTCGCGCGCGACTTTTTTGCACTTTTGTTGGTCCCTTCCAGTAATGGTCACATCAAAGCCGGCTTCCTGAAAAAGTTTCGCGTAGAAGCTTCCAAACTCCCCGCTTCCGCCGATAATCGCTATTTTCATAGCATCATTCCGAACCGCGGAGGGGAGCGCCCCTCCCCAGTTTGAGGTTCCTCCTGACCCTCCCCCGATATGATTGCCGAATCAATGCCCGGTACTAAGCTACGGTTGGAAGGTTTCATTTTATTCTTCTCCATTCTATAATCGTATTTTAGGATGAAGGCGAGCGCGCTTTGCCGCGCGAGTCCTTCATCCATCCGTTTGCCAGTTTCGCTTTGTATTCTGAAACTCATAAGAGCGGCTCTGGTAAACACGGTACGCTCTTATTTCCTGTTTGCCAACGCCGCTCCAATTCCGCCGCCAATGGCCCCAAGAATCGGGAAGAGTATCACCGCGCCTATAAGGTAAACTACAATTCCGACAATTCCGTAAAGCCCGCTGACATTCCCCCCGAGGAAGCCAAGATTGGAATTGGCGACCGCAAGCTGCTCCCCCAATGCGGAGAATCCGAATACGCTCCAGACCAGCATTATGGGAAGCGCTGCGAACGCAGTCACCATTCCCGCAACCGCGCCTGTCCGTGTTCCGCTGTCATTGGTTACGCTCCTGTCCCCGCTTCTGCGCATTATAATGGTGGAAAGGAACCCGCCAATCAGCGGCGCAATGCAGCAAAGCGGAGTTGCCGCCAGGAAAACAGCGCCGAGCATTCCGCCCGCAACCCCGTCATTCTTGTACGGCTTAAACTGGTCTAAGAATCCTGCCATTATCATCCCTCTCAATAATTATTTGTTAAGTGATTATTTCCCTTCCTTATTAATCTTTTCCGAACCGTTTTTCCCGGATTTTTTGGAAAATAAGCCAAGCGCGAGCCTGTTCGCCATGGGCATGATGTAAAACGGGAGCACGATTCCAACAATCAATCCTGTTATTATGCGGAGCGTGTCCGTGCTCTCCCTCCAGCCCAGCAACTGCGTGCCGCCATCCATCCCGATCGGAACCATCGCCAGAATAAGCGGCCAGACCCTGGGCACATAGAGCGAGTCAATTTTTTTGATAAGCGGCAGAATCAAAAATCCAAGCAGCACGCCAACATAGATTGCGGTATCGCGCGCGCATTCCGCAAACTCATAACCCCGCTCGCCATCCTGCCAGACCACTTCGCGCGGCCTCATGGTGAATTGGTCAAACCCGGCATAAACGATTTCCCCGCCCGCCAGCTGCGCCTCGCCATTGGGTGCACATTCCCCGATTCTTCCCGAATCAAAAACGCAGATCGACCTCTCAGGAAGCTGGTGGCACAGCGGCCGGTGAAACGCATAAATCACTCCTGCCGTGGTCGTATCCCCTCCTTTTGCAATATACGCCGCGCCAACAATGCTCGCAATCCACAGGATAAGGACAATAACAAACGCGGAGTAAATGATTTTTGCAGCCTTGGAGTTTTCCATTTAGCCAACCAGCTTTGCAACTTTCCTTGCCACTTCATCGCCCACTTCGCTGGTCTTGCTGGTGCCGTTCAAATCCTTGGTCCTGACTTTTCCGTCCTTCATCACTTCTTCCACTGCCCTTTCAATATTGGCGCCAGCTTTCTTCTCCCCAATGTGCTCCAGCATCATCCCACCCGCGAGTATGGCAGCGATCGGGTTGATGACATTCTGATTGGTATATTTAGGGGCGCTTCCGTGAATCGGCTCGAACATGGACACCTTTCCAGGGTTGATGTTCCCGCCGGCAGCCATGCCCATTCCTCCCTGTATCGCCGCAGCCAAATCCGTGATAATATCACCGAACATGTTCGGGGTCACCACAACCTGGTACCACTCGGGCTTGCGCACAAACCACTGGGTGATCGCATCAACGAAATTATTCTCCTTTTCAATGTTCGGGTATTTCGCGCCCACTTCCTCAAACACCCTTCTCCATAATCCGTAAACGTACGTCAACACATTTGCCTTGTCCACTGCGGTCACGCGGTTCATCCCTTTCTCCTTGCACAATTCAAACGCGTATTCCATAATCCTCTTGCTTCCCTTGTAGCTCACGGTCCCGATTTGGAACGCAACCTCGTCCTCCGTCCCCTCGTGCACAGTCCCGCCGGACCCAATATAGAAGTCCTCGGTGTTCTCGCGCACCACATAGAAGTTGATATCCTTGGGCCCCTTGCCAGCCAGAACTGTCGGCACATTTTCGTACAATTTCACGGGCCGCAAATTCACATACAAGTCAAGCGCAAACCTCATTTTCAATAGCAATCCTTTCTCAATAATCCCGGTTTTCACTTTCGGGTGGCCCACTGCGCCCAAATAAATGGCATCCAGTTTCCTCATTTCCTCGATTGCCGCATCAGGCAAAAGCTCGCCGGTTTTCATGTAGTGCTCCCCGCCATAGGGGTAGTCCACCCAGTCGATCTTGAATCCGCGCGTCGCAGCATCCACTACCTTTTTTCCCTCGCGCAAAACTTCAGGGCCAACTCCGTCTCCGCCCACGAGTCCGATATGATAGGTCTTAGCCATGGGTATGATTTTGATAAAAAAGAATTAAAAGCAGAACAGCCGGCCGGACGCTACTTCCCGGCCTTCTTCCCCTTTGCGCCATCCTCTATCGCGCCAATGCCATACTTAGTTTTTATGCCCGGATGGGCAAATGAAGTAAGTTTGGACATCCGGCCCCTGACATAGCCCCTGCCAGTGTACGCCTCCCGCGTTGGGTTCAGGTTTATGGACTGTGTAAACTCCGATTCAGCACTCGTATACAATCCCATTTTCTTCCCTTCACTTGCCTTGTCCCCCCTCAGGGTGTAATCAGTTCCTTTCCTAAGGTGTATTTCCGCGCGTTTTGTGTTCGCCTGCTTTTGCGAAATCCACCCGTTCTTCAATGCCCTTCCGATTTCCTTTTCAGCGTCAGCAAACTGGCCAAACTGAATGTAAGGGTCGATCGCCTGCAGCGTTATCTTTTTGTCCGCCACCTTATACTCGCCAATCTCCTTTTCCGCAGCGGCCTTGTTTTTCCTGGCCAATGAATAGTTGGGATCTATTCTCAGCGCCATGTTAAAGTCCGCAAGCGCCTCACTGTATTTCATCTTGCCCATGAGCACAAGCCCTCTTCCCCTGTATGCCTCCTTATAATTCGGATCCAATGCTATCGCCTTGGTAAAGCACACCAGCGCATTCTCCTGCTTGCCATAGCCAACACCGGCCCTGTACTGCCTCCGTGCCTCGGCCCTGTCGCTTTCGCTCACTATCTTTCTTGGGGGAGCTTTTTCCAGTTCAGGCACTTTCGGCACCTTTACTTCCGGCGGCTCCGGGGGGATTTCCACAAGCCTCTTCCCCTCAGGCTTTTTTCCCACAGTTGGCCTCTCCTTTTTCTTTCCCCTTTCCCCGAGCAATTTCACAGCGCTCCCATATTCGCCTGTTTTTCTAAAAGCTTCCCAGGCCACAATAAAATCAGGATATTGCGCGGCATATTTTCCGTCCTTTGCAAGTTTCTGCCATCCATTGATTTTTTTCGCCAGCGTATTCACGTCCCCCAGGCTATTCCTTGTTCCACTGACAAATCTCGTGAAAGCATATTTTTCCGCATCACTCATATCCCCGGCAAGTGACGGGTAAGCCGCCAGAATCTCCTTCTCCTCCTCTCTCCATTGTTTTCCTGCTGCTGGCTGCATTGGCTTTTCTTCGGGAGGTTTTGGCGGCGCCACCTCTTCCCCTGGCTTTCCCTCGGCAGGCTTGGTCTTCACAACTGCCGGCTTCTCCAAGGGCTTCACCAGCTGCTCCTCCACCCTGTATTCGTGCCTGGTTTTCCTGAGCAATCTCTTCAGCTTGTTATGTTCCTTGATTTTCACAATAAGTTTTTTGTCAGCATCCCTTCCGACAACATAGCCGATCATCGTTGGGCCGCCGCTCATGGGCTGGAATTTTACGAACGCCTTTTTAGCAATCATCTCTTCAAAATTAGTTTTTTCAGCCTTCTTCTGGGTTTCAGCCATAAACATCACTTTCCATTTTTCATCTTATTTCAACGCTACGGCCATCCATGGTTCATCCCTAATGTCACTTCCGACACGGGAAAGCGCATCCTTGACCCCCTTGTCTATCTCCGGAGTAATCCTAACCCCGGCATTTTTCAGCTTCTCATAAATCCGCGCCGCAGTATCTATTCCTCTCCCGTATATGTCCGCAAATATGTACAATTTGCTTTTGTCAGCTGAAACATAGATGCTTTCATAGGCAATCTGCACCGGCGTGCCACGGGGGACCAGTTTGAAGATGTGCTCTATGTATTTGTCATCCCGCCACACGCTCACGCAGCCGCGCGTTGAATAATCCGTATGCCTCGAATCCGTCCCGTGGATAAAATAATTTGTCGAACTCCCGCCCCACTGTTTGAGCCTCATATCGTACGGTCCCATAGGATTATCCGGGCTCGGGGGAATCCTCCTTGTCCCGGTCCACCACCCTTCTCTCTTCGCATCCGCCACCTCGCCGTCCGTCAGGTTCCACCAGGGATCCTTTGTTTTCTCCGCTATTCTGAACAGGCCGACCGGCGTCCTGCCATCCTCTTTATCCGCAACCGCCACCTCGTAGCTTTCAGCAATTTTCCCGTTTTTAAGTATGTGGAGCGAGTGGGACGGTATGTCTATCAAAATCGCAATTTTGTTTTTCGCTATCTTCGGATCCACCCGCCTCTCAAGGCCGGACCTCATCTGCCTAAACATATGCTGTTTTTGTTCTTCAGTAACTACCGGCCTTTTGCGCAATACCTTGGCTACGTCATATTCCTCTGTTTTCATGAATGCTTTCCACGCCACTCCAATCTCCGGGTATCGCTTGATAAACTCTTTGTCCTCCGCCAGGTTCTTCCACCTGTCAAGCGTTTCCCCTAGCTCCTTGCTATCAGTAAGGATCCTGTCTGTTTCGCTCAAATATCCTAGGAATGTATATTTTTCCGCATCGTTCATGCCCTTGACAATCAACTTGTAAGTGAACAAAATTGTTTTTTGCTTCTCTGTCCACTGCCTTGGGGCTGCGGACTGCACTGGTTTTTCTTCGGGCGGTTTTGGCGCCTCTTCTCTTGGCTTTTCTTCAGCCACTGCCGGCTTCTCCAAGGGCTTCACCAGCTGCTCCTCCACCCTGTATTCGTGCCTGGTTTTCTTGAATAATCTCAGCAGCCTGTTATGTTCCTTGATTTTCACAATAAGTTTTTTGTCAGCATCCCTTCCGACAACATAGCCGATCATCGTTGGGCCGCCGCTCATGGGCTGGAATTTTACGAACGCCTTTTTTGCAATCATCTCGTCAAAATTAGTTTTTTCTCCGGCCTTCTTCTGGGTTTCAGCCATAATCTCCGCCCATTCTGCACCTATTCTTATGGTTGTCTAACTTAAATAATTTAACTGCCCAATAGATAATCCACCATAACGCGGGGCCGTAGCTCAGCTTGGATGGAGCGGTGCCCTCCTAAGGCAAAGGTCGAGGGTTCAAATCCCTCCGGTCCCGCTCACTTTTTTATTTCAGGTGCGCCAGATGAACGACAACTACGAAAAAAAACTGCAGCTGCTCGCGCTTGCGATCTCCGATTCAGTAAAAGAAGAGGCAGCAAGAGGCCAACCCCTAGGCATAATGTTCTCCGGCGGGCTTGACAGCACAGTTCTCGCCTGCGCGGCGAAGAAATTCTGCAAGCCAATCCTATTCACCTGCGGAACAGCGCGCGCT